>DGRZ01000094.1 GCA_002391195.1 Fibrobacter sp. UBA4375 | reverse complement strand
AGGGCCACTTCTGGACGTTCAAGTATCCCCTGGCCGACGGTTCGGGATTTATCCCCGTTTCGACTACCCGTCCGGAAACCATCATGGGCGATACGGCCCTCGCCGTGCACCCGAACGACGAACGCTATGCGCAGTTCATCGGCAAGATGCTCAAGGTGCCGTTCGTTGACCGCGAAATCCCGGTAATTGCCGACGCCATCTTGGTGGACAAGGACTTCGGTACGGGTTCCGTGAAGGTGACGCCCGCACACGACCCCAACGACTATGCAACGGGCCTGCGTCACAAGCTCCCGATGATCAACATCATGAACGACGACGGCAGCCTGAACGAGAACGCCGGCAAGTTCCAGGGTCTCAAGGGCCAGGCCGCCCGGGACGCCGTGGTGGCTGGCCTCGAAGAACTCGGACTCCTCATCAAGGTGGAAGACCACGAAATGGACGTGGGTCACTCCGACCGCAGTAAGACCGTTATTGAGCCGTACCTCAGCGACCAGTGGTTCGTGAAGATGGACGTGCTCGCCGAAAACGCGATGAACGCCGTGAAGTCGGGCGAAATCAAGATTATTCCCGAACGCTACGCCAACAAGTATCTGGACTGGCTCGCCGAAAAGCGCGACTGGTGCATCAGCCGTCAGCTCTGGTGGGGCCACCGCATTCCTATCTGGCACACGGACGCAAGCGAAGATGAACTGAAGGCCGCATTCGCGGGCCGCGACGACATCTACTTCTACAAGGCCGAAAACGGCGGCTACCTGGTGTGCAGCCAGGAAGAAGACCTGAAGTCTGACGCCGTGCCGGGTCACGAACTCAAGCAGGAAGAAGACGTGCTCGACACGTGGTTCTCCAGCGGTTTGTGGCCGCACTCCACGATGGGCTGGCCGGAAAACACCGACACGCTCAAGCGCTACTACCCCACCAGCGTGCTCGTGACGAGCCGCGACATCATTACGCTGTGGGTCGCCCGCATGGTGCTCTTCAGCCAGGAAAACATGGGCACGGTCCCGTTCCACACGGTGTACATCCACCCGAAGATTCTGGACGGCAATGGCCAGACCATGAGCAAGTCCAAGGGTAACGGCGTGGACCCGATGGATATCGAAGAGAAGTACGGTACCGACGCTCTGCGTTTTGTGATGGCAAGCCTCTGCACCGACAACCAGGACGTGCGCCTGCCGGTGAAGAAGGAAAAGCAGCCGGATGGCCGCGAAATCAACACCAGCGAAAAGTTCGAAATCGGCCGTAACTTCAGCAACAAGCTGTGGAACGCCTGCCGCTTCCTTTACCCGCAGCTCGAACAGGCCGGCGCTCTCGCCGCCGAGCTTCCGATGGACAAGAGCTTGTTCGCACTGGAAGACAAGTGGATTCTTAGCCGCCTGCAGACGACCATCAAGGACGCCACCCGCATGCTCGAAGAATACCACTTCGCCGAACTCGCCGGGTTCCTGTACCGCTTCGTGTGGGACGACGTGTGCTCCAGCTATCTTGAAATCAAGAAGGCCGTGATCAACAGCGAAACGCTCACCGCCGAAAAGAAGAACGCCATGGCCATCCTCAGTTACGTGCTGAAGAACGTGCTTGACCTGTTGCACCCGGTGATGCCGTTCATTACCGAAGAGCTCAACAGCATCCTGTTCCAGGGCAGCGAAATGGTGATCAGCCGCGCATGGCCCAAGGCCGACGAATCTCTCATCGACGCAAAGATCGAAGCCGCATTCGACCAGGCATTCGCCGTGGTGGAAAGCGTGCGTGGCGTGCGTGGCCGCTACAACGTGAGCCCCGCCACCAAGCTCAGCGCCGTGGTGAGCGTGGACGACGCCGCAACGGAAGCAAGTGTGAAGGACTGCATGGCAATCATCACCGAGCTTTCGGGTCTCTCTGACCTGAGTGTCGCCGTGAAGGCCGCAAAGCCAAAGTTCAGCGCCAGCGCCGTGGTGCCCGGCGGCGAACTCTACATCCCGCTGGAAGGTATCCTCGACCCGGCTGCAGAAATCGCCCGCTTGGAAAAGGAAATCGAGAAGGCCAAGGCATTCGCCGCTTCGATTGAACGCAAGCTCTCGAACGAAAAATTCGTCAGCGGCGCTCCCGAAGCTGTGGTAAACGCCGAACGCACCAAGCTCGCTACTCAGCAAGACATCATTGCTAAAAATGAGGCGGCGCTTAAAGAGTTGAAGTAAATCAAGTCTGGATTGCCGCGCCCCTTCGGGGCTCGCAATGACGTTATTAGAAAGAGATGTCCAACGTGGGCACCTCTTTTTTATCCCCCACATTGGTCTATTGACTATCGTTGTCAAAAAATATATATTGATAACGTAAATGGAGGTTTCCTATGTCCGAAGCCATGGTTGCGGAATTCACAAAACGAGCAGCGTCCCTTTCTAACGAAGAGACGATTTTCGTCATTTCCATTCTTTTGGAAAAGCTGAAAGCACCTGCAACCGCAACTACGAAAAACGGCTCTTTGGACAATATTTTCAACTTGGCTGACAAGCTCCACTTAAACTCTGCCGGAAAGTCCTGGACACGCGAGGAGCTTTATGACCGCTAGTTGCTTTCTGGATACAAACATTCTTGTATATTCAGTTGACGAAAAGGACAAAGCCAAGCAACGCACCGCCAGAGATTTGATTGCCACCTTGGTCCAAAATGATGACGCAATTATTTCCACGCAAACCTTGCAGGAATTTTACAACGCAGCAACAAAGAAACTGATTGCATCAAAGAAAGATGCCGGATCATTTGTCAAGCAATTCTCCGACATCATTCCAGTCCATAGCAACACCGTAAACGATGTGTTGGCGGCGATAGACATTAGTGAAGCGTCTCAGCTATCTTTTTGGGATTCTCTTATTTTGGCATCCGCAAAGGCATGCGGTTGCACAACGATTTATTCAGAAGACTTGAACGACGGGCAAACGATTAACGGCGTAAAAGTCGTGAATCCGTTTAAGTAAGACCGACGCTCGATTTTAGTTAGCGACAGTCACTCCGCCGAACGCACCAAGCTCGCAACGCAGCAAGATATCATTGCCAAAAACGAGGCTGCGCTGAAGGAACTGAAGTGACAAAAGCCGCGAATGCGGATTGTGTCATCCTGAGCGGAGAGGCGCAAGCCTCGTAGTCGAAGGATCTAAATTTTAAGAGGTGTTCTTAGAACACCTCTTTTTTTGTCAACCTATTTCCCGAATAAATCCGAATGTGAGCCAGTCGCAGTCGCCGAAAGAATCAATTCATCGTTGAATATCTGATACATCAAAAGCCAATCCGGTTCAATATGGCATTCCCTAAAATCGGACAAAGTTCCAACCAACTGATGATCTCGATTGTTAGGCGGAAGTGGTTCACCTTTCGACAACTTATCCAGTACAGCGATTAATTTATTTAAGTCTTTACCACGTTTTTTCATGACCTTGACATCATGTTTCATGCGGCTTGTGTACTTAATTTGGAACAAAGACTATTCCTCCAGCATAGAGGCAACAGCATCTGCCGCAGTGGCATAAGGGCCATGGAGATTTTTGCGACTACGGGTATCTTCAATAGCCTTTTCCAAAGACAAGTCTTCGGGGGCATGGCGAACATCAAAAGGAATACCGTTATGTTCGATGGCAAAAGTCAAGAAAATACGGATAGCCGTAGAGGTATCCATGCCAAGAGACTGAAACAAATCATCCGACTTCTTTTTCAGGTCATCATCGACCCTCATTTGCAGCGTAGCCATAGTCAAGCTCCTTTTTCCGTAAATATACACAATTTGCATTTACAAGTCAATAAATTTTAACGAAAATGTATTAACAAATCATTACTCTTTCTATCAAGACGATCTTTTTTCACCCGAAAAACACTTTTTTTGACATTTTGCGCATTTTGAAGCTATATTTAAAGAGTAAAAGAGTTTTTGCTCTTGTTCTCCATACGAAATCTCGACCATTTCACAAAGCGAGAACGAGGCAGACGCTCACGCAGGTACGCCGCTTTGCGGTGTGCTTCAGTTTGTTATGTCAGCTTTTTAGCTGATTCTTGGTCGCGTAGATCAAGGGCAACAGCCCTTATGGGGCGTGGGTCGTTTGCGTTTATCGCTTTGAGGCAGTCGAGAGCCCCGTATGGATAAATGCAACGATCTACGCCTTTTTTGTTTCCTTACAAAAACTGGCAAAGCTCTTTGTTGAACAAAAGCGAACTCACACACTGATTTCGACCAAATAAAACAACAAAGGAGTCAAAAACATGTTTTGCCCTAATTGCGGAAAGGATCTTCCAGAGAACGCGAAATTCTGCGACGAATGCGGAAAACGCTTAGCCAACGAAGAACCCCCAAAGACTATTATACAAAATAAAAACCCTTTTGACGAATTCCCAACATCCAATCTCCATTTCGAAGATCAAGATGGAGAAGAATCCGAAAAAAATTCCGGAATCGTAGGGATATTATGGTTGCTCGGAGGATTGCTTGGTTTCCATGATTTCTATTGTGGAAATTTATCAAAAGGCATAACTAAGGCCATTTTTGGTGCAGCAGGAATAATTCTTTCTGTAATACATCCTGTTATGGCTATTGCGGGTAGTCTCGCAATTATCATTGATGAAATACTTGTCATTATTGACGCTTATAAAATTGGAAAGGGACAATATATGGATAAAAATGATTGCTATGTCAAAGAACCGTGGGTATGGGGTTTACAACTAGCAGTCCTTATTATCGTCCCAATAGTCATTTTGTTAGTAATCATCATCCCAGCATTATTTAAATAGGAGATTTATCATGATTTGTCCCAAATGTATGGCCACAAACGATGCTGATGCAGACAAATGCCGCCGATGTGGATGCCCACTTGGAGCAGGAAACAAATGCCCCCATTGCGGTTCAAAAATTTCCACCCCAGTGAAATTTTGCACTAACTGCGGAAAAAAATTGCCCGAAAAATGTTCATATTGTTCAGGAATATTAACGGAAAACGCAAAGTTCTGCATTCATTGTGGAAAAAAAGTAAAATAGGAGCGAACAAACGATAACAAAGACATATTCGCCTATTGAACGTAACCGTTAAAAAAAAACACAGCCCCCTTTGATAGGAATTATATCATGGCCAGAATTAGCAAACTTATCATTCCTACTATTTTGCTATTGTCTATTTCTTCGTGCTCATTAAAAGGACTTTACGAAGAAGAAGCTTGCAATGCAGTTACTCGCATTTTGCAAAAAGAAGGTAATGGCATATATTATGGATTGGGACGAGAATCTGCCAAATGTGAAGAATTACATTTGGGGGAGCCCATGGTTGAAGAAAATTATTATCCCAACGCTATGGCTTGTTTAGATAATAATCTTCGCCTACGTGTAGTAGTAGAACTTACAGATTCGTCAGTAAAGGTTTCTATTCCCCCGAGAACATATGCTTCAGAAGCTCAATTAGCGAAAACGCCTAATCCATGCCCTCACGCAAAATATTAATTTCATCACCGGTCAATTTAGGATCACCCTAATAATCAAAATTTTTTAAAACCTTTGCGTTAGGGATAGCGAGCCTGCGAAGCGTGGCCCCTTGGGGACAAGCTCGCATAGCGAGGCTTGGTTCTAGGAGGCGAGCGGCAACCGTAAGCGCAGGCGATCGCCCCTAGAATATAGCCCGACCCGCACGAATAGTGCGGGAAACGTCCAAGGAGATTCCCGTGATTCTATCGCAGTTTCTATCGCTGCGCTCCAGAATGACAGCGGGTATGCCAAGAAAGGGCCTTACAGCCCTTGCGTCTTTTCAAATTCGGCCAGCAACTTGCGGCCCTGTTCCCATTCGCCCAGGTTGGAGTCGGCGTTGATGTGCCCGAGGCATCCCACATCCACGAACATAGAGCCCCAGGCATCTGCAAACTGGCGGGCCCGTTCTATGGACACGTAGATGTCGTTTTCGCTGGCCACAACGCAACTGGGCACGGGCAATTTTTGCAGGGGTACAGGCGCAAAATCTTTTGCGAGGTCAAGCTTATCCACATCGGCAGGCGCCACAAGAAAAACCGCCTTGACATTGCCGGGGACTCCGCCTTTTGCCGCCTTCTCCAAAAGCCAGTGGACCGTTGTAACCACCCCCAGGCTGTGAGACACGAGAATGGTATCCGTTTTCAGGCCAGACACGGTTTCGTCAAGGGCCGACACCCAATCCGCCTTTAAGGGATGGTCCCAACTGTGCTGATAGACACGGCTTGCGTCGGGCAGGCTCTTTGTCCAGTAGGTTTGCCAGTGGGTAGGTCCGGAGTTGCTGTATCCGGGGACAATCAGGTAATGCATTGCAGACAAATTTAGCAATCAATCCCAGTTGATGCTGGGAGGCGGGTCCTTAAGGTCCTTATTTTGCTTGGCGGCCTCGAATTTCTTTTCCAGAAGTTCTGCACGGCTTTTCTGGGCTTCCTTGGCGGCGGCGAACTTGGCGTCCAATTCGGAACTGCGGGACTTCTGTTCTTTCAAGAAATCGTCGAAGGACTTGAGTTCCTTCTTGAATTCCTTGTGGGAAAGGACCTCGCCGGTATCGGCGTCCACCACGATTTCGCCCTTGCACATGGGGCATTCGACAGTCAGCGTTCTCACGGCCATAGAGCCTCCTAGTCCCTGCGCCCGCCGATAAGGCCTGCACGGTACGCCCAGTAGAGCAGTTGCAAAATAGAGGAAATGGCGGCAGCCACATAGGTAAGCCCCGCCGCAAAGAGCACGCCGGAGACGGTGTTGTATTCCCGACCCTGGGCCACGATGTCCATGCGGGCAAGGGACTTCTTGGCGCGGGAAGAGGCGTCAAATTCCACAGGAACGGTCACCAAGGTAAAGAACGTCGCAATGGCAAAAAGCAACACGCCCACAATGGCCAGAGAATACCCCAGTGCCCTACCGGCGCTCATCAAGATAATTCCGAGAATCACAAGCCAGGGCCCTAGATTGGAGCCGATATTTGCCGCAGGGACAATAAAGGAACGGAGCCACAGGGGGAAATACCCCTGGGCATGCTGGATGGCGTGGCCCACCTCGTGGGCAGCAACACCTGCGGCACTAGCGTTCTGGCCGTAATAGACTTCCTTGGACAGGTTCAGGGTCTTGTTCAGAGGGTTGTAATGGTCCGACAAAAACCCCTGATGCACCAGGACCTTCACATCGGTAATGCCCGCGTCCATCAAAATAGCCTTAGCCACGTCGGCGCCGGTAAGCCCGCTCGTAATGCGGACTTTCTGACCCGCCGCAAAGCGGCTCTTGACCAGCATGGAAACGGCACCCGAAAGCACCAGGGTCACAAGCAATATGGACATGTACAAAGGATCGAACATCATAAGCGGATCTCCTGGGGAATAATATACAAAATAGTTGTGAGTGGTGAGTGGTGAGTTGCGAGTGGTGAGTGGTGAGGTGTGAGGTGTGGGTCGTGAGGTGTGAGTCGTCATCCTCACGCAGGTGAGGATCCGCTTACTGCAATCTAGCAGATCCTCGCCTTCGCGAGGATGACATCCCTCAAAGCGAAGCGACCTCAAACCCCTAGATCCTAGCCCCTAAATCCTAGTCCCTAAATCCTAGTCCCTAAATCCTAACCCCTAGATCCTAACCCCTACATATCTCCGGTCTTGAGCCTGGAGCCGTCCCGCAGGTGGGTAAGCGTCAGGCCGAGAACCATGTAGAATACCGCCTGGGTCGCCAGAGGCAAGAGGTAGGTAGCGGCATCGCTAACGCCTGCACCCCGCTGTTCAATGGCAAGCCACGCCGGAATGGCAAAAGTCGAGGGGAAAAAGTTGGAAAGTCCTTTCATCCAAATCGGGGCCAATTCAACGGGCCAACTGAAATTGGACAAGAACAGAAGCGGAATGGACATGTACAGGAACAGCTGCACGCTGGTTTCGCGACGCAAAAACACCTGGGACACCACCATGCCGAAATTGATGACCGCAAGCAGGAAAATAACGGCAAATACCGCCATAGGCAAGAATTCGCCACGACGGGGAAAATCAAAGACATCGTAAATAACGAAGTGGTAAAACAGTATGAAGCTGCAATAGTGAACAAAGTAAGCGAAGGAGCGCCCAAAGTACCGATAGAACAGGCCTTCATTTTCATGAGCGGTATTGCGTTGCAACTTGCGGAACTTGCGGTGGGCGCGAGCGCCTCCAAGCAGGCAAAGGCCAATCACCAAGGTCTGCTGCAATATCAGCACCAGCACGCTAGGGACAACGTAGTTGGAATAACTACCCGTATTGTTGTACATGGTCTGAATGCCCAGGGGAATCGGGTCACGCATAGCCATGGCCTGCGCGGCGGGAACCTTCTTGGAAAGGGCGATTCGCTTGACCTTGGTTGTTGCCCCGAGGGTTAAGGCACAGGTGGAAAACGCCGTAGAGATATTTCCATGAAGCATCACGTAGGCGCCATGGGTAAATACGTTGACCACCACATTCTCGCCCTTCTGTAAATTCGCCTCCATTCCCTTGGGAATGACCATAAAGCCGTATATTTCTTCGCTCGCCATGGATTCCTCGGCATCGTGAATCTGGCCGAAGGTTTGCCGCACACTCACCTGCTGGGAAGCGTCTGCCATCTGGACGAGTTCGCGGGAAAGCTTGCTGTGGTCCATATCCACGACGGCTACGGGAATCTTGGAAACGGTCTGGTACTTGTAGGGCATGGGGTAATAGAACGCATAGAGCACGCCCGCCACCACCAGCAAAAGCACCGCCGCCGCATCGGTGTAGAACAGTTTCCATTCCGCAACGGCCACCATGAAGAACCGCTTGAGGATATCAATCATCTGATACCTCCGGCGGTCGATTTTCTTCGTCCCGGTTCATCTGCGGATTCATCAGGTTCAGATGCAGCCTTTCCGTATTTCGGGCACCGTGCCTGTTTCCGATTCCATAATTCGCAGGATTCAAATCGTCGGCGACCACGCCCAGGGCAGCCTTAATCTTGTCCTTCGCAGATCCATGCTGTCGGACCCAGTTCAATTCCTTGCGCTTGGAGGCAGACCAGCGCACATACAGAAGTCTTGTGGCCAGCAGCTGCCAGAACAGTCCCATAAAAAGAAGGGTGACGATACTATCCCAAGCGTGCGCGCTGCCGGCAGGGCCCACCAACATGGCGGACTGGACCTTGAGCAGGTGTGTCAGCGGCAACAGGTAGGCAAAACAGCGAACCACAAAGGGCATGGCCATCAAGGGGAAAGTCTGCCCCGCAAAAGCAAAGGCAGGGCCACCAATCACACCCGCCACGCTTGTTGCCATGCGCATGTTTCCCGTAATGCCCACAAAGGTCGCTCCGGCCCCGGTGCAGGCCAGAATCATCGCCAGCTGGCCCGCCGACACCAAGACGAATTCCCTAAAGGTCATGGGGGTCAGCGTGCTATGGGCGTAGGCATACACCGCCATAAAGGCAAGCCACTGGACAACAATCAGGGGCAACATGGTCGCGCACATAAGGACGGCGCGGGATTTTCCGGCACGCCCGATCATCCAGCGGACCGTATGGTCCCTGAAGGGGAAACTGAACACGTAAACCGCCCCAAGAATCGCCGCCAGATGGAAGATGGCACTGACCAGCCCCAGCCCCAAGAACCCCTGGTAGTTGCCTTCGAGATTGCCGACGGAATGGAGTTCCACCTGAACAGGATTGTCGATTCCTGCGGTAAAGAGCCCTTCGCCCACATTCGTCACCACCGCACGGATTTCTTTTAAGGCAAAGGAATTGGTCAGGTAGTTCTGCCCGCTGGAAAACACGGGAATCACAGGCGTCTCGAGGCGAAGGGCGCGGCGTTCCATATTGTACGGAATAACGAGAAACGCCTGCAGGTCCCCGCGGATTACCGCATGTTCGCATTCCCCGATGTCGCTGCACTCCTGGACCACATCCAGAACGGGGTCCGACCGCAAGGCGTTTTCCAGTTTATCGGCTAGCAGGGACGCGTCCTGGCGGACAATTCCAATGGGCACGTGCAGAATAATGCGAGCCGAAAAGAACTCCACCATAAAAATGGAAGTTCCCACGGGCAAAAAAAGGATGACCAGCCACAAGACAATGTTTGGACTGAAATAAATCTTCTTGACCGTGTCTATGAACGCCCTGAACAATTTTATTTCCTACGCCAAGGAGATTCCCGCCTTCGCGGGAATGACAATTACGCTACTTCAGTTGCTCCAGCGGGAACAACACACTCATGCCGGGTCTCAGGTTTTCCACCTCTACCGTGGGGCGCAGGCGCACTTCGAAAGTCTTCAGGTCAAAGCCGCCGCTTTCCTTGGAACTTTTCCAGGTGGCATAGTCCCCAACGGGGGCAATGTAGGACACCTCCATCTCCACGGCAGCATTCAATGCCGGTACCGGCAGAACAAAGGTCTTGCCCTTGGTCACGTTCTTCAAGAAATCTTCCCGCAGGTGGAATACCGCCCAGGCGTCCTTCAGGTCGGTCACGGCGATTACCGGCATGCCCGCCCCCACGACCTCGCCTTCTTCCACCACCTTCAGGGTGACCTCGCCCGCGATGGGACTCTTGATTTTTGTTTCTTCCAGATAGGCGTTCACCTCGGCGTTGGCGCCTTCGGCCTGCTTCACCAGGGCTTCTGCCGCCTCCTTGTCTTCGTCGCGGGCACCTGCCAGAGCCATCTCGTACTGGGCGCGGGCCGCATCGGCGGCCCCCTGGGAGGCCTTCATCTGGGTTTCGGCCTCGTCCCGTTTCTGCAGCGGGAGCACGCCTTCGTTATAGAGTTTCTGCACCCGCTCGTAGGTGTTCTTCGCCAGGTTGGCGGCATCTTGTGCACGGGCCGCCATGGCCTTCAGGGCCTTGACGTCTTCGGAGCGAGCTCCGTTTTTTGCCTTGTTGGCCTGGGCCTTGGCCGCCCCCAGCGCCCCCTGGGCCTGCATCTTCTTGGCCTCGATTTCGGGGCTGTTGATGACCGCCACCAAGGCGTTCTTCTTGACAGTCTGGCCTTCACGGACCAAAAGTTTTTCTATGCGTCCGGGGACTTTCCCTGCCACCAACACGCGGCGGGCTTCCATTTGCCCCTGCAAGTACTTGTCCTTCGGCTTTGTCGCAAATTCTTGAAGTTGCAGAATAGCCGCCACCATAAGGGCCACCAGCACGACAATCGCAAAAATCTTGCTTGCAAACTTTATCTTGTCCATTATTCCTTCCCCACAGTTTTGCTATTCAACATGGCTCCCGCCTGTTCCACCTCGCCGCTGGCTTCCAGCAGGCCAAGCCAGGCGATGACCGCATCGTAATGGGCCTTCAAATCGGCCACCTGGAGGCGCGACAGCGCAAGTTCTGCATCCACCACGTCCAGGCCCGTAGCAAGGCCGGACTCGTATGCCAGCTTTTGGCTGCGGAGGGCCTCGTCCGCAAGTTCACGGGTTTTCTTCAGGCTCTCCAGACGGCCCTTGGCATGCTCCAGCTCACGCCAGCGTTTTTCCACCAAAAGGCCGATATTGTCCAGGGTCTGCTCTTCCATACTGGCCAGGGAGCGGTCCATGGCCTTGGCGTTTGCCACCTTGGAGCGGGTCTCGCCACCCTTGAACAAATCCCACTGGGCCTTGGCACCTACGGCCCATTCAGGCTCCAGAATGGTCAGGTCCTTGGTGTAGAGTTCCTTGTAGGCAAAAAGCGCTACCGTCGGGAAATAGTCCGCACGAGCGGCACTCACCGCATCCTGGCTGCGCTTGCGCTCCGTACGGAGCTGTCTCAGTCCCGGATGGTTTTCCCTGGCCTTCTGCTTGATTTCTTCCATGGTCCGAACACTCTCCGGAGCTTCCACCGGAGTAACCGCCGTAATGTTCGTGTCCGTATGGAGCAGGCTTGCAAGAGCCATCCGGGCAAGGGACTGGTCCCGCAGGGCGTCGTCGTAGGCGTTTTCCGCTTCGGCCAGCGCCACTTCGGCGCGGAGCCTTTCCGCCTTGCTGATCTGGCCGCTGGCCTCCAGCTTCTTGGAGCGTTCCAGGTGTTCTTCCAGATTCTTCTTGGTGTTCTCCCGCATCACCGCCAGTTCTTCGGCCAGCCTAAGGGTAAAATACTTGGTGGCCACATCCATCAAGATGGCATTTTGCGCCATGTCAAAAGCGGCCTTCTTGGCGTTTACGTTTTCCTTGGCGGCATCGTAGGCGGAATAAATCTTGAGACCCGTAAAAATGGGCCAGATGGCTGTAAGCCGAGCATTGAAGAACAGTTCGTCCTGGACCTTCATCCGGAATTCGGCATCGTCAATCTGGGATTTTGCCGCATCCATCTGCTGTTGGGTGGCAGCAGCGTATTCATCGGCCTTCTGCTGGGCGATTTCCTGGGCGGTCCCTCCGAGCCGACTTTTGGCGAAAGCATCTGCCTGGGCTGCAGACAGCCCCTGAGCCAATGCACCGTTGTAGGCCTGGGCATACCCTGCACTGGCCTGGTTATAGGCGTCAATGTAGGCCTTGGAATAGGCGGCAGCCGGTGCCACCGTAGAAAGCCCCCCGGCAATACCGCTCAAGGCCTGCTGAATTTCACCTAAATCGATATAGATGGGGTCGTTAATTCTCGTAACGCCTGCGCTCAGGCTTACCGTAGGCATAAAACGGGAACGGGCCTCGCCCTGGGCGCTTTCGGCCATGTCCACCTTGGCCTTTTCGGCCTTGATTTGCGCATTACCGGACTTGGCCATTGAAAGCGCGTCTTGCAGGGTGATAGGCGCCGACCACGCCAGCGCCGCCCCCAAAAGAACTGACAAAAAACACTTTCCCATAACCGTAAAAGATACAAAAACAGACACTGATAAATCTTACGAAAAAATAATTTCGCGGAATTTGATGTATTATAAGAAAAATGAAACTTACTCCACCAGCGCTCCTCTGGAGGGTAGCAAACAGAAAGCAGATTTTCTATCTTCTAGACTGTAAGGAAAAAGGGTTACCCATGTACGAAACTTTGAAACAAAGAATCAAATGTCCTGAACTCCATGAAAAAATCCGTTCCAGCAGCGAGGCCGCCAGTTACATTACCCCAGGCATGACCATCGGCGTTAGCGGATTCACCCTCTCAGGTTACCCAAAAGAAGTCGCCAAGGCCCTTGCCGAGCGTTCTCACCGCGGTGAAAAGCTGGAATTGACCGTATATTCAGGCGCCTCCCTGGGCGATGACTTCGACGGACTTTTGACACGGGCAGGAGCCCTCAAGTGCAGAATGCCCTACCAGACAAATACCGATTTGCGCAACGCCATCAACGAAGGCAAGGTCAAGTACGTGGATTTGCCCCTGAGTCTCATGTCCAAATGGGTCCGCAGCGGATACCTGAACCATATCGACGTGGCTCTGGTAGAGGCAAGTTCCATCGACGAAAACGGGAACATCATTCCCACGGCTTCCGTGGGCGCGTCCGAAGCCTACGTGGCCTGCGCCGACAAGGTGATTGTAGAAATCAACACCTACGTTCCCGAAAACATCAAGGGAATCCACGACATCTACATGACGGAACTGGCTCCCAACACCAAACCGATTCCGCTCACCAAGGTGGCTGACCGTATCGGCACACCCTACATTCCTTGCGACCCGTCCAAGATTGTGGCCATCGTCCAAAGCGAAATTCCCGACTGCGGCATACCAGAAACTGCCGGCGACGAAGATTACAACAAGATGAGCGAGAACCTGATCAGCTTCCTAGAAAAAGACGTGGAAGCGGGCAGGCTCTGCAATCCGCTGCCGCCTATCCAGGCGGGCATCGGCGCCGTTTCCAACGCAGTGCTTTCGGGCCTACAAAAGTCCAAGTTCGAGCACCTGACCGTCTATTCCGAAGTCATGCAGGATTCCCTGGTGGACCTGATTGAATGTGGCAAGGTGGATGCGGCTTCTGCTACCGCCATCACCATGTCCAAAGAAAAGATGAAGGCCTTCTTCGAAAAGCTGGATTCGCTGAAGGGCAAGATCGTGCTCCGCCCCATGGAAATCAGCAACAGTCCCGAAGTGATTCGCCGCCTGAACGTGATTGCCATCAACACCATCATCGAAGCGGACCTTTACGGAAACACCAACTCCAGCTACGTGGGTGGAAGCCGCCTCATGAACGGCGTGGGCGGTTCCGGAGACTTCTGCCAGAACGGCGGTCTTTCCATTTTCATCACCAAGTCCACCGCGAAAAACGGCACCATTTCTTCTATCGTCCCGCTGGTAAGCCATATCGACCATACCAGCAAGACGGTGCAGGTGATTGTGACGGAACAGGGCGTCGCCGACCTTCGCGGGCTCAACGTCATCGAGCGCGCCCATGCCATCATCGACAACTGCGCCCACCCCAAGTTCCGGCCCGCTCTCGAAAAATACCTAAGAAAAGCCTCTGTGCTTTCGGACTACCCAGCCTACCCCTACAGTGTGGAGGCGGCACAGATGTTCCACGGATCCGTCTGATGTACAAGTACACCCTAAATTACACAGAACAGATGTATGCCGCCAACAAGGCGGCACTTCCCTGTTTTACAGTAACGTTAAAAAAGCCTGTAGATGGTAAAATACTGAGTGAGGCGGTAAACGCCGCCCTCAGCTACCACCCCCATTTCAAGACAAGACTCGTCAAAGAAAAGGGGCTGTACGCCCTTGTCGAAAATTCCAAGGAACCCATTGTCAAGGAATGCGACTGGGATAGGGAAATCGTGTACGGCGGAGACGATTACAATCATTTTCCATGGGTTATCGCCTACACCGGGAAAAAGATAAGTTTTTCGGCCATACACGCGCTCACCGACGGTGGCGGCACCTTGTGTTTCCTGTTCGCCGTGCTCCGGCAATACCTGGAGCGCACAGGGGTAATGTTTATGACTCCTGTGGGCCATGTGCCAGACGAAAGCATCGGGCGCACCATGGAGGACATGTTCCAGGTCAACGGGAATCCTGCCGTCAAGAGTTTTTACAAGCCAAGCTTTGGTGCGGCCATGGAGATTCCCGCAGAATTCTACGAGACCAATCCAGAAAAGGTGGCCGTTTACCGCATAAGCCTTTCCCTCCCGGACATCAAGAAATATTCCATCGAAAGCGAGACTTCGAACTTTACCGTGGTGGCCTACATTATAGCCAAGGCCATGGAGCTCGCTCTTGGTAAATCCGAGGGTATAATCAAGCTTCGCATCCCCGTCAGCATGAGAGGCGTGTTCAAGAGCATCTCTGACCGAAAGAGCATCATCATTCCGCAGTTGAACTACGACATCAAGCGCATGGGCAAGCTGGACCGCAAGCTAGTAGAAACCGCCTTCAAGGGCCAGCTGTTCTTGCTCTCTGACAAGGACAACGCCATAGAAAACTGCAACGAGATGAACAGTGCCACCCAGGCTCTCCTGGAGCACCCGGAAACGTTAGCAGCCCAGGCCAAGGCCTTCGACGAAGGCTGCAACGCCATGACGGCGGGCATCTCGTATTCCCAAGCCACCAATGCCCACAGTTTCGGCGAAATGGAACAATACATGGAGAACTACGAGGTTTACCATTTCGCCGACTGCATGCACTACATGGAAATCATCGGCAACACGTTCAACGACAGGATCAACCTATCTGTCAGCCAAAGCAGCAAAGGCGATTGTCTTATAGACAAGCTACGCAAGGTAATGGACGAAGAAAAAGTCCATTACGAAATCGAAAAGTTCCACACTCACGGCAGAATGCGGCCTGCCGAAAGTGTGTTCGCCTAAGTTACTTTCCTACAGTGGGTTCGGCGGCCTTCCAGGCAGAAGCCTCGTAACCCATGGTAGAGTAGTCGGTGCGCTGCAGGCTCTTGCCGTAACCATCAGCCTCTTCCAGCCCCTTCCAGGTATCGGAGTAAAGAGTCGCGTCGGACCAGTCGTAGTACCACTGGACAAGGGCAAAGTTTGCAGCCGGGTCGGTTTCGCTAGGCTCCCTTTCAACGACATCGAAAGGCTCCTTTATAGCCACCGTTTCACCGCGGTTCGAAAGTTTGCCCTTATAGAGGCAAATCTGCACGTCGCTTGCAATCTTGTAATCGGAGCGGATAGCGCCCGTATCCTTCACCAGGGAATCCGAAAGCAGCAGCACCCTGCCACCTGCAGGCACAATAGTTCCCGAAGTGAACTCCATGTTGATGCCCTCTACCTTCCAGCCTTTGCTCTTAGATTTCTTGGTCACGTAAAGGTTTACCGCCGTATCGGCCTTGTTCACAATCTCCATAAATTCGAAAGGCACGGCACCGCCCTCCATGGGGTGGTAGTAGATTTCGTCGATAAAGAGAGGTCCCACTTTCAGGGCTTCGTTTGCAGCCCCCTTGGTGGCCTTTTTCATGGCGCCCTGGGCCGTAGAGCCGTCACTCACATCTATGATACCGCTACTCAGGTTACTGGCCGCCAGGAGCAGGCTAGATTCGCCACCGGTCTTTTTGCCACCCACCGTTTCGTAGAGGTAGTAAGAACCGCCATTGGAACTGAGATATATTTCCTCACCAAACACAGAAGCGTCGTCTGTAGCTAAAACCAGGTAACCCTTGGCAGGAACCTTACCCTTCTTGATGGTCCAGGACATTTGCTTGTACTTGGATTCAAAAATCCAGCCAGTCACATCAACTTCCTTGTCGCCGGAATTGTAAAGTTCTACCCAGCCTTTATCCGTTCCCAGCACAAAGGGTTGGATTTCGTTCAGGCGAACCGTAATGGGAGACACATACTCGTCGGCGGCACCAGGATTGCCCCACTCTTTTTTGCTTGCGGCCCAGGCACTGGCCTGGCTGGGGTTTCCACCCACGAACACGAGGCTGCTGCCGTTACCGTCGGCAAGGCTTGGCCAAGGTGGTTCCTTGCTAAAGGCACAGCTCACGTCACCTGCGCCCGTCAGCTTCACGTCGATAACATCTCCCTCGTTAGAAAGCTTGGCGATGGAATCGGTTTTTACGTCCTTTTCCCAGGGGCCAAACAGACGGCCTTTGAAATCCTTGTAGGTCTTCTTGAACAGGTCGGGGTCGTTGGTCACCACGATGTATTCGTTGGTATCCAGAGGTTCCGCAGGGAAATAGTAGGTCACCGCCCCGTCCAGATGGAGGTTAAAGTACTGCATGTCGCTCATGGCAGACCCGCCGATAATTTTCAGTTCCACCCATTCAAGAGCTGAATTTTCGGGAGCATTGTACATGATTTCGGTAATCATCACGTAGGCGCCACCCGCCTCGGTGGAATTTTGGTCGTAGCCACTGTCTTCACCTTTCGGGTCGTCGCCGCTACTAGAAGAACTGTCGGAACAAGCCGAAAACAAGCCAGCCATGGCAAAGGTTGCCACCGCACCTACTATAGACCATTTTTTCGAGAGCATAGAGCCTCCCTTTTTTGCGGACGCACCGCCATTAAAAATTTCCCGCGAGCCTTGTCCAATAGGGGTCCTTGAAATCCTTAGGATGTTCATAGACCCTAGACCACTCCGCGGCGGCGTTTCCGAATTTAGAAAAACCGCCCCGCTGCAGGTTCAAAAAGCGAATCAAATCAATCATCCAGAAGGGCACCTGGGAACAGGGGCACTTCAGTTCCAGCACGGCGTCGCAGCCCGGCTTGAAAAAGCGGGGCAGCCCCGTAGAATGCATGTAGTGGGGGTCCACCGTGTAGTCAAAACCAGTCTCTTCCCGAAAACGCATGCCCGTATCGATAGTCACCCGGGAATATTCCTCCCGGAGCCCGAACCAGGCCCGGCGTTTGTACTGGGTCAAAAGCCTCGGGTGGGCGTTGTACAGGTGAGTCTTGTACAAAAAATCTTTCAGGTACTTGCGGTCCGTATCGCTCTTGCAGGGCCAATCTTCCGGCTTCATGTTCCAGACTTCGCCAGGGCTTATCCCCTTGATGGTGGCGCGGCTCTTGTAGCAGACCTCTTTCACCTTCCGCTTGCTTTCAAAATGGAAGGTGCCGTCTTGTGCCGGGTGTTCACCATAGGTGCGGATACGCATGTTGAAGCGGTCCAGCAGCCTGGCCTTTTTCCAGCCGAGAAATGTCCAGCGGTCCGAATCCAGGTAGAGGTTGGTAATCCAGTAGAAATGACCCGGCGTAATCTGTGAGTAATGATCCTCTTCGCAATAGGGCGCAATGAATTCGCCGATACGGTCCGCCCATGCCACAGGAATGTGGTACTTGAGCTCGAATCGCTCCAACAGGCTAAAACCGCGGGCTTCGGCCATTACTTGAGGCCCTCCCGCAGGTGGTTTTTCACATTGGGGTTCGCAAAGATACCCGTATAGGTCAGCAAGATCAGGTAACGATCAAAGATATCGTATTCCAACTTCAAGGCCTTCAGGTCGCTTTCCAGGGCGCTTTCCCGAGCCCGCAACAGCAGAAGCGGGTCCGCCCCTGCCGACTGGGCAAAGTCCTCAAAGAGGTTTCCGGCATTCACCTTCTCCACAAAGTCCTTCTGCACCTTCCACTGGGCCACCAGGGCCACGATTTCTTCGGACAGGCGGGAAACTTTTTGGGTCAGAGTCCGCACGGCATCCAGGTAATCGCTTTCGGCGTCCAGTTCATCCACCTGATTGCGCAAGGCGTTCCCGTTGTTGTCATCCAGGAACGGGAGCCTCACTGCCAGATTCACAAAGAACTTGTCCTTCAGTTGACGGTCATCCTTGTCGGGCACCAAAAATTCTGCCGTACCGTCGCAGTTGATGGAAGAGCATCCCGTCTTGTCCAGCCAATCCTTGTAATAGTCGTTGTAGGCTCCATAGGGGCCCACGTCGCCGGCATCCAGTTCCTTGTACTTTTTCATCAGGGATTCAATCTTCAGGGAATACCCCACGCCGATATGGGAAATGAAATCGTTTCCCTTGGCCAGATCCCGCTTGGACTTGGCCTGTTCGTATTCCATCTTGGACTTGGCCTTCATGACTTCGGGGAACTGGTCGTTCACCGCAATGCCGTCTTGCAGGCCCTTGGCAAGTTCGTCCATGGTAGGGAGCCACGAGGTGTCCAGGCCTACGGAATCAAAGTCCGGCACCCAGGACTTGAGTTTCAGCTCCGCATCTTTCAGGGCGGTGCTATCTCCCAGGAGTTCTGCACGGCGGGCGGATTCCTGCTCCAGGGCCACAATCAGGTCCTGGGAATTGAAGGTCTCGCTCCCAGCCTTCAGGTGGAGCACTTCGATTCGGTCCAGGTTCACCTGGTAGAGCTGCTTGTCAATTTCGGCAATCTTCCGGCGGATGACATAGCGGAGCGCCCGCTCGTAGCGGTCGTAAAGCAGGTACGAACGGTCCACCGCCAGGCGGGCCTTCTGGTAATCCCGCAGGGTTTCGTACTGGCGCTTGTCCGCAGAGCCTATACCGAAGGACTTCGGCTTGAGGCGCAGTTCAAAGTCGTGCTTCGCAAAACTGAAACCGTCCAGCTGGTAACGGAATTCCAGATTGTCCCAGAGTTTGGTTCCCACATCCTGGGAAGCCGCCTGGGAGCGTTTCTCCGACGTCTGGTAAACCGGGTCCTTATCTACGGACTCCACCAGCTGCTCCCAGGTCAGGGGGGCAGCAACGGCGGCAGCAGAAAGGATTGCCACAAAAGACGCAGTAATAAAAAGCCTATTATCGTACATTCACAAACCTACACATTCCACATTACTCACAACTCATCACTCACTACTCATCGCCGCTGCCGAAAAGGGCTTCCATAATCCGGGTCGCCAGGTCCTTGATCTTGCCTTCTTCGGAAATGGCCACCATCTCCCCCAGCAAGAAGGAATTGTCTTCGGGAATCTTGATGGTCACTTCGCGGCCATACACCGGCATGTCGGGCATTTTCCACATGCGGTCCGGGAACACCACGATACGGCTAGAAAGGCCGACCACCTCGCCCTTGATGGGCTTGCCCTTGCCGCCCAGAGTGCGGATTTCCACGTCCTTGCCCAGGTTCATGCGCTGGTAGACCTGCTCGTTGATATAGCCGCGGATTAAAGATGGGGACTTGTGGGTCAGGGTCACAATAGGCGTAAAGCTGGAAACTTTTTCACCTTCACGCACATTCACGCTGCCCACCACCCAGTTTTCCTTGGCAATTTGCACCAGGTCCGCTTGTTCCTTTTTGAGCTGTTCCAGTTCCTTGTGCAAGGTGGCGGCCTCGGTGGCGCCGCTTCTCCTTTGAAGACTACGGCTCCCCTGCAAGAGGGCAATCTGCTCGTTGGCGTTTTTCTCGGCCAGGGCCAGTTCGTCTTTCAGGTTCTTGATCTGCATGGCCATGCCGTCGTTGCCGCCGGCCTTGGCGTTGTTTCCGCTCAGGCTTTTCAGCTTAGAAGAAATTTCCTTGTTCTTCTGGTATTCCGTTTCCAGCCTGTTGATTTCGAACCGGAGAGCCGCACTGCGGGTAGCAAGGTCCGCCTTTACAGAGGCCACACGCTGGTCGATATCCGCCTTGTTCAGGCTGCTACGGCCCTCGATGGCGTCCAGCTCGCGGGTCACTTCGTTGATGCGGAGCGTCAAATCCGGGCGGTTCAGTTCCACGATGGTATCACCCGCCTTGATTTCTTGACCGGGCATCACATGGACCTTCACGATTTCGGTAGCGCTAGGCACGCTGATGATGGTCTCGGAAGCCTCCGCGATGCCCTGGAACAGGGCGACGTTCCCCTGGTAAAAATACCCCAGACCCACCACAGCCACCACGGCCAGAATCCAGGCGATAGAAAGCTTGCGCTTGTAGATAGAAGAAATGAGGAATGTGTTTTTCAAAGCCATTTTCGTTCCTCCCCTACATGTCCGTGGTGGCGTCCTGCATCATGAACTGGATGTCAGAAAGCCCCTCCACCTTGGAGAGTTCCGCAAGGACTTCGGCCGCAGGCTTAGACGCCTTCAGCTTTATCTGGTAGGCAACGTCTATGCGCTCGCCGCCGTTCACCTCCCGCATGGTTATCAAGATAAACGTCTTCAGGTTTTTCCGCAAAATCTTTTCCGTTTCCAGGCGGGGTTCCGATGTATTGGGCATGGCAAAGCGGAGCATACCATCAAAGAAATGCTTGGTGCCAAGACCCGTGCGAGAAAGCAAGAAGGCAACTACACAGAAGGCCAAAGTTCCGCCTACGGCAGCGCCCCAGGCATACACGCCGCAACCGATGCCAGCGCCCAAGGCCGCAAAGATGAACATGATGTCGCGGGGGTCCTTGAAGCTGGTGCGGAAGCGGACAATGGAAAGGGCGCCCAGCATTCCGAGACCGCGGCCCACATTGTCGCCGATGGCCTGCATCACCGTAGCGGCCACCACCGAACTGAGCACCAGGGCCTGCACATAGTTCCTGGAGTAGGAAAGTCCGAGGAAGGTCCGTTCGTAGGTCCAGCCGATAATGGACGAAAGCACAAAGGCCAACAAAAGCGTATAGGCCAGGGTAATGATAGTGGCGTTAGCCGTACTGGATTGAACAGCCAATAAGTCGAGCATAGAAACTCCGTTGTTTATACCTCTAAAAGATACTTTTTTAGGGGGATTTTATCCCAGCACGTTAACTACTTAAACGATATTATTCAACGCCCTTAATTTTTTTTTACAAAGGGTGGGAAGAAACACCCCTATTTTTCCATTCCCAGCAGGCATCCCGCCGTTTCACCAATTCGTTCTCGCCCTAGCGCCGTTCTCACGAAATCTGCCGCAATTCATTGCCATTGGCAAAATTTTGTATAACAGTACTTGACCAGGGAAAATTAAAATATATATTACTTTGTGGAAAAAACAAAAACCAAAGGAAAACTTATGAAAAAAGTTCTCACCCACTCTCTCGCCACCTGCGGAATACTTCTGTTTGCCGCCTGCTCTGACAACTCTTCCAATGCCGAGGGAGGCTGCCCGCTAGCCAGCCAACTTCCGCCTTCGGAAATAAAGTGGGAAGAAATGTCTGAATATGACACGGGTTCCCAATTCTGCACTGCGGACATCTGGGGCGAAATGTCGATGAACGCAGAAGATCTGAATAACTACAACGCCCAGGTCGTCGCTAATGGTTTTGACATGACTCAAAAGGAATGGGGCGATGGCTACAAGTACGAATTTACCAAAAGGGAAGGCGACGCTATCACCACCTTTACCTTTGCCTACAGCACCAACACAGGAGCAATGAGCGAGATTTCCATTACAAAGAACGTCAAGCAATATGTGAACGGCGGCATGGACCGTGTCATAGAGGGACTCACCCCGCTTCTTCCGACCATTGCAAGTACGCCGACAATCTTGAAATGGCAGACGACTAGCGAGACGGCGACAGCAAGCGGCTCTACCTACAAGGGCAAGACAAGTGCCGAACTGGATGCCTTTGTCGGCCAGTTGGTTACTGCAGGGTGGCAGAACGTGATGATCGAGTTTATTGTCAATACCTGGACAATTACGGCAACCAACTCCATAGACGGCGCAAATTACATGCTTTCCGTCAATGTAACGATTATGAGCACCTATTCCGGCTCTACCTGGGAAACGGCCGAATCCAGTTATTCGGACAATCAGCTTTCGCTGATTATCACGAAAATGTAGGCGGACAAGTCTGTCGCAACGCTGACAACATATCCCGAGTAATTACCATGACGGATTCGTTCCGTCATTTTTTTATTAACAAAAAAGTCCGGGAGCAAGCCCGGACGAAACATTCTCTTTTGCAAACTGGAAGTTACTTCGCGGCGGCGGAGTCAACGACTTCGACCTTAGCGGCCGTATCGGCGCTCACGGCGACCGTAGAGTCGGCGGCGACAACAGCGGCCGTGTCAGCGGCAGCGGCAGCAGGAGCTTCCACAACCTTTTCGGCGGCAACAGGAGCAGCCGGAGCAGCTTCAGCGGCCTTGGGAACCGGCGTACCGAAGAAGTTCACCTTGGCAAGGAAAATCATCATGATCCAAGACACGATCAGGCCGAGGATACCCATGACAACGCCGGTAATGGCCATGCCGCGGGTATCGGTGTAGCCAGTGGCGTGGGCAAGTGCATTAGGCGGCGTAGAAATCGGCAGGCTCATACCGAGAGAGCTTGCAAAGGCCACAGACACGAGGAGGGCGGTCACGCCACCCAGGCCGACCAGGTTGTCCTGGCAGGCAATGCCCACGGCGCAAAGAATAGGAACAAGCAATGTAGCCGTAGAAGTATGGCTCATGAAGTTCGCCATGAAGAGGCAGATGATGCCGCAGCCAATCATCAGGGCCAGCGGAGACCAGCTTGCAAACGGGATAGTCTTGATAAGGTGGGCGGCAAGACCCGTAGCGTTGAGGCCAACACCCAGGGCAAATCCACCGGCCACAAGCCAGAGCACGTCCCAGCTCATGGCGTTCAGGTCTTTCTTGGTAATCACGCCGGTCAGGGCGAACACGGCCATAGGAATCATGGCGATGGCGTTGTCGTTGATACCGTGGACATTCTTACCGGTCACCCACAAGATTACGCAAAGGACAAAGGTAATATAGACGATGATAGCCTTGGGGCTGGTGTCGAACTTGCCCGCCCCTTCGATGTTCAGGACCATCTCTTTCATCTTGATGGGGTAAATCTTGAGGAGGAGAATCCAGGCCACCACCATGAGGATAATCACGTAGGGGATACCGAAGGCCATCCACTGGCCAAAAGTCACGGGGTTAGCCACCAGGTCACCGCGGGCCACGGCGTCGTTCAGGGCACCGAGGGCGATAGCGTTAGGAGGCGTTCCGATAGGAGTACCCATGCCGCCGATGTTGGCACCAAGGGGAATAGCGAGGGCAAAGGCAGCCTTACCGCGGTCATCGGGCTCAAAGAGCTTGAGCACCGGGGCGAGAATGGCAAGCATCATGGCGGCGGTGGCGGTATTGCTCATGAACATGGAGAACACGGCGGTAATGAGCATAAGTCCCAGAAGCACGAACTTCGGGTTCTTGCCGAAAGGCTTCAGGAGAACGCGGGCCAGGTTCAAGTCCATCTTGTACTTGGTGGCTGCTGCAGCGAGGAAGAAGCCGCCCAAGAAAAGCATGATGATGGGGTTTGCGAAGGTGGCCATGATGGACTTGTGGCTGATCATAGTCACGCCGTCCACGCGGAAAGGCGTCAGGGAAGAGTCGGACATGGTCACGATCATGAGCACGATGACCAGCACCGACGTGGACCAAATGGGGAACGGTTGAAGAATCCAGAAAAGGGCGGCCATGACGAAAACGCCGATGACGCGAATTTCGAGGGGATTCAAGACTCCCATGGGGCTTGCGGCATCGAACCCGAGGGATTCGTAGGGCAAGAAGAGGGCGACAATCGCAAGGATCGACGCGATGATGAACTTGATGAATTTAGCCTTTGTCATAGTGGGCCCAAATGTAGAAATTATGGGCCCCGGTGGCAATGAGAAAAAGCCCCCGATTTAGGCGGGGGCTACTTTGTAAGTCAAATGTAAGAGAGCGTCACTTGACGGCGACAGAACCGGCGGCCTGCTTAGAGCCCACGCGGACGCGGACCATGTAGAGTCCGGACTTGGGGGTCTGCAGGGTCAGGGCGTTGGAGCCGGACACGGCCGTTCCCGAAACAGAGGACAGGACCTTGCCCTTCATATCGAGGATTTCCACGTAGGCCTTGGCACCGGCCAGGCTTTCGGAGACCTGGAAGCCCACCTGCAGGGAGTTACCCGCCTGGAAGGCACGGAGCCCGTTCAGCTTCTGGGCCACCACGGTACGGGCGGAGGGCGCCACACGGACGGTCGCCGTCTTGGCCATGCTCCCGATGGAAACCTTCAGGGTGTCGTTCTCAGCCATCTGAGTAGTGGTACCGTCAACCGTCACGAACACCTTGAGGCCCGATGCCCTGAGAGCGTCAACACCTTCGAAGTGCAGGTAGCCCGTGCGGTCGCCAGAGGCTTCCAGAGAGACTGTCCATTCGTAGCTGTCGCCGGCGGCCTTCTTGAAGGACTTGGCCAGGGACTTGTTGCCGTCCTTGATGGACAGGTTCACATGGTCACCCATGCCGGAAGGCGGCTCTTCGGAAGCCCATCCGGACTCGGAGACGCCCATGAAGTTCCAGCTGTCCCGTTTGCCCTTGGCGTCGCGAAGCACGGCACGAATCGCCCAGCCCTTGCCGCCGGAGGCGAGCTCGACGGTCTTCTTCAGGGGCTCGACCACATTCTCCTCGCCCTCTGCGTCTACGGTCGCTACAAAGGCAGGCTTAGAGGGCAGTTTCCACTGGCGCGGGCCTGTGACCTTCGCCCATACGGCCTCGTAAGGGCCAACAACATCCACTTCCTGGTAGGCACCCAGGCTGTCGTTCCAGCTGTAGAATTCAATGCTGGACTTTTCAGTAGCGGCCTTTTTCTCGTTCGGGTTTTCACCATAGAGGTCCACATACCAGCCGTAGGGGTTAGCCACCATATTCCAGCCGGTATAGACACTGTCCATATTCCAGACCACGGGGTCCTTAGGAGCAGCCATATCCTTTTTCATGACCAGCGGGCGACCTTCCAAGGAACTGTACCAGTAACCCGTCAAGTTGTCCACCTTGTCGTCCCGGTTCAGCCTCTGGTATTGCCAGAAGGCGCCCGTGTTCCGGGTGTCGTCCCACCAGTAGAAGCGAATATCGTCGTCCCAGGTCACGGAGTCCATAACCACGTTGGACAGCGACAGCATGCGCCAGCCGCCTTCGGCAGCGGAGGCGATTTCGGCCTTCACCTCGAAATCCTGTTCGAACACATCGGAGGTCTTGCTGTTTGCAACCGTGGCCGTCAGCAAGTACGTGCCTGCACGCAGGGGGTAGTATTCCCAGGAGCCTTCGTAAGGCGTCTTCGAGATCTGGATTACGGAATCCGCAACCACCTTCCCGTCGTCGTCTTCCAGCACAATCTTTACAGAAGCGCCACTTGCGCCAAACTCGTTGGTAGCAAATTCAAAGCGGATAGCGCTACCGGACTGCAACAGTTTCGATGTGACGAACTTGGCCGGTGTGGGATTTTCCGGCATAAAGTAGGCAGCGAAAGTAGCCTTGGTGATGCTACCCGCAAGGGTATCCCCTTCGTGATACACATACTTCTTGCCGTCCAAAGTCATAACCAGGGAATCCAGTATGTAATCCTTTGCAGGCAAGCCCTGGACCACAAAGCTCGATCCCTTCACATAGTAAGGCAAAAGCATGGTGCCGTCCTTGGCAAACTTGTGCAGCTGGGTGCCAATCACCTTTCCGGAGGAGTCCTTGCGAATTTCCTTGAATCCCACAGAACCGTTCTCAGATTCCGTCAACTTTGTCTGCTTGTAGCTAAGTTCCTCGACGCAGGTCTTGGCATCTACCCATTTGGCGTACAGGGGGTATTTCTCCTGACGGTTGCCATTATCCCAGACTAACATTTCAGACAACTCAAAGTTGAATTGGTCAAACACCCACCAACGGTCATTTTCGTATTCCTCGCAAGCAGGTTCGTCCTTGCAATCTGGGTACCAATCGGCGTCCGCCTCCTCAGGCCTATCAAGGATATCGAACTCAGCACGATGCGTCCAGCCCTCTACGCACTGGTCTGCGGTATAGACCCAGAAAGGCAAATCGATGGCATCATCTTCGGCATTAAGCTTGTATGTTCCCACGGAATCAGAATTCTCGCCGTAAAGAACATCGGTCTTGCCGGTTTCAAAAACAATATTGAACTTCTTGTAGGTGTAGTTGGCGGAGAATTCCATATTCGAAGACATAAGCTCCCTCGGATCGATTGTCAACAGGTCGCCTTCCTTGAGTTTCGTTGTTTCCGGGGTCCCTCCGTCGAAGGAAGTCTTGGTGAAGGTAATGTCGCCATCCACCTCATAACCTGCGTATCCGTCGGCAAAGACCTCAAAGACAAATTTGTTGGTTTCGGCGTAAGGCACCAAGATTCCCGTCACGCCCACATCTTGCTGTACAGACTTATGCCTCAGGGTATCCCCCATCCACACCTGTTGCAAGACGATGTTCCCTAGTTCGGAATTGTCCTTGACAACATAGTTGTTCCAGACCAGTTCCTGCTGTTCATTCCTTGCAACACGGAACGAAGCTAATTCAACGCAATCCTCAACGCCATAATTCCACTGCGCATACAGTTTCATTGACCTAGAGCCGTCCTTGTTGGTCGTAAAAGGAATACTTTCGTCTTCTGAAGCAAGCAGTTCCTCCATCATGCTGAAATCTGTCAGATAAATACCGCCATTGGGGTCCAACGACCACTCTCCTACATAGCAGGCGTCAGTCCGGAAGGCATACCACTGAGAACTTTCAAAGAACGGGTCATACTTGTTTTCTTTAGTGTAGGTGGATTCAAGTTTAGCCCCGTCTCTCCAGCCAGCCGCAATAAAAAGCGGGCTGTATTCGGTATTGGAACCATAATTGACATCAAATGTCACATGGTAGCGAATCTCTTCCAGTTGCGGCAGAAGCCCCACGTAAATCGGGTAATCGTATTCATATCTCCGGAGGGATTCTACGGCGGCATATAGATTAGTAAGGTCCAGGTCACCCTTCTTGCCCATGTGCACATAGCGGGCATAGACCATACTTTCGCCTTTTTCAATCTGAGAATCCATCTTGGCACGAATTTCTGCAGGCGATTCCAACGCTTTCACCGTGTCTTCAAGGAAAGAATGCTTTAAGTCCGCCCTAGCCAGTTGCTTTGTTGCAGCTCCAATCAATTCATTAAGTTCTATACTACCATCATTGGAGGATCCTCCAACCACAATCAAGGCAACTATATCATTTACATTTTCCCATAAGGTAGATGGATAATCGGCAACAAGATATGGCGAGAACGGCATAGACTTGGCCGTTGTTCCCTGCCCCGAAAAAGCGGCATTGAGCATATTGGTAACAAGCCTTGAATCCGTAGATTCAATTTCCAGGTAGTCTGGAGCGCCAAACAGTCCTACATCGCCTTCGGCACTCACCTTTTTCGTTTGAACATTTGCGATGTCCAAGTCAAAATACTCACCATGGAGGTCCGAGGCAAACAGATAGCCTCCTGCAGTATTCGTAGGCTCAGATTCATAAACCACATAGAGAGTGTCGCCATTGGAGAACTCCGAGAGGGCATCGGCGTAGAACCTATTCGAGCCATTCATATTCACGGTGTTGTAATAGCAATAGATTTCCGGTTCGTCATCGGTGCCATAATTTTCACAACTCTTCTTGGTCAAACGGTATCCATAGTATCTGTACTCGCCCTCAGATTCGTCATACGAGGCAAGATAAGGCACCCTGGTCCAGGCACTGTCGCTGGTAATCGTCTGGGCAGGAGTTCCCATGAAGTAGGTTTGCTCACCAAGATAGGAGGAATACTCGTCCAAAGTGTAGAAATCATCCCCATCGGTGGATTCGACAAACCCGTGCATCACCGTCACCGTAACCTTTTCTGAAAGGGACAGGTCCATAGAAGAATTGAAAACCGTGGAAGTCTTTATGGGGAAGGTAGAGTTCTTGCCGCTGTTTCCGTCATAGTAGCTCCAGTAGTAATCGCCACTACCCATAGTTGCGGCCGCCGTCTGCCAGGTGCTGTTGGCAAGTTTGCCTGTGTAGTCGGTAAACAAGCTCAAAGATGCTCCGTCTGAATTCACCTCGGTACCGGCACTAGTCCATTTTTGCTTATCTGTACTAGACAAGCCAGAGTAGACTTCATTTGAAGCCATAAACGTAACCTGGTAAATAGGCTTGAGCCCATCGGTAGCGAACACAGGCATGCCATTGTTCACGCCGTCCTTGCGGGACCAGCGAACGAAGCTTTCCGAACTGTAGAAGTCTAGCTCCGTCAATAGGTTTATCCGATTATTCAAATTTGCTGCAAACGCGTCTATATTCATGTCTTGCGGTTTCAAATAGCCGCCGTAGTTGCTGTAATCCAAAAGGGAAAGCTGATAATTCGGAGGCTCAAGATCCGCTGTGGGCTCAATATGCCCATCTATCGCATTGCGGTAGTTATGTCCCTTTGGGTTGAATCTCGATGCTACCGACACCGTTATCCAGCTGTCGGTGCTATAGCTGGTACCGTCCAATGAAATATATCCTAACAGGTCCTTTGCCAGGGAGTCCGACTCGCCATAGTGGTAATTGTTTCCGAAAGCATAGCCATTATCAGCGGAAAGAGCCACATATCCAGCCAAAAATCCGATTTTACACGCCCCGTTGTACGTGGTATCGGGCATGGAAATATCACCCACGGTGTAGGTGTTGACAATGTTGACAGGTGCTGCCGTCTGGTTCATTGCTGGCGCTGCGCGCCCGACAATGCCACCAAGATACTGATTCAGTAGAGTTGGCTCAGAAGGATACTCTTGAAGTTGAGGCAACAAATAGATTGTGTCGGCATTCGAATGGATATTCAAATCGCTAATGCCGACATTGACGATAGTTCCGCCATTCTCCAGCTTACCCACCAGGCCGCCAAGGAATACACTCATATCCACTTCCGAATTTTGTTCGTACCAAAGTTTGTCAACAGAATAGGGGGCAGATTCATCGCTGGCATAAAGTTCCACATTCTTCCCAGTAATATTTTTGAAGGAAACTCCTTCTCCCCTAACCATACCAACCAGACCACCTGCCTGGGCTGCCGTAATCTTCACATTCTTCATGGTAACATCACGGATTTGATTTCCACCACCAGTCACGATGCCAACTGCCGTACCCGCCACCACAAGCCTTCCAGCGGCATCGTTGTTGACTTCAATGTTCACATTCTCAAAATTCACCTCGGCTACGTTTCCGCTATTCAACTTGGAAAAGAATCCTATACCGATTTCAGTGGTGCCAAGATCCGCTTCGTAATCAGCCGGTATGTCATCCAACTTGAGGCAAAGGTTCTTGATGGTATGGCCATTCCCATAGAATCCATTGCCATTGTCATTGGGCAAAGGCCTAAAGGTAATGGCGCAGGAGCCATCGCTATTGACCCCACCAAAGTCGATATCCGTAAGCAATTCAAGTCCACCATGTGCTCTAGATATAAAGGACGTCAAATAAGAATAGGCGTCTACCATCGCCTCTTGCGTATGGGACTTAGTTTCATCATACCACAAATCAAAGCAGGCTTCTTCAATATCCGGGCCACCATCCGTAGAAGGCTCCGTTGTCGGAGTATAACTGCTAGGCTGCTGGGACAAGGCTAGGTAAGTATAATCCATATTCCCAACCTTAATACAGAACTTCATCCCCGACACCGTACCGGTGTTTGCGGCAGTAGCTGTAGTTGCCAGAAGTAGCAAAGCAAGGCCCATCAAGGCGGCCAGGTTCAATCTACGTTCCATAAATACCTCTCTCCGAGGGAAGCGGTCTTCCCCCTATCATTTTCCTTAAAAATAACATAATTGTATGCATTCCATGCTGCGACGCCCGTCACATGTTGCCGAAAATCACATTTTAGGGGTTAGGGACTAGGATTTAGAGGCTGAGGTGCGAGGCCCGAGGTGCGAGGTCGGGGCTTCGCCCCTTTGAGGTATGTGTAGTATGGAGTGAGTAGTCTGTTTTCAGCCCTCAGTACATAATTTGGCGCCAAAGGCGCGACTATAGAAACTCACAACTCATAACTGAAAACCCCTTACTAATCTCACATTCCACATCTCCCTATCCCCTAGATCCTAAATCCTATCCCCTAGATCCTATCCCCTCTTTTACTATATTAAACGTGTCATTGGAGAAAATATGCAGGATTTGGACCAGACTATTGTCACCCCAGGCAACACTATCCCCTTTAGGGTCATGGAGTTACACCCACATCTGATAATCCTGTACCCCCAGACTCAATTCAAGCAGATTGCCCTGGAAAAAGGCACTGTTGTCCTTGGTCGCGGTGCCGATGCCGACATCCGCCTGGACGACGAACTGGTGAGCCGCAAGCACTGCAGCCTGACCTTCGATGGCAAGAACGTCACGGTCCAGGACCTGGGCAGCACCAACGGCACCTACGTGGACGGAAATCCAGTGAGCCAGATGGTCTTGGATTCCGACAACCGCCTACAACTGGGCAAGCACGTGCTGAAAATCGACTTCAAGGATGCCAGCGAAGAGGCCTTTGACCGGGAACTCTACGAGGCGGCCACTATGGACCCGCTGACCAAGATTTCCAACCGCCGGAACTTCTTTGACCGGAGCCTGGGCGAGCTTGCCCTTGCCCGCCGGAACAACTTCTTTGTGCATGCCATCATGGTGGATGCCGACCACTTCAAGCACGTGAACGACACCTGGGGCCACCAGTGCGGCGACATGGTTCTGAAAGAAATCGCCCGCATTCTCAAAGAAGAAAAGCGGGAATCGGACCTGCTGGCCCGTTACGGCGGCGAGGAATTCGTGCTCTTGCTCAGCGGAATCGGCGTAGAAGACGCCAAAAAGAGCGCAGAGCGTCTCCGCATGGCCGTAGAGCGCCACCGTTTCTCCTGGAAGGATACCATTATCCCCGTGACCATTTCTCTCGGGCTTGCAAGCAAGCAGGGTGAAAATATCGGGAAAATCGAAGACCTGATTGCGGAATGCGACCGTCTTTTGTACGTAGCCAAGGAAGGCGGGCGAAATCGGGTGGCGTGCGAAGCGTAGCTTCGCGAAAATTCGGAATTAAGAATTAGGTCTTTATTCTAAAAACAATTCCGAAATCTGAAATCCGAATTCATAATTTTCTATCTTTGCGTAAACGCATATAGCTCGGCTCGGCATTGCCAACGCAAGCGTTGTCACTGCTCTCACCTTTTGCTATATTTGGCGCCGATGAGTGAATTCTACTCTGAGCGCCTCAACTCCTTTGGCACCGCAAGCATCCCGAAACTGGTACTGCAGTTTTCGGTCCCCGCCATCATCAGCATGTGCGTCAACGCCCTCTACAACATAGTGGACCGTTTTTTCGTGGGCCAGGGCGTAGGCAGTCTCGGCATCGCAGGCATCACCCTCTGCTTCCCCATCGCCCTGTTCATCATGGCCATGTCCATGATTGTAGGGGTCGGCGGGAACACCCTCTTTGCCATCCGTCTCGGACAAAAGAAGTACATCCAGGCAAGCATCATTTTGAACAACTCCTTTTCGTTGCTCATCTTGATGGCTATCTTTTCCTTTGCCTTCGGCGAAATCTTCATGACGCCGCTCCTGAGGCTGTTCGGGGCCAGCGACCAGACACTCCCCGTGGCCGAAAGCTACATGCGCATTATCTTGTGCGGGGCGGTATTCCAGACTATCGCTCCGGGCATGAACCACTTCATCCGTTCCATGGGCCATCCGAAAACCGCCATGTTCCGGGAAATCGCCGGGGCTGTTTCCAATATCGTCCTGGACTGGCTGTTCATCATGAAATTCCACTGGGGCATCGAAGGAGCCGCCTGGGCCACGGTGTGTTCCCAGCTTGTCGCCAGCGGCCTCATTACCCAGTTCTTCATCAAGAAGGGCACCCCCATCCGTATCCGCTGGCGGCACATGAAGCTCAGGCTCCCCTACGTGAGAAAGATTTACATCTTGGGGCTCCCGCCTTCGGTAATGCAGATTTGCAACAGCCTCATGAACGCCATTCTGGCCTGGAGCCTCACCAGCTACGGCAACATTAGCCTCAAGCCCACCGGCAGCCTTTCCGGAGGCGACATGGCCATCTCGGCCTTCGGCATCATCAACAGCGTGGTGTCCATCATCGTGTTACCCCTCCTGGGCTTTGTCCACGGGACGCAACCTATCATCGGTTACAACTACGGGGCCCGGCTGAACGACCGCGTGAAGGGAACCGTAAAATTCGCCCTGATTTACGCGGCGAGCTTTATGGCCATCGCCTGGGCGGTGCTGATGTGGAAGGCGGAGACCTTCGTGGCTCCCTTCGCTCCCGGTGACCTAGAAATGCAGCAGGTGGCCGCCTGGGCCATGCGCATTTTTACCGCCGCCTTTTTCATGATTCCCTTCGGCATGGTGGCCGGAAGCTTTTTCCAGGGCACGGGGAAAGCCTTCAGGTCCATGTTCCTGAACGCCTGCCGCCAGGTGATACTGCTGATACCCTTCCTGCTTGTACTCCCCCATTTCTTTGAACTGAAGGGGGTGTTCATGGCCCAGCCCATCGCCGATACCGGGGCCGCCATCATCGGCATGGGAATGCTGCTGCACGAACTGAAGAAGCTAAAATAGCTTCTTTGCGGAGGTGAGTTCGCCGTTCTTCTCGTGGAAGAGGATAAGGGAGCCGCCGTCCACCTTGACGAAGATGTTTTTCAGGGTCTCTACCACATGGTTTTCGTCAAAGCCGATTTCGTTGTAGGCGGTTTCGCCGATGACGATGCCGAAGTTCACCATGTCGGGCGAAGTAAAGCGCAGATACTTGAGGAGGTCTTCGGGGGTGTTCACCACGTCGGTGGCGGTGAGCCGTTCAATTTCTTGGGGGTCGCGGGTGCTCACCAGCAGGGGGAACAGGTTGTCGCCTATCACCTGCTTGCTGTTCAGGTACAGGGTATTGCCGATCATGAGACTGATGGAATCGTTCAGCACCTGACGGACTTCGATGATGATGTCGCGGCTAGAAGACATTTCCTGCATTTCCAGCTTGGACGGGCCGCAGGCGACGAACATGGCAGAGGCCATGGCAACAACGAGAATCAAAAGTTTTTTCATAAGACGGGTTCCTTTTTTGAGGAAAAATATAAATATTTTCAAGAATGTTCTTTTTTTAAGATTCCGAGGGCGCGGTCAACTAAGTCCGGCGAAATGTGGAAAATCTCGCTGAGCTTTTCCACACGGAGTTCTTCGGGAATACGTTCCATACGGGAGCCGTCCTTGTCGCGGATGACCAGGTTCCCTTTCTGGTAGTAATACTGCTCTCCCCGTTCCCGGTCCAGGCGGTTGAGCACCGGGTAGGTCATCATCTCCCGGTAGAAACTTTCGGACCAGTGCTGCTTGAATTCTTCGACGGAAACACCTTCTAGCGGATACTCGAAACGAAGCTTCATGGGGCCGCCCGCACCACCGGTCCAGAGTTCCAGGGCATCGGCGGCAGGCCGCACCAGCCGCACGCAGTTGGGGACCAGCGGGAAAAACGCCTCGCCGGAACCGAACGGTTGAGGTGCAGGCAAAGGGAGCGGGTCGAAGATGAGGTAGCCGGGGTCGAAGAGGAATTCGGAATTCGGAGTTCGGAATTCGGAATTAATTCTGAAATCCGAATTCTTAAATCCGAACTGATCCGGTAGGATCAAAGCGCAGTGGATGTTTTTTTCTTTGCGCTTGTGGCCCATGACCAGACGGGGCGAAAGCCCCATGTCGGTAAAGGCCTGATACAGGTGCCAGGTCATGCTGAAGCAGGTGCCGCCGCCCATCCAAGAATCTACGTCGTTCTGGAAACTGTCATCCAAATTGCGGGCACGAGTGGCAGAACCCGCCGATTCCAGACGGATAATTTTCGTGAGGTTCTCGTAGGTGACGGTGGAAAGCCTGTTGCACAGCTCGAGAATCTTTTGCCAACTAGATTGTTCCACAGAAGGAAAGATAGTAATTAGGATTTAGGGGATAGGATTTAGGATCTAGGATTTAGGATCTAGGATCTAGGATCTAGGATTTAGTGATTAGTGATTAGTGGTTAGTGATTAGGACCGAAGGTCCGTAGAGCGTAGCCCGTTAGGATAGCCGGTCTCAAGAGTTGTCATCCTCGAGCCTCGTGCCTCGAACCTCACTACTCACCACTCATTACTCACCACTCACAACTCATCACCCACCACTCACTACTCACCACTCACAACTATTTGCTATATTGTGGCTATGCTGGGAATCAAACAGAAAAAAGGAAACGACCAACGCCTGTGCGGGCGCATGATTGCCTACGCCAAGATTTTACCTTCGCCTGATGCGGAGCGGAGCGGCACGCCTTTTGACGACATGGTGAAAAACGGACTTTTCGCCCTGGAAGGGGATTTCCGGCAGCAGCCCAAGCTGCCTAGCCGGAGAGCCATCAACAAGGCCGTAGATTCAAAGATCGACAACCTGCTGGAATCCATGGAAGAAGACGGCGTGGAACTGCCCGAAGATATGGACGTGGATTCCCTGCGGGAGCGCCTCCACGAACTGGCCAACATGGAAGTCATTCCCATTCCTGCCCGCATCTGCAATTTCGCCAGCGAAGAAGATATTCTGAACGAAGACGCCGACGTGTATTACATTGGCGAGTTCATCGGCATGAACCAGGCCCACTTTTGCCTGACCACGCTGCCCGTCTTTTACCAGGCCCGTTACCGCGAACAGGCAAAGGTCGAAGAAATCAACCTGCTGAACGAGATGCTTTCCCAGTTCGAAAACGGCGAGATTATGGACAACGACGACATCCAGCGGGAAACTGAAGAACTGTTCCCCGAAGGGGCGAGCCTAAACACCTTCGTGGGCGACCTGAACAACCTGCTGAATACCAGGGTGGTGCCTTTCTTGCTGGCCTGCGAAACCGACAGCGACTACGAAAACCAGATTGCCCTGTTCTACAAGTTCATGAAAAACTATCCCGAACAGCGCGACATCAAGCTTATCGACGGCGCTATTAGGGAGCTGCGCAGGCAAAGCGACAACCAAGGAGCCCGCAGGCTCTTGGAACTGGGATGCAAGAAGGTGAACGCCATCTACAACGAAGACATCAAGGGCGCCGAAGAAATCAACCAGGAAATCGCCGCCATCTAGGGCGAAACCCGAACCCAGTTCGCTACATCTTGGAGAGGGTCAACAGCACCGCTCCAATCAAGATGACCACCGTGGACAAGGCAAGCTTGATGCGGCCTCCACGGGAGGCGTATTCGCCGAACACGAACACGCCCCACAGCTGGTTTACCACCAGGTTCAACTGCAAAAGCGGGTAACCTACTGCATAGCCGAACATGCCGTCGTCGGCGATGGTCCAGAAAATGGCCAGGGTGCCGAACATCCACATGACGCCCGATGCCATGGAAAGAAGCGTTGGCACAATGTTCGAATGCCTGATATCCTTGCGGCGTCGAAATGTCACCAGGCCCACCAGCACAAGGCTACCGGCACAGACCCCGAAGGAGAAGGGGAACAAGAATTCCATGTCGCCCATGCCGCTGAACTTGAAGGGAATCAGGTAGGTGCCGAACACCGCTCCCGACAAGAGGGAGCGCCAATTTTTCCAGATGGATTTTTTCTTGCTGGCGGGAATCCAAATGCCGATAATCATGCAGGCAATAGCCGGAATGGAATAGTACAGCAGGGTCTTTTCCTGGAAAATGACCACCCCGCTAAAGAACGAAAGCAGAATGCTCACGCTCATGGACCGTAGGCCGGTACCCGCCAGGTCCGCCTCGGCCTGTACCGCCCAGAAGCACAGCGCACCGCCCAGCACCCAAAGGAGTCCGCAACCGATGCCTACGGGGTGAAAGTTGAACTGCCCCGTAACGCAGGTGATGCCAACGGAACAGATGAGCGCCCCGATGGACATGAACGCCAGGTAGGACCAGGAGGAATAGGCGGGATACTTTTTCAGCGGGACCATGTAGGTACCAAAGGCGAAAATCCCGATAAAGACGCCGATAAGGCTGAGAGTGCTACTTTCCAATGCAGAACCCCGCGAAAATAGATTGTAAAATATCTTCAGAAGAAATTTCGCCCACCACGCTCTGGAGGGAGCGGCGCACCAGCTGCATCTCGAAGGCGAGAAGTTCTACGGCGGGCTGTTTCTGGAGCAGGTCCAGGGCCCGTTTCACCCCTTCGAAGGCTTCGGCGAGGCAGGCCCGTTCCCGCTCGCTGGTAATCCAGATGTCTTCGGGGCTGCGACCTTCAGTAAACAGGGCGGCATCCATCTTCTGCCTGAGTTCGGCAAGGCCCTCGCCGGTCTTGGAGGAGACTGGGAGAACCTTGGAAATTCTCTCATCTCTCGTCTGCAGGCCGCAGGCCGTTCTCTCATCCAGCAAATCACACTTGCTGATGACGGTAACATCGGAATCTGTTGTAGATTTTTGATTTCCAACTCCGAATTCCGAATTCCGAACTCCGAATTCACACCCGTCCACCACGTGAATCTTCAGGTCCGCCTCTTTCAGAATCCCACGGCTCTTTTCCATACTGAGGGCGTCCAGCTCGTCGGTGGCCCGGTCGGCAATGCCTGCGGTATCCACCAGACGGATTTCCCCGCCGGGCAAAAACAGCCGGACCTCCACGAAGTCCCGAGTGGTGCCGGGGACGCTGCTCACGAGAATGCGGTCTTCGCCCAGGAGGGCGTTTACCAGGCTGGACTTGCCCGCGTTGGGGGCTCCGTAGAGCACAACCAGCGGGAGGCGGCTCAGGTTTTCCTTGCCACGGAAGCTCTGGAGGATTTCCGAAATCTTTTCGCCGATGGCCACAATCCTCTTGCGCCAGGAATCGTAATCCGGGTCGGCCTCCTCCTCGGCAAAATCCACGTCCAGCTCCAGCCGGGCGGACATATCCTTCACCTGTTCGTTCAGTTCCTGAATTTTTTTCGAGAGCGTTCCCGAAAGCAGGCGGTGGGCGTTTTTCAGTTCTGCACGGTTCGCGCTGTGAATCACGTCGGCCACGGATTCCGCCTGGACCAGGTCCATCTTGCCGTTCAGAAAGGCCCTGCGGGTAAATTCACCAGGTTCTGCCAGACGAACGCCTTGTACCTTGCGGATGGCCTGAATCAGTTCCCGCACGATCAGCGGGTTTCCGTGAGGGTAAAGTTCCAGCGTATCTTCGCCGGTATAGGAATTGGGCCCTTCGAAAAACAGGTAAAGCAGGCTATCGACGGTTTCGCCGGTTTTAGGGTCCCGGGCCGTTCCCAGACGCGCCATGTGGCTTTCCAGTCGGGCTACAGCCCTTTCGCCGAACAGGGCCAAAACCACGTCACGCACCTGAGGGCCGCTTACGCGGATAGCCGCCACGGCGCTAACGCCTGCGGGAGTCATGGGTGCGACAATGGTCCGGGAATCCATACAAATAAATATAGTATTAAAAGTTTGAGAGGTTGTAGGTATTAGGGGTTAGGATTTAGGGGTTAGGATTTAGGGGATAGGATTTAGGGGATAGGATCTAGGGGCTAGGATTTAGGAAGGTGTGGAATGTGCGGTTCGGGTCTTAAACGTTGTCATCCTCGCGAAGGCGAGGATCTGCCAGATTGCAGTAAGCGGATCCTCACCAGAGCCTGCCCTGAGCCTGTCGAACGGGTGAGGATGACGACTCGCGGCTCACAACTCATAACTCACGACTCATGACTCCTAACCCACAACTCATGCCCCACGCCTTTTTTCTATCTTCCCTACCATGAGCAACTTCAAACTGATTTCTCGCCCTCTCGGCACTATCCAATGTTACGTTTTACAGCGCGATGACGGCGCCGAACTGGAAATTCTGAGCAGTTACGGCGGAGGCCTTAACGCCTGGCGCATACCCGTTGCAAAAAACGGCGCGGGCGTCACCGGTTCCGACAAACTGGACCTGCTTTTCGGTTACCGGGAAGGCGATGACATCTACAAAATGGGCCCCGACACCAATGCAGGCTGCAGACTCGCCCCCTTCCCGGGCCGCACCGCCTACGCCAAGTTCACCTGGAGTGGCAACACCTACGCCCTTATAAACAACGTGAGTTGGGCACCCCATGCCCTCCACGGCTTTTTGCAGAACAAGGAATGGAAATTCGAAAGCTTCGAGAGCGACTCCGAAAGTTGCACCGCCGTTTTCACCTGCGACTGGCCGGGCGCCTTCGCCGGATTCCCTTTCCCTTTTAAAGTTACAAACAAAGTAACCTTCACAGGTGAATCTTATACCGTAGAGGCCTCTGTGCAGAACATCGGAAAGGCCCTTATGCCTTATTCCGAAGGCTGGCACCCCTACTACAGCCTAGACGAAAAGGTGAATGACCTGAAGATGACCCTACCCGAAAGTAAGCTCGCCCTTCTGGACCAGGCGGACCTTCCCACTGGGAACTTCAAGGACGACACCCGCTTCGTGGGCGGCCGTGCCATCGGTGACGAGTTCATCAACGACTGTTTCTGCCTGGGAGGCGATTTTTCAAGTGCGACAGCACAATCCCAAACCCAGGCCCACGTGTTTTTGGAAGGGAGCGCAGGCAAACTGGACATCTGGCAACAGGCCGGTCAAGGGCAATACAACGCCATCCAGATTTACACACCCCCTACCCGGGCAAGCATCGCCATCGAGCCCATGACATCGGAGCCCGACGCCCTGAACCACCACCGCGGGCTGATAGAAATCCCTCCCGAAGATTCACGAAAATTTACATTCGGGGCCAAGTTCCTGAAGAAATAAGATACTTATATCTTAATTTTTCTCGCAGTCACCCATAATTTCTTATTTTGGGAAAAAAGGAGCTTTTTTATGAACTTCAAGAAAGCATTTACTTTCTGTATTCCTGCTGTACTTGCCTGCAGTCTTCTTGCGGCCTGCGGTGACGATTCCTCCAGCGGCACAACCAGTCCCGATGCCGAAGCCATAGAATCTTCGGCAACCGAAGGTTCCGCCGACTCCGGCATTCCCGATTCAAACAATCCCGAATCCTCCGGTTCTACCGCGAAATCATCGACGGCGACCAACGTATCTTCGGCAAGCGACGCTCCCGTGAACCTGGGCTCACCCGTCCTTACGGTCAGCGGCACCGACATCCTGTACAACGGCAAGAAAATTTTCTTCTCCGGAACAAACCTGGCCTGGAGCGATTACAACTCCGACGTGGGCGATTCCCCCCTTAACGAGAACGCTTGGCGCAAGGCTGTGGAAGGCACCCGCGCCGCAGGGGGCAATGCCATCCGCTGGTGGCTCTTCAACAACATGAGCCAGAGTCCCACCATCGACCAGACCACTCACCTGGTCACCGGACCCAAGGAGAACACCATCGCCAACATGAAGAAGGCCCTGGATATCGCCGAGGAATACGGCGTGATGGTCTCCATGTGTCTGTTCAGTCACAACCTGATGGAACCCAATCAGTGGGGTCTTTACAGCGAGAAGTTGGATATCGACGCCAACACCAAGCTGTTCGAGGACGACGGAACGGAAGCGTTTATCAAGAACGTCTTGGAACCCGTAGTCAAGGCTATCGGTTTCCACAAGGCACTCATGACCTGGGAAGTGTTCAACGAACCCGAAGGCATGACCACCGTAGGCTGGACCACCAAGAAGATGGACAAGGAAAAAATCCAGAAGTTTACCAACAAGGTGGCCGCCGCCATTCACAATATCGACAAGGGATTCCTGGTCTCTACCGGTAGCGTGAACATCAAGTACCAGAGCTGGTGGAACGATGCCGAACTGATCAAAGCCGGTGGCGAGGCCAATGGCACCCTGGACTTTTTCCAGACCCACTATTACCCCTACTACCAGGATGACGCCGTCTCTCCCTTCGTGAACACGGCCGCCCAGATGGCCACAACCTATGGTTACGACAGCAAGCCCATGATTATCGGAGAGTTCCCTGCCAGCGGTTGGAAGGGCGACACCTATACATCTAGCATGGCGGCAAAGACGGAGATTTCGACCGAGGAATGCTACCGCAAGGCCTTTGACGGCGGTTACGCGGGCGCACTGGCCTGGCAGTACATCGGCGACAAGACGGAATCCCAGTTCGGCGGTTACAGCTACACCATCGAGCCCGCCCTCGAAGCCATGAAGGCCCTAGCTTCCAAGGAAGAGACCAGCATCAAGATCAAGGACGTGACCATCGAGGAATCCAGCGGCGACGGCATGATGGCCGTGACCTACGGAGCCGACAACGCCCAGATCGAATACCAAAAGACATTTGACCTGAGCGGAGCGACGGAACTCACCTTCGAAGCCAAGAACAACGGGAAATCGGCAGCGCAACTGAACTTGATATTCAAGCTCACTGATGCCTGGACCTGGACCGAAGTTGACGGCGCCTGCGAAGTGGCCGCCGGGGAAAAGAAGACCTGTTCCTTCGACATATCAAGTTACACGGACCGCAACAAGACTCTGAGCATCATCGTCGCCAACTACGCCAAGGGCTATACGGGGACCATCCTTTACGACAACTTCAAGGCTGGCGACCAGATACTGTTCGATTTCAACGCCGACAAGTACGATGCTTTCAGCCGTAGTTTTGGAAATACCGAGGAAATGATCCCCGAAATCAAGGTGGTGTTCAACAACCCCGACTACAAGAAGTAATTTTTAACAACACAAAAAAAAGGGAAAGGATTGGATTATGGATATTAAAAAAGCGACTATTGCTTTTGGTTTAATGGCCGCCGTCTATGCTAGTGCTGCCATCAGCTACACCCCCGTTACTGAAGGGGCTACAGACGCAGCAAAAAAACTTTACAATTTTCTGGCAGTAAACTACGGTGTAAAGACAGTTTCTGGAATCATGACCGGAGAAGTTAATTCTTCCGAATTCAAGAAACTCGCTGATGTAGACTCCTTCTATATCCGCACTGGCAAGTACCCCGCACTGGTGGGTTTTGATTACCTGTTTGCAACAGGCAAAGAGGCCAGCAAGGAATGGAATAAAGATTATACCAGGATGGCCGTAAATTCGGCCAAGGATCTTTGGAACAAAGGTGGCATTCCCGCCTTTACCTGGCACTGGAAGGACCCCAGTAAAGCAGAAGAGGCGTTTTATGCCACAGCCGGCAGTGCTGGCAAGGACGAATTCGGCAACCAGAAACCTTTTACGACATACGATTTCACCCAAGGCTTTAGCAATCCTAACTGTACTTCGAATTGCACATGGAACAAGGAATCAAATGTTTACAAGCAACTCGTAGCGGACATAGACGTCATAGCAGACTATTTCCTAGAATTGCAGACCGCAGGTGTTGCCGCCATATTCCGCCCGCTCCACGAAGCTAGTGGAGGCTGGTTCTGGTGGGGCCTCCGTAGTGGAGCGGCTTTCCAGGCCCTTTACAATCTCGTATACGAAGAAATGGTGAACAACAAGGGAGTCAAGAACCTCGTGTGGGTGTGGAACCCGGAATACGCAAAGGACACCGACTGGAATCCCGGAAAGAATTACGATGTTATCAGTTTGGATATCTATGAAGCCTGGGATTACTCCACAAAATACACTGCCGCATATGGCGAATTGAAAACCAACTACGGAACGGACAAAATGTTTGCCGTATCTGAAAATGGTGCCATTCCGGACCTTTCCGTGATGAAGGAAAAAAACAGCGTCTGGTCCTGGTGGATGCCCTGGTACCAGACCTGGAGTGGGAAATTCCTGGACCAGACCGTAAACGCCGTTTGGAAGGCTAACATGGAAAGTTCCTGCACCATTAGTCTGGAGGATATGCCTGGTTGGGACAAGTATACAATTTCCGAAAACCCTGTTGCTTCCTGTGAAGTGGGCTACGCTTTAGCAGACCTGGATACAGCAAGACCTGTCGAGGTCGTATTCCCCGGAGATACCGCCACAAACGCATGGCTCAGAGTCGGACTTACAATGCCTTCGGGCATCAAGCCGGACACGGCGTCAAAGGGAAATATCGTTATCGCAGAAGGATCCGTTCCCGACTTGTCATCCACAAAAAAGATTACCATGAAGGTATTTAACGGAAACAAGATGTCAGGAATCTGGTTTACCATTGCATTCCTGTCTGGAGCACCTGACTGGGCCTGGGCACAACCGGATGGCTGTTGGGTCAATGCAGGCGATTCAACCACATGCACATTTGATTTGTCGACCACCACGAAGGATGGAGCTGTTCTCTCGGGAAGTGCCTATACCTCTTTCATGTCGAACATAAACAAGTTCTATATTGAAATTTTCGCCCAGTCTTTTGCAGGCTCGGTATTCTTTGATGATATTACTACGGACGGGAATGTCGTCATCAACGATTTTAGCCAAAAAAAGACCTACCAGGTGGAACAAGCGGCCAACATGCCCATAGTTGAAATTGTGGGAACAGGTTCAACCAACACCGCCATCGGTGCAGGTCAGCTTCCTGCCGTGGCCAGCCTGACACTCCAGGGCAACAGCCTTTCCTTCACGACGACTCGTTCCGGAAATGTTTCTCTGGATGTGTTCGACCTGCAGGGGAACCGGGTAACTAGCCTCTACAAGGGTGCCCTCTCCGCCGGGACTCATCAGTTCAGCCTTTCGGGTATGGCCCGCGGGTCGTACCTGGTGCGGGCCAAGGGTGCCGGACTTTCTGCAACGAAGCGGATTGTCATCAAGTAAGGCCTGAATTTTTTCAAAGGGAATCCCTGCAACCAAAGTTGCGGGGATTTTTCTTTGGGTTGAAAATACCTCGGGTTTTTGCTATATTGGCCCAAACCTCGGAGAGATGCCAGAGTGGTCGATTGGGCCGGTCTCGAAAACCGGAGTCTGTCACAGGACCGAGGGTTCGAACCCCTCTCTCTCCTGAATAAGAAAAGGACCCGTGTTGGGTCCTTTTCTTATTCATAGGTGAAGGAGCGTTCGAGCCCTCGGAGAGGGTTCGATTGACTGCGCGTGAACGAAGTGAACTTGCGCAGTCAAGGATTTTGGCGAAGCCAAAACCCGTAGGGTTGCGGGGAAACAAAGTGACCCCGCAATCCCACCCCTCTTCCAACGACCGTTCGCGCTATTTTCAGGGACTGCTTCTCCGGTCTGCGCTCACTCTCGCCGACACGACTCGTTAATACGAGTCGCTTTCGGCTCACGGTAACGACCGTTCGCGCCATTTTCAGGGACTGCTTCTCCGGTCTGCGCTCACTCTCGCCGACACGACTCGTTAATACGAGTCGCTTTCGGCTCACGGTAACGACCGTTCGCGCTATTTTCAGGGACTGCTTCTCCGGTCTGCGCTCACTCCCACCTAAAGGTGGCCATGTACACTAAGGCCTGAAGGCCAAGTGTCCAAAGGTCGCCGACACGACTCGTTAATACGAGTCGCTTTCGGCTCACGGTAACGACCGTTCGGCGTCCTCATTTGGTACTGTCCCTCCATCGTCATGCCGAGCCTGCGAGGCATCCAGGAACGAACCGCCCTGGATTCTTACCCAAAGGGCATAACTCAACTAAGGAAACAAGTTTCCAAGTTTCGTTTATCGGCTTCGCGCACAGAATGACGTCGGGGTCTTAGGGGCGGAGCCCCTAGGCGAAGGGGTAGCGGAAGCAGCAAGGAAATCCCCGCCAAGACGATAGTGGATCCTCGCCGGAGCCTGCCCTGAGCCTGTCGAATGGGCGAGGATGACGAAAAAAGGTCGCGGGGATGGCGAGCCGCTGGAGCGAGGGGAAGGCATTCCCCTTTCATCTCATATTTCACATCTCGCATTCCACACCTCATACCTCAAAGGCGCGCAAGAATCTGGGCCGAGATTGCCACGGATACTTCGTATCCTCGCAATGACATTCCTCACACCCTAACCCCTAAATCCTAGATCCTAGCCCCTAACCCCTTTACTATATTAATAATCACTATGAGCGAAAACTGCCTTTTCTGTAAAATCATCAAGGGAGAAATCCCTTCCAAGAAAATCTACGAAGACGACGACGTGTTCGCCTTCTACGACGTGGCACCCCAGGCCCCCGTCCACTTTCTGGTGGTCCCCAAGCGCCATATCGCCTCCCTCATGGACATGAAGCCCGAAGACGCCGAGCTGGTGGGCAAGCTGCTCTACCGCGGCCAGCAAATCGCCAAGGACCTGGGCCTCGAAGAGTCCGGAGCCCGTTTCGTGTTCAACTGCAAGGAAGATGCGGGCCAGACCGTTTTCCACATCCACCTGCACGTGGTGGGCGGACAGAAGTTCGGCTGGCCTCCGTTCCCGGTTGTCTAGACGAGAGAACGCTCGCTATGCTCGCTACAGACGAAAGACGAGAGATTTGTTCGGCTCTGCTCGCAAGTACCGAAAAAATCGTTTTACCCTATAACATTCCTCTCCAAAACACTCTCGTCTCTCGTCTCTCGTCTCTCGTCTCTCGTCTCTCGTCTCTCGTCTCTCGTCTAATGCAAAAATCCAAATCCATAGTCCTCCACCGTTACCCCTACAGCGATTCCAGCTGGATTGTGAAGGCCCTGACGGAGGAATGCGGGATCGTGTCCTTCATCGTGAAGGGCGGTAAACGGAAGGAGTCGCCTTTCAGGGGCGCCCTGGACCCGCTCGCTCTTGCGGAGGTGGTATTCAAGCACAACCCGAATGCCGAACTGCAGTTCGTCAAGGAGGCCACGCTTCTCCGCTGGCACGAATCCATGCGGGGCGACCTGCTGCACCTGGCGCAGGCCCAGGTGATGGCGGAAATGATCCTGCGTTACGCCCCCCAGGGCGTGCCCCTGGACGAGGAATTCCAGCATCTGGAAGCATCGCTTGCGGAACTGGACAGCAGAGACCTTGCCGACGGCGCCTTCGCCCGCTGGCTCCTGGCCACCTGTGAAATGTGGGGCTACCATCTGGAACTTGGCGCCTGCGGGCGCTGCGAAAAGCCCCTGACGGAACCGGCGGCGGATTTTTCGCCGGAATCGGGGACGTTCCTGTGCAAGGACTGCCTGGGTATCGCCTCCCCCCGCGCCAAGAAGGAAACCCTGGACGGATTCTGGGCACTCCACAGGAACTTGCCCTTTCAAGATTTCCAATATACCGAGAACGCCTTAATTTCCTATCTTAGGAACCACATCGGCTTCTTGAAGGAGATTCATTCCCTCCAATGGCTACAGGAGATTCGAAAACTATGCTCAACCCCAAAGACATAACCGAAAAGAAAGCCAAGGGCGAAAAGATTTCCATGGTCACCGCCTACGATTTCGCCTTCGCCCAGATGGCAGAGGCCGCAGGCATCGACCAGATTCTGGTAGGCGACAGCCTCGCCAACACCATGCTGGGCTACAAGACCACCCGCGACGTGGGCATGACCGAAATGCTCATCTTCGTGGGAGCGGTGTGCCGGGGTGCCCCAAACACCCACGTGGTAGCCGACATGCCCTACATGAGCGACAAGGATCCGCAGACGGCCTACGATAACGCCCGCAGGTTCCTGGACCTGGGTGCTGCCAGCGTCAAGCTGGAAGGAACCCCCCAGGGTGTGCTGGAATTCCTCTGCGGCCACGACATTCCCGTGTGCGCCCACCTGGGACTGCTCCCCCAAACGGCGGAAAACTTCAAGCAGAAGGGAAAGACGGAAGAAGAGGCCCGGGCCATCGAACAGGCGGCCCGCTTTGTGGATAACCTGGGCTGTTTCGAGCTGGTGCTGGAGCACATTCCCGAAGAACTGGGCACAAGAATCACCCGGGAGGTGAAGGCCGTGACTATCGGCATCGGCGGCGGGCGCTACACCGACGGCCAGGTGCTGGTGATGCACGACGCCCTGGGCATGCACCAGAAAAAGATTCCGCCCTTCGCCACCAAGTTCGTGAATATGTTCGACCTTGGCGTAGAAGGATTCAAGAAATACATCGACAGCGTGAAAAATCCCGCGCTATAATTCCAGCTGCAAGAAATTTTTCTCTTGTAGATAAACTTTTTTTGCGTCCGGCGAGACTCTCGACGGACGTTTTTTGTTTTTCGACAGACGAATTTCCACGTTCCGAAAAAAATTTTTCAAAAAAAATTCAAAAATTTTTCGCGACAAAAATCTCTTCGCGATGTCTCAAAATGAAAAATTTTTCAGACAACAAAACAAAAACACTCTTATCAAAAACTTTTATCAAAACTTTGATTATCATTAAGTTATGAAATCAAAAAACGGCCTATTTTCACAGACAAAGTAACAAGCAGGGGTCGCACGCGTATAATGACAGTTTTTTTCCTTGTCAATACCTTTTTGAAAAAAAAAGAAAAAAATTTCAAAAAAGTGTTGATTATTTGTGAAAAAAGAGTTATTTTATAGCTATCAAATCGTTAAACCCTAAAAAAAGGAAAAAAAACAATGGCTACAGAAAAGAAAACCGCCGCTAAGAAACCCGCTGCCAAGAAGGTTGCCGCTAAGAAGCCCGCTGCCAAGAAGGCCGCTCCTGCTAAGAAGGCTGCCGCCAAGAAGCCCGCTGCCAAGAAGCCGGCTGCTAAGAAGGCTGCTCCTGCTAAGAAGGTTGCCGCTAAGAAGCCCGCTGCCAAGAAGCCCGCTGCCAAGAAGGTTGCCGCCAAGAAGCCGGCTGCCAAGAAGGTCGCTGCTAAGAAGCCGGCTGCCAAGAAGGTCGCTGCCAAGAAGAAGTAATTCTTTTTCTCTCCTTTACAGAGCGGAGTTCCCTACGGGACTCCGTTCTTTTTTATTCCGTCCGCCATCCTCTCCGGAAAATCGGCGGACATTTTCTATTTTATAGTCATGATTTCAGAAAAAGACCTGTCGGAACTGGAAAAAATCCCCCTGGACGAGCGGATCACCCGCGTCGAGAACCTGCTGAAAGACAAGGAAAGCCCCCGCCCCTTCGAGCTGGGCCTGCTACTCGCCCTGAAGATGGGTCAAGAAATCCGCGAAAAGAAACCCCTGGGCTCGGAATCCGGTGACCTGGTGGCCAGCTGGAGCGGCAAGCATCCCGAATCCGTAGTGGAAGAAGCCATCGCTTTTGCCAAGGAGTTCCTGCTGCACCCGGCAAAGATCGCCGAGAAGATCAAGGCGGGACTCAAGGGAGACGAAAGACAAGAGACGAAAGACGAAAGGGATGAAGGGGAAGGCCCGGAGGAGACCAATGGCTAATAAACTGCTCGCCACCGTCGATATCGGGAGCCACAGCTGCATTCTGCTCATCGCCGCCTTTGAACCCGCCGAGAGCTCAACCGCTCTTCGTCATCCTCGCGAAGGCGAGGATCCGCTCGCCGTGGCGCAAGTTTCTGCTGACGAAAACACTTCAACCGCCGAAGCGGAAGGCGTCGAACCCCGCAAAGTCCTGGTCCCGAAACTCCAGAAGGTGGAAATCTGCCGCCTGGGCGAAGACATTTACGACTCCGGCCGCATCTCCGAAGAAAAAATCCAGGACCTGTGCCGAATCATGACCAAGTTCCGCATGGACCTCCACGCCCTGGGCGTGGAACTGAAGGCCGCCGCCATGACAGAGGCCATGCGCCGTGCCGAAAACCAGGAAGAAGTCCTGGACGCTGTGGAGAAAGCCCTCTGGATGCGTCCGAGAATCATCTCCGGCGAAGAAGAGGCGGCTCTCACCTACCGCTCCGTGAAGGAATGGCACGGCGAAGGCATCGTGACCATCGATATCGGCGGCGGATCGACGGAAATTTCCAACGGTGCCACCGGATTTTCCATTCCGGTGGGAGCCCTCAAGATGTTCAAGGCCATGGGACCCATCCCTGGTCCCGAATACAAGAAGTTCGTGAAGGAAACCTTCAAGGAAATATCCTTCAAGGGCATGACCAAGAAGCCGGTCTACCTTATCGGCGGAACGGGAACGGCCCTTGCCATGGTGTTCAAGAACCTCTCCCAGTTCGACTACAAGGCCATCGAAGGCCTGGAAATGAGTCTTTCGGACCTGGAAGCCGTCACCACCCGCATATCCAACCTGTCCAAGGAACTCCGGGCCATGCTCCCGGGTCTTGAAAACGGACGGAGCGACGTCATCATCTGCGGCCTGTTCTGGCTCCGCTCCCTGCTGGAAAAACTCCGGGTCGAAACATTTAGAATAAGCACCGCGGGACTCCGTTTCGGACTACTGTATGAGAATTAACAAGTACATTTCCCTTTGCGGAATTGCCAGCCGTCGGGCCGCCGAGGCCCTGATCGAAGAAGGCCGCGTGCAGGTGAACGGCGAGACCATCAGCGACCTGGGCCACCAGGTGGACGAGACCGCCGATACCGTCTTGGTGGACGGCAAGCCCGCGAAACTCCCCCGCAGGACCACCACCATCCTTTTCCACAAGCCGCCCGGATGCGTGTGCACCAAGGACGACCCCCAGGGGCGCGAGACCGTCTATGACTACCTGCCTCCAGGGTACCAGCAGCTGAAATACGTGGGCCGTCTGGACCTGCAGAGCCGCGGGCTGTTGCTGTTCACCGACGACGGGGAACTGCTCCACCGGCTCACCCACCCGAGCTACGAGATTCCCCGGACCTACAACGTGTGGACTACCAAGCCCCTGAGCGAAAGTGCCGCCCAGAAGCTGGTGGACGGCGTGGACATCCGGGATCCCGAAGACCCTGACGCCAAAGAAGACATTGCCTTCGCCACCGACGTTTACCTGGAAAAGGGATACGCCGAACTCACCCTCATCGAAGGCAAGAACCGCGAAATCCGCCGGATGATGCGGGCCCTGGGCTACGAGATTCGCGACCTGAAGCGCATCAGCTACTGCAAGATTCGGCTCGGCGATTTACCCGCCGGCGAATACCGGGAACTCACACCCGACGAAATGAACAAACTTAGACAAGCGGTAGGACTGTAGACCTGAGTGGTGAGTTATGAGTGGTGAGTGGTGAGGTTCGAGGCACGAGGCTCGAGGATGACAACTCTTGAGACCAGCTATCCTAACGGGCTACGCCCTACGGACCTTCGATCCTAACCACTAACCACTAATCACTAAATCCTAGATCCTAGCCCCTAGATCCTATCCCCTAGCCCCTAAACATGACCAAACGTACATTATATATAGGTGACATCCACGGCTGTGCCGACGAACTGGAACGGATTATCGACGCCTTCGGGTTCGTGCGAGGCAAGGACACCCTGTACCAGACCGGCGACATCATCAACAAGGGCCCCGACATGATGCGGGCTTTAAAGACCGTGCTGGATTTGGGAATTCTGACCGTTCGCGGAAACCACGAAGAACACCTGATCCGCATGATGGAAACACCCCAGACGGAGTGGACCGAAAAACAGAAGAACCGCTTTGCAAGGCTCTCCCTGGAGCAATGGACATTTATTCGGGACACGGTAAAGGACTGGCCCCTTTGGCGTGATACGCCCCACGCCCTGCTGGTCCATGCCGGCCTGGAACCCGGAAAGACCCGCCTCGAAGACATGAGCCCGAAGGTGCTTCTCTCCATACGCAACTGGAATGACCGTCCCTGGTTCGAGCAGGTCAGCTGGCCAAAGACCGTAGTGTTCGGGCACTGGGCCAAGATGGGATTCGTGAACCGCCCAGGGTTCATCGGGCTGGATTCCGGCTGTGTCTATGGCAAAAAACTGACCGCCTGGTGCCCCGAAGAAGACAAGTTCTACGAAGTTCCTGCCGCCCGGGAGTACGCCCCCGTCAAGGACAAGGCGAAGGAGTCCGAAGGGGCTCCCTGCAAGGTGCTAGGCGACAACACCCCGAACTATGTTCCGCCCAAGACCTTCGACGAAATCAAGGCGAAAATCGCCCAAGGGGAAATCGCGCCCGCCGACGATTCCGAAGAGGAAAAGTCCATCCGCAAGGCAAGCCCCTCCATCAGCGCCGAATGGGCTGGATATTAGAGGTGTGAGGTGTGAGGTCGGCGCAAAGCGCCTCTGAGGCTTAAGGACGAAACATTATACTTGCCTCAGGCCCTTTTTCGTCATGTTCGCGAAGGCGAACATCTACTAGAAGAAACAAATAGATCCTCGCCTGCGCGAGGATGACGTTTCTGGAGGGGTTTCTTTTTCTATTTTATATTGGGAACTATATCACGGATCTTCTCATGAACGTCGATGACCTTTACAACCGCCTAAGCACCATCAAGCCCGGCGTGGTGCTCTGCACCTACACCCGCGAAAAATGCGAGCAGATGCTCCCACTGATTAACGAAATCAACCAGCTCAAAAAGGAGCGTGACGCGGTGATTCTCGCCCACAGCTACTGTGCCCCCGAAATTGTGCTGGGGGTCGCCGACTTCAGCGGTGACAGTTTCAAGCTGAGCCAGGACGCCACCCAGGTGTCTGCAAAGAACATCGTGTTTTCAGCCGTGCAGTTCATGGGCGAAACCGCCAAGATACTGAACCCCGAAAAGGACGTGCTGATTCCGGGGCCCCTTACGGGCTGTAGCCTGGCCGACTCCATTACCGGAGCCGAAGTCCTGGAACTGCGGAAAAAGTATCCGGATCACACCTTCGTCTGCTACATCAATACCACCGCCGACGTGAAGGCGGCCTGCGACGTGTGCGTCACCAGCGGAAACGTGATGAAAATCGTGTCCAGCCTGGAAAACGACAAGATCGTGTTCGTGCCCGACGGCCTCATGGGCAAGAACCTCACCGAAGAACTCAAGAAGCGGGGCGTCAACAAGGAAATCGTGCTCTACTCCGGCAGCTGCTACGTTCACGAGACCTATGACTCCGAACTGATCGCCTTTTTCCGGGAACAAAACCCGGGCCTGAAGGTGGTAAGCCACCCCGAATGCCACCCCGGCGTGGCCCTCTTGAGCGACTACGTGGGCTCAACCGGCCAGATGGTGGACTACATCAAGAACCAGCCCGAGGGCACCAAGTTCCTGCTGCTCACGGAATGCGGCCTGAACGCCCGTATGCAATACGAGTTCCCCGACAAGGAATTCGTGGGGAGCTGCAGCATGTGCAAGTACATGAAGAGCAATTCCCTGGAAAACATTTTGGAGACGCTTCGCCACCCCGAAAAGGCGAAGCATGTGCAGTTGGACGAGTCCGTGCGTGTCGCCGCCAAGAAGTGCATCGACGCTATGTTCTACTACGCCAAATTATAAAAAGGGGTCGGATCAGTCGGTCAAATTCGGATTTCAGATTTCAGAGTTCTGAATTACCTCCGAGTTCCGAAAACCGAATTCCGAATTAATGTGATTTACAATGAAAAAGTTCATCCTGTTTTTTTTCCTGACCGTCGCCGTCACCGCGGCAAGCGCTTACGAAGAGAACTACTGGCCTCGTTCCTACTTTGTACGGGCGGGCATGGGCGTTACCGCCACCATCGGCGACCTTAATGAACGTCCCGTAAGCGTCAAGGACACCAACGGGAACAAGTTCAAGACCTACCCGCCCGACATGGCTCTCATGGGCGACCCGGAGCTCCTCCTGGGCGTAAACATCAGGGAATTCACCCTGGCCGTGGCGTTCCAATACTGGAAACAGCAAGAGGAACTGGTGAAGCTCTCCGCCGAAGAAAGCACCCGTTTCTGGCGGTTAGGCTTTGAATTCTACTACAACTTTTTCTGGCCGGACTATTTCCAGGTGGGCCTGGGTGCCGGTTTCTCGTACACCAGCGTCAAGACCGAAAACAGTGCCTTCCACGGCGAAGACCTGGGAGACACGGAATTCATGGGTTCCGGAATCGGCCTCATGGCAAACGTGCAGTATTATTTCACCAACGAAATTGCCATCATTCCGGCCGTAAAGTTTTACCGGAACTGGTTCAAGAACGTCTATACCGACGATAGCGAAAACCAGGAACTGGACCCGTTCCTGTGGCAGACTTTCATTTCGGCCTCCATATCCCTGCAATTCCAGTTCTAGCCTAAACGGGGGGCTTGAATTTATCTAAATTTGGGCCCATGAAAACGCCTTTCAAGCTATTTCTGGTTGCAGGACTGTGCTTGGCGGCTGTGGCGCACGCCATGGACGACAAGGGCTACGCCTCCATCTACGAGTCCATCGCCGCTTTTGAAAATCGCCCTGGTGGAGATGCTAGGATATTCAACCGTCCGGGCTATGTGAAGCCCATCATCACCAACCTCGCCCCCGTGCTGAACAGCAACTGGTACGTGAGCGCTACGGTTCCCCAGAGCATGACCTTCGAAGCGGGACTCCCCTTCGCCATTATCCCCATCGGGAGCGATGACCGCTCCTTCTCGGAAAACGGTGCAAGTGTCCCTACCATCTTTGGCGACCACGGCGATCCTCTGAACTACGACCCCACCGTTTACGGTAACGAGACACTCCACAACTTGGGCGTTTTCACCTACCCCTACCTGCAGCTGGCCGGAGGTTTCTACCATGCTAGACTGGTGCTTCGCGGCATGTGGCTCCCCGCCGTAAGCGAACTCCAGAAATTCAACCTCATCGGTATCGGCCTGCAGTACAGCTTTGGCCACCTTTTCCAGTACATGCTGCCCAAGCCCGCCCAGGGCTTGGACGTGAGCCTGGTGCTGGGTTACAGTTCCAGCGGCATCAGCTACCAGCCCGAAGATTACGAAGGCACTCTTGACCTGGACATTTCTGCATTCACCTTTGACCTGGTCATCGGATACAAGCCCATCGAAATTGTCGAAGTCATGCTGACCCTGGGTTACCAAAGCGGGAGCATGGCCTCCAGCGGCCACCTGGTGAGCCATGCCGAAGGCTGGAACGGGCAGTCTATCGACCCGAACATTACCGTAGACGGAAACGACGGTTTCAAGTTCGGCCTTGCGGTAGCATTCCAGTTCGGTTCGTCGTTCCATCCGGTGCTGGGCTACGATTACGCAGGCAAGTCCAGTTTTACCACCAACGTGCTCTACTTCAAGCAGCAGTTCGGCAAGGACAAAACTCCCGACGAAATCGCCAAGGAAAAGGGCTACGTGCGTGGCGGCAGCGTTTCCAACGACGAAGAGGATACTGAGGAAACTCCGAAGGCCTCAAAAAAGAAGAAGTCCAAGAAGAAAAAGAAAGTTGTAGAAGAGGAACCCGAAGAGGAAGATGCCGCAGGTGACACCACCGCTGCGGACGACGAATTTGAAGAATTTGACGATGAGTAAATACTGTACTGGATTCCTCGCACTTTGTGCTCAGAATGACAAAGGCACATCAATGTCATCATGAGCCAGGGCGGACTCTTGTAACGTTTTAACAGAATTCTAAAGGTAGGCAAAAGATGATTACATTCCTTATCGGCATTGCCATCTTGATTGGCGGCTACTTTACATACGGAAAGTTCGTGGAGCGGGTATTCGGCCCCGACGACCGCAAGACCCCAGCCCTCGCAAACCCCGACGGCGTGGACCGTATGGTGCTTCCCCACTGGAAAAACATGCTTATCCAGCTGCTGAACATCGCAGGCATCGGCCCTGTCATCGGTGTGATTCTCGGCATCAAGTTCGGCGCCATCGTGTTCATTCTGCTCCCCATCGGAAACGTGTTGGGCGGGGCGGTCCACGATTACTTTAGCGGCATGATCAGCATGCGGAACAACGGCTACAACGTCCCCGCCCTAGCCCGCAAGTTCCTGGGCAAGGGACCATCCAAGGTGGTCATGGCCCTCATCTCCGTGGCACTGATTCTTGTGGGGGCCGTGTTCACCAATACGCCCGCCGCCCTCATCAACACCCCCATCATTGCAGGTTCCGCCGTGTCTCCAAGCCTGTTCTGGATTGCGGTGGGCTGTATTTTCGCCTACTATTTCGCTAGCACGTTCTTCCCCATCGACAAGATTATCGGGCGAATCTACCCCCTCTTCGGCGGCTTGCTCATTCTCGCTTCTCTCGGAATCATGGTCGGCATCGCGCCCCACCTGAATATCCTTGACGAAATCAACCTTGTGGACTTCGGGTCCAACTTCCACCAGCATCCGGCGGGCCAACCCATACTTCCCATGCTGTTCATGACCATCGCCTGCGGCATCATCAGCGGTTTCCACAGCACCCAAAGCCCCATCGTGGCCCGTACCGAGATGACCGAAAAGCTTGGACGTCAAACTTTTTACGGCATGATGATTATCGAAGGCCTCATCGGCATGATTTGGGCCGCAGGCGGCATGTTCATCTACCACCAAATGCCCGAACTCTTGACCGGAGCCTCCGGCGTGAAGGTCCTCAGCACCTTGGTCTCTACCGTCATCCCCTTCGCCCCCATTTCTGTACTGGTGGTGGTGGGCGTGATTATACTTGCCATTACCAGTGGTGACACCAGCCTCCGAAGCCTCCGCCTCACCATCTCCGAACTTACGGGTATCGACCAGAAATCCGCCAAGAATCGTCTGCTTTTGACCGTTCCTATGTTTGCCATTTGTGCTATCATCATCTTCTGGAGCAACATGGACAAAGAAGGCTTCAACATCCTGTGGAACTACTTCAGCTGGAGCAACCAGCTTATGGCGGTGTGCAGCCTGTGCGTGGCGGTAGTTTACCTGCGGAGCAAAAAGAAGAACTTCTGGATTGCCCTCGTGCCCTGCATGTTCATGACCTTTATCACCTGCCATTACATCTTGTGGGTCAGCCCCGAAAACCTAAAGGGCGCTCCTTTGGGTTTTGGCCTCGACTACAAGACCGCCTTGGTGCTGGCCATTGAAAACGCAGTTATTCTTGGGGCTTTGCTGTGCACGAGGGGCAAGACCCTCACCCAGATGGAAGGTTTCGACCCCGACGTTTGGGACCCGGTCAAGGAAGAAAAGTACCAGGCGAGCCACCCCATCAAGGGTCCGGAACACGTAAAATTTTAGGTCCAGCCCTTGTCATGCCCGCGAAGGCGGGCATCTCCTTGCCTTTCCTTGCTATAAATTCCTTTTTTTCACAAAAAACTGAACTTCCTCCGATTTTTTATATATATTTAGGCTTTCGTTCAACAATTCGGCCGTTCGTCAAAGCGGATAGCCGTTTTCTTTTTTTTGATTGGGTTCTACCCGAAGGATAAAAGATGATCGATCGCAACAAGCATTTCCTTCGCCTCGCCGACTGGAGCGAGGAAAAGATTCTCGAAACCGTGGAGATTGCCTCCCGGCTCAAGAAAGAAGTCCATGAGGGCAAGATGTCCGAACGCCTCCACGGCCAGAATATCGCCATGTTCTTCGAAAAGCCCTCGTTGCGCACCATCACCACCTTCCAGGTAGGCATGAACCAGCTGGGCGGCCACGCCGTGCTGCTGGCCCCGGATTCTATCGGTCTTGGCAAGCGAGAAAGCGTCAAGGACGTGGCCCGCTGCCTCAGCCGCTGGGTCAACGCCATCGTGGTCCGTTGCTTCAAGCAGCAGCTGGTAGAAGAGCTGGCCGAATACGGTAGCGTTCCTGTGGTGAACGCCCTCACCGACGACTACCACCCCTGCCAGGCCATCGCCTTTGCCCAGATGATTTGCGAAAACCTGGGCGGTTTCAAGAACGCAGACGGCAAGCCCAAGACTGTCGCCTTCATCGGCGACGGCAACAACGTGGCCAACTCCTTCCTGGCTCTTGCCTCCAAGGTAGGCATGAACTTCACGCTGGCCTGCCCCAAGGGTTTTGAACAGCCCGCCAAGGTGGTAGAAGAAGCCGAGGCCGGCCTCAAGAAGCACGGCTGCCAGTACCGCGTTTTCCACGACCCCAAGGAAGCCGTCAAGGACGCCGACATCCTTTATAGCGACGTGTGGGTATCCATGGGTCAAGAAGGCGAAAAAGCCGAAAAACAGAGCCACTTCTTGCCGTTCCAGATCAACGACGAACTCCTGAAGCTCGCTCCGGCACACTGCAAGGTGAGCCACTGCCTGCCCGCCCACCGCGGCGAAGAAATCACGGACTCCGTCATGGACAACCTGGACGTGAACATGAGCTTCGAAGAAGCGGAAAACCGTCTGCATGCGCATAAAGCTGTTTTGTGGCAGGTGATGACGCCGTTCAACGCCTAATAGCGGGAAAAGTTAAAATTGTCATGCCCGCCTTGTGCGGGCATCTCCTTTTTTTAAGGAATCGAAAATGTCCTTCATTCAAGACCTAAAGAACAAGATTATTAACGACGGTTACGAAACCACCCGCGATGACGCCATCCGGCTTTTAAGCGAAGACCTGGACGAACTCTGCGATGCCGCCAACGAAATCCGCGAAAAGTTTCACGGTAACGACTTCGACTTTTGCTCCATCGTGAACGCCCGCAGCGGCCGCTGCTCCGAAAACTGCAAGTACTGCGCCCAGAGCAGCTACTACCACACCGGAGCTCCCGAATACAAACTCCTCAGCGCCGACGAAATCGTAGCCGACGCCAAGAAGAAAGAAGCCGCCGGCATTCCCCGCTATTCCATCGTCACCTCGGGCCGAACCCTTTCGAATCGGGACGTGGAGCAGATTTCCGAAGCCATCCGCAGGCTCAAAAAGGAGACGAAACTTTCCGTCTGCCTTTCGGCAGGGCTCTTGAACAGGGAACAGTTCGACAAGCTGAAAGAAGCGGGCCTTACCCGTTTTCACAACAACCTAGAAACTTACCGCAGGCACTTCCCCGACGTGTGCACCACCCACACCTACGACGACAAGATTGCAACCCTCCAGAACGCACTCGCCGCAGGGCTCGAAATCTGCAGCGGCGGCATCATGGGTCTCGGCGAGACCATGGAAGACCGCATCGACATGTGCCTCGACCTGCGCGCCCTCGGTGTAAAATCTACTCCGGTAAACGTGTTGAACGCTATCCCGGGCACGCCCTACGAGAATCTCCCGAAGCTCACGAACGACGAGTTCTGCCGCATCGTGGCGATTTACAGATTCATCAACCCGAAGGCATTTATCCGCCTGGCAGGTGGGCGCGGCGTCTTGGGCGACGACGGCAAGCGCGCTTTCAAGAGCGGGGCCAACGCGGCCATCACCGATGACATGCTCACTACCGCCGGCGTCAACAGCTGCAAGGATTTCGAACTGGTGAAGGGGCTCGGATTCAAGCCCCACGGATTTCTGTAATCCAGTTGCTCAATGAAAGTCCGTTTCCTTGTACGCCACAATTCATAAAATACAGGACAAGTAATAGAAAAAAGCTATATCCTGCTCTAAAAATTGCGTATTAGACAAACAACTTTGACGCTTCTATATTTGCACACAAATTTGTTAGGAGAAAGGAAAAAATTATGGAAAAACGCACTGGTCTCTTTACAAATGCCATCATCTGGTTTGGCGTGGCCGTTTCCGTTTCCGAAATTGAGGCGGGTATAGAAATCGGTGCCGAGGCTGCTCCGGGTTCCCTGTGGTTGCCTCTGGTTCTCGGGCATGTCATCGGCGGTATCTTCCTTTTCTTCGTGGGCCTTATCGGCGCCCGCATTCGCCTGAATGCCATGGAAACTACGGCTTCTGTCTATGGGTCCTACGGTTCCAAGTTTTTTGCTTCCTTGAACCTGTTTCAGCTAGTGGCCTGGATTGCCGTGCTGAACGCCCAGGGCGCTACCGTGCTAGCAGGGCTACACTTGCCCATTTCGTTTCCTCTGACCTGCGTAGTGCTGGCGGTTCTCATCGCACTCTGGGTTTTTGTGGGCCTGCGCCGCTTTGCGAAGGTCACCACTGTCGTGATGGCGGTACTGACCGTTTTGCTGGTGGCCCTGACTGTTAAATTGTTCGGCGTCGGCAGCTCTCTTGCAAACGTCTCTGCCTCCGGAGTAAACAGTGCCGCGGGCCATGCCCTCGGTTTCTGGAGCATCTTCGAAATCTCCATGGCCCTGCCTCTCTCGTGGTTGCCCGTGATTTCGGACTACACGAAGGATGTGGAAAAGCCGGTGCGCGCCACGGCCGTTTCCGCCATCGCCTACACCGTCGCCAGTTTCTGGATGTACTTTATCGGGCTTGAAATTGCAAGCGCCGGTGTCGGAAACGATATCGCCCAGGCCATTCTCCTGGCGGGCCTTGGAATCCCCGGAATCATCATCGTGGTGCTTTCGACGGTCACCACCAATTTCCTTGCGGCAAATTCCGCAGGTGAATCGGCAAAGGCTGTCGTCCACAAACTCAATCCGAAAATCACAGGCGTTGTGGTAAGCGCCATCAGCGCCGTTCTCGCCATCTCCGGAATCATGGACCACTACATCAGTTTCCTCTACCTCATCGCTTCGGTCTTTGCGCCCATGGCCGCCGTTCTTCTGGTGTCGTTCTTTTTGGACAAACAAGGACGAACCGGCAAGGCGTTCTGGCTCTGGAATCTCTTCGCCTGGCTTGCTGGCTTTGTCGTTTACCAGGTAACGGTCCATTTAGAGTCCGTGTTCCTTGGACCTACACTCATATCCGTTATCGTATCCGCCGCAATTTCCTATATTTGGGTCTTGAAAAACAAGGTTAAATCGGCGTAAACATGCCTCAGAAAAAGATTGCGTTAATCAATGACATTACAGGTTTCGGACGGTGCTCCATCGCCGTCATGGCGCCTGTGGTTTCGGCCATGAAAATCCAGGCCGTTGCCGTGCCTACTGCAATCCTTTCGACCCATACGCAGTTTCCGGAATACTACTTTGACGATTACACTCCCCGCATGCGGGACTACATCGACACCTACAAGAAACTGGACATGTCCTTCGACGCCATCGCCACGGGATTTTTGGGCTCCGAAGAGCAGGTGGACATCGTCGTCGATTTTATCAAGACCTTCAAGAAAGAGGGCGTGTTCACCCTGGTGGACCCGGTGATGGGCGACTACGGACGGCTTTACAAGACCTACACGCCGGCCCTCTGCAACAAGATGAAAGACCTGATCCGCCACGCAGATATCTTGACGCCCAACCTGACGGAGCTCTGCTCCCTGATGGACGTGGACTATCGAGATGGCGACTTTTCGCCTGCCGAACTGGAAGCCATGTGCCAGCAGCTGAGTTTCCAGGGACCCAAGCACATCGTGGTTACGGGAATCCACCACGACAAACAAATCATGAACTTTGTTTTCAGCCGTGGCGAAACGCCCAAGACCATCATGGTGGACCGTATCGGAGGCGACCGGAGCGGAACCGGAGACGTGATTAGCGCCGTGATTGCGGGCATGTACCTGAACGGGCACAGTTTCTACGACTCCGTAAAGCGGGCCACCGAATTCGCCTCCAAGTGCATTTCCTATTGCGAAAAGAACAACGTGCCCACCCATTGGGGGCTTAGCGTCGAGATGTACCTTCGCGACCTGACGGAGGAGGATAAATGATTTTATATACGGTTACCGGAAAGGTGGGACAGGCGGGCTACCTGAACCTCAAGGACAGCGGCGATTTGACCGGAAAGAATGTCTATGTGAACATCACCAACCGCTGCCCCTGTAGCTGCGTCTTTTGCCTGCGCCAGACCAAGAAGATGATGGAAGGCAACTCCCTCTGGCTCAAGGGTGGCGAGCCCAGCGTAGAGACCGTGATGGAAGAATTCGACGCCTTTGACCTTTCCGTCATTCACGAGCTGATTTTCTGCGGTTTCGGCGAGCCTCTGGAGCGCATCGACGATGTGTGCAAAATCATTGACCAGCTGAAGGCGAAATACCCGAACCTGAAGGTCCGAGTGAACACCAACGGACTTGCAAACCTGATCCACGGGAAAGACATAACGCCCGAACTGAAAGGCCGCTTCGACACCGTCTCCATCTCATTGAACGCGCCGGACGCCGAAGAATTTTTGGCTCTTACGCGGTCCAAGTTCGGCATCCAATCCTACGATGCCCTGAAGGATTTCGCCGTCAAGGCAAAGCAGTTCGTACCGAATGTGGTCTTGACCGTCGTAGAAAAGGTCATGTCCGAAGAGAAAATCGAAATCTGCCGCAAGACCTGCGAAAAACTGGGCGTCACCCTGAGGGTCCGCCCCTTCGAAGACTAAAATTCTTTTTTACGAACAACCTCTTGCCGAAGGTATAGTTTTTGCCTATATTTATTCCTACCAAACACATAGGAAATACATCTTCCATACTAACCTTCTAATACCAACTCCCAACTCCGAATTCCGAAATCCGAACTACAACCATGACTCTCCAGCAGCTTCGTTACGCCATCGGCATCGCAAAGGTCGGCTCCTTCAACAAGGCCGCCGAGAACCTGTTTATTTCTCAACCGTCTCTCACGGCGGCCATCCACGACTTGGAAGACGAAATCGGCATCGTCATCTTCAACCGCACCAGCCGTGGAGTTTCCCTCACCGTCGAAGGCGAAGAGTTTATCGCCCAAGCAAGCCAGCTGTACCACCACTACGAAACGGTGCTGGAGCACTACAGCGACGGCGTGCGCCAAAAGAGAAAGTTCGCCATCTCTACACAGCACTACTCCTTTGCCGTCAAGGCCTTTGTGGAGATGGTCAAAAAGTCCGACTCCGACGAATACGAGTTCGCCCTTCGGGAAACCAAGACCAAGGAAGTCATCGACGACGTGGCCACCCTCAAGAGCGAAATCGGCATCTTGTACCTGAGTGATTTCAACCGCAAGTACATCAACTACCTGTTCAAGGAAAAAGATCTGGAATTCCACCACCTGATTGACTGCAAGGCCTACGCCTACATGTGGAAAAACCACCCTCTGGCAAGCCGCAAGTCTGTAAACCTGCACGACCTTTCGGACTACCCCTGCCTCTCCTTTGAACAGAGCGAAAGCGGCACCTACTACTTTGCCGAAGAGATTTTAAGTACAAATGAATACCACCGGACCATCAAGGCCAATGACCGAGCCACCATGTTGAACCTGATGGTGGGGCTCAACGGATACACACTCTGTTCGGGAATTATCAGCGAAGAAATCAACGGTTCCGACTACGTGGCCGTTCCCTTCAAGGACAGCAAGGGCAAGGACGACCGCACCATGGAAATCGGGTACATCGTCAAGAAGAACTTCAACATATCCTCCATATGCCAGACCTACATCCAGGAAATGAAGGAATACCTGGCGAACTACACTCCCTCACGCCAATCCTAGGCAAGAATTTTATATATTTGAGCCACGCCAACGGCCCAGGTGGTGGAATGGTAGACACTGGGGACTTAAAATCCCTTGGGGGCAACCTCGTGCGGGTTCAAGTCCCGCCCCGGGCACTAATGGCTTTTTAGGACGCCTATGATTGAATTTTACCCCAACAGCATCTATTACCCCCGCGAGGCGGTAGAGGAAAAACTCGCCAAAGGCGAACTGAAAGAGACCGAAAGCCATCTGCTTTCTTGGACAGAGCGTCACCGTGGAGAAATCTGGGACTGCGCCCGTGACGATTCCGACTCCCCCACCGACGAAATCCTGCTGGACAACCTGCGGGCCCTGCTTCTCTGCAAGGGGTCTTTGCAGCCTGCCGCCGACATGGCCGCCGTCATCAGGGAAGTCTCCAAGGAAATCTGGTACCAGAACGAAAAAGACAAAAAATCTCCGGACGAAATTGCCACCGAATGGTGGGGCAAGTACCTTACCAAATGGCGCGAAGCCCGCATGTTCGAAGCCTTCATCCTTATCGAGAAGAAGGCCGACCAGTTGCTGGCTATTCTGAAGGGATGATACTGAAAGCGGACCCCCTGTCATCCTGGAGGCCGAAGGCCGATAGGACCCTCGGGGGTGACGAACGCAACATGGTGGCGCAGGCATAGTCCTGCGTTTCTTATTTGGAGTATTTCGCTTTCCAGCGAAGGGGTATCCAGAAATCGGTCACCCCGTTTTCGCTTTTCTTGTACCGCCAAAAGTACTCGATGTGGTCCTTGAGTTTCTGCTCGAAGGCTTCGTCGTCGGCATCAGAAAAGAGAATCTCCTTGCAGGTAAAGATCCCGAGGGAATCCACCACCAGATGGAGCCCCAGGCGAATATCGTCGGCACCCTTCTTCTTGAAATGCTCCTGACCGAGCCAGTGCAGGCCTGCGGCACGACCCTGGATGTATTTTTCCAGGGCTTCCACATCACGACCTGCGGAATTGTCCAGCACGTAGATGTCGTCCAAATTTGGCATGTCCATGCGGCCCGTAAAAGCCCTGGACTTTTCTGGCCCTGCAACCGCCGACTCGTCCTCTTGAGACAGAGGGGCCTTGTAGGGCGTCACCTGCCAGATAAAGTCCAGCAGGCCCAGGAACACCAGGAACAGCACGATCAGTGGAAAGTTCCGTTTAATCATAACCGCCTACTCGATGGACTTGATGCAGAGCTGCAAAGAACGCCTGCCGTTGTAGTAGTTCCAGGTGGGCTCGAACACGATGGTCACCCGATGGCTCTTGCCGATGAGGGCCTTGCACTTGCGGAGCCCGAAGGCAATAGCCGAAAACGCCGGACTCCCCGCCTGGGAGACTTCCATCTGCAGGTGGCCGCCACGAAGTTCCCGCAGCCGATGGACCTTCACGTTTTCGGCCCGGAACACAGGATACGGGAAGTTCCCGCTGAAAGGTTCCATCTTGTCGAAATAGTCCAGCACCGTTGCGCCGTTCTTGTTGGTGGGGTCCACAAGGAGCTCTCCCAAGGCCACCTGGATATCGTAATTCTGTCCGCCCGTCTCACGAGGGACTTCGCCGGTGTAGCCCTGTTCCTTCGCCGATACGAGAATGCGGCCCTGCAGTTCCTGAATCTTGCCTGCAGGGAGCGAGAATCCGGCGGCGTTGGCGTGGCCTCCCCAGCGGTCAAACAGGTCCCGAGATTCAAAGAGGGCCTTGTGCCAGTTGAAACCGGGAACGGCACGGGCACTGGCGTGCGCCATTCCTTCCATTACCGAAAGTACCGCCGTGGGGCGGTTGAATTCCTGCGCGAGCTTTGCGGACACAATCCCGATAACGCCCACATGCCAGTTCTCGCCGGCCACCAACAGCACCGGCGGAATGTTTTCGCCATAGATGTTCTGGACCTGCTCCATGGCCATGTCGGTAATTTCCGCTTCTTTCTGCTTGCGGCGTGCGTTCCAGTCCTTCAGCTCCGAAAGCAGCACCGGAGCGTCAGCCTTGTTTTCGCAAAGCAACAGTTTTAGCGCCGGGTCGGGCCTTTCCATACGGCCGGGGGCGTTGAGCAGGGGCGCAAACTTGTACATCACGTCGATGCCGCCCACAAGGCTTCCCGGTTTCTGGAGAGAATTGTACAGCGCCTGGAGTCCGGGCCATTCGCTGTTCTGCAACCGTCTAAGCCCAGCCTTGGTAAAGGCCCTGTTTTCGGGAGTCATACCCACCAGGTCTGCAAGTGTGCCGAGGGCCACCAGGTCCAGGTATTTTTCGGGAACGGGCTTGCCCAGCTTTTCGAACAGGGCGCAAATAAACTTGTAAGAAACGCCCACACCGCAAAGTTCAGGGTTCGGGTAAGTGTCGCCCACCTGATGGGGGTCCAAGAGCACATCGCAAGGAGGCAGGCCATCTCCAGAAGGCTGGTGATGGTCTATCACCATCACCGCCATGCCCAGTTCCTTGGCGTAGGCGATTTCGCCGTTGGCGGTAATGCCCGTATCTACCGTAATCACGTTCCGCGCGCCGGACTTGTACATTTCATCTACCGCCGACATAGACAGGCCGTATCCGTCACCAAAACGGCTAGGGAGCCTCCACTCGGATTCGATGCCCGCCTCTTGCAGGCCCCTAGTCAACAGGGTTACCGAGGTCATGCCGTCCAAGTCGTAGTCACCGAAGATAAAAACCTTTTCCTTGCGGTCCCGCACATCCATAATCCACTGGATGGCCCGATCCATTCCAAGCATCAGCCAAGGCGAAAGCACATCGTCTGCGCTTCCGGCCATGAGCTTCTGCACCTCGCCCACGGACTTGTACCCGCGGGACACCAGGAATCTCGCCACCAGATGGGGGATTCCCAGTTCCATAGAAAGGGTCGATGCCACCAGGTCTTCGGTCATTTATATCCTTCAAAAAGCTTGATGGCCAGGGCCTGCAGGCACATGGTTTCCGTAGACCTGCGGGTAGCAATACGTGACATGGTTTCCTGCACGTCTTTCAATGCCATTTCCAGGGCATCTACGTTTACCCTCGGGAAATTTTCCAGATGGACGCGACCGGTGGTGTCCGGTATCCGCAAGGGTGCTCCGGACTTTGCACGCAACAGGTCCGAAATCAAGAAGCCCAGCACGTCCAGAAAACGGTTCGCCTCCAGGGGGTCTTCAAAATCCGCTTCTTTCAGGGCGGCAAACAAATCGCCGTAATCCCCACGAAGGCTCATCAGCAAAAAGTCCACCGCCATGGCGCACCAGCGGGCCCCGTGTTCCACGTAGTAGAGGGCCTTGCCTGGAGAGCCTACCGCAAGCCCCACCACGTCGTCGGTGACGCTATCTTCGTCGGCGTCTTCACCCAGCATACGGAGGGTTTCTTCGCGAACCTCCTTGTCGCTGAGGGGCAACAGGTGGAGTGCCAAGCAGCGGGAACGGATAGTCTGCAAAAGTTTTTCGCGAGAACTGGTGGTCAAAATAAAGTAGGTGTCTGGCGGAACTTCTTCCAGAGTCTTCAAGAACGCATTTGCCGCAGAGTCGTTCATGCGGTCTGCCTCGGCCACGATAATCACGCGGACACGGTCCCCTTTCAGGGCGAAAGCCCCTGTCATGGAACGGATCAGTTCCACCGAAATTTCGGCGGCGGCGTTGAAAATGTCTATGCGGTAAGGATTCTTGAAAATCTCCGAAATGTAGGCCAGCTTGTAGTCCTGCACCGTCTTGGCGGTACTACCGGCAGAAACGTCGGCGGCACTCCGGGCGTGGGCCTCCTTGGACTCCATGGGCACCACCCAACCGTCGGTGACGCCTGCGTCCATGGCCAGTTTGCAGCCGAAACATTTCCCGCAGGGGCGCATTTCCTTGTTCTCGCACTGCAGGGCCTTGGATATTTCCATAGCAAGGGCCTTCTTGCCGATTCCTGCAGGGCCGTCAATCAAGATGGCCTGAGGGAAACGGTTCTCCCGCAGAGCCGACATGAGCCGAATCCGCTGGCGCTCCTGAGAAGCTGGACCATTTAGCCTGTACTCTATCATTTTTCCTTCAACCACTGTAGGGGATCCACGGTCTGGGTCCCTTCGCTAACTTGGAAATACAATTTAATTCCATTTAAGGACGCAATATCGCCTACTTCGCCAATTTCTTCGCATTTCTGCACCTCTTTGCCCTCCTGGACGCGAATCGAACGGAGGTGCCCGTAAACGGAGTAGGTTCCGCCTTCGTGTTCGATAATTACCGACGGACCACGGCCGTCGATTTCGGAGACCATCACAACCGTACCGGGAGCGGCGGCCTTTACCATCTTACCACGCTTGCCACGGATTTCGATACCCAGGTTACGGGTCGCGATATGGAGCACGGGGTGTTCCTGCAGGCCGTAACGGCTGATGACTTCGCCTTCCAGCGGCATGCACTTGGGACCCTTGAGGGTGGTGGTCACCGTTGGCTTCGGTTTTTCCACCACTTTCTCTTTCGCCTTTTTCTTCTTTTCCTTGGCCTTCTTCGCCTTGCGTTCCGCTTCGGCCTTCTTGGCGGCGGCCAGTTCCTTCTTGCGCTTCTCTTCCAACTTCTTGATCAACGCAAGCATGGTCTTCTGGTTACGCTCGAACTCTTCCAGGGCGCGACGCTGCATGGCCTTGTCGTGCTTCAACGAAAGGAGCATTTTCTCTTGCCCGCTCATCTGGGTCACCAGGCCCTTTTCTTCGGCGTTCTTCTTGTGACGCAGCTGGGAAAGCTCTTGCAGGTGACTGATCTCCTGCTTTTTCTTTTCGTCGCGTTCCCGCATGAGCCTAAGCAGGGTGTTCACCTGTTCCTGGTCCTGATAAAGCAGATGATGGACCCAGTAAACCTGCCGCTCCGGGTTCCCCTTTTGGGTCAGCAGGCCGTACAGGACTTCGGCTTCGCTGCTCCGGCCTTTTTCGTACAGGGTCCGGATGCGTTTGCGCATGACTTCCTTGCGTTCCCGGATTTGCCGGTCCAGAGAATCCAGGTCTCGGGAAAGTTGCCGCACCGCCCCCTGCACCAGAATTTCACTCTTGGAAAGTTCCTGGATGTAGGTCCTGGTCTGGTTCAGGTTCTGGTCCAAAAGGGAGATGGTATTGAGCACGCCTTTTTCTTCGGTTTCCAGCAAGGCCAGTTCCTTGCGTTTCTTGGCCAGGTCCGTCTCCAATTTCTTGAGGGCCGTGCGCTGTTCCTTGATTTGGGCATCGGTCTTTTTAGGCGCTCCGAAAGAGAGCCCCACCAAAAGACACAAGATGATGGAAAGAATCCGCATCTTATTCCTGCTCAAAATTCTTCACCGTCAAGAACCTGCGTACCGTCCTGTAGCTGAAGTAGGCCGAAAGGACCGTCACCAGCGCCACCACGCCTGCAAGCATGAGCCCAAGACCGCTCCTGTTGTTTGCCACCACGGGAATCGCGTTTCCGATAGCGTTTACAAGAACCGCCAAGAGGGTTACCGCAAGACCGCTACCCACAAGTCCAAGAATCAGGCCTTCCAGCACAAAGGGGAACTCGATAAAGAAGGGGCTCCCGCCGGTGTATTTCATGTTTTCTACCAAAAGTTGCCTGGAGAAAAGGGACAGCCGCACCGAATTGCAGATAATCAAAGAAAGGGTGGCAAGCAACAGCACGCTCAGGCACAGGGGCCAGAACACCATCTTGAATTTCCACTTGGCAATACGTTCCGCCCATTCGATGGGAGCCTGGACTTCTTCGAAATAGCCCTTGCGGAAAAGTTCCGTACGGGCTTCCATCAGGTCCACCGGGTTGTGGGCCTCCTCTTTCAGTTTCACCCGGAAAAACGGCGGCAGGGGGTTACCTTCTACCAGGTCCAGCATCTCTCCCGAAAAGTGCCTGCGGAAATCCGCCAGGGCCGAATCGGCGCTCACGTATTCGACGGATTCCACCCGCTTGGTATGGAGCAGGTTTTCCGAGATGGCCTTGATGGAATCGGCACTCACTGTCTTGGGCAAGAACGCCTCCACCGTATAGAGGGCCTTCTCCGCCGAAAGAAGCTTCACCACGCCCCCGAAGGAGGTCAGGGAGCCCGCCAGCAAGACAGAACACAGAAAGATGGTCACCAGGGACGGCAGCACCACGGTGCGGTGCTGTTTCAGCCCCCGAAAAGATTCAGATATTAAGTAGCCTAATTGTCCTAGCACCGCCCGAATATAATTAAATTTGCTAGTGTTTATCACGGTACTGCTATGAATAATATCGGATTGAAGATAATGGCCTTCCTGTTCGGAATCGCCTTCTGGTTTTTTGTCATGTCCACCAAGGACTTTCAAATTACCATGGAGGTTCCCGTCAAGCTGGTCCGGTTGCCCGAACTCCTGGCAGTAGCCTCCAAGCCGCCCCACACCTTGCCCATTACCGTCAAGGGTCCGGCCTTCGACCTTATCCGCATGCGCTGGAACTACATGAACAAGGATTCCAACGCAGTCTCCATTGTCATCGACCTGCAAGAGGCGGAACTGGGCGCCACCCGCAAGCACATCGGCGCCAAAAATTTTTCGGCACCGAATTTTCCTAACGTGGAGTTCGTAGAACCGTCGAACCAGCTCCTGTTTTTGGACCTGGATCTTGACACCCGCATCGAGAGGAACATTCCCGTCAAGTCCAACGTGACCTTCGACCCGGCACCCGGCTACATCATGACGGACGTTCCGAAAATCACTCCCGAGCAGATTCGCGTATCCGGCGCAAGAGACGCCCTGACCCGCATCTTCGAAATCCCCACGGATTCCGTGCGGTTCGACAGCCTCACCGCCAACGACAATTTCAAGGTAGCCCTGAACCTGGAAACATTCCCCGCCTACGTGACGCCCAGCGATTCCAGCGTCATCATGAACATCGACATCCAGAAGCTGGAAAGCAAGACCTTCCAGAAAATTCCGGTGCATCTTATCGGGCGTTACAACAAAGACGAAGCAAAACTCTCTCCCGACACGGTATCCATCAAGATTACCGGCGGCCAGAACGTGCTGGATTCAATCACGTCCCAGAATCTTCAGCTCTTTGTAGAAATCAACCGTTTTGCTATCGAAGACGTAGATAGCCTCGCGCCTACGGTCAAGATGAACCTGCCTTCTTCCGTGAACCGGGAAATGTCCATCAAGGGCTACGAGCTTGTGCCCGACAAGGTGAAACTGATCAAGACCGAAGTCGCCGCAGCGCCTGTGGATTCCCTAGGAGAAGAGGAATAATGCTCTGGCTCGGCATCGAATCCAGCTGCGACGAAACCGCCTGCGCCGTGCTGCAAGACGAACCCCTGAAGGTCCTTTCTAACCCGCTCTACAGCCAGATTGACGAACACGCCCTCTATGGCGGCGTCGTTCCAGAAATTGCCGCCAGGGCGCACCTGCAAAAGATTGCACCCATCGCCGAAGCCGCCGTCAAGGAAGCAGGCATCAAGCTCACCGATATCGACGCCATCGCCTACACCACGGGCCCGGGGCTCATGGGGCCCTTGCTGGTGGGTGCAAGCTTTGCCAAAGGCCTTGCCCGGGACTTGAACATCCCTGCCTACGGCATGAACCACCTGGAAGGCCACCTGGCCGCCGCATGGCTTTCGAACCCCGACATCGAACCGCCTTTCTTGACGCTGACCGTTTCGGGCGGACATACGGAACTGGTGCTGGAAGAACCAGGATTCAAGTACACCAGCATCGGACGCACCCGGGACGACGCCGCAGGCGAAGCCTTCGACAAGTGCGGAAAGCTCATCGGGCTCAAGTACCCGGCAGGTGCCACCATCAGCAAGCTGGGGCAAAACGGCAACCGCAAATTCGTGGAATTCCCGCGGGCGCTCCACACCCACGACAGCTGCGAGTTTTCTTTCAGCGGGCTCAAGACCGCAGTACTCCGCTACACCGAAACTCACGACCCCGAATACATCCAGAAAAATCTGGGCGACATCTGTGCTTCCCTAGAAGACGCCATCGTTGATAGCCTTGTCACCAAGACCATCAACGCCCTCAAAAAGACCAAGATGAAAACCCTGGTCATGGGAGGCGGCGTAAGCGCCAACGCCTGGCTCCGCACGAGACTCCTGGATTATTGCCAAAAGCACGGAGTGCGTTTCTGCATTCCGGACCGCAGCCTCAGTACCGACAACGGCGCCATGATTGCCGCTGCGGCCATCCGCCGTCAAAAACAGGGAATGCTCAAATCCATAGACGTGGTGAAACCCTGGATGCCGCTGGCTATCTAGCGGTCATTTCTTTGGCGTCCCGTTGTCACGCTCGGCTTGAATAGCCTGCCCCGGACTTGTTCCGGGGGGCATCTTCTTTTCTTTCAGCGGAAACGCGAACTTGCCGAACAGCACGCAACCGGGCGAACCGGGGTCGCATTCCTTTTTTCGCTTGTCGCAAAAGGTATTCCGCAAGTATTTGCATTCGTAGCTCATCTACCAAATGATAATAAAAATGAAAAGCTATATTTGGGGAGTATTCAGTCATCAGTTGTGAGTTTTCAGTTATGAGCCTTCAGTCTTCAGAATATAATTTGGCACCAAAGGTGCGATTATAAAAACTCACCACTCACAACTCATCACTCAAAACTCCCTTTATGGAGATCGTCATTATGGAACAAGAAAATCTCGAAAACGAACAGGAGACAATCCTTGACGAAACTCCACAAGAAGTGGGTTTTGAAGATTTGGGCCTTGCTCCCGAAGTTCTAGAAGCCGTCAAGGCCGCAGGTTACGAAACACCCTCCCCCATCCAAGCGAAGGCCATTCCCGCCTTGCTACAGGGCAAGAACCTGCTGGGTACAGCACAGACCGGCACCGGCAAGACCGCAGCGTTTGCACTCCCGCTGCTTTCCCGCATAGAGTTCAACGGCAAGGATACCTCCCTGCTGGTGCTTACACCTACGCGGGAACTTTCTATCCAGGTGGCCGAAGCAATCCAGCAGTACGCCATGAAGCTTCCGAAGGTCCACGTGGTTCCCGTCTATGGCGGGCAAGACATTGCGGTGCAGTTCAAGGCTTTAAAGCGGGCCGCCAACGTCATCGTGGCAACGCCGGGCCGGCTCATCGACCACCTCAAGCGGGGTTCGATTGCCCTGGACAAAGTCCAGGCGGTTGTCCTGGACGAGGCCGACGAAATGCTGGACATGGGATTCATGGAAGATGTAGAAACTATCCTGAGCAAGATTCCCAAAAACGCTCAACGGGCGCTTTTCAGCGCCACCATGCCCAAAGAAGTTATCGAGATTATCGACGAACACCTGGGCGAATACAGCGAAGCCCGTATCGAAGGCAAGACCACCACGGTGGAAAATATCCGCCAGCGCTTTTTGCTGGTCAAGAGCCACGACAAGATGGAAGCCCTCGCTCGGGTCATCGAAGGCGAAGATTTCGACGGCATGCTCATCTTTGTACGCACCAAGCAGGCCACCTCCGAAGTTTCGGAACGGCTAGAAGCACGAGGTTTCAACGCTGCTCCGCTGAGCGGCGACCTGGCCCAGACTCTCAGGGAGCGGACCATCAACCGTCTCAAGATGGGAAAGCTGGATATCGTGGTGGCCACAGACGTCGCGGCCCGCGGAATCGACGTGGACCGCATTACCCACGTGGTGAACTACGACATTCCCTACGACACGGAATCCTACGTGCACCGTATCGGCCGTACCGGCCGCGCGGGCCGTAGCGGAAACGCCATATTGTTCATCACTCCCAGGGAACGGCGACTGCTCAAGACCATCGAAAAGGCCACCCGCCAGCCCATCGAGGCCATGGCCCTCCCCAGCGCCGAACAGATCAGCGCAAAGCGCGTCGCCAATTTCCAGAAAAAGATTCAAGACAAACTAACAAACGCAAGCCTCGACAAGTTCCGGAAAATCCTCATGAAGATGACGGTGGAACTGGGAACAAACGTCGAAGACATCGCTGCCGCAGCATTGTGCATGGCCCAGGAACGAGAACCGCTGTTCCCCAAGATGGAACAGCTTTCTACCCCGAAGGTCCGGGACAACGGCGACCGGGACGACATGGCGGAAAAGCCCCGCAAGGAACGCAAGGAAGGTGCCAACGGTGTAGAAGAAGGCTACCTGCGTTATTACCTGGCGGTGGGTCGCAGGGACCATGTGTCCCCTCGGGACATCGTAGGCGCCATCGCCGGCGAGGCCGACATCAGCAGCGCCATCATCGGGCGCATCAAACTCTTTGACAAGTTCAGCACCGTAGAACTTCCGGACAATACCGACCAGAGCGTGCTGGACATCCTCTCCGAAATGACCATCCGGGGTAACGACGCCAAGTTCCGGCTCATGACCGACGACGCGCCGCCGCCAAGGGAACGCAAGAGTTTCAAGAGCAAAAAGGATTTCGGCAAGAAACCGAAGGGCAAAGAGAAGCCCTTCCGGGAATTCCATGGCGACAAGCCCTTCCGCAAGACCCGCCGCTTCGGCCGGCATTAAGCGACCGTTCGGTCTTCTTCTATAGTCAATTCCCTCCGGAACGACCTCGCTCTCGCAACCGCCCCTAGTCAATACTAGGGGCTTGTTGCTCACAAGCGACCGTTCGATTTTCTTCGGTCGCTCAGTCTCTCACCAGCCCGTTCGCCTTGTAGTAGGGCACGTCCTTCAGGACTTCTTCGATCCAGGACTGCTTCAGCGGGTTGTTCCGCCATTCCTCGTGAAGGCTTCCCCGCTCTCTGGGGTACATTCGGGCTACTGCGTCTTCAACCGTTTTCTCCCGCGAAAGCGCTACGGCCAGTTCCGACGCCACCGTATAGACCTGCGAAAGTCCGTCGGATTCCAAATTGAAATTCGTCGTGTGGCGGATAACCGCCATCAACAATGCAGGGTCCACGTTTTCCCTGATGGACGCCTCCATCACAGGAAGACCGCACAGCTGTTCCGTGCTCCAGGGCGCGCCCTTATAGACCAGCTCCAGCCGGTGATTTTCCCCTCTGGAATCAATCTTCACCAGGTAGCGGGCCCCAAGCCGTTGCTGCACTTTTTTCACTATACGGATTCCACGGTTCTTGAACTGCTTGTAACCGTCAAAAGAAATCCACAGGGTATCGTCCAGCCGCACAAGCCTCGGGGTCGTTGGCCGCTGCACCTCTTCGCTGTAGATTTTCAGCAGGGCGGGCAGGCCGTAGGCAAGCTCCGGCGTCGGGCTTGTCAAATCGCAAACAGAATCGATGACGATAGCCTTTTCACTACCCAGGTTTGTGACCATGGTCCTGGAATAATCCCTGAACACCAGCCTGGAATCTTGCCCGCTTTCGGCTATATCGTGAGGGTACAGCGCATAGGCCGCCACAATCGACGCCAAAAAAACGGCGAAGGCAAGCAGAGCCCAACGCACCTTGCGGTGGTGCCAAAGCAACTTCGCCCACGCCCTGCCCTTTGGAGTATGCCCCAGATACAAGACAAGGAAAGCCGAAATGGCAATCCAAATAATCGCTATCACCAACAGTGCCACGCTATCCAATATAATTTCTAATTTGGGGGCATGCTGAATTCACTTGAAAATATCGTCATCATCGGGGACAGAATCCTCATCAAGCCCCTTGAGGCATCCAACAAGACCGGCAGCGGGCTCTACCTGCCACCCAGTGTCAAGGAGCGCGACGCCGTGCATACGGGGCTGGTGGTCAAGGTAGGTCCGGGGTATCCGATTCCCGCCTCCAAGGACCCCGACGATTTGTTCAAGAACGAATCCCAGGACCCCATAAGCTACGTGCCCCTGCAGGTCAAGGAAGGAGACGAGGCCCTGTACCTCCACGCCGGCGGCTACGAAATCGAAATCAACGACGAACGCTATGTCGTCGTGGGTCAAAACGCCATTTTGCTAGTGCTGCGGAACGAAATCCCCGACAGCGTGGACAACCTGTAAGCAGAGGCGCAATAACTAAGCGCCCTGGCTTGCCAGCAGGTCGTGGGCTTCCTTGATTTTTCCGAGAACCACCTTGGTAGAATCGAACAGGGCGGTAACCTGGTCCTGCAATTCCGTAAAGAATTCCTTGTTGCAGAACAGGTCTTCCTTGGAGCTCTTGATATTTGCAAAGACCGTCTTGAGGGCCTGCAAAGTCTTGGTCTCTTTCTCCGCCACCGTCTGGATTTCCTGACGGATTTCGGCCAATTCCGTCTTTTTCCTTTCCGCAATCTCCGGGTCGTTTTCCTTGAGAATGTGGGTGGGCAGCACGCCGTAATCTTCGTACTTTTCGTTAGGCGAAATGGTATTGTTCCTCGCCACCATGGTGCGGATTCCCGTTGATTTCACCGAAGACGCCACCGAGATGGTGCAGTTGGAGGTGCCGTGGTAATTGCAGCGCACCCGCTTTTCCACATGCTTCAGTTCGTTGTACGGGAAAAAGTCCCCTTCGGTCTCGATATAGCGGAGGGGCGCATACAGGGGCACTGTTTCACCGGCAATGGTAATGCGGTAGAACACGCAAGGTTCATCATTGAACATCTTGGTTTCGTACTGGTTGTTGCTGCTTCTCAACAACTTCTGGATACGGCTCATCAGGTTTTCAGCATCGTAGGGTTTTTCCAGAATTTCGGGCACATCCTTGAGGAGCTGTTTCAGCACAATCTGCCGATACTTTCCCGTAATAATCTTGTTGGACACGGACCTGGACCAAATGGGGTGTCCCAAGAAGAAGGTATCTTCCAGGCGGGTTTCCGTGCGCCCGTTAAAGAAGGCCATGGCCTTCATGATGTTTGCAAGAGCAATCCATTTCCGCACAGAAATGTAGATGTGGTTTTCGTCGCAGATTTCCACGACACCCGCAATGACCTTCAGGGCATCATCGGACAAAACCACCTTCTTGATTTCTTCATTCCACTGGGCCTTTTCTTCGGCGGTGACGCTTAGGCCGGGAGACACACGGGTACTGGTCACGTCGCCCTGGGTTTTCAAAAGTTCGCAAAGGGAACTGGCCGAAATATTTTCGGGCAGCACAATCGAAAGGGTTATGGCGTCGATAATCTCGCCGCGGCACAGGGCATCTTCGGGGCGCATCTCGCTAGAAAAAATGACCGAAGCCTTGCCATGGTCTTCCATGGCGATTTTGGCATTGTCCTTGGTCTTTTCGTCCCTGGGGTCGTAGGCCAGGAACTGGATAAAATCGTAACTTCCCAAATTGTCAGGCATATCCTGCTCGCGGGAACCGATTTTCAGAGCTTTCGCGTTCTTGAAAGCCGCCACAAGGCGTTCCAGAATCAGGCCCTTTCCTGAACCGGAACGGCCATACAGGTAAAAGGGTTCACCCAGCAGAGACGCCAAAAATCCCAGCTGAACCTGGAATTCCCTCTCCGGAATTCCCGTCACCAGGGATGCCATCAATTCAGAAATGCGCTTTGTCAAGTTCATATTTTCACCTCCTCTGACGATAAAAGTAGTAAATAGAATTTAGGGGCCAGGATCTAGGGGCTAGGATTTAGGGGCTAGTGGTGTGAGGTTCGAGGCTCGGGGCGCGAGGAACGTCATCCTCGCGACCTGTGGTGAGCGAAGTCGAATCAAGGCGAGGATCCACTTGAAAAAGCTAGCCCAAAATCCGCTTCCACCGTCTGCACGCAGCGGTACACCCGCGGGCTCTTCTGCAAGTCTTCGCCCAGCCGCACAAAGTCCTTTTCCGTCATGAGCACGCAGCGGGCCGTCTTTAGCGCGTTCCGAACGGCGCCTTCAAAATGGCGGTCATGGTCCGGACGCACGACCTTCCGCGCCACTTTCACACCAAGGCATTCTAAATCCCTAAAAAAGCGCTCCGGATTCCCGATGCCGCACAAAGCCCACATCCCCGAACCTGCGGCAGCTTCTCCGTTGTCCGCGCCGCCGTTTATGTCCAGTCGTTCGCTGCCACCATTCGTTTCTAGCCGTTCACCCGCACCATTCACGATTTCTGAAATGGAAAATTTCACGTTCGGCTTTTCTCCGTAGCACTTCAAGACTGTGTCCGCAGGCGCATGGTCCTGCACAAGGCTACGGTTCGGCCCTGCGGGCCACAAGTCCCGCCACCTTCGGGGAGGTTCACCCCAGTCCAGCCGCACCGTCCACGCAGGGCGCAAGCGGCTATCCTCAAAGCCGTCGTCGCAAATGATGTAGTCAAAGTCTAGGTCCAGCTCACGAGCCGTCTTGTAACGGTTAGGTGTCGCCACCACCGTAGCCCAGGGGAGTTTTTTCTTCAAAAGTTCAAACTCGTCGCGGGCTTTCGCATGACAAAGTACAGCTATCTTCGCGCCTTCCGTCGTTTTAGACAAATTAACAGAATGATTCTTGAGATGCTCCGCAAGCCACGCCACAAAAGGAGTCTTGCCTGCACCGCCTGCCAAAAAGCTCCCTACCACAATCAGCTTGGCATGGGCCAAGGGCTTCCCCGGCCGGAGAAAAATCCAGTGATGAAGTTTGTAGAGAGCTCTGTAGATTAACGTGAGCAGCATAAGCAGCACGAAATTTTGTGAATTAAGAATCAGCTCCGAATTCCGAAATCCGAATTCCTAATTATCCTCAGGCGCTGTTCCTCTTCTGCAGCAGGAACAAGTCCGCAAGCACCAGGGCCGCCATGCTCTCCACGATGACCGGCGCGCGCACGGCCACGCAAGGGTCGTGCCGACCCTTGGCAGCGAGGCTGCCGTTTTCGCCACCCCGGCCTGCCGTCTTCTGTTCTTGCGAAATCGTGGCCGTGGGCTTGAAGGCCATGCGGCATACGATGTTCTCGCCGTTGCTGATTCCGCCCAGAGATCCGCCCGCATTGTTGGTCCGGGTCCTGTAGCGGTTTCCGTCAAAGAAAATCTCGTCGTTGTGTTCGCTGCCGTGCATACGGGCCGCCTTGAACCCGCTACCGATTTCAAAGCCCTTGCAGGCCGGAATCGAAAGCATGGCTTGTGCCAGCAGTGCATCCAGACGGTCAAACACGGGCTCCCCAAGACCTGCAGGCACGTTCCGCACCACAAGCCCAACAGTTCCGCCTACGCTGTCACCGTTCTTCTTGGCGTCCAAAATTTCCTGCTCCATCTTGGCGCTGGCAGCCGCATCGGGGCAACGCACAGGAGAAGCCTCTACCGCATCAGCCGACAGAGTTTCCAAATCCAGGGCGGGGCAATCCACAGCACCCACACTATCCACCCAGGCCACAAACTCTACACCTGCCACCTGAGCGAGGAACTTCCGGGCCACCGCTCCGGCAGCCACGCGACCGATGGTCTCGCGGGCAGAACTGCGTCCGCCGCCACGGTAATCCCTAAAGCCATACTTGATGTCGTAGCACAGGTCCGCATGGCCAGGCCTGAACCATTTCTCGATGTCGGAGTAGTCTCCGCTCCGCTGGTCCTCGTTAAAGACCACAAAGGAGATAGGAGTGCCGGTGGTCTTGCCATCGAACACGCCGCTCAAAATCTTCACCTGGTCCTTTTCGTCCCTGGCGGTGGTCATCTTGCCCTGCCCCGGACGCCTACGGTCCAGAAAAACCTGGATATCGGCCTCGGAAAGGGGAATTCCGGCAGGGCAGCCGTCCAAGACGGCCCCGACGGCAGGACCATGGGATTCACCCCAGGTCGAAACAGAAAAAATCTTACCAAAAGTGCTAGACATGCCCAAAATATAGATAAAAGGCGAAAATTTCCCCTTTTTTCGCTCCCCTTTTGAAAGAGTTTACTATATTTTACAATGCTTCTAGGAGTTATGATGCCGAGATTGTTGCTTATCATTACGCTTTTTGTGTTCTCATTTTCCATGAGCGCTTTCGCCCAGCGTAGTGAAGATTTTGCAGGCATTCCCTTTGGCTCCGACCGCCAGACCGTCATCGAAGAGGTCATGAAGATGGGTTACGAACCCTATGGCCAGAGCGGCGAAGGCGAACGGGTGGTCATCCCCGTGTTCAAGTTCGGCGAACTGCCGGTGCAGGTGGACTTCATCTTCAACCAGAACGACAAGTTCTACGCCTTCGAAATCCGCACCGGCCGTGTAGAAGAATCCCGCAAGAACAAGGCCATCGAGGCCGCCACCTACATGTCCGAGCAGTTCACTCTCAAGTACGGCAAGCCGGTAGAGCCCGCCACCGTTGACGAGACCAACATCAAGAACGGCAGGAACATCTACCAGGAGTGGTTCTCCGTCAAGGCCCTCAACGCCTTCACCTCCGTGGTCAAGAACAACAACCGCTATTTCGTGATGGGCGTGGTGGAACACAGAGGCCTGGCCAAGGAACAGAGCAAAAAGGCCAAGGCCAAAGAAAAAGCCGCAAGCGCCCCTGTCTTCTAACAAGTTTCTTTCGAGAGCCTCGCCCGCTGCGGGGCTTTTTCTTTTTTTCCAGGAGTTTCTATGTCCAAGCTCATGCGTTCCATTTCGGGCATCCGCGGTATCGTGGGTGACACTCTTACCCCCCAGGTCCTGTCTTCCCATGTGAAGGCCTTTCTCCAGATTACCAAGGCCAAGCGGGTGGTCATCGGCCGCGACAGCCGCCCCACCGGAGAGGCTATTCAGCAGTTCGTGTCGGGCATCTGCAGGCTTTCGGGCGTAGACGTGGTAGATGTGGGTCTTTCCACCACTCCTTCTGTGGAAATCCTGACCACTCACTTCAAGGCAGACGCCGGCATCATCATTACCGCAAGCCACAACCCCCTGGAGTGGAACGCCCTTAAGTTCTTGAACAACAAAGGGTTATTCCTCGGACCGGACGACGTGAAAAAACTGTTCGAACTGGCAGACCAGGACCGGTTCGATTATCCGGACTACCGCACCATGGGCAGCTACGAAGTCGCCCCCGATGCCGACGGTATCCATATCCAGGGGACGCTGGCCATCCCATTCGTGGATGTGGAGGCTATCCGCAAGTGCAAGTTCAAGGTGGCTGTCGATGCCGTAAACGGTGCAGGCAGCTACATCGTGCCCCGCCTGCTAGAAGAGCTGGGCTGCGAAGTTGTTCGTGTTCACTGCAAGCCCGACGGCACATTCCCCCGCGGGGCCGAACCCATTCCTGAAAACCTGGGCGACCTTCGTGACGCCGTCAAAAAGAACGGCTGCGCCTTGGGCTTTGCCGTTGATCCCGACGCGGACCGTTGCGCCCTGGTAGATGGTTTAGGACAAAGTATCGGCGAAGAATACACCCTCGCTATCGCAACCGAAGAGGTCTTAAGCCAAAAGAAGGGAGCCACCTGCGTGAACCTTTCCACCAGCCGCATGAACGAAGACGTCGCCGAAAAGTACGGCTGTGAATGCAGCCGGGCCAAGGTAGGCGAAATCAACGTGAGCCTGCAGATGATCGAGAAGGGCTGCATCATCGGTGGCGAAGGAAACGGCGGCGTGATCCTCCCCGCCCTCCACTACGGTCGTGACTCCCTGGTAGCGGCGGCTCTCGTACTCAGCTGGATGGCCCACCACCAGGGTGGCCCTGAAAAGTTCGTTGCCGAAAACCCGGCCTACGTGATGCCCAAGAAAAAGTTCGAGCTGGGCGACAAGAAGGTGGCCGACATCTTGCCCAAGGTCAGGCAGGCCTTCGCCGACTGGAAAAGCGACAAGCGGGACGGCCTGTGGCTCGGCAAGGGAAAATCCTGGGTACATGTTCGTGCCAGCAACACCGAGCCGGTCATCCGCGTCATCGCCGAAGCCCCCACCGCCGAAGAAGCAGAAGCACTCTGCTCGACGGTAGAAAAAATAATCTGATGAAAATTATGAATTCGGAGTTCGGAATTCGGAATTAGTTAATTGGAATAAAAATCCGAATTCATACATCCGAATTCCGAATTATCCCCCCTCTTGCATAAACGGCAGCTGCTTGGCGCGTTGCATCAGGCGGTGGGCGTGAGCCTCGTTCTTGGGCTGCGCCCCATACAAAAGTTCAAAGAACTTCTTGAGGCCGATTTCGCCGCCGCCCTGTTTCAAGATGTAAACCACCACCAGGTTCTGGGGCGCTACCGTCGAACTGATGATGTCGATATCCGTATTGCCCAGCTGCGAAACCGCCAGCTGGTAGGCGTCCTCTCCGTAATCCCGAATGAGCTTCTGGATATCGCCCAAAGATTCAAAGCCCAGAGCCTTGAAAACCTTCAGGTAATGTAGCAGCGAAGACTCGTGGATTTCTGCCTGGTTGATGGAGGCGATGCGCTTGTTCAGCGCATCGAAAGGCCTCAGCTGCAGGTAATTGCTGAAGGAGTCGCCGTCCAGCGACACTTCTTCGAAATTGCCGGAATGCACCAGGGCCTGCACGCGACGGCGGTAGTTGTTGATATCCGTGCGAATCTGGCAGAACTGTTCATCTACAAGCTCCAGCATTCCCGCCAACCGGTTCAGGTTCCGCAGGTATTCCCTGGGCACCTCTACGCCGGTCTTGTAACCCGTGTCGTGGTCCAGAGTGGCCCACACGTGCTGCAGGGCGCTGCGCATCTGGAGTTCGAAGCGGAACTGGTTCAGCTGGGGGCATTCCGGATCCTTGTAAATCTTTTCGGGCAGCCTGCAAATGTAATGCAGGGAATTGTAGCCGAAGCTGTGAAGCTCGTGCATCTTGCGCTTGTCGATACTGTTCACCCAGTCCACTTCAAAGAGCTGCTCGGCAAGGGCCGCAATCTTGTCCACCTCGTCGCTATAGAAGGTAATGACACGCACGCCCAGAATATCCGTGATGTCGTCCAGGCTCTTGTACTTTTCGCCCTTGCGGTCCAGCTTGCCCGCAAGACTGCTTTCTTCCTTGATTCGCGCCTCTACCGCATTGATATAGATGTGGTTGTCCTGGATACTCTTGCGGAGCGTGTCCCGGACAATGGAGAGCATCTTCGCAAACACCGGACGGTTCTCCCGGAACTCCTCCAGAATGGTGTTGCCGTGGGCATCCAAGCCATAACTTCCTACGGGTTTATCAGACATAAAGCAAGTGTCTCCTTATCTAGAGCCGGACTTGTCAAACAATTTAGAAATCAGTTCTTCGAACTCGTTATAGGCAAAAGTTCCCTTCAGGCTTGAGAGCGCACGGGCAAGGCCCCGGTAATGCCACTCGTGGTCCGCCACGTTCTTTACGCGGAACAGGTCCCAGACCTTGTCGCCCATCTGCAGGTAGTCGCGGTAAATGGCGCGGGCGTTGCTCAACTTGTCCGAAAGGGCCACCATCTTGGCCTCGTGACTGGCCGCCGAAATACGGTCTATGGCCGCCTGCTTGCGGATGTGCCAGGATTCTTCTTCGGTCACGTTCTCTATGGGAATTTCCGTTTCCGCCGTCACCAGGGACGCCACCCGCTCGCCGAATTCACGACGGATGTCTTCCATGGTCACGTCCGTATCTTCTACCGTGTCGTGAAGCGCCGCCGCCGCAAGCAATTCCTGGTCGTCGGTCATGGTGGCCGCAATGGCCACCGCTTCCATGGGGTGCACTATGTAGGGGAACCCCTTGCCCCGTCGCTCGCCGCCCTTGTGAGCATTGACAGCGAAAACAATGGCCTTATCGAGAATAGATGTATCCATGTGCAGTAATATAACATTCTTTTTCCACCCTTGAGCCACCCCCAACCATTTATATATGACTCTTTTTCCATTCAAAAACAGCCTGAAATTTTTGTAAAATCATTTTTTAAAATTAAGGTTTAATATTTCTTGTCTTGGCCATGAATTTATTCTATATTGAAGATATGGCATTAGCAATACGTCCATTACCAGTTCTAGAGGGCGCTGCAGCAGACAGGTTCGTAAGAAAGGCAAACCGAACGCTGAAAGCGAAGAAGAAGCTTGACTTAAGCGAAAAAGTCAAAGCCACAGCCTTTATTCTCAAAAGCGCAAAGATATAGCCCATGAGTTATCTTTTATCCAACTGCAGGTTGACAAGTTTGCAGGATATACAGGTTCAGTCGAACCTGTCTTTTTTTTCCTGTGGAGACAAAGATCTTGATGAATTTTTCCAATGCGATGCCGCAGCGTACGAATACGCGCTATTCGGAAAAACATATGCATTCATCGATAAAAGAAACAACATCACGTCAATGTTTACAATCTCCAATGGCGGAATCCAAGCCAAACAGATGCGGCGGAAGCTTCGCGAAAATGTCCCATACCCTAAGAGGTTGATTCACAACTATCCTTCTGTATTAATCGGCCGGCTTGCAGTAGGCGAAAAGTTTCAGGGGAAGGGAATCGGATCTGAAATTTTAGACTTCCTGAAAATATGGTTTTCTGACTCACACAACAAGACTGGATGCCGATTCCTTGCTGTTGACGCCTACAACGTCTACTCTATTTTGAAATTCTATGAAAACAACGAATTCTCTTTCGTATTCAAATCTGAAAACGAGGAACGAGCAAGCCTACAATTGCAAGACGGGCAAACCCTGCATAGCCGCACAATGTGCTGCGACCTATTCCCTTATGCAGAATCCCTGCAACACTGACACCTCCCCGCGCCCCTCCCGCTGTCATCCCTGCGCTCCTCCCGCTGTCATGCCCGGCTTGCACAAGTGCGATGCTCTTCGGCTCAGATATGCAAAAACAAGTTTTTGCATATCGTTCGCCTCATTCGCATCTGACCGGGCACCTCCTATCCCTACCATCGTCATCCTCGCGGAGGCGAGGATCTGTGTACATCCATCCAGCAGATGTTCGCCTTCGCGAACATGACGAACAATTACCTCGTCATGCCCGCCCATTCTACCTTGCTCTGTTCGTTTGTGATGTTAACGGAATGCAGTATAGATGTTCGTTAATTGTGATTCCCAGGAACACATAGGGCCGATTTTTCGTACTCACCTTGTTCTCCACAGATCGAAGAATATCCAGATAGTCCTGATCCACATATACTAAACGAACCTTTGCTTTTTCGTTCACAAATCCTCCAAAATAAAAAAAGACTGCAACCCCGAAAACGGGATTGCAATCTTTAAATACTGTCCACTAAGGCAGGACCACGCACCTTTTTAACTGTCCACTAAGGCAGGACCACGCACCTGTTGGCTACCCAACATCATCAATATATAAAAATTCCGTCTAAAGGGCAACTCCTTTTTGAAAAAACATCCATTATGCAACTATAGTTGACCAAATACAAACAGCTGTTGCTCATCCCCGCCCATCCAGTGTCATCCCCGCGCCCCTCTTCGTCATCCTCGCCCTCTCTTCGTCATCCTCGCCCCTCCATTGTCATCCCCGACTTGGTCGGGGATCTCCTATCATCTGTAAAATCCGCACGTAAACAAAATTTTCAGGCATATTTCGCCCCAAAAAAACGTCTTATACATAGACGGGGCCCTTCCCTGTCCGCGATACGGGCGCGTTCCCGCATTTAACGAAAAATGGAAACAAAAAACATTCCCTTTGAACAACTCCCCATCACCAACAGGTTTATCAGTGTGGAATGTGGAATGTGGAATGTGGAATGTGGAATGTGAAATGTGGAATGTGTGATGAAAATCTAGGAGCGTAAAATGATAGAAAACGACGCTAAACAGAATAACGTACTCTCGTTAAGCAAAGGTTTCGCTTTGCGAATCGTGCAGTTGCACCAATATTTAAAATCAAATAAAAGGGAATTTGTTCTCAGCCAACAAATGCTGCGAAGTGGAACAAGCATAGGTGCAAATATAAAGGAGGCGCAGTTTGCTCAAAGTAAGGCCGATTTTACAGCAAAGATGTATATCGCTTTGAAAGAGGCTGGTGAAACGGAGTATTGGTTAGATTTGCTGTATGAATCCCGATATTTAGAGGCAAAGGAATATGAAAGCATTATCACACCCTGCAGAATCATTATTCGAATACTTAACGCCATAACCAAAACCGCAAGACAAAACAAATCCCACACTCCACACCCCACACCACACATTTGATGTTTTTTCATAATGTATCTATATTTGGTGGTATCAGACCGATAACAATACGAGGATACGCTACATGACTTGGCAAGAAGAAATAGACATCGCCGTTGACCAAGAGCGCCAGCGTGCAGATGAAGAAAAGGCCCGTGCCGATTCAGAAAAGGCCCGTGCCGACAGGTACGAGAAGATGCTCAAGGACCTCGGAAAACTGTAGCCGCCCAACAGCAGATATCCAACCAGCCCGTTCACCGAACGGGCTTTTTTTTATCCCCGCTCCTCCCGCTGTCATGCCCGGCTTGCACAAGTGCGATGCTCTTCGGCTCAGATATGCAAAAACAAGTTTTTGCATATCGTTCGCCTCATTCGCATCTGACCGGGCACCTCCTATCCCTACCATCGTCATCCTCGCCCATTCGACCTTGCTCAGGGCAGGCTCCGGCGGGGATCCCCTTTCATCTGTAAAATCCACACGTAAACAAAATTTTCAGGCATATTTTGCTCCAAAAAAGCGTCTTATACATAGACGGGGCTCTTTCCCCGTCCGCGATACGGGCGCGTTCCCGGAAAAAAGAGAAATACGAAATGACCAAAGAACAATATGCCGAAATGCTGCACGACATCAGCGAAACCCACAAGACCGGAGGCGACACCGCCTCCTGCATCGCAAAATACCGCAAGCGGTACAGGTTCGCCTACATTTACAACGACACCATATTCAAGCTCCTATTTGGCACCCCCGAAAACATGGAACTCACAGCAAGTTTCCTCAACGCCATACTCAAACTGGATGGCGGCGACTGCATAGACAAACTCACCTTCGTAAATACGGCGGTAGAAGGGGCCCTGAGCAGGAGTGTCATCTCGGACGTGGTGGTCGAGAACGAATACCTCGAGCGCATCGTGCTAGAAGTCCAGCACAAGGAAGACGACACCTACTGCGACAGGCTCGTGTACTATGTCGCAAAGCATACCGTGGCAAGCAAGGCCCACGGCGAAAGCTACTGGCTAAGGAACCTGAACCTCATCAGCCTCCAGATGTTCGACGGGTTCCCCGAATCCAGGAACTACCGGCACAGCATCCGGCTCAAGAACCAGGAGAACGACGAGTTCTTCAAGAAGCAGACCATCACCCTTGTGGAAATACCCAAGTTCCTGAAGGGCGGCTACAGTTCCGACAACAGCATGCTGGCCCAGTGGCTCCGGGTAATCGACGGCCTGAATAACGAAAACCCCGTTCCCGTGCCCGAGGGTTCGCTGTTCGCTCGCTTGCAGGAGAAGGCCAAATTGAGTATATTTACAGAAGAGTTCCTGGTAAGCGAGGCAATGAACATGAGCGACCGTCTATACGAAATGTACGTAGAAAAGAAGCACGCCCGTGCTGAAGGGTTAGCAGAAGGCCGTGCAGAAGGCCGTGCTGAAGGACGTGCTGAAGGACGTGCTGAAGCACTTGGCGTCTTACAGGACATGAATCTCACCCCGGAGCAGATTGCAGAGGCCAAGGCGAGGCTTGCCGCCATAGACACACTTCCCGCAAAATAACCACATGCAACAGTACGCCAAAGCAGCCCGTTCATCGAACGGGCTTTTTATTCGATATATATTCCAACTTGGACTATAAAAATCCGGGAAAATCCCCCTTTCTGTAAAAAAAAATCTATGTTTATTGCCAGCAAACGCACCTGCAATATGGCGATTTTTTGCGAAAAACGGCAATTTTGTCAATGTTCAGCCTTGTTATGACACAATCGTGACATTTTTTTGACAAAACTATTGCTTTTCCGTGAAAAAAGTTGTATATTACAGAATGTAACCGGGCAATAACGCCCAAACAAATGTGTCACTAACAACAAGGAGAACACACTATGAAAAAGCAAGGTTTTACCCTCATTGAATTGATGGTCGTGATCGTGATCATGGGCATCCTCGCCGCCGTGGCAGTGCCGAAACTGTTCGCTCAGATCGACAAGTCCAAGGCCTCTGAAGTCGGTCCTGCAGCAGGATCCTACGTGCATATGCAGGATGCCTGGGTTGTGGATCAGGGAGCCATGGGTAACTGGTCTGACATTGGCTACACGGAACCCACTTCCAAAAACATCACGTACGGTGGAAAAAGCGTTAAGACCTCTGGTCAAGTTGGCTGGCAGGCCGGACCGAAGACAGCCAACTGGAATCCCAGCGGTTGCTCTGGAACAGACGCATGGAAGATTACCGTGACCGTATCTGGAACCGCAGCCACTTACAATTCGGAGACCAGCTGCGCAACATTGACTCCGAACTTCACGAATATCGGTGCGTCCAACTAACAGCATTGCTAAAAAACTCAAAGAAGCACTCCCTCGCGGGAGTGCTTCTTGTGTTAATCAGCCTTTGGGCAAGCATTTCATATTCACAGATAATATATGATTGCCTATATCATTTGTAAATATGAATAAAACAAACCACATTTGTCTTGCACGTAGTATGCGGATTTTTTTATAATTTCTAAACGCGACGGAAGTTGTATGGTTGTTATTTAGAGGACGAAGTAAATGGATGTGGTCAAGGATGTGCGGCGCGAGCGAGTCCTCAGGTCCGACTTAAAGCGGGTTTTCTAAAACAAGAAGGATTTCCTTCGCACGCGCATCCGTCGCCTTGAGCGGGTTATCCCATTTCCCCGCCTGCACGTATCTCGCTTTCGTTATCTTGAATCCGAACTTTTGAACAAATTCTTTCATTTGTTTCATAGTATATCGGCGGTCTGCAACGACGTATTCTGCCAAAATGTACCCGTCGTCCGAAAACTGCTCCTTGCGATAAACAACGTCGTCATCCGTGTTTATAAGGAAGTATTCGGGGTTGAACACATTCCCACTTGACTTCATTGTCTCGGATGGGGGAAGTGCGAGCAGAGCCTGCGGATTCTTTTTTAGGCTTACTTTGTTCGTGGCAATGTGCCTGGTCATTTCCATGTTCATCACCGAAATGACGGCCCTTCCGCCTGGAGCGAGGAGTTGCTTTATATTTTTCAGAATCCTGCCGTTCTCAGATTCGTCACGGAAAGATCCGATGACATCATAGAGGCACAGGACGCAATTGTACTTAAAATCTTTGCCCGTAGAGAACGATCTCGCGTCACCGTTAATGAAATTGCAGTAAGCGCGTTCAGCGACAGCAGTCTTCTTTGCGGAATCGATATTCCTTTCTGCAAAGTCGACTCCCGTTACGTTGACGAATCCACGCTTGGCAAGTTCTATCGAATGTCTTCCCTGTCCGCATCCTAGATCCAATATCTTGGAACCGTTTTCCAGAGGGACTGTATTCAGGATGAAGTCTATCTCGTTCGCGGTGCCGCGAGTCCACGGCTGTGAAGGCATCTCCATCCTGGAATAGGCGTCCTTGAGCTGTTGTTCCGAGAACTTGAGGAACCTGTTGAACTTTTCTTCGGTCCACGACATCTTCTGATCCCTGAAGGTGAAAGCCAGCCACTCGTTGCCGGGTTTCAGCTTACCGAGCCTCCTGGCATACACCTGAAGGCCTTTCGACTGGTTCGAAGATTCCAGTTCGGGGTAGAAATTCGAAAAGACCTGGCTGGTGCTCCTGTTCAGCTTTACCGAGTCTTTCGTAACAAAGGGGACATCTTTCATCAAGTTTTCAAGAACAGAAATGTTCTTGCTGATGTAGTCGACGGAAATCTCTCTCCAAGTGACGGATTCGAGTGTCTTTAGCGTAATCGCGTTCGCTGTTGCCAGTCCCCAGGCGTAGTAGTTCGAGAACCCCCACGCAGACTGCAGGAGTTTGGAACCGATCTTCCTGTTGCGATATTGGCGATGTACGATCAACTGCAGCACCCACGAACATGGGCCCTTGCCGGGAATGTCCTTTTTCAGGAAAACGGCATGCCCCAGCAACTTCCCATTGGAATCGTGGCACATGGATATGAAAAGATTCTTGTTCCCTCCGTATAGCCTCTTGTATAGGGGGACGGACATTTTTATGGCTTTGCCCTTTTTCGAGAGGTCATCCGCGCCGCTGTATTTTCCGTAATTTTCCGAATAAAGAAGAGAACAGTCTTCCAGTTCCTTTTCGGATAAGGACGCAAAATTCTTTGTGAGAAAGGACTCCATGCCCCAAAAAATAGTTTTTTCTGAAGATTGTGCATGACTTTATGCTTCTTTTTTATGGAAAAAAATAGACTAATTCGTTATTTTTCGTCGCATACATACGTGCATCTGCAGGACGCATACTTCGCAGAGAATACTGCTGTCGGCGATTTCTCAGCCATTAGCTATGAATCACCGACCAGCACAGTTTTCACCTATGATGGCACGACTGCGGGAACCTTCAAGGCCACGACTATCAAAGCTCTGGATGGCGTTTCCGGCGACTGGAAAGTGGTATCCAAAAATCAGAGCGGCCGCTGCCAGCACACGCCCTCCATGCCCGATGGTGGCGACAAGTTGACCCCGAACTTCTCCAATATCGGCAGAGACGGGTCAACGTAATATAATTTCAAGGTTGACAAACGAAAGAAGTACCCCCCATTCATTCGGGAGTGCTTCTTTTTGTAAGGAGAAAACCACCAGCCTAGCTGGTGGTTTTAAAGACTCCCTGACCAAAGCTTACTTTGTGTAATGCCCATAAGTTGAAATCACCAGGACTTCAACAACGGCATCGTGTATCTGGTAAACTAACCTATGCTCCTGAGTTATTCTACGTGACCAGGTCTCATCACTATAATGTTTCAGGTGTTCTATCTTTCCCGTTCCTGTCCGTGGATGTTCTTTTAATTCGTCCAACAATTTTGCAAGCTTCTTTATGGCTTCCGGACACGCTCTCTGTAGTTTTTGGACGTCTTCCGTAGCCTGCGGCGTAAAGATTACTTTGTACGGCATAGAATCCTTTTTAGGAATTCAGCTCCAGACTCGTCGGAACCCATTTCATCGCACGTACCTTGTTCCATAGAAGCGATTGATTTATCAAGTTTTGCAAAGAATTCTTTTTCGTTCATCTCTGTTTTGGGCAAACACTCCTTAACCGAAGAGACGCCTTTGAGCAAAAGGATGGCCTCTTTCAATGACTTGAGCATCGAAGAATCGCTTACATTCACTATCAGCTGTGGTTCTGTTACGGTTGTCGCAATCATATAGTCCTCTCCTTCAATATATATTTTCAAGAATAGCCTGTCAATCCCGTTTCCCCCCGAATGGTGAAATTTAGGTATTTTCCGTGACAATGCAGATTAATTTGCAGGATGCGTAAACCAGCAGATAAACAAACTAAGAAAGATATCAACCACTTACGCAAGAACGAGGACTTTTCACAGCAACCTACGTGCATATGCAGGATGCCTGGGTTGTGGATCAGGGAAACATGGGTGACTGGTCTGACATTGGCTACACGGAACCCACTTCCAAAAACATCACGTACGGTGGAGGAAGCGTTAAGACCTCTGGTCAAGTTGGCTGGCAGGCCGGACCGAACACCGCAAATTGGAATCCCAGCAGTTGCTCTGGAGCAGACGCATGGAAGATTACCGTGACCGTATCTGGAACCGCAGCCACTTACAATTCGGAGACCGACTGCGCAACATTGACTCCGAACTTCACGAATATCGGTGCGTCCAACTAACAGCATTGCTAAAAAACTCAAAGAAGCACTCCCTCGCGGGAGTGCTTCTTGTATTAAGTTGTACTGCCAGAATTACGAACTTGTGCCACCGATATTTGCAAAGTTCGGCGTCAGATTTTCGCAACCTGCTGTGGGAGTGTGCTTTGCTTTGTTCGCACCATTCAACGCAGACTTGACTGTCCAAGCTTTATCGCAATCCGGGCCTTTTTCACCCTTTTCGGCTTTCCATGTATCAGTAGCGAATGAGTATTTAAAGTATTTTAAATTGGGGGAATCATAGCCAATCTTAAATTGGGGGAATCATAGCCAATCTGGTCGAAGCTTCCGATAGCGTTCTGGTCTACGACGTATGCATCCTGATCATGCACGTAGGTGGCTGTTGTTTTTTTGGCAAAAACGAAGAGTTCCGCCAACCAATCTCCGCAGTCAGTGAAGTCCTATATAATTATCATAAAAAAGTGTTTTATGATAAAAAATGTTGATAATCGTTGTTTTTATATTGATTATTATGTATATTTCTAACCATGTGGAACGAAATGACGACCCCCTCTATTTTGAAGGAAATGGGTTCAAGGCTCAAGGAATACCGCCTGCGTAAGGGGCTCATGCAGTCCGAACTGGCGGAGTCTGCCGGTGTTGGCGTTGGTACGATTGCCAAGATGGAGCGCGGGGGCGCCGTGTCAGTACAAATTCTGTTGAGCGTGCTGCGTTCCCTAGGCATGCTCGAGAACATAGAGCTGCTCCTGCCGGAACCTCCCGTGAGCCCGCTTCTGTTGCGCAAGCTGCAGGGCGGCAAAATCCAGCGTATCAAACGGAGCAAGTCAAAATGAGCGAACTTGTCGTAAATGTGCGCCTGTGGGGTTCACCTGTCGGGGCTCTATCGTGGGATGCTTCGCGAGCCATCGCCTATTTTGAATACGAGCCAGCCTTTGTCCGCAATCCGTTGCCGGTATCCCCTATAAAGATGCCCGTGAGAAAGGGCGTTTTCTCTTTTGCCGAAAACGGGAACGACTGTTTTCGTGGACTCCCCGGGCTCATTGCGGATTCGCTCCCGGACAGGTTCGGCGATCAGATTATCTCGGAATGGTTCCAGACCATGGGCCGTCCGCTAGAGACGGTAACTCCCTTGGAACGCTTGTGCTATGTTGGTAAGCGCTCTATGGGAGCCTTGGAATTTGAACCCAGCCTGCCTACATCGGGGCTTGACGAATCCACGGAAATTCTTGTGGACGATCTCGTAAAGCTGGCCGAGAGCGTTTTTCGGGACCGTGAAAAATTTAGGGAAAAACTTGTGCAGCAGGACAAGACCCTATACGACATCTTGCGAGTCGGCACTTCTGCCGGCGGCGCAAAACCAAAAGCGATTATTGCCTATAACGAATCCTCGGGTGAGGTGCGCAGTGGTCAGGTCCCTGCGCCAAAGGGGTTCGGCTATTGGCTGCTCAAGTTCGACGGCGTAAGCTATCGCGAACATGACAGCGTTACCGAAATTCCCCGTGGGATAGGCAATGTGGAATATGCGTACTACAAGATGGCGCTACGAGCCGGAATCCGCATGAGCGAAAGCCGCATTCTTGAAGATAGCAGCGGTTGTCACTTTATGACCAGGCGTTTTGACCGTTGGTCCGACGGGTCCAAGCTGCACATGCAGACGCTTGCGGCCTTGACCCACCTGGACCGTGACACTCGCCATTCCTATGAAGACGCCTTTGCCGCTATGCGCAAACTCGGGCTCGACGCCAAGGCCGACGAGGATGTGTTTCGCTGTATGGTTTTTAATGTTTTGGCGAAGAACAATGACGACCACACCAAGAACATATCTTTCTTGATGGACGAATCTGGGAATTGGAAACTTGCTCCTGCATATGACCTGTGCTATGCCAACAATCCGAGGAGCCGCTGGATAAATCGTCACCAGATGTCTGTGAACATGAAACAGGAAAATATCACGCGCGATGACCTAAAGACTGTGGCGGAACGCGTCGGAATCCGCAAGTATGCAGGAATCATGGACCAGGTTGAAGATGCCGTTGCATGTTGGGACGAAATCGCGAAGGACTGTGGCGTTCGCGAGAACCACCGCGAAGAAATTTCGCGAGAATTGTTCAAATGAAAAATGTTTCCTTTGTTGTTGCCCACATATAAAACAAGCACTCCCGTGGAGGGAGTGCTCTTTGCGTTTTTTAGCAATGCTGTTAGTTGCTGGTACCGATGCTCGTGAAGTTCGGAGTCAATGAAGCGCAGGTGGTACTCGGTGTGTAGGTCGCTGTGGTTCCAGATACACTCACGCCAATTTTCCATGCGCCAGTACCCGTGCAACCGCTGGGATTCCAGTTGTCTGTATTCGGTCCCGCCTGGAAAGCGGTAGCCGCGCTTCCTTCGGTGTAAGTGATGTTTTTGGAAGTGGGTGCCGTGTAGCCAATGTTAGCCCAGGAACCCTCTTTGCCCTGGTCTACCACCCAAGCATCCTGCATATGCACGTAGGTTCCTGCTAAACGCACTCTGAGTAATAGTCCTAACTTTGTCCCCTGTTTCTGGATGGTCCGGAACAAAAAAAACAAAGGAATCCCAATGCTCTTTTTTGATACCGCAATGCAGTATTTGGACAAGGAAAAATACAATCTTGCGCCGCTTTCGGTGCGGGCCTACTACTGGAATTTGAAGAAAATTTCAAAATTTTGCCCAGATTTGGAGTGCGAAAACGTAACCACCGAACTGGTACAGGAATACAAGACTTACCTGATTCAGCAAGGCAACAAGCAGAGTACCATAAACAAAGCCCTTTCCGTTTTCAGGAATTTTACAAACCGGATGTTTCAAGACGGACTATTGAAGGTTAACCCGTTTGACAAAATCAAGATTGGACGGGTTTACACCCGTAGAGGTTTCCTGACAAAGCGCGAACTCAAAAGCCTTTATCTGAGTTTTGAGGAAAAGAGGAGGTTCCTGACGCAAACAGAACAGGACACCATGCGGGTCTTTTTGTTCAGTTGCTTTACCGGATTGCGCTACAGCGATTTGAAAACGTTAAACGGCAACGAAATTTTCGACTGGAAAATCCGCAAGCAGATGCACAAGACCGGCGATCCGGTGTACATTCCTATCCCGGTGCAGGCTCGCTTGTTGCTGCCCGAAAAAATGTCAAACGACCCAATATTTAGGGTGGTCGAGAACTCGTACTTCAACAGGTCGTTGCGCAGTGCGGCTCAAAAACTCGGACACGGCAAGTACATCCACTGCCACTTGGCTCGGCACACCTTCGCCACGACCTGCATAACACTAGGAATCCCGCTCCCCGCTACAAGCAAGCTGCTCGGCCACCGGAATCTGGAAACAACGTTGATTTATGCAAAATTCGTGGATCCGTTCCTGGACAAAGAAATGAGAAAGTTCAACAAGCTTTAGCCTGCATACGGAAAAAAATTTATATTAGTGATATGCTCAAGGACATCCCTGCCATAAACAAGCTGTGCCGTTCGTCGCTTTTTTTTGCGGTCTGTTTGAACATTGTCGTTCTTGCGATCGCTCTCGTTATTGGAGACGGGAAGTTTTCTTCGCGAGATGATTTTTTTATGTCTGCCGTACTGACAGGTGCATATGGAGGGGAATACGATGTGCACATGTATTTCGTCAATGTCGTTTACGGATATTTCCTGCGCCCATTCTATGCCGTACTGCCAAGCGTAAGCTGGTACTCCGTGTTTCAGTACTTTACAGTTTTTGCATCTTTCACGGCGCTATGCTATGTCGTTCTCAATCGGTTTGGCAAAAGGGCGGGGGGAGTATTGGCCTTTTTATTGCTGGCCTGTGTCTCGCCCGATTTCTATTTGCATGTAGCATTTACCCAATGTGCGGGCATCGCCACTGCGGCAGGCATACTGTTTTTCGCCATTGGCAATGCAGAAAAGAAGCGCAACCATTTAATCTGTGGAATCGTATTGATGCTTGCCGGTTTCGTGTTCCGAAAGGAGATGTTCCTAGTAGGGATGCCTACCCTCGCGGCGCTCCTGTTCTTCACATTCATACAGTTAAAAACAATCTGGAAATCATCGTTAATCGCTTTGGTCGTTCTCGCCTTTGCCTATGTAGCGCTTGGCAAGTTTGACTCCGAGCATTACAAGGGAGATTACGAATTCTATGCCGCGTATCAGGGCCCCCGCGCCTATTTTGGTGACGGCGCTTTTTACGATGACAAATCTTTTGAAGCGGAATTGGAGGAACGGGGCTTGAACAGCCTTGACCTCACTTACCTACAGGCATGGTACTTTTACGACAAGAACGTCTTTTCGCTGGATAGCATGAGGCATTTGATTGAAATCGCAGATAGACATCGCTACGAGCCGAATTATGCGAAGTTTCCGGCTGCGCTTGTACTTGTATTTTCGGACTCCTTGATGCGTGGAAGTACATGGTGCTGGGCGCTTCTTTGCCTAGCTCTAATATTCTTTTCTAACAAGCGTAATTGGTGGGTACCATGGGTATCCGTAGGACTTATTGCTATCCCATACACATATCTACTTTTGGTGAGTAGGGTTGTTGACCACGTAGAGGTTGGGATATGGGCCCTGGCCGTTGTTTTTGTTCTCTTTTTCGTCGACAAAAACGACATTCTGGATAAAAAACAAACAAAGCTTTTCCTGAAAACAGCCTCAATAGTCGGCATTTCAAGTCTTATTATTTTAGGTATAAATATCTATTTTGACAAAATGGCGGCAGCTACAAAAGCGGCACGGCCCACATCTGGAACGCAAGAAGACTGGTCAAAATTCCTTTCTTACACAAAAGAGCATCCTGATGATGTATTCCTCCTGCCGTTTGAGCGTTATAAAGAATTTTCGCGTAAAATAGATTATGTTTTTTCTGCCGTTGAACCGGGCAGCTGGAACAATATTCATTCTACGGGTTACTGGAACATGTATTTGCCCGCGATAGAGCGGGAACTAGAAAAGAGGGGCGTAACGAACCTTATCAAGGATGTGACAAAGGACAATGTCTATATGATTTCCGAGGCGACGGCCTTGTCCCCGGCTCCTTTTTACAAAATTCATTATCATACGCAATTAAAAACAGATTCGCTGATGAATTTCGGTAACATTAAGTTGCTCAAGTACCGCATTCGGGAGAATGAAGATGAACAAACGCAACATTAATCTTCTGCTATTCTCCCTGTTCCTGGCATCGCTTGTATCCGTGCCTATTTTGCACCTAGACAAGGGAATTTCTATACGAGGTGGTTGGAGTCAAGGCCCTTGGCACTTATTACCATTCGGTGCGGATTCACTATCCCAACATTACAAAGACCGCTATCAGGTGCTGGACGAAAAGCCGCTAGCGAGCCTTTTGCAGGATTCAGCTAAGCCGCTGGTCATGATTCTCGTTGACGGTTGGGGCGTTCCCTATGACGAAAGTCTTCTGGAAGCGGACTTTCAGGTGCTTGGCGGGAAAAGTGGTTCTTATGCCGTTCACAAGAGGCTGTTCCAGACAACATCTTTTGCGGAATCGATAGAATACGGAAGCGACTTTAAGGATGGAGTTGTTATTGACGGCGATGATTCAACGGGATGCGCTAAAATAGATTCCCTTATTTCCGAAGGTTCGAGTAGCCGAATCGCCTGGACGGCTCGCAGTACACGTGAGGGAGACCGAGATAAGCTTCATAACCTGCTAAGGGAAATCTCTGCGATGGCGGCCAAGCACCCCGATGTCCAGTTTATTGTTCAAGGAACACACCGGCCCATCCTCGGCACGCCTGAAACCCGGCGCAAGTACCTCGCTCCCTGGGTTCCTGCCGTATTCATCAATTGCGACTTGAAGAAATCTGCGATGAAATGACTTTTATTATTTTGTTTTGCAATTGATAAAAACCCGTTTTATTCTTAATTGTCTCAAAAACAACCGACAGAAGCAAAGAAGACGCGAAAACAGCAAGGAACATCAAAATGGGCGTCTTTATCGCATAAATTAAATGTCCACCAAAATATCCTAGAATAAATGTATGTGTTAAATACATATTCATGGAATGTCCTCCGACATAGCGCAAAAAAGATAACTTGAATCTTGTTGCACGGCAGACGCTTACAACCGCCAATACTAAGAACATGGTTATAAAAGGGTCAACTCGAGAATAACAAAACCAAGACACCAAGGGGTATCCCCGCAGCGCCCCAAAAAATACCGTTAAAAGAATTGACCCCCATAAAACGTATTGCGATCGTAGTCTATTTAATAAACGATTTATACTGTTCGAATGACGTGCAAAGAATATTCCCATACAAAATGGCAGAACATATATTGAAAGGCAAAATGAAAATGCTTCTAGATAGTGTAAAATGCCAAAAGGATTAATAAAGAGAAATATTAAAACGCATATAGAAATGATTCCATTTTTCATTAAATGGTAAAACAGCGGGAAAAACAGCCAAAGGGAGATGATGAGTTCATTGAACCACCATGTTATATTGTACGAATCAAATCCTTGTAGGCCAAACAGATCCCTTATAAAACTGATAATTAAATTAGTATCGGTTCCATAGGCAACTTCTAACGTTCTCCCAAAAAGGAAAACCCCTATTGGAACAGTAATAAAAAAAACAAACCAATAATTCAGATAAAATTTTATATATCGTTTGCCCAAGAAAAAGAAAAAAGTTTTGATTGAATTTATGCGGCTATTACTTTGCTTAGGAAATGTCGTCGCCATTCCATAGCCCGATAAAAAGACAAACAAAGCAACACAAACCTTGCCTGCTTTCGCCAACCCATAGATTGCCCCGCCATATTCTGGATGTTCAAGAAATAGATGATGAATAAGCATTGCCATTATAGCAATGGCCTTCACAATCTGCGTTTCTGCAGGCATTATCCGATAATCGATGAATTCCTTGGTCATTTGTAAAAAAGATAGAAAAATAGACTATATTTGCAAATATGCAGAAGATTCCTTTTAACAAGCCTCCCTTTGTAGGGACGGAATTCGATTACGTGAAGCAGGCCGTGGAGAGCGGTCGAATCTGCGGAGACGGTACTTTTAACATCCTGTGCCACAAGTGGCTTGAAAAGCATACGGGGGCCGCGAAGGCGCTCCTGACCACCAGCTGTACGCATGCGCTCGAAATGTCTGCTCGACTGTGTAATATTGCTCCTGGCGACGAGGTGATTATGCCCTCGTTCACGTTCGTGAGCACTGCCGATGCGTTTGTGTCGCAAGGGGCAAAATGCGTTTTTGTTGACATTCGCCCCGATACGATGAATTTGGACGAAAAACTCATCGAAGACGCTATTACTGAAAAGACGAAAGCAATCGTGCCGGTCCACTATGCAGGAGTCGGCTGCGAGATGGACAAGATAAACGAGATCGCGAAACGCCATAATCTGTTCGTGGTCGAAGATGCCGCCCAGGGCATGATGGCGACATACAAGGGACGCGCTCTCGGCTCCTTGGGTGACTTTGGTTGTTACAGCTATCACGAAACCAAGAACTACAGCATGGGCGAAGGCGGAGCGCTGCTCATTAACGATCCTAAGTACAACGACCGTGCAGAGATCATCCGTGAGAAAGGCACGAACCGTTGCCAGTTCCATCGCGGTGAAGTCGATAAATACACTTGGGTTGAACTCGGTTCTAGCTATTTGCCGAGCGAATTGAACGCAGCCTACCTTTATGCCGAACTGGAATGTGCCGATATTATTAATGATACCCGCATGGCGAGCTGGAACGCCTATCGTGAAAGGCTTGCGACCCTTGCCGAAAAGGGTCTGGTCGAGTTGCCGTACATTCCGGAACATTGTACGCATAACGCGCACATGTTTTACCTGAAGGTTGAAGACTTGCAGACGCGTACTGCACTTTTGAAGCATTTGGTGTATAACGGAATTCTGGCCGTATTCCACTATGTGCCCCTGCATTCGTCGCCCGCAGGTATGCGCTATGGCAGGTTCCACGGAGAAGATCGCTACACTACCAACGAAAGCAACCGATTGCTTCGCTTGCCGATGTTCTATGGGCTGAAAACGGAAGAAATCGAGTATATCTGCGATAAGGTGTATGAGTTCTTTGGGGTGTAATCATCAAAGAGAGTGGGTATGAGTATGAATTCGCCTTTAATTTCCGTTGTTTCTCCTGTTTATCGTGCCGAAGGCATCGTGGGCGAATTGGTACATCGTCTCGTACAGAGTCTTTCGTCTATTACCGAAAGCTTTGAAATCATTTTGGTGAACGATGCTTCTCCCGATGCATCCTGGAACCAAATCGCTGAGGAAGCACGCAAAGATTCAAGAGTGAAGGGAGTAAACCTAAGCCGTAACTTTGGTCAGCATTATGCCATATCGGCAGGGCTGAGCCTTGCCAAGGGAGAATGGGTCGTGGTGATGGACTGCGACTTGCAGGATGTCCCTGAAGAAATCCCGAATCTTTATAAAAAAGCGCTTGAAGGTTTTGATATCGTCTTCGCCAAACGAATGTACCGTATCGACAATTTCTTCAAGAAAATGTCATCTACCTTATTCCATTTGGTTTTTCACTTCTTTAGCGGAATCAAGACCGACAAGACTATCGCAAATTTCGGCATTTACAACCACAAGGTTATTGCTGAATTTAACAAAATGCCCGAACAAGCCCGTTCATTCCCTTCGCTCATTGCCTTTTTAGGGTTTAAGACGGCGGCCATTCCCGTAAAGCATGCAGCACGTTTTGCCGGCGAAACCTCCTATACACTAGCCAAGTTGATTCATTTGAGTTTTAACGTGACCATAGCCAATAGCAACCGACCTCTGAAAATGGCTGTAGAACTTGGTCTCTTCCTAGCGGCCATGTCTTTTTTACTTGCAATCTACAATCTTGTCGCCTATAATATAGGCGTCATCCAGGTTCCCGGCTTTACCACGACGGTATTCTCCATTTGGTTTGTTGGCGGTCTATTGCTTTCGATGCTCGGTATAGTCGGTCTTTATGTAGGTAAGATTTTTGAACAAGTGAAAGGACGACCGCTATTTGTGATTTCCGAAAAAATCAATTTCGAGGAACGCGAATGACATTTGAAAAATACGGCGTCACTCTCAAGCGGCTTACAAAGGACAAAATAGAGCTTGTCCGCAATTGGCGTAATGACCCTAAAATTTCGCAGTATATGGAATTCCGGGATTATATCACTCCTGAAATGCAGTCAAAGTGGTTCGCGAAAATTGATAATGAAAACAACTATTATTTCATCATTGATTACAAGGGCTCGGAAATAGGCTTGACCAACGTCAAGGATATCGATTACACGGAAAAGATAGGGGAGGGCGGCATCTTTATCTATGATGATGCCTTCTTGAACTCGGATATCCCGTTTCGTGTGATTTTTGCATTGAACGATTTTTGCTTTGACGAGTTGCATCTTGAAAAGATGATTGCCCATATTATGAGTGACAACAAGCGTGCGATTGATTTCAACCTGATTCTTGGGTATAAGAAAGATGCTTCAAGCCCCGATACGGGCAAGATGATATATATTTTGACTAAGGAAGATTACCTAAAGCAGCGTAATCGGTTTGCAAAGCTTTTGAAATAAGGTGTTCTATGGATATTACGGAATTTGTATCACAGTTTGCTGACCAGTTCATGAATCCGAACGAAACGGATTTTTCTCCTGAGACCCGCTTCCATGAATTGAGCGGATGGTCGTCCATGACCGCCTTGATGGAAATTGCCATGATGGAAGAGAATTACGGCGTTACCGTGCCCAGCGAAGAAATTCGAGATGCCGTAACCATTCAGGATTTATTCGACGCTGTAAAACGGAACAAGGAAAAGAACGGCTAGATTATGGCGATTCTGGATTACAAAGATATCGGTATTTCTGCTATCGCTGCATGTGTTCCTCCCAAGGTGATGAAAAATAGGGACCTTGCCGGATTCCTGAATGCAGAGGAATTGCTGAAGGTTATTGAATTTGTCGGTATAGAAGAAAAACGATATGCCGAACCGGATGTCTGTGCTTCGGATTTGTGCTACAAGGCCGCTTTGAAGCTATTTGAAGATAACCAAGTCAATCCGAAAGAAATCGACGCCCTTATCTTTTTAAGCCAAACTCCTGATTATCGTCAGCCTGCGACCGCCCCGCATTTGGCATCGCGGCTTGGGCTTTCGACGGGAGTGCTTTCTTTTGATGTGAACTTGGCGTGCTCGGGTTATGTATATGGGCTAGCAACTTCGTATGCCTTTGCTGTAAACCCTGGTGTGCGCAAGGTGCTGCTCCTTACCGGCGAAACCATGTCAAAAACCATATTCCAGAATGACAAGGGGATGGTGCCGCTATTTGGCGATGCAGGAACGGCCACCTTGATTGAACAAGGTGAATTCGGGGCATCTACTTTTTCTTTGAATTCCGACGGCAGCAAGGCTGACGTGCTGAAAATGACTTACGGCGGCTATCGTAACCTTAGCTGCGGCAAGGAAGAAACCTTGCAGATGGATGGCATGGAAGTATTCAACTTCGGCATCCGAGCGGTTCCCTCTGATATTCGCAATCTGCTGAAACATATTGGCAAGACTGTAGAAGATGTTGACTTGTTGATTTATCACCAGGCGAATAAATTCATGACGGACTTTTTTAGCAAGCATCTCAAACTCTCTTCTGAAAAAACGCCGTATTCGCTACGCCGCTTCGGGAATACAAGCTCGGCGTCTGTTCCGCTCACGATTGTTTCAGAACTACACGATTGCACAAAATATTCCGCTCGCGAGTCGGTCCTGTTTTCTGGTTTTGGTTCTGGACTTTCTTGGGGCACTGCTTGGCTGAACTTGTCAAGAACAAAAATTTCGGAACTGGTGGAGTACTGATATGACGCATGTGTTTAGAAATTCGACGGCAGAACTGCTGTTTGGCAATGCAGGGTATTCTTTTTCGGGGTATGATGAAATTGTTTATTCCGGCAATGCCGATTCCTTTATATGGTTCTATACGGTCCCATTTCACGCCGACACGCAGTCTGTAGCGACCGAGATTTCTAGCTATGCGGAACGATTGAAATTCGTCCATTCGCAAATTCCTGCGACAAGCCTGTTAATTGTTTTTACCCTTTATCGCCTTTTTGATTTTAAGGCGGAATCAATGGATTTCTCGGTGGAATCATCAATTGACTGCTTTAACTCCTTTGTTCTTGAATTTGCTAAAACAAATTCAAATGTGCGAGTCGTTGATTTTTCTGATTTTTGCAGTCGATATGCCATGGCGGATTTGATTGACTGGAAATTCTATTTTCTTTCACAAGCGGCGATAAATCCGAAATTGTCCATCGCATTCAGGAAATGGTTTGAATTAAAGAAATCGTCTTTCTCAAAGCCTGCAAAAAAGTGTTTGGTCCTTGACTTGGACAATACCCTGTGGGGCGGAATTCTCGGTGAAGACAGGCCGGAGCACCTGAAGATTGGCGGAGACTACCCCGGTAAAGCGTTCTTACTTTTTCAGCAGCAAATTCTGGAATTGCAAAAACGCGGAATAATCCTTGCTGTATGCAGCAAGAATAACGAAGCAGATGTATGGGAATTTATCGACAACAGTCGTGACCAGGTTCTAAAGAAAGAACACATTGCCGCCTGGCGCATAAACTGGAATGACAAGGCTGGCAACATAGCAGAACTAGCGAAGGAACTGAATATCGGCTTGGACAGCATGGTGTTCCTTGATGACCAGCCTACCGAACGGGAGCTGGTAAAGAGCATGCTCCCCGAAGTAACTGTTCCTGATTTCCCGACGGCCCCGTATCTGTTGCCGGTATTTTTCAAGAATTTGCAGGGACAGTATTTTAACATATATCAGGCATCTGCCGAAGACCTCCGCAAAACGGAACAATACAAGCAGAATGCGGAACGTCGTCAATTGCAACAACAGTTCACAAATATCGACGACTTTATCAAGAGCCTGCAAATCGAAACGACCATTCGCCTGAACGACCCTGTGGACTTGCCCCGCATCGCCCAGATGTCGCAAAAAACAAACCAGTTCAATTTGACCGGCAAACGCTACACGGACCTAGAACTCAAGGAAATTATTGAACGCAACGGAAAAGTTTTCTCGCTTTCGGTGAAGGACAAGTTTGGCGATAGCGGGCTCACCGGAGCCGCTGTTGTATCTTTGACTGGCGATGATGCTCATATAGAAAATTTTTTCCTGAGTTGCAGAATTTTGGGCCGCAAAATTGAAAACACATTTGTTGAACAAATCCTCTTAGGCTTGAAAGAAGAATTTGTGGAGAATGTAACTGCGGCCTACAACAAGACCCCCAAGAATCAATTGGTGGAAAACTTCTACGAGTCTATGGGCTTTTCAGTCATAAACAGGGATGAACTGAAAAAAAGTTATGTATATTGCTTGAAAAAGGATAACGTATGAGTAAGTCCGAACAGCTACTGCGAATTTTTAAGGATGTCCTAGAAACGCCGGACATTGATGCTTCGGTTTCGCAAGAGAATTGCGAAGCGTGGGATTCTATTCACCATTTGAACTTGATTGTCGCTATTGAAGGTGCGTTCAACATTTCTTTGGAACCCGAAGAAATGGAACAAATGCGAGACTTTACGACTGCGCTGAAGATTGTGGAAGGGAAATAGTGCGGTTGACTGAAATTTTATGATTGCAGAAGACGAAAAGCCTCTTATTTCTATAGTCGTTCCGGTCTATAACGCAGCCAAAACATTAAAAAAATGTGTAGGTAGTTTGGTATCGCAGACCTTTGAAAATATAGAAGTGTTGCTAATTAACAACGGCTCTACAGATGAAAGTTTGGCGATTTGTCGCGAACTTGCGTCCCGCGATTTTCGTGTAAAATTCTTTGATCATTACGAAAAAGGCGTTTCTGCTGCTCGAAATCATGGCATCAAGGAATCTATTGGCGAATATGTAATGTTCGTAGATGCTGACGATTGGATTGATTCTAATGTTTGTGAAGTATTCGCTAAACAGAATGCTAAAAATGATTACGATCTTTTCTGCTTTTCTGCAAAATACCATAAACGAAAAAAAATAACGAAAACATATCTGTTTGAACAAAATATTGATTTGATGACTGATGATCAAAAAGAAGAATTGCAGATAAAAGTTTTTGCTCCACGGGCTCCTGATTGCGTCTTTAAGGTAAACACGAGGTTTTCAGCAAGTGCGTGTGGAAAATTCTATAAGCGAGAAATGCTGATAAATAATAATTTGTTTTTTGCAAAAGAAACCGTTGTTAGTGAAGATTGTTTGTTTAACGTTTTCGTGTTGGATTATCCCCAAAAAATTGGTTTTTCTAAAGATGTTTATTATCATTATGAGCAACATCTTGATAATTCAGCGCAAAATAGTTATCGAAAAAACAGTGCGCAATACTTTGCCTATGTTATAAACCAAATAAAAGAATGGTTGTTGAATACAAAAAAGAGCCGGCGATTTGTAGATGCCGCGAACTGCTTGTTTATCCATTATATATTTGGAACGTTAAAAGAGGACATTTTTCATTTAAATAATACGTTACCATTTAGGCAAAGAAAGAAAAAGGCTATATATGTTTTTTCTCAGTCGCCTTTTCGGGAAAGCCTAAATGAATATAATCCAGCCTATTTTTCGTTGACAGAAAAGATTCTAATTACTCTTATAAAGAAAAAACAGTATGCCGTTATAAGAGTTCTTCTGTACTTCTACAATATGATGCTATCGTTCAATATGTAGGGCATTTTTTATTTTTTCATAAAACAAAAAGTGTATTCTTGTAATTCTCCATAGAAATAAAGAGCCAAATAGTTTTTTATTTAAGTAACAATTTGCTTTTATACCTAATTTTTTCACTATAGAATCAATCTTATTTAATTCTACATCGTCAATGCAGCAAAAAAGCATTCGGTAGTAATACTTGACGAGAATATCTAAAAATATCCGTTTAGATAATTGGGTGAATAAAGTTTGGTCGAAATCTTTAAAAAAACTTGAGACAATTTTTGCAAGATGACTATGATTTTTTGTGTAGACTTCCGGGGTCATTGATTGACCGTCTCGAGTCCAATCATAATGATAAAGGACGATGTTGAGAAAAGAGATGTCCTTTGCTTTTTGGAGGGGATATAGTAGATATTCTGTATCGGTGTAACAAATACCTTCAGTTAGCTTAAGATTGACATTCTTTAGGATGCTAGTTTTGTATGAAAAAGCGTGCATTGCGTAGAGGTTTGGCTGTTGTCGATTCCAAACATGTTTATCGTTCGCTGAATATTTATTTTCGAAAACAACCCCTTGAGGACGAATGGTATATGTTTGAGTGCGCCTATGGACGCAATAAGGTGTGACGATAACGTCGGATTCTGTAGCTTGTAACAAGTTTAAGAACTTAATTAACTCTTCCGTGTCAAACCAGTCATCTGCATCTAGAATTCTAAAATATTTTCCCGTCGCGACCTTGAGTGCTACATTCACGCAAGACCCATAGTGCCCGTTTGGCTTGTCAATAATGTTTACAATGTCGGGGCGTTTTTCTGCATATTCTTGCATGATGGCGAGGGAGCCGTCGGTGCTTCCGTCATTGACGACGATTAACTCCAAACTAGAGGGGACATCGTCGCGAGTAACGGAATCAAGACAGCGTCGCAAATACGCTTCCATATTATAAGTGGGGATAACGACTGACAAAAGTTTTTCGGACATTCTAGATTCCCAATTCCTGCTTTGCGACGGCCATTGCTCGTTCAATGACATCGTCCATATCGTAGTATTTGTATTCGGCAAGCCTTCCGCCAAAAATGACCTTAGATTGCCATTCCGTCAATGCTTTGTATTTTGCGTATAGGGCGGAATTCTTTTCGTCGTTGACTGTATAGTAACGTTCTTTGCCTAGACTCCAGGCCTGGGGATATTCGCGTGTGATAACAGTCTTTGCTTGTTGACCAAATTCAAAATGTTTGTGCTCGATAATCCTTGTGTAGGGGACATCTGCATCAATGTAATTTACTACAGCGTTCCCCTGAAAATTATCAGTGTTGAAAACTTCTGTTTCAAAATTCAGGGAGCGATAGTCTAAAGTTCCAAATTGATAATCAAAGAATTCGTCGATGGGCCCCGTGTAGATGATTTTTTCAGCAACACTCTCAAGTTCGGAGCGATGCTCAAAGAAATCTGTATTCAAACGGATTTCGATTCCTTCCAACATCTTTGCAACTAGTAGCGTGTAACCCCCACAGGGAACACCCTGGTATAAATCGTTGAAGTAGTTGTTGTCAAATGTGTAGCGGACAGGAAGGCGTTTGATGATGGATGCTGGGAGCTCGCTGCATTTGCTCCCCCATTGTTTCTCTGTATACTCTTTGATCAGCGTCTCAAAAACATCTCGGCCCACAAGGCATAGAGCTTGCTCTTCAAGATTTGCCGGCTCTCGTCCATTGAGTCGCTTGAAAATTTCCGCTTTTTGCTCTTCAATTATTGCCTTTGCCGCTTCAGGTGTTGCCGTTCCCCACATTTGATTGAACGTATTCATATTGAAGGGCAAATTGTAATATCTCCCCTTTGACATGGCGATTGGGGAGTTTGTGTAGCGGTTAAATTCAACGAATGAATTGACGAATTTCCAGACATCCCTATTGGAGGTGTGGAAAATGTGCGCCCCATACTTGTGAACATTGATATCCTCAATGGTTTCTGTGTAGCAGTTGCCTGCGATGTGCGGGCGTTTGTCAATGACGAGAACGCTTTTGCCTGCCTTCTTGGCTAAATTGGCAAAAGTTGCTCCGAAAAGGCCTGCGCCGATGATGAGGTAATTGTAATCCATGTCTATTTTCTTTTTAATTTTTGTGACACGACTGTTTTCAGATCAATCCAACTTTCGTCATGCGTTACTACTGATAACAAAATATAAATTATGGCGCCTGTTACGGTGCAAATTGAAATTGTGAGCAAAGGATTTATGAAATAATTTGAAAGGGCGTGTACTAATACGCCCATGAACGAGGCTTTCGCAAGTATGGGTAATAGTTCCTTTAGTTGTGCAATTTCTCCATAGCCTAATATTTGTCGTGTGTAATAACAGTTGAAGGAGAAGGCTATGAATTCATATAGGGCTTTGCCTATGGCTAAGGGTAAAATTCCAAAGGGGAGTAGAGCGAACAGAAGTGCAAATGCAATCGGTTTTTTGATAAATTCGAGCTTTAGGACTAAATCTGTGCGCCCTTTGACGTATAGCAGATTCAAGTTGATGTGAGTCAGTGGGCTAAATAAAGCGCCTATACATATGACTTGCATAATGGGGGCGCATGGCAACCATTTTTCGCCAATAATTGTTGTGATGAGTGGCTCTGCAAGCGCGGCCATTCCGATAAGAATGGGGTATAGTATGAATAGAGGCAGTCTGAGTAATTTTCTGTAAGCTTTCAACAACTCGCTGTTGTCATCTTGAATTCTTGCCAATATTGGGTAGTTTACTTTGATAACTATATCTTGGATGGTTTGTGCAGGGAGCTCTGCGTATTGATTTGCGCAGTTGAAGTACCCTACATCTAGAGGAGTGAACTTTTTTCCGATGACGAACGCGTAAATATTTGTGTATATGGTGTTTATCAAACTGGATCCTAGTAGCTTTGAACCGAAGGACCATAGCTCAGAAAAGGACTTTTTAGAAAAGGTTAGATTGGGGATCCATTTTGACGTAATCCAAATGCAAATTGTTGAAACGACCTGGTTTGCTATTGCCTGAAAAACGAGAGCCCAAACGCTCCATCCACGATACGCTAGGATTACTCCAGCGACTCCTGAGACTATAGTGCTTGATATAGAAATTATTGATTGTTCTTTGAATCGTAAATCTTTGGTTAGTCGAACATTTTGGACGGTGCTAAGCGCTGACAACAATATTGAAATTGATATTATTCGGGTGACATCTGTTAAAAGGGGGACGTGATAGAAAGATGCTATAAAAGGAGCTAGTAGGAATAAGGCTATGTAAAAAACAGATGCAACGATGATGTTGAAGAAAAACATCGTTGAAAAATCTGTATTTGTACTATTTTGTTTTTGAATTAAGGCGTTTGAAAGGCCACTGTCTGTGAAGGTTTGTGCTATGGCTATAAATATGGCTAGCATGCCGATTATGCCAAAATCATCTGGGGATAGTAGCCTTGCAAGAATAATTCCAAAAACAAATTGCATGGAATGTCGGACAATCTTCTCAATAGAAGCCCAAAACATCCCTTTGATGGCGCCTTGCTTTAAAGAATCGGAATACATTATTTACGAAAATAGTTTTTTTACGATTTGGAATAATCTTTTTATAGTGTAAAAACGTCGTAATTCCGGAAGAAACTCTTCATATGAATGTTCTGTATCAACAAGAGTAAAAGAACCATGCATGGATGGAGCTTGTGTTGGTGTCATGTAGTCTCCAAACTGACGAGTTAGGATTTCGTGATATTGGTTGGGGATGGGCATCATAATGTCTTCAAATTGGAAAAAAAGGATTTTGTCCATCAGATGAACTGTTCTTCGGTGCTTTTCAAACGGTTCCCATGAGAAAGCCATAGAACACACTTCTTGTATGTCAGAGCGCCATTGTTTTCGAAATGTGTCTTCGTATTCTTCAAATAGTTTTCGAGAATCTAGGTTTCGATATAGTATTAAAAATATTAGACCTTTTATTTTGTAAAGTGGGTTCAAGCTATGGTAATATGCGTTGCAATATGCAATCAGTTCCATTTTTTTTTGTAATTTCTTTGTTTTTTTCTTTAATAACTTTATTTCATTTTTTGTTGAAGGTACTGCGTCTAATACAAAGATGTCAATGAATATTCCTTGATGGAATGAAGAAAAAATGTCTAATGGTAAAATGGCGGCCGTTCCATTCATTCTGACTTGGGCATGTCCATGTACATAGTTTTTATCTGTATAGGCGCATTGAAAAAAATAAGGATGCTGAAATTCTTTTGATGCAATTGCTACAAGTTTGTCATAGTCTGGACGTAACATTTCTAAATCGATGTCGTCGTCCCAAGGAATAAACCCTTTTTCTCGAATCGCTCCTATGGCGGTTCCTCCGCATGCAACGATTGGCAAATTGTATTTTTGACATACTGCAAGGACTTTTTTTGCAAGAGTGATTTGGATAGAACGGATTTTTTTATTCTCAGAAGATATGGAATAATTATTTTGGTTGTTGTCATTCATGTCTATCGGCTCATTTCTCGGAAAAGGTTGATGTTTTTAGACAGCATTCTTACATCATCTTTGAAAATAGATGATAAACCCGCTACAAAAATATTTGCCCCAATTTGACGGAGCTTAAATGCGTGCTCGGGAGTGATATTCCCGTCAACTTCAATTTCTATATCGCTTCTATTCGCATCCGCCAGAAGTCGTGCAACTTTTGCCGCTTTTTTTATGGTACTTGGCACGATTTTTTGTCCTGCAAAACCAGGATTCACCATTAAAACGTTGACTCCGTCAATATAATCAAGCACTTCTTCAAGAACGTATACTGGAGTCGCTGGGTTTATAGCTAAAAAACGTTTGCATCCATAGGGCTTCAACCAGTCTAGTACCCGTTGAACCTGAAAACTACTTTCGTAATGGATTGACACCATGTCTGTTTCTTTGATTCCAATCCATGATAATTTGTATTCGGGATCTTTTATCATTAAATGGAGATCTAAAGGAATATTTGTTAATTCACGCAATCCCCTAATGTAGTCAACACCTAATCCCAAATTGGGTACAAATGTGCCATCCATCACATCTATGTGTAGGTATTCTATTTGCTCCTTTTCGAAAATTTCAAGAGTTTCTTTTAAATCAACAAGATTGGAACACATCATAGATGCTGATATCTTACTTTTTTTCATGTTCTATACCTCCATTATTCATTCCAAATAGTCATGACCTTGCAATATGGTTCTTTATGTTCTCGCATAAGGCGAAGGCCGTTCATAAGTTTTTCTTGTGAAAAAGTGTGTGAAATAAGTGGAGAAATATCAAGTTCATCGTTTTCTAAAGCGGCAATGGACTCGGTCCAATCGGAGGAATATTTATTGTCGTATGAGGAATTCCACGTTCCTTGAATGTTTAATTGCTTACGTAAAATGCTCCAATAAGCGTCTTGCAAAAAATGTATGTCCCCAGAGGGATTTCCCATCAAAACAATTCGTCCTCTTGGTTTTGCCGCGTATATCGCAAGTTCAATAGATATGGGATTACCTACAGCTTCTAGAACGAAATCATATTGTTTTATTTCAGTTTTATTTGTACATACTATATATTCAATGCCGCACGCTTCAATAATTTTTCGTTTATTTTCACTTCGTCCTATGATAGTCACCGAATCAATCCCTCTTTTTTTTGCCCATAGGGCAGCACTAATGCCAATCATTCCTGTTCCTATAATACACACGTTCTCGTTCGAATGCAATTTTCCTAATTTAACAGCGTGAAGTGCTACGGATAGGGGTTCTAACATGGCTGCCGCTGTATAGGGGACATTTTCCGCTAATGGAACCAGGTTCCAAATGGGCACTGCGACAAGTTCTGCAAACCCACCATTTCTGCGAGAACCTATATAATCATAATGTGTGCACGTTTCATAGGATTTTTCTTTACATTGAGAGCATTTACGGCAAGGTATTAATGGGAAAACTCCAACTTTTTTCCCGATAAGATCTTGATCTTTTTCAGTTCCAACTTTTTCCACAATTCCAGAAAATTCGTGTCCTGGAATTGTAGGAAAATGGTAAGTCCCTTTTGTAAAGATCCTTGGTATATCGGAACTGCATATCCCAGCAGCCTTTACTCTAATAATGGCCCAATTATTAGGACAATCAGGAATATCCACATTATCATATCTTAAATCATTTACGCCATATAGTACATAGGCTTTCATACAATCACCTTTTATTTATTATGCTCTTGAAATTTGAAAGGTCTTCTGGCGATGTAATTTTGAAGTTCATGGAATCACCCGGAATCATTTTACAATTCAAGCCTGCTTTATAGGCAATTTCTGTGCTTCCGTTAACTTTAATCAATTCTTCTCGCGGCATGTCTTCATGAGCTTTCAAGTATTTTCCAAATATAAAAGCCTCTGGAGCTTGCCCTGCCCATAAATAATTACGATTGAGTAATGATTGAATGTGTGTTCCGTCTTCGCTAAAATATGTGGTATCCTTTATGGGAATGACTGGCATGACTCCATCTGCATTTCGACACCCTTCCAAACAACGATTTATTAAATCGTCACTACATAACGGTCGTGCTGCATCATGAACAATCACAATATCATCATAAGAAAATTTTTTTTCTTTAATCTCAATCAGCGCATTGAAAATAGAATACTGTCGCGTTTCTCCGGGTTGTGCATAATAGATAGGTTTGGTGGACCTCAATTTTTTAACATTTTCTTTTACAAATTTCTTCCATTTATCGGCAACTACAATAACAATCGCATGAATGTTTTTATTTGCTAGAAATGTCCTCAAACAATAATTTATAATAGGCTCCCGTTTTACAAGAACATATTGTTTGGGAGTGTCAAGTCCCATTCGAGAGCCTATGCCGCCAGAAAGAATTATTGCAATGTTCATGTTCTCTCTTTAGATAAGTTTAAAATAAAAAATAGTTTCTTTCTATTTTCCCATAAATATATTGCTCGTACAGACGAGCTTCTTGAAAAGTGCATGTCCAATGTCATCGGGACGAACGTATTGCCGAACGAACCCGTACCGCCAGTTATCAGAATCGTCTTGTTAGTTAACATGCTGTCTTCCTAAGATGGACCTTAAAAGGTTTTTTACATTCAGTAATATATATATAAAACGCCCAGCCGGAACAGGCGGAAACGGGAAAATGGGCGGGAATGTGCGGAAAACCATGAAAAAAAAGGATTTTGAGGCTTTCTTTGCAAGAATACACGCCTGGAGGGCGGTTAACCCCTGTATTATGAGATGGAGGCTGAATTCGTCCGATCTCCTTATCTCAAATAAACCTTAAACAAGGAGCAATTATGCTTATTCAAAAAGGCAAAATCAGAAAAATCCATTCCATTTCCGAGGCGCAAGATCAAGAAATCAAGAATTACCTTCAAGGTGCCATCCGCTGTCACGATAAGGTCGCGGCCGGCAAGTGGTTCTCCTTACGTGATTTGATGGGTGGCGCGAACTTCGACTGGAATGGTACGCCGATGCAGGCACTGATCGAAGCCTATCAAGGCCGGAGTGATGCGTTCAAGATGACGGCCAAAAGCGCCGGATGGCTACTGAAAGCAGCGATAGAAGAAGACCCGTGCCGTCATTACGAAACGAAAAAGGAGGCGTTCACCCGAATGTACCGCTGGGTCAAGGAGTAAGACAGCAAAAAGGAATCGGCAGGCCAAGCCTGCCGATTTATGTATTTTTTAGGTATTGACAATTATTTCCCGCAAAATTATATTTGGGCTCTGTCAAGTCATTTTATACGCCAACCCTGGGTTAGCAAAACTTTCCCAATCCGTCAGCCCATCGAAACCTGCAAATTCACCTCAGAAATGCTGTTTTTAGGCTGTTTTGGCCAATTAGCCCGCCGCAGCATAACCACAGCCATACGACCAGGCTTGACAGAGCCCGCCCCCGAAACAGCAGCCAACATACAGCCAGAATGCAGTTAACCCGCAGCTTTGTAAAAAAATACGGTTTGACTTGACAGAGCCTATATTTGTGGTGAACAAATGTGTAGAAAACTTCATTTTTACCCTGCTTTTTCAAGCATGTAAGCGGGGAAAGGAGTGAAAGATGAAGGATGTCATTTTGACGAAAGAAGGATTCTTCCCATTTTTTTATATTATAAGTATGTTTTCGAAAAAAATGAAAAGGCATCTTGAAATAAAAAATGTCGGACCTATTAAGGCGGTCAGTTTTGATATAAATGGAATCAGTGTATTCATTGGTCCTCAAGGTGCCGGAAAGAGTACTATTGCCAAAATCATAAGTTTTTGTTATTGGATCGAAAAAAAAGCTCTGCTCCATCAAGGGTTGGCTTTCATGCCTCTGGATTTTTTTAAGGAGCATCTCGTAAAATTTCACAAATTGGATAAGTACATTTCGCAAGATTCTGTTATCAAATACACAAGCGATATTGTTTGTTTTGAATACAAAAATGAATTGCTGAATGCATCGCTAGGGCTTTCTTTTGATGAGGCTGTTCCGGGGAAGATTTCGTATATTCCATCGGAAAGAAACATTGTTACCATACCAGAAACATCAACCATTGCTTTTCCCAACAATTGTCTTAGGAACTACATTTTTGAATGGTTCAACATTCGTAACAAATATTCTCCGAAACAAGAAATGAAAATAGCTGATTTGGGTGTTTCGTATTATTTTGATTCGGCGACAAAGAAGGATGTCCTTGTTTTGGAGGATGATAAAAAAATAGAATTGCACGAGTCTTCAAGTGGCATGCAGTCTGTTGTTCCCTTGTATGTTCTTCTGGATTATCTTACCAAATGGATTTATGAAAATAAGGAAGACATCTCGTTTGAAAAAATGAACATTATTACGTCGTCTCTGGCTGAAAAATTTAGAATGTCGGCGGATGATTCCAATCGTTTCGTAAGCGAGGTCGGTGAAGAAGAGTACAAAAAAATTTGGGAACTAATGGAGGCCATAGTCAAATTACCTCCATCGACAACAAAAGAGAAAAAAATTGATTCTGTGCTGGATGAATATATTTCTTTGCGTGATAAACTGAGCCGCTCTCATTTTTCGAACATCATAATAGAAGAACCTGAATTAAACTTGTTCCCCAAAACGCAAACCACCCTTGTGTATGACATACTCAAGGCTATTGACATGGATAGGGACGGCCTTGTTGTGACGACTCATAGTCCTTACATTCTTTATGCGCTGAACAATTGTATGCAGGCCTGGCTTGCAGAAAAGAATTGCCCTGATGCTGTAGATGAGTTGAAATCAGAATTGTCCTTCACAAAAGAGAGCTTTGTTAATCCTCAAATGGTGTCTGTTTGGGAAATTCAAGATGGCGAATTTAGAAATTATGGTGGCGTTAAGAATTGTACAATTCAAGACGACGATGGATTGATTAGGAAGAATTATTTTGATTCTGTAATGCAGAATGTTATGGCCGATTTTTCTATGTTGGGCTCGCTTTATTAGAGTTTGAATGAATACTTTCTTTTCAGAAGCAAACAACCAGTTGATGTCGTTTTGCGGAGCCGACGATGCCTTCGCCGTTGATTATACAAATCAATCTGACAGTTCTAGAGGTGTTGAATTGTCGAAAACCGCTCCAAAAGACATCAGTTTTTTTCAATTGAGCAATCAAGCTCAAATTGATTTTTGGGGCGTGAATTTTGAAAAATGTCATTCGCTTTTTACTGACTCAAGTGAAAATTGTGAATGTATGTTTGTTGCCAAATCTGCAAAAAAGTTAAAGTGGGCGTGCTTAGTTGAACTTAAATATTGTCAAGATAAAGAACGCAATATCGTAGACAATGCAGATAAGGCAAAGGCTCAATTGACAAATACGTTGTCCGTACTTTTAAAGAAAAAAATCTTGAATACGGAAGGCTATAAGGTATACCTAAATATATCGATACCCGAAAGCGCAAGGATCCCGTTTACAAATTTTTTGACAACTCCTGATTTTGTGCTAAATGCGAAAAAAGACCGGGTCTCGCTTTATGGATTCAATAAGTTGAAGGTTCTCAACTCATCTTTTCTCATACCTGAAAAAGTAAGGGTGTGATGCACGTATTTATTCAGTAGATTGCGAACCACACCCGTGCCCTTGAACATGTAGGCCAGGCTCACGTCCATCCGCTTGATAATCTGCTGCCACAGCACCGCGTAGATGCCGAGCACGCCCACCGTGCAGGCAAGGAACGCGATGTACCCCGGCGAGAGAAACTCCCGCTGCGACGCAAGCTTCGAGAACACTCCCGACGATGTGTAAATGAAGAACGTGCCTACCAGGGCGATGTATTTAAGGACCGTGAGCATCTGATGGGGAATATAGAATTCCCCGAAAAATATTTTTGCCACACCCTATTGACAAGGCATTCCCGCGGAACTATATTTTATAGTGAACAAATGTTCTAGTGCTCAAGTTTTCAAGCACTGCGGTTTTACGCTTGTCCGCAGTCAAAGGAGTGAAAGATGAATGAAAAAGAGATGATACCGGTTGCCGAGAAGAACGAGATTATCGTTTATCAGCCGGAGGGCGGGGAGTTCCACATCGAGGTCCGGGTCGAAAACGAGACAGTCTGGCTCACGCAGGCGCAGATGGCGGAGCTGTTTTCTAAAAGTATTTCCGTCATTTCACGACATATTGCCAATGTTTTTGCGGAACACGAACTGGAAGAGAAAAGCAATTTGCATTTTTTGCAAATTGCAAATTCGGATAAGCCGGTCAAACTTTTCAGTCTAGACGTCATCATTTCTGTCGGGTATAGAGTTAAATCCTATCAAGGAACGCAATTTCGCCGTTGGGCCAACCAGGTTCTAAAAGAGCACTTGCTTAAGGGATTTAGCGTCAACCAAAGGCTCGTTTCACACGAAAACAGGTTGGAAAACCTTGATTCTCGAGTTATTTATCTCGAAAAACAGGTGGATTTTTTCGTAAAAGCGAATCTGCCGCCAAGCGAGGGGCTGCTGCCCGCACATGCGCATTGGAGCGGTTACGAGTTTGCTGTGCAGCTGGTGCGGTCCGCAAAAAAGGAACTCATTATCATTGATCCGTATGCCAACGACATGGTGTTATCCCTTATGGCAAAGCGTGCCGAAGGGGTGAATGCGACTATCTATTCTGCCAGAATCACCCACGCCATGAGGGAAGAAGAGGCCCGCTTGAATAGGCAATTCCCGAAGGTTCATCTGGAGAACATGCGCGAGGTCCACGACCGTTTTGTCATCGTCGACGACGTGGTGTATCACGTGGGAGCGTCGTTCAAGGATTTGGGAAATCAGATGACCGCGTTTTCGGTGTTGAACTTTGTTACCAAGGAACAGGTGCTCGCGATGGTGAAGTGATCGCCTCGCCGAACACATAGTGCACAAATGTATGGAAACATCAGCGATTTTATTGAAAAGTGTCGAAAATCATTGCCGGAAGTGATTGAAAAATGCCGCATCTTATTGATTTTATGTGCGGAAAAATGTATTTTACTAGACGATTTCGTAGAATTAAGTAAAATCGTCTATTTCTACTAGACAATTTTTATGAAATTAATTAAATTGTCCAATAGGTGCCGTGCGGCGAGGTATTTATGATTTTCAGAGAACGCTACATTGCCCCCATAAGGGCCTTTTATGATTCCGACCTTATCAAGGTGATTACCGGAATCCGGCGTTGCGGTAAGTCGGTCATTTTGGCTGACATCCACAAAGAAGTCAAGGAACGTTCGGGCAATGTCGTCTCTCTGGATTTCGAAGACGCGGCGACATTGGCCGCAGTCCCCAATGCAATGGAACTCCTGAATCACGTTGACAAAAACAGGCCTGACAAGGAACAGCTGTGCTATGTTTTTCTAGATGAGGTTCAACGCGTAGAAGATTGGGCCGCGGCCTGTCGCACCCTCCGCGTTCGCAACTGTTCCGTATTCATCAGCGGATCCAATTCCAAGCTTTTGTCGCGGGAATTCACCAAGGAATTGTCCGGACGGTATGTATCGTTCAGGGTTCGCCCTTTTGTGTATAGGGAATTGCTTGAATATGCGACGCAGTTGGGACGTGCAATGAACCTGACGGATTACATCATATGGGGCGGTTTCCCGAAACGCGTTGAGTATGGCGACACAGAAAGCCAAAAGAAATATCTGAACGAAATTAACGACACTATAGTTCTCAATGATATCATTTCCCGTTACAAGATTAGGCGGACTGAAATCTTTACTAGACTAGTAAACTATGTGCTTGTGTCAAATGCCCGTATTTTTTCGGCGCGTTCTGTTGCTGACTACATGAAAACGAATTCGTTCAAGTGTACTGTCACCACTATCATAAAATATATCGGTTACTTGGAAGAAGCCTATGTCGTTCAACCGGTCAGGTTGTATTCTACCAAGGCAAAACGGGAGCTGAGTTACTACTACAAGATGTACAATGAGGATGTCTCGTTCAATTCGATTCGTGCGTTCAACAACCGTTTTGACTTGACCCATAATTTCGAAAATGTCGTCTATAATGAGCTTGTTTATATGGGGTATAATGTTCAAGTTTTTAATGACGGCAAACACGAAATTGATTTTATAGCCAACAAGGGTGGCAAAACCTTTTATATCCAGGCAGCATATTCCGTTGCCGAGGAAAAGGCGTATGAACGGGAGTTCGGTGCGTTTAACAAATTTGACAACTCTATCCAAAAAATAGTCATATCAAACGATGAAATCGACTATTCTACTAGCACTGTTCGGCACATTCAGTTTAGAAATTTAGTGACGATGAACGAACTGTAGATTATGGACGTTTTAGGAATCACTCCCAAAAGAACACCACGCCCGTGCCTATACCCGCTGCGACGCGAGCTTCGAAAACACCCCCGAGGTGGTGTAGATGAAGAACGTGCCGACCAGGGCGATGTATTTAAGGATCGTGAGCATCTGATGGGGAATATAGAATTTGCCAAAAAAAATTCCTAAAATATTCATGAAAAGGACTTGACAGAGCCGTAAAGGCCTTTGCCGAGGGCGAATACGACAAGCTCTTGGAAGCCATGGCGGAATATAAAGCGTAGAGCGTGTGGTCTTTCACCACTTACTGTCTATCTTTTTCAAGAATTCCTTGTCTGTTTCCCGTTCATTTAATTTCAAAAAAATACTACACCTATTGTATTATTTAAAATTTTAATGTATATTACAGGTGTAGTAAAATTTTTAGCGCAGTATGAACGGAAACAAAATTGAATTGTGGCATGTTCCTTCCCCAGGAAGTGAATTGGCCGAAAAACTTGAAGAAATGGGCCTTGATGCGAATGACCTGGCCGCTCGCATGGGTTATACGCCCAAGGCGGTGAACGACATTTTGCAGGGCAATTGCCGTATTACGCCGGAAGTTGCAGTTATGTTGGAAATGATTACGCAAATTTCGGCTGGTTACTGGTTACGTAGCCAAATTGCCTATGATGAGTATGTTGCTCGCGAAAAAATCAAGGCTTCGCTTTCGGATCAGTCTCTTTGGAGAAAGTCTTTTCCCGAAGAGGTTAACGTCCGCGAATGGGTGCGACAAACGAAGGATGACGAAAAATCTTTGATGCCGCTCCTCAAATTCTTTGCGGTGGCGTCCCCCAAGGCGTGGGACGGTTACTACAAGGATGCTAAGCTTAAGGTGGCGTTCCGTATCTCGCTGGCCGATGTCAAGGACCCGTACGCCACATCGGCGTGGATTCGCCGAGGTGAAATTCTTGCGGACCGAGACCCGATGGAAAAGCAGGAACAGATTCCTGTGCGCAAGCGCCTAAAAGCCGCTCTCCCCGAAATCATCGCGTTTGCGGCGGCCAACAAGGTTCGCCCCAAAAGCAAAAAGCGCATTACCTACTGGACCCCAGAAGCCGAGGTGGTTGACGACTGCATGACGGGCCTGCAGGAACTGTGCCGCAAAATCGGGATTCGTGTGCTGTTCGTGCAAAATTTCAAGTGCGCGCCGATTCACGGCATGTACCGCTGGTACAAGGACGTGCCCCTGATCCAGTTGCACGACCGGTTCGAGAAGCGGGCCGCCATGTGGTTCACGTTCTTCCACGAGCTGGCCCACGTGCTATACCACGGCAAAAAGGGAATTTGCCTGCAGAACATCAAAATCACCCACAACTACCCCGAAAAAGAAGACGAAGCCAACGCCTTCGCGCAAAAGTGCATGGTAGAAGCCGGATTCGAGCTGTAAAAGCCTTGTTGAAGCTCATTGTTCCTGTCTGAGCACAGTTTCTGCCAGGCTTGACATTTCCTCTTTTCCCATAAAAGTTTATTTTTAGTAGGTAAACGCCCTTACCGTAACGGAGGATTTTATGAACCTGAGGTTGGATAGTTTCATTACAAAGTTCAGCGGTTTCGCTGTCGCTGTTACCGCCCTTGCCCTGTGCGCCTGCGGCAACCAGGAGGCCGCGCAAAACAAGACATCCGCAAAGCCCGCGGAACAGGCCGTTGAACAGCCTGCTGAACAGCCCGCGCCCTCCAAGTCCCTGGTGGTGTTCTACTCCCAGACAGGCTCCACCAAGAAGGTGGCCGACGCTTTCCAGAAGGCGCGGAACGCCGACGTCTTTGAAATCAAGACCGCCACCCCCTACCCCTCTACCTACGACAGCACCGTCGCCGCCGTACGGGTCCAGCGGGAATCCAAGCAATGGCCCGCCCTTGTAAACACCAAAGCGGACCTTGCAAAATACGACACCGTCTTCTTGGGCTACCCCATCATGTTCGGCACCTTCGCGCCCCCCATCTACAGCTTCTTGGATTCCAACGACCTGAGCGGTAAGGTGGTGGTGCCCTTCTGCACCTACGGTAGCGGTGGCCGCAAGGCCAGCGCCGCCGAACTCAAGACCCTGGAACCGAACGCCACCGTGACCCTAGCCTACGGGATTTCCAACAAGCGAATCAGCGCCGAAGGTGCGGATTCCGTCGTGGCCGCCGAAGTGGAGGCCTTCTTTGCCAACCTGGCAGAAGGCAAGACCGAAGAGATGCTCATGGGCGGCTATTCGGAACAGCGCCCGCTTACAGCCGAAGATTCCGCCGTGTTTGCCGCCGCCACCAAGGACTACGGTTACCTGAGCCTAAAACCCCTAAGTGTCTCTACGCAGGTGGTGGCGGGCACCAACTTCTTGTTCACCTGCGAGATGAAGGCCTTCGGTGGACCGGCAACCCAGACCAACGTGAAGATTTTCAGACCGTTACCGGGCCGTGGCGAGCCGGAACTCATCGTGGTGGAGAAATAAAGTACCAGATTTCAAAAAAAAGAGAAGGTGTATATGGGTAAAGTGAAAATGCCGAAGTTTTCCAGCGTCCTTGCAGCAGCGGTTACCGCAGGGATTTCTGTAACGGCGGCAAGCGCCGCCATCAACATCAACGTGGATACGGACAAGGGAGTCAAGAAGATTTCGCCGTACCTTTACGGGCGAAACATCGACAAAATCAGCGACGGCAACACCGAAGTCACCGCAGACGAATCCGCATTCATCAACCAGATGCTCGATGCGGGCATTCACTTTTTACGCGCCAACAACGGCAACAACGCCACCCGATACAACTGGAAGCAGAAACTCACCGTTCACCCCGACTGGTACAACAATGTCTATTCCCACGACTGGGCCATCACCGCCAAGAAAGTTCTTGACAACATGCCTGGAGTAGACGCCATGTACGCCTTCCAGCTCACGGGATGGGTGGCTAGTTCCACCAACTATAACTTTGCCGACTGGAACTGGTATCAGAAACACGGCTCTTACCCGTCGCAGACATTCGACCTCGCGGGCGGCGGCGAAGTTTCCGACGATGGCGAAACACTCATCAAGGCGGGCGACGCCTCGCTTTACAACAAGGAATGGCCCGCCGACTCCAGCGTAGCCATCATCCCCCACTGGCGGGACGACCTCAAGTACGACATGAGCCGCTTCAAATACTGGAGCATGGACAACGAGATGGACATCTGGCGCGGCACCCACAACGATTTGGACCTGCCCGTGACCGGGGATTTCTTGGTAGAGCGCTATGTTGATGTGGCCAAGAAGGCTCGCGCCCAGTGGAAAGACATCAAGCTCACCGGCCCGGTGGTCGCAAACGAATGGTTCTGGTGCTCCGTGTCCTCGTACAACAACCAGGATAGACCCAAAGGCCCCGATCGCGATTACTGCTGGCTAGAATACTTCATCATGAAAGTTGCCGAGGCGCAAAAGTCCTCTGGCACACGTCTTCTCGATGTTTTCGACATTCACTGGTATCCGAGTGAAAAAGATTACGAATCGCGCGTGAACTGGCATCGAGTTCTATTCGACACCACCTACAACTATCCCGGAGCAAACGGGATCAAGATGGTGAACGGAGGCTGGGACAACGACAACCAAAAGGAATACATCTTCAAGCGTATCAACGACTGGCTCGAAAAATATTTCGGCAAGAATCACGGCATCACGCTCGGCATTACCGAAACCGACCTGAACGATTCCGACCCCATGGTGACGGCCCTGACCTACGCATCGTTCCTCGGCACCATGCAAGATAACGGCGTGGAGATTTTCACCCCGTGGACATGGGGCGACGGCATGTACGAAACGGTCCACCTGTTCAGCCGCTACGGCCACGAAAACCGCGTGCAGTCCACCTCCAGCAACGATTCGCTGGTGTCGGCCTACAGTTCTATCAGCAACAAGGGCGATTCCCTCACGGTCATCTTCGTGAACAGGAGTCAAAATGCAACACAAGACGTAAATCTGACCCTCGGCAGCTTTGAAGCGGCTGACGGTTCCGTGGAGACACTCACTCTTTCTGGCATTACCGGCGAAACCTTTGTTTCTCACACCAACAATGCCTTGAAAAAAGGAACGGCGCAGGTAGCAAGCAAAAAAGTTTCCTTGACGCTCCCCGCCAAGTCCATCACCGCGGTCCTGTTCACCACAAAGAACCCCAAGGTCGTTGACGCTATTGCGACCACAGCGGTACGCCCCAATTACAACCTAACCCTGCAAGGTCGGGAGATTCTCGTGTCGGGAATCCAGCAGAACAGCCGCTACGCCTTGGCCAATGCTCTCGGACAAGTCGTCAGCAGTGGGGCATGGAACGGAAAATCTGGAGCGATTTTAAAACTCAAGGTTCCCAGTGCCGGTCGCTACATTTTGCAGATCGATAACCAAAGCAGAACAATTTTGGTGAAATAGATTCTTTTGCGATAAAAGACGGGAGGTGTGTTATGGTTATAGTGAAAACACTGAAGTTTTCGGGCATCCTCGCGGCAATAATTACCGCAGGGATTTCTGCGACAGCAGCCAGTGCCGCCATCAACGTCAACGTGGATACGGACAAGGGAGTCAAGAAGATTTCCCCCTACCTGTACGGTCGGAACATCTTTTGCAATGAAGACAGAGGCGACCTGAACGACGTTGTTACCACATTGTCGGAAAAAGAACAGACGAACCTGGAAACTTACCGGCAGGCGGGCATACGCTACTTGCGTATGAACAACGGGAACAACGCCACCAAGCACAACTGGCGCAAGAACCTTTCTAGCCACCCCGACTACTACAACAATGTCTATAAGCACGACTGGGACATTTCTTCCAAGAAAATTCTGGACAACCTGCCCGGTGTAGATGGCATGTACGCCTTCCAGTTGGCTGGCTATGTGGCCAGCAGCACAGCGTACAACTTCAAGGACTGGGACTGGAAACAGTCTCATGGTGGCAAAAACGCAAAGCAGACTCTTGACCTGGCCGGTGGCGGCACGGTGGACGATGACGGAGTCACCCTGATTCAAGCGGGAGATTACAGTCTCTATCTCGAAGAATGGCCCGCCGATTCTACCGTAGGAATCATCCCTCACTGGAAAGACGAACTCAAGTACGACATGAGCCGCTTTAGGTACTGGAGCATGGACAACGAGATGGAACTCTGGCGCAACACCCACAGCGACCTGCCCTACACCTACCCCAACGAAGATGGCAACACCGTTGCAGCAGACCGTATGGTGGACAACTACATTGCCGTAGCCAAGGCGGCAAAAGCCATCAGCCCTGACCTAAAGCTAACCGGTCCCGTAGCGGCCAACGAATGGAGTTGGTGCAACATCGCTTACGACAACAACTCCACAAGCTATGTCAAGGCCACAGACCACAAATACTGCTGGCTGGAATACTTCATCAAGCGTCTGGGTGAAGAACAGAGAAAGACTTCTGTCCAACTGCTAGATGTTTTCGACATCCACTGGTATCCCACTGAAAAGACTTATGAATCCTGGATCAACTGGCACCGAGTATTCTTTGACACGACCTACGTGTATCCGGGCGGAAACGGAATCCGTTGTGCCGACATTTCTACCACAGGTTCTTGCGATTGGAATACAGGCAAGGGTGTTGGTTACAAGACCTACATCTTCAAACGCATTACGGACTGGATGAAAAAATACATGGGCGAAAATTACAAGTATACCCTGGGATTCACGGAAACGGACTTTATCGGCGACATGGACGCCATGAGCCGAGCCCTTGCTTACGCATCGTTCATGGGAACCTTCATTGACCACGGTGTAGAAATCTTTACCCCCTGGACCTGGCGCGAAGGCATGTACGAGGTAGTCCACCTGTTCAGCCGCTACGGCCACGAAAACCGCGTGCAGTCCACCTCCAGCAACGATTCGCTGGTGTCGGCCTACAGTTCTATCAGCAACAAGGGCGATTCCCTCACGGTCATCTTCGTGAACCGCGCCGAAAACAATCCGCAAGACGTATACCTTTCCCTGGACGGATTCAAAGCGGAGAACACAGCCAATGCATTGACCCTTTCTGGCATTGCCGGCGAAACCTTTGTATCCCATACCAGCAACGGCCTAAAGAAAAATGCCGTCAATGTCAAAATGACTGGTGGCATGACCAACGCCACAGAAAATTATGCGAACAAATTTTCCATGACGCTCCCCGCCAAGTCTATCACGGCGGTCCTGTTCACCACAAAGAACCCAACGGTCATCGATGCTATCGCGCCCGTAGCGGCAAGGTCCAATTACAGCCTAACCCTGCAAGGTCGGGAGATTCTCGTGTCGGGAATCCAGCAAAACAGCCGCTACGCCCTGACGAATACCTTGGGCCAGGTTATCCGGAGCGGACTTTGGAACGGTGCGGCCGGAGCGACGCTGAAGCTTAGCGTGCCTGCTACGGGCCGATACATTCTGCAGGTCGGCGGCAAGAGCCAGATGGTCGTTGTAAATAAATAAAAGATCCTCGCCTGCGCGAGGATGACGTAACTCTTGTCATGCCCGCGAAGGCGGGCATCTACTAGAGGAATTTTTACTCCGCGAACAGAGCCGTAGAGAGGTAGCGGTCGCCGGTATCCGGGAGCAGGGCCACGATGGTCTTGCCCTTGTTTTCGGGACGCTTGGCCAGTTCCTTGGCGGCCCAGAGAGCAGCTCCAGAAGAAATGCCCACCAGCACGCCTTCTTTCTTGCCGATTTCGCGACCAGCTATAAAGGCGTCTTCGTTTTCCACGGCAATGATTTCATCGTAAATCTTGGTGTTCAGGGTGTCGGGAACAAATCCTGCGCCGATTCCCTGAATCTTGTGAGCGCCGGCGGTACCCTTGCTGAGCACCGGAGAACTTGCAGGCTCCACGGCCACAATCTTCACATTCGGATTCTTGCTCTTGAGGAATTCGCCAACACCGGAAACCGTACCGCCGGTGCCGACACCCGCCACAAAGATGTCCACCTTGCCGTCGGTATCTTCCCAGATTTCGGGACCGGTGGTAGCCTTGTGGGCGGCCGGGTTTGCCGGGTTCACGAACTGTCCCGGAATGAAGCTGTTGGGAATTTCCTTGGCCAGTTCTTCGGCCTTGGCGATAGCGCCCTTCATGCCCTTGGCACCTTCGGTGAGCACCAGTTCTGCACCGTAAGCCTTCATGATCTGGCGGCGTTCCACGCTCATGGTTTCGGGCATCACGATGATGATGCGGTACCCGCGGGCGGCAGCCACAGAGGCAAGACCGATACCGGTGTTACCCGAGGTAGGCTCGATAATCACGGAACCGGCCTTGAGCTTGCCGCTCTTTTCGGCGTCGTCCAGCATGGCCTTGGCCACGCGGTCCTTCACGGAACCGGCGGGGTTGAAGTATTCCAGCTTGGCGAGAATCTTGGCACCGAAACCTTCCTCGATGTGAGTGAGTTCCAGAAGCGGGGTGTGACCAATGAGCTGGTCGGCAGAGGTATAGATTTTAGACATGGTTTGAAGTCCTTTTTTGAGTTAGAAGTTAATAAAAGTTGAACGGAATGGTTAGGTTTGAGGCACGAGGCACGAGGTTCGAGGCGCGAGGTTTGAGGCACGAGGATGACGACTCATCACTCAAAACTCACAACTCACTAAGCGCCTGATCCAGGTCGGCGATGATGTCTTCGTAGTGTTCCGTACCGATGGAGAGGCGGATGGTGGCGGGGCTGATTCCTGCGGCGGCGAGTTCTTCCGGAGTGAGTTCGGAGTGGGTCGTCGTGTAGGGGTGCACCACCAGGCTCTTCACGTCGGCCACGTTGGCCAGCAGGCTGAAAATCTTGAGGCTGTCGATGAACTTGAAGGCTTCGGCCTGGCCGCCCTTCACATCGAAGGTGAAAATAGACCCTGCGCCGTTGGGGAAATACCTCTTGTAGAGGGCGTGCTGCGGATGGTCCGCAAAGCTCGGGTGGTTCACCTTGGCCACCTTCGGGTGCTTCGAGAGGAATTCCAAGACCTTCTTGGTGTTTTCCACATGGCGGTCCAGACGCAGCGACAAAGTCTCGGTGCCCTGCAAAAGCAAGAAGGCGTTGAACGGAGAAATGGCAGCGCCTTCGTCGCGAAGGAGGATGGCACGGATATAGACGATGAAAGCGGCAGCCCCTGCGGCGGCGGTAAAGGGCACGCCGTAGCTGGGGTTTACTTCGGTGAACTGCGGGAACTTGCCGCTTGCCGCCCAGTCGAACTTTCCACCGTCAACGATGATACCGCCGAGAGTCGTTCCATGACCGCCGATAAACTTGGTGGCGGAATGAATCACGATGTCGGCGCCGTGTTCCAGCGGACGAATCAGGTAGGGCGTTCCGAAGGTGTTGTCGATAACCACCGGAATCTTGTTCTTGTGGGCGATTTCAGAAATAGCCTCGATGTCCGGGATGTCGGAATTGGGATTGCCGAGAGTCTCGATCAAGATAAGCTTGGTGTTGTCCTTGATGGCGCCCTTGACTTCGTCCAGGTTGTGGATATCCACGAAGGTGGTATCCACGCCGAAGGGGCGAAGGGTGTGCTGCAGCAGGTTGTAGGTACCGCCATAGATGGAGCGCTGTGCCACCACGTGGTCGCCTTTGCGGGCGAGAGCGGTAATGGCGTAGGTAAGGGCTGCCGCACCGGATGCGACGGCAAGGCCTGCAATGCCCCCTTCCAGGGCGGCGATGCGCTTTTCAAAAACATCCTGGGTGGTGTTGGTGAGGCGGCCGTAGATGTTGCCCGCGTCTTTCAGGTGGAAACGGTCAGAAGCGTGCTGGGCGCTGTGGAAAACGTAAGAGGTGGTCTGGTAAATAGGAACGGCGCGGGAATCGGTGGCGGGGTCTGCCTGTTCCTGGCCTACGTGGAGCTGGAGGGTTTCAAAGTGAAGCTTGTTCTGTGTCGTCATGTTGAAGTCCTTTTGAGGTTTGAGGTTCGGGGCTCGAGGTTCGAGGTTTGGGTAATGGAGACAAGAGCAGTCATCCTCACGAAGGTGAGGATCCGTTTGCTTTTCTAGCGGATCCTCGCTTCCGCGAGGATGACGAATAAGGACTTGGCTTCCATCACTCGTTGTACGATTTTGATTACGGATGCAAATGTAAAACTATTTTCCTACAAAATCAATAGGGATTAAACCCGCAAAACTACATTTAATGTCATTTTTAGTCATAAAAACATCAAAATTTCGCTAAAAAACGCCATTTTAGCCCATATTCGTCTTTCCCCATACTATTTACTTATCATCAGCTATAGTTTTTAGCTATAACGAAGGCCGTACAGCCCGAGCCCCATGCCCCTGAACATAGACCCGAGGCGAGCCCCGGCAACCCATACAAAGGGGCAATGGGGCGACATTTTTCTATCTTTACCGCCGTAAAATCAAGAGGTCTGTTATTATGACATTTGAAGAGATGTTCGCTCTGGCTTGCCAGCGCAAAAAGGAAATGCCCGAAGGCAAGGGTACCACGGAACTGTTCAAGAAGGGCCCCCACGGTATAGGCAAGAAGCTGGTGGAAGAGGCCGCCGAAAGCTGGATGGCCGCCCGTTTCGAGAGTCGTGACGCCCAGTGCCTGGAACTGTCGCAGGTGCTCTACTACGTGGCCGTGATGATGGCCGAAAAAGGTTTAACCCTCGAAGAGGTGTACGCCAAGCTATGATTAAAGTCGCTCTCCCCAACAAGGGCATGCTCTTTGAGCCCACCCAGGAACTTCTGAAGGCTTGCGGCTACAAGGCCTCCAAGCCCTACAAGACCTTGACCCAGCTGGATACCAAGAACGGGATTGAATTTTTCTTCTTGCGTCCAAGCGACATTCCCATGTACGTGGGTCGCGGCATCATTGACGCGGGTATCACCGGCATCGACTTTAACGCCGAAGCCAAGAGCCCCGCGGTGAAGGTGCTGGACCTGCCCTTCGGCGCTTCGAAGATGTGCGCCGCCGTGCCGAACGAAAGCCCGGTGCAGAGTCTGGACGAGCTGAAGGACAAGACCATTGCCACCAGCTTCCCGAACATCGTGGAAGGTTTCTACAAGAAGCCCATGGACTTTGTGGTGCTGGAAGGCGCCGTCGAAATTTCGGTGAGCCTGGGCGTGGCCGATGCCATCGTGGACGTGGTGGAAACGGGCACGACCTTAAAGCAGGCGGGGCTCCGCATTGTAGGCGAACCGCTGTTCCGTAGCAACGCCGCCCTGTTCTGCAACCCGCAGAAGACGGGCCTGGAAGAAGTGCACACCCTTATCCGCCGTATCGAAGGCAAGCTGGTGGCACAGTCCTACATGATGATCGAGTACGACTGCCCCGCCGAACTGCTTTCGAAGGCCTGCGAACTTACGCCGGGCCTGGATGCCCCGACGGTCACCAAGTTGCACGGTCGCGAATGGTATTCCGTGAAGGCCATGGTTCCCCAAGAAGAGGCCAACGCCATCATGGACCGCCTCTGGGACGCCGGCGCCCGCAGCATTCTGCTATTCGGTATCAAGAGCGCAAGAATTTAACGCGGAGCGTTAAATTCAGTATGCAGTGGTTAGTGATTAGTACACAGTCCGTAAGGCGAAACGTCCCTCCTAACCACTAGCATTTCACACGGATCCTCACCTTGGTTCGACGCAGCTCACCACAGGTCGTGAGGATGACAGTTCTCGAAACCCGCGGCCCTATCCCCTAGATTCTAACCCCTGACCCCTACCCAATGCTTTCTCTCGCCTATCTAGCACGCCAGCCTATCCTCGACCGAGAGGGTAAAATATACGCCTACGAGCTTTTGTTCCGGGATTCTCCGGAAAGCGATACCGCCGTTATCGCCAACGACAACCTGGCCACCGCCCAGGTGCTGGAAAACGTGCTCACCAACATCGGGCTCCCGAGGCTCATCGGCGAAAACAAGGCCTTTATCAACTGCAACCGGGAAATGCTCCTGGACAACATCTTCAAGCTGTTGAACCCCAAGTGGTTCGTGCTGGAGATTCTGGAAGACGTGGAGGTGGACGAGGCCCTGGTGAAGGCCGTGGCCCACTACAAGGAGCGGGGATTCGAGCTCGCCCTGGACGACTTTATTTTCAACCAGGAATTCTTGAAGCGTTTCGAGCCCCTGTTCCCTTACGTGTCCTACGTGAAGATGGACCTGGTGGACAACAGCACAGAGAACATGAAGCAGGCGGCGGAATTTTTCAAGGCGAAGGGCATCAAGCTTTTGGCCGAAAAGGTGGAAGACGCCGCCACCTACAAGACCTGTTTCAACCTGGGCTACGACTTTTTCCAGGGGTTCTACTTTGCAAGGCCGGAACTGGTGACCGGCAAGAAACTGGACTCTACCTCGGAAGCTATCATCAAGCTGTTGTTCCTGCTGCGCACCCATCCGTCGCTGGACGAGGTCAGCACTGGCCTGGAAGCCTACCCCGACATTTCCGAAAACTTCTTGAAGTTCGTGAATTCCAAGGCGGGCTATGTAAGCAAGCGAATCGACAAGGTCCGGGACGCTATCGCCTGGGTAGGCCTCCGGCACATACAGGAATGGCTCACCCTGATTCTCTACGCGAGGCCCGAGTTCGGCACGGCGCCCCAGAGTTCGCCCCTGTTCCAGAACGCCACCCACCGTGCCCGCTTTATGGAAATCATCACCCGCTTTATCGGCGGCACCGACGACGACCTGCCGGCGAAGGCCTACATGGTGGGGCTTATCAGCCGTGTCGACGCCCTGGTAGGGACCCCTCTCGAAAACATTCTGAACGACTCCCCCATGGACGACGAAATCCGCGACGCCCTGCTGCACCGGAAAGGCCTGCTGGGCAAGCTGCTGACCCTGGCCGACGCCGTGGAACAAGACGACAAGACCACCATCTCGCAACAGTTGAAAGACCTGAAAATTTCGACCAACCTATTGAACCGTTGCGTCTATGACGCCTACAGCTGGACCCATGAACGCTGAGCCCCAAAGCCTGGAAAACCTCATCGGTGAATTTGCAAGCCTGCCCGGAATCGGCCGCAAGACCGCCCGCAGGCTGGCCTACCACGTGCTGACCCGCTCCAAGGAGGAGGTGGCCCAGTTTGCAGATTCCCTGAACGCGGCGGCGGAAAAAGTCCACCCCTGCCCCAGGTGTTTTTGTTTTACCGACGAAGAGGTTTGCCCCATCTGCAACGAGCGGAAAGACGCCCGGGCCCTGTGCGTGGTGGAGAAAAGTTCCGACATCGTGCCTTTTGAACGCTCCGGAATTTTCAAGGGACTTTACTTTGTTCTGGGTGGTGTGATTTCGCCCCTGGACGGTATCGGGCCCGAGCAGCTCCACCTGCCCCAGCTGGTGGAACGCATCAAGGCCGAACAGATAGAAGAACTGGTGCTGGCCCTAGGGTCTAGCCCCGAGGCCGACAGCACCGCCCTGATGATTGACCGCATGCTCGCCGGCGTGAACGTGAAACGGACCCGCCTCGCCCGCGGCATTCCCATGGGTTCTGACCTGGAATTTGTAGACGAAGTCACCATGCTCCGTGCCTTCGAAGGGAGGGTTAGCCTGTGAACCCGGTAAAGTTCGACTCCATCGAAATTACAAGCGCCGAATTCGTGAAAGCAGCGGTGAACCTCAAGGGTCTCCCCGAAGAGCGACTCCCCCAGGTGGGGTTCCTCGGACGCTCCAACGTGGGCAAATCCTCCCTGATGAACGCCCTCATGGGTCAAAAAAGCCTGGTGAAGGTCAGTTCTACCCCCGGAAAGACCCGCGAATTGAACTTTTTCAAGGTCAACGGCAAGTTTTTTCTTGTAGATTTACCAGGAGTGGGCTTCGCCAAAGTCAGCATCCAGAAACGGGACGAGATGGGCGACTTTATCCGCGAGTACGTGGAAAAGTGCAAGGACCTGCGGGGGCTTATCTACCTGGTAGATATCCGCCACGGCGGGACCGCCATTGACGTGGAGACGGTGGAAAGCATCCGTGCCACGGGTTGCCCCGTGCTGGTGGTGGCAAGCAAGCGCGACAAGGTGAACCAGTCGGAGTTTGCAAAGAACACGAAGCTCATCCAGGAACGCATGGGGCTGGATTCGAAACCTCTGGCCGTAAGCGCCCTGAAAAAGACCGGCCTGGACCATCTCTGGCAAGAGATTCTCAAGGCGGTGGAAGGGAACGAACTGGTAGAGAAGTAGATGGAGAACGCAGAAGAAAGAATCGGCGCCTCGAGACTGACCCTGGTAGGGAAAATTTTTCACCACCTGGGGATGTTTTTCATGACCCGCACCCTGGGCCAGCAGGTATGCCTGTTTTTCCGCGCCATCGCCTCCATCTTCTCAAAGACCCGAAGCTTCAAGACCGACTCCCGCAACATCATATTGCAGACCTTCTTTACCGGCGTAGAAATTTTCCCGATTCTCTTTATCGTGGCCACCCTTTTCGGAGCGGTAGTCATCGTAGAAGTCATGACCCTCATGGGCAAGATGGGCTTTGACGACGTGGTGGGAAACCTGATGGTGGTGGTGATCATCCGCGAGCTGGGCCCAATACTTACGGCATTCCTGATTGCAGGCCGAAGCGGCTCTTCCCTTACCACATACGTCGGTAGCATGGTCATCAATTCCGAGGTGGACGCACTTGCCACCATGGGGGTAGATCCCATCCGTTACCTGGTGATGCCAGGCCTCATCGGCGGCTCCATCGCCACCCTCATCATGACCATCTTCTTTAGCGGTAGCGCCATCGGGGCTGGATTTCTCATTACCAAGGCCGCCATTTTCCTTACCGGGAACGCACTGAACCTGCAGCTCACCTGGGACTACCTGAGCAACGAAATCTTGAAGGCCCTTACCACCATGGACTTTGTGCTGATTGTTGTCAAGCCGTTGGTGTTTGGCTGTATCATTACCACCAACGCCTGCTATCAGGCCCTGAACATCGCTCACGACGTGCGTCAGGTTCCAAAGGCCACCTCCCGCTCCGTTATCAAGTCTTTCCTCTATATCGTTTGTGCCGACGTGGTTCTTTCGCTGTTCTATTTCTTCGACTACTTCAACGAACTTTCGAGAATCATCTAGGGTGGACCGATGCAAGACGAAGCGCTGCGCATAGAGAATTTGCACTTGACCTACAGGGGGCTAAGCGGCACGGCTTTTTCCAAACCCGGCGCCTACGGTTTTTTCAGCACGATACAGCAGCACGATGACGACGCCGAACTGATTTCGGGAGCGGACCTTTCCCTGAAGCGGGGCGAGACCCTCTGCATTGGCGGGCCTTCGGGACAGGGCAAGAGCGCCTTGTTGCGCGTGATTGCTGGGCTTGCACGGCCCAGTTCGGGCAGGGTGTTCTACTTTGGCGAATACATTCCGCCGGAACGCCTGACCGCCCTGGAGGTGGCCAAGCGGCAAGTAGGGCTCGTGTTCCAGAATGGGGCCCTGATTTCGAACCTTCGTGTGCGTGACAACATCGCCCTCCCCCTCCGTTACCACAAAAAGGGTTCCGCCGAAGAAATCGAGGAAAAAATCAACATGGCCCTGGACCTGATGCGCGTCCGCGACTGCGCGAACATGTTTCCCCACCAGTTGAGCGTGGGCATGCAAAAGCGTGTGGCTATCGCAAGGAGTTGGGCCATGGACCCCATGCTGCTCTTGATGGACGAGCCCACCGCAGGTCTTGACAATTACAACCGCAGGAACCTGCTGCCCCTGATTGACAACATGCGGACCTTGTTCAAGACATCCATCATCATCATCACCCACGACCTGATGATAGCCAAGGAACTGGGCTGCAACCTGTGCTTTTTGTACCACAAGAAACTCACCGAGCCCCACAGCTTTGATTACTGGCTCAACGCCGACAACGACATTTCCAAGGTGCTCTTCCGCGACTTGCGGACCAGCGGGTAACCCCAGCGGCTTCGTCGCAGTGAGTAGTGAGTAATGGGTAATGAGTTTTGAGTTTTGACAATCGCGCCTTCGGCGCCAAATTAAAAACTGACAACTCACAACTCATCACTGACAGCTCATTTCACACTTTTCTATATTCCCTCACATGCTCCTCCCCTTACCCGACGATTTTCATGCACACCTCCGGCAGGGCGACTTGATGCCCGGCTACGTGCGGGATTTGGCCGCTCAGTTTGGCCGCGCCATCATCATGCCGAACACCGTTCCCGCCATGACCAGCGCCAAGGCCATCGCCGAATACAAGAAGGAAATTCTTGCGGCGGCAAAGGATGTGCGTCCGGACTTTGAACCCCTCATGACCTTCAAGCTGAACCCGAACTACACGGAACAAGACCTGAAGGACATGATGGCCGTAGGCGTGGTGGCCGGAAAGTATTACCCCGCAGGAGTCACGACGAACAGTGCCGACGGCATCAGCGACTTCGAAGGGATTTTCCCTGTGGTGGCCCTGATGGAAAAGCTGGGTCTGGTGCTGTGCGTCCACGGCGAAGAGCCCGGCGAGTTCTGCCTGGACCGTGAACCTGCCTTTATCAAGCGGGTAGAGACCCTGGCCGAAAAATTCCCGAAGCTGAAAATCGTCTTTGAGCACGTAAGTTCCGCAAAGTCCGTAGAGGCGGTCAAAAAACTTGGGCCAAACGTAGCCGCCACCATTACGGTACACCACCTGATGATGACTCTGGACGATATCGTAGGCGACGCCCTCCGGCCGCACCATTTTTGCAAGCCCCTGCCCAAGCGGCCGGAAGACCGTGCCGCCATCCGCGAAGCCGCTTTCAGCGGCAACCCCAAGTTCTTTCTCGGCACGGACTCCGCCCCGCACCAGCTAGGCAAAAAGGAATGCCCTTGCGGGGCGGCGGGCGTCTATAGCGCTCCTGTGGCCCTGCCTCTCCTTGTGCAGGAATTCGAAAAGGCAGGCCATCTGGACAAGCTCCCGGATTTTATCGCCGGTTTCGGGGCCGACTTCTACGGCATTCCCCGCACCCAAAAGCAGGTGGAAATCGTCAAGGAACCCTGGACCGTGCCCGCCACCGTGAACGGAGTGGTCCCGCTGGCCGCAGGCGAAACATTGGAATGGAAAATTAAGCGGTAAAAACGCCAAAAAGTGGCTTGTCCGCCATAAAAAATATACATTATGGGAGTACGCTCCCTATTTGGATTTTTTATGGCTTTTATTCGCGCTGTACTGTACTACCTGCTTGTGGCCTTGGCACTCTGCATCACGGGCCTCCCCTTCATGTTTATCGTCGGTGGAATTTTCGGAAAGTGGCAATACAGTACAAAGATTTGCGTCGTGTTTTTCAGACTCATGTTCAAACTCTTCGGCATCAAGGTGGTGGTGGAAGGCAAGGAGAACATTCCCGACCACAAGCAGTTCGTGATTGTGGCTAACCACCAGAGTTTTCTGGACATCAATGTCATCTGGCCCTCCATCGCCATTACGGCCTTTATCGCCAAGGCCGACCTCTGGAAAATTCCGGTATTCGGCTGGGTACTGAACCACATCGGATGCATCCCCGTCCACAAGAACCCCCGCAAAAACGTAGGCATGGGAGAGATGGTCAAAAAGCGCCTGGAACAGGACTACACCATTTCCGTTTTCCCCGAAGGACACCGCAGCGCCGACGGCCGCATGCTTCCTTTCCAGAACGGCATTTTCAAGATGGCCAAGGAAAACGCCCTGCCCCTGCTGCCCGTCACTCTGGTAGATACCGGCAAGCGTTTGTCCAAGACCAGGTGGGCCCTGACCCCAGGCATAACAAAAGTCATTATACACCCGCTACAGACACCGGAAAGCTTTGCAGACAAGACCGCGGTCCAACTGCGGGACGATATCCACGACATTATAGAATCCGCGCTACCCTACAGAAAGGAGGCCTAGAATGGCACAGCGTTTACCCAGCGAAGAACAGATTATCGCCATACTCCGTGACGAACCTATGGTCGGCAGTCAACTGCGGGGCGCCCTCGGGCTCCCCAAGAAACAGAAGATGGCATTCAAGCAGATGCTGGCCGACATGGTGGAGCGGGGCCTGTTGAAGCGCACCAGCCACAAGGAATACCAGCTGGGCGACGGAGAAACGCAAGAAGAAAAGCGCGAAAAGCGTTTCAAGAAAATCGCGGAACAGGGCGGCGAAGACAACCGCAGGCCCGCAGCCCGTAGCCGCAGGCAAAAAGACAAGGAAAACGAGACCCGTATCAAGCGGGGAATCCTGCACCAGATTGGCGACGAAGAATGGGAAGTCCACGAACTGGAAACGGGCAAGGTTTACGAGATGGCCCACCGCCGGCAGGCGCCGGGCAAAGAGGGCGAGACCATCAGCTTTACCCTGTACCCCCACCCGAAACTCAAGCACAGCTACTTGGCCAAGGTGGACCGCACCGCCGAGGCGATGAACATTTCTTGGGCAGAGGTGAAGCAGAAATTCATGGACGAGAACAACCTGCCCAAGGATTTCTCCCCCGCCATCAAGAAATTCGTGGAAGGCATCAAGGAGCCGGGCCCCAAAGATTTCAAGGGACGTATCGACTACCGCAAACTGGATATCCTCTGCATTGACCCCGAAGGGGCCATGGACCACGACGACGCCATCAGCGTAGAACGCCTGCCAAACGGCGGCTACAAGCTGGGGGTGCACATCGCCGATGTAAGCTACTACGTGCCCGAAGGATCCGACCTGGACGAAGAAGCCCTGGAAAGGAGCTACACCCAGTACCTGCCCTGGACCGCCGTGCCTATGCTTCCCGAAAAGCTTTCTAGCGGAGTGTGCAGCCTGCACCAGGGCGTGGACCGCTGTGCCTTCACCTGCATGATGGAACTGGACAAGAACGCAAACGTACTCAGTTGGGATTTCCACAGGAGTATCGTGAACATTACCAAGGGCATCACCTACCAAGAAGCGGTGAAGATGATGGAAGCAGGCGACGAATCCGTCAAGGCCCTGGCCGAGGTCACGGCGCTCCTCAAGAAGAACCGCACCAAGGAGGGCCTGCTGGAATTCAAGAGCACCGAATACGGCTGCAAGTTCAACGAGGCCGGCGAACCCGTACAGATTGTGCCCCGCCAGAGCGACGAATCCAATTCCTGGGTAGAAGAGTGCATGCTGATTGCCAACAACTGCTGCGCCAAGGAACTCAAGAAGAGAAAACTCCAGGGCATCTACCGTATCCACGAAGCACCGGACACCAAGGACATCATGGAACTGTACTACATGTACCCCGACTTGTTCAAGGACGCTCCCGTGATGCTTCGCGACCTGGGCAAGCCCCGCAGCGGCGACACCAACCTGAACCCCGTCGCTTTCAAGCTGTACCAGCATCTGGTCAAGCGGGCTGGCGACGACGAGACCTTGATGAACCGCATTTTGCGCAGCATGCAAAAGGCCCATTACGACAGCAACAGCTTTGGTCACTTCGCCTTGAACTGGCAGGACTACAGCCACTTTACCAGTCCCATCCGCCGTTACGCCGACCTGTGGTGCCATCGGGAACTGGCCCGCAAGGGCGCCGAAATTAACGCCGAACGCGCCGAAAGCGTCATCGAAGTCTGCGACCTGATTTCGGCCAACGAAATCAAGAACATGAAGGTGGAACGCATTTCCATCAAGGTGTGCAGCTGCTGGATTCTAAAGAACCGTATCGGCGACGACTTCGAAGCAAGCGTCACGGGCATCGAGGAATGGGGAATCTACGTCTCCATTCCGGACCCCATCGCCGAGGGCCTGGTGCGCTTCCGCGATATCGCCGGAGAAGATTTCTACGTGTTCAACCCGGACCAAGGGCTTGCTTTCGGGAAGCGCAGTGGCCGCACCTTCCGCAGGGGCGACAAGGTGCTGGTGCGGCTACTCCGCGTAGATCCTCTACGCGGCCAGGCCGATTTCAGCATTCTGGAAAAACTTTCCTCCGAACCCAAGAAGCGCCGCCGTCAGGGCGAGTCCCGCGACAGCTACCGTGACGTTCACGAACGTGCGGACCGTGCCGCCGCCGCAGAGGCCCTGGGCTATGTGAGCCAGCCCGACGATGACGATTTCGGCTTTGACGACGACGCCCCCAGCTTTGTCCGGAACGGACGCGGCTCCCGCAGGGAAAGTTCCCGCAAGGAAAAGCCCCGCAAGACCATAAGCGACAAGAGTTCCAAGGCCAAGGGCCCCAAGGCTTACGGTGAAAAGCTTGCCCGCGGCCGCGGAGGCCGAGGCAGGAGCGGGCGTCGGTAATTCAAGGAGATGCCCTGTCATCCTGGAGGTCAGAGACCGATAGGACCCCGGCGGGCATGACAACAGAACAATGCAAAACAGCAGAATCGTCCTGTACGCAAGTTACCAGACCGGCAAGGAATTGCCCGGTTATGTGCGCTTTGCGCTACAGCACCTGTCCGAAACGCCATTCCGCATCGTACTGCTGACCAACAAGCGGGAACTTTCTCCGGAAACCCTTGCGTTCCTGCAAGAGCATGATATTTTCCTGTACCTCACCGAAAACCACGGCTTTGACTTTGGCATGTGGCGAAGGTTCCTGAAAGACTTGGCCAACGGCAAGGGGAATTTCACTACCCTCAGCGGAATTTCTCGACTGGTGCTGATGAACGACTCCATCGTCTATTACCGCAACCGGTTCCAGGAGTTTTTTGACCGTGCGGAGCGCAGTGATGCCGACGCCATTTCCCTTACCCAAAGCAAAGAAGTCCGACCGCACCTGCAAAGCTATTTTCTCTATCTCAAACCAGAAGCTTTAGGCGCTTTCTACATGCACCTACTGGAAACTCCAGAACAGGAAACATTCTACGATGTGGTGCACCGCCTGGAAATCGGAATGGCGAATGCATTCGATGATGCAGAAGTCCGAACCGAAGCCCTGTACCCTACAAAACAAAACGCTTTATTTGCCTATCCAGAACTCATTGCCGCTGGTGCCGGATTTATTAAGCGTAAATTATTACAGCATCGATTCTCCATAAAAGAAAAAATGTTCTTTATAAAGAACCAGTCCGGAGATGCTCTAAATACAAATTACCACGAACTAATCATCAAGAGCGGTTTCGCTCCTGATTTCAAAGAGGACTGGCTGCCCTCTCCCGTAGCGGGGGGGATTCGTCGGACAGCAGACCGCCTGTGGGAAAAACCTCTGGCGCTTATTTTACGATCTTTGCGTCTTGGACGTCCTTGCCCTTGAGCTTGGACGATTCGCTGCCCTGGGCCATTACGCCCCGGTTGATGAACTTGTACTGGGCAATGCTCCAGAAGTTGGACACAATCCAGTAGAGCACCAAGCCCGAAGGCATCACCGCGCTAAAGAAGAACATCATGGCGGGCATCATCCAGGTCATCATCTTCTGCTGGGCCGGGTCCATGCCGGCGCTACCGCTCATAGTCACCTTGGTCTGGAAATATGTCGTAACCACCATGATCCAGGGGAGAATGGCAAGGCCTGCAGGCATCACGAAGGGAATCGAAAATCCGCTCCATACCACATCGCTCTTGCTCAGGTCGGTAATCCAGAGGAAGGCGGGCATACCGCGGAGTTCGATAGCGCGGCCCAGCACAAAGAACAATCCCATAAAGATAGGCATCTGGATAAGCATGGGGAGGCATCCGCCCGTGCAGCTGGCCAGCGGGTTCACGCCGTTCTTGGCGTAAAGTTCCATGATGGCGGCCTGCTTCTTTTGCGGATCGCTACGGTACTTCACGTTGATTTCGTCCAGCTGGGGTTTGAGCTTGCTCATAGCGCGGGTGGACTTGAGCTGCTTTACCGTAAAGGGCGTAGTAAAGGCGCGAACAATGAAGGTCACAAGAATAATGGCCACACCGTAGTTCGGGATAATGGAATAGAAGAACTTGAGGAGTTTCAACAGCCACTTGCAGATCCACACGAACCAGACGCTGGAACCGGGGAACCACTTGGAGCCTGTAACGATAATCTTCTCGTAACCCTGGTCAAGGGCTTCCACCTCGTCCCACTGGAGCGGGAGCACCATAAAGTTATAGGCCAGAGAATCGCCACGGATACCATCTGCGATGGTAAGGCTGTAGGTTCCCGGATCGGGATTGCCTTCGGTGGCTACATCAATGTGCTTCGCGTTCACCTTCACCGGAACGGGCTTGTCGAACTGCACCGACAGGGCCACGTACTTGCGGCGCATGCCCACCCAGTAGTAGTTGGCGTTGTCAAAGGTCATGGCGTCGGAGAAAGTCTCGCGCTCCGTAATCTCGCTGTTCTTGAAAATCACTTCGCTAAAGAAATAGCTGGCACCGCCAAAGCTCTTGCCCTTGGGCATGACTTCGGTTTCTTTCATGCCGCCCTTCCAGGACAGTTCGTAATCGGCCGGCTTGAACCCCACAAAGCGGTTCACCTGGCGCACCGCCACTCCCGCCTTGGTAAAGCCATAGCTGCGAATCACTTGCTTGCCGCTGGCATCGGTGAAGGTGAACTGCACCGTCACATCGTTTTCCACCTTGATCTTTTCGGGAGTGTCACCCAGATCGAAAAGGGCATCGGTCAGGTCCGCCTTGCCCAGTTTCAGGTCCAAGGCGCCCAGAGCCGTATCCTGGATAATCTCCGGGAAGTTTCCGGCACTGTCGGGCAGGGCCTTCACAATCACGCTCTGGACACGGGCACCCTTGTTACTGAGGGTCATGATAAACTTGTCGGTCTCCACCGTCACCGTGCGGGGTTCCACGGCCTTCGGGGCTTCGGCAGCCCGAGCGCTGTCGGCAACGGACGAGTCTGCAGCAGCGACCTTCGCACTGTCAGCGACAACGACCCTTCCTGATTCACTCTCGTCTCTCGTCTCTCGTCTCTCGTCTAAGTTGTCATCGCCCAGCACCGGAGCAGCCTTCAACTCCGGAGTCTTGTCGCCTAGCACCAGCTGGTCTGCTGAATCGGCGCGGGCAGCCTCCATGGCGGCGGCAGCCTCTTTTTCTTTTGCCTGGGCTTCGGCCTGCTGCTTCGCGTTGTTCGACGACATGGTCATCCACCAGATGACAATTGCCGCAATCAAGATGGAGCCTATGAGGGAATTCTTGTTCATGTCTTTTCCTTTTTAGGGGGCACCGGGTCGTAGCCGCCCTTGCAGAAGGGGTTGCATCTCAAAATTCTAAAAACCGCAAGATAGAAACCTTTGAAGGGTCCGTGTACCCGTAGAGCCTCGATGGCATAGCTGGAGCAGGTGGGCTGAAACCGGCAGACCCCGTGAAAGAAGTAGGGGTGCACCAGCTGGTACAGGCGGATAGGCGCAATCAGCACCGCCACGACGGCCCTCTCAAGCTTCGCAAGCATCGCCGTCCACCGCCTCCGGGCAGGTCCATTCCATCTTGCGGAAAATCTTGTAGGCGGACTCCCGGAGCTTTTCGGAGGTCAGTTCCTGCTGGCCCACGGTCACCACCACCATGGCCCACACCGGCTTCTGGATATTCGGGACCATTCCAAAAAACAAAGGCCGCAGAATCCTCCGGCACTTGTTGCGGTAAACGGCGTTACCGTTTTTCTTTTTCGCCAAAAAGCAGAAACGACAAAAACCGTCCGGGCTCTCTATCCAACGCATGGTCAATGACGATGCTCGGACAAACTTGCCTTGGACGGCCACTGTTCGGTAAGCGGGCTGGTTCGGCAGCCTATAAGAACGCAGAGCGGCGATGAGCCACCCCCAGACTTACTTCTTATAGATGGTGTCGCTGACGGTCAGGCGCTTGCGGCCCTTGGCGCGGCGACGGCTAAGAACGGCGCGACCCCAACGGTCTTCCATGCGGGCGCGGAAACCCTGCTTGTTGGCACGCTTGCGGTTATGAGGCTGGAATGTTCTTTTCATGATAAAACCTTTCTAGTCGAAATTCAAAATTTTTGAGTCCCAAATCTAGCAAAAATACCGCATAAATCAAGGTGTTTTGCCCCGAAGTACGGGAAATTTAAGCAAAAAAGGCCAAAACAACGCGTTTTAGCCAACTTATCAACAATTTATCAACATTCGCGCTAACGCTAAATCTTTTTACAGCAAGGAGATCCCCACCTTGGTGGCCATGCGCACTAAGCACTAAAGTGCTAAGTGCTGTCCGCCCGCCTGCGCGGGGATGACAAATTGGAGCGCGGGGATGACAATCGATGGTTACGACATCTTCCTTATTTTGTTCCGGCCCTCGGTCTTGGCCAGGTACAGCACCTCTTCGGCCTTCACCAGGAACTGGGAGAAGTGGCTATAGTTCCTGTCGCCGCAGGCGATAAAGCAGCCGGACACCGTAACCGAGGCGTCGGGGAACCTGTTCCAACGGAGCGCAGCAATACCCTCGCGAATCCGCTCGGCACGGGCATAAGCCTCCAGCTCTGAATCGGCCCGGAGCACGCACATGAACAGTTCCCCGTCCATACGGCCGCAGCATTCCCCAATCCGGTCATCACGCTCTTGAATCAAAAACTTCGCCACGTCGCAGAGCACCTGGTCACCAAACACCTGGCCGTAGCTGGCGTTTACCTCGCGGAAATCGTCCATGTCAAGGAGCAGCAGGTAGTATTCCTCCCGCTGCAGCCACACGACACTTTCCAAGAAGTGCGTCATGTAGCCACGGTTGAAAAGCCCTGTCTTGGAGTCTCTCTTGGATAAAAACTCCAGGCGCTTGAGCATTTCTTCGCGGCCCTTCCGTTCGGTATTGTAGGAATAGAGGGCGAAGGAATTGACGATAAAGACCACCACACCCGTAATAAAGAAAGACACCAGGATGTCGATGAAAGCCGCCTGGTGGTCCAGGGCCACCACATACTCAGGGTAAAGTTCCGAAAGCACAAAGGCGATTTCGAAAGCGAGCATAGAAAGCACAAACACCACCCACTTGCTCTTGCCGGGGCAATAGGCACAAAGAAACACCGCAGTAAGGCAGTAGAGGGTCATGCCGCAATTGAACCCGCCGCACAAGAAGAACAGCATGGGCAGCAAGAAACAGCTGAGCAAAAGGCACATGACCACATAGCAGACGCTATACATACGGGTCTTGACCGCCACCACTGCCAAAATGGCGCAGATAACGCTGGTCAGCAAGCACACCGCCGAAGTCACCGGGCTAATTTGCTCATATATGGTAAAAACCGTGGAGGCAACGCTTGCCGCCAACACAATCACCAGGAACACCCAGAAAAGGGTCCGTTCCAGGGAGTCCTGCCGCTGCAGGAATTTTTTCAGTTTACCGATCATCTTATCGATTTATCGCCCCTAATTTACCCCTAATTACACTCTTTTTTTCAAAAAAGGAAAACATAATATAAAATGTATCTTCCAATTTGGAAGGGTTTCGCCCCCTTTATCATAACTTTGTTATATTATTGAAAGTAAAGTCCTATTATTTTAGCAGGTAGTGTATGGAACTGACCCCGTTAGATATCCGCAACCAGACATTCCACAAAAAGAACTTCGGCGGCATAGACCCCGACGAGGTCAAGGCATTCCTCGAGACGGCGGCTACCGCCTTTGAACAAATGTCCAGGAACCGCACCGACCTCACGGAACGCCTGAAAATCGCCGAAGAACGGGTCAACTACTACCGCCAAATCGAGAAGACCATCCAGGACGCCGTGGTCACCATGCAAAAGACCGTGGACGAGGTCAAGGCCAACGCCGAAAAAGAGGCGGAACTGATTATCGCCGAGGCCAAGGCACGAGCCATCAAGGAAGTGGAGAACACCAAAAAGAGCGCCGAGGACCTGCGGGCCGAAATCGAACAGCTGAAGCAGATCCGCACCAACTACTTTATCCGGTGCCGGGCGCTCATCCGCGGGCAAGAGGACCTGCTTTCTGCCATGGAAAACGACCAGCGGGAGTTGGCCGAACCGGCACCCGCCAGAAGGCCTGCCCCTGCCATGCCTACCGGGAACGTCATCGGCTAATAAAAGAGGCCTCCCTTGAAGATAAACATCAAGGTACATGCAAGAAGCAAGCGGGAATCCGTCACGGAAAACCCCGACGGCAGCTACAAGGTAGAGGTCAAGGCACCGCCCGTAGATGGAGCCGCCAACGAGGCCATCTGCGAACTTTTGGCAAAGCACTTTGGAGTCCACAAGCGGGATGTTTCCGTGGTGGCCGGCGCCACTAGCAACAAGAAGGTCGTGGAGATTAACAAATGAGATCTCGGAAGCAGGCATTCATTCACTTGCTGAAGGCGCTCTTCGTCATCGCCATAGCCTTGTTGCTGAACATTATCCCAGCAAGGCTGGTCACCCATTTTGAACTGCCCGTTTTCTTTGACTGCCTAGGCACCATCCTTATCGCCATGATGGGCGGCAACCTGCCCGCTGTCATCGTCGGTTTCATCTCCAACGCCATCAACGGACTGTCCGATGCCGTTACCCTCTACTACGGCGTCATCAACGTCCTTATCGCCGGATGCGCCTACCTTTTCTACCAGAAAAAATTCTTCTTGAGCATACCCAAGATTCTGGTGGTGATTTTCACCTTCGCCCTCATCGGCGGCGGTCTCGGGTCCATACTCACCTATTTCCTGTACGGTTACAGCATCGGCGAAGGCATTTCTGCGCCTTTCGCGATTGCCCTCCGAGACACCTGCGGTCTCCCCGATTTCTGGTCCCAGCTTCTGGCCGACATCATCATCGACGTTTTCGACAAGGCCATCGTGGTCATTTCGGCAGTACTCCTCTACCGCTGGATCCCACGCAAGATACGCTTTGCCTGCAACGACACCTTCCATATCGACCCCAATGTCGATGAACTGGCTGCCACCACCGGGCGTTCCCTGCTCCGCAGGGTAGTAGCCATGGTCATCGTGGCAGAACTGCTGCTTGGTTCACTTGCCTGCGCCATCGGTTATTTCTTGTACCAGAAGGTTTCCATCGACAAGTTCACCGATATCGCCAACGGGGTAACCCAGGCGGCCAGCGTGTTCATTGACGGAAACCGCATAGACGAATTCCTCACAAGCGGTCGTGAAGCCGACGGTTACGCAGAAACAGAAGAAAAACTGAAGAAACTCAAGAAGAGTTTCCCGCAGACAAAATACCTCTACGTTTACAAGATTGAAAAAGACGGCTGCCATGCGGTATTCGACACGCCCCTGGAAAGTGGCGAAGAAACCAGCGAGCCCGGCGAAATCCTGCCTTTTGACCCAAGCTTCGGGCCCTATCTGCCGGCGCTCCTCAAGGGCGACACCATCGAGCCCATCATCTCCGACGACACCTACGGCTGGCTCCTGACCATCTACAAGCCCATCAAGGATTCCCTGCACAAGACTACCGCCTACGTGACCGCCGACATTTCCATGCAGGAGATTATAGAAGACGACGCCACCTTCTTTATCAAGTTCTTCTCCCTGTTCTTCAGCCTTTCCCTGATTATCATGAGCATCATCGTGGAGCTGGTGAAAAGCGGTATCGTGCGGCCCATCAACCGCATGGCCTACGCCTCGTCCCAATTCGCCTACAACTTGGGAACCGACAAGGACAAGGGTCTAGAAATCCTCAGCACGCTAGACATTCATTCCCAAGACGAAATCAAGCACCTGCACACAGCCCTCCTCAAGATGGGCAACGAATCCCTGGATTACATCAAGCAGCTGCAGGAACAGACCGAGCGCATCACCCGCATGCAAGACGAAATTATCGAGAACTTCGCCGAAATGGTGGAAGCCCGCGATACCAGCACCGGAAACCACATCAAGAAAACGGCCCACTACGTAGATGCTATAGCAAGGGAACTCCAGGCCGAAGGCGAATTCAAGGATATTCTCACCGACGAATACATCGAAAAGCTGAAACGCTCCGCGCCGCTCCACGACATCGGAAAGATTGCGGTATCCGACCTGATCTTGAACAAGCCGGGTAAACTCACCGACGATGAATTCACCATCATGAAAAGCCACACCACCGAAGGCAAGAACATCCTGGTGAAGATCGAAGAAAATGCCGGCGACACTATGGACGAGAATTACCTGAAGGAATCTATCGAGATGGCTCTCTTCCACCACGAAAAATGGGACGGTTCGGGCTACCCCAACCGCATCTCGGGCGAAGACATTCCGCTGTCGGCAAGAATCATGGCGGTGGCCGACGTGTTCGACGCCCTGGTGGCCGAACGCATCTACAAGAAGCCTTTCACCTACGAGAAGGCCATGGAAATCATTACCGAAGGGGCGGGCAAGCATTTCGACCCTGTGGTGGTCAAGGCATTCTGCCAGATTTCAAAGCGCCTGTACGACGAACGGACCAAGCTGGACCAAGAAGGACCGGTCCTATAGATTCTTGTCAATCCAGTCGAAACGCTCCCGCATCCACTGGACCATCGTCTGCACGCCTTCGTCGTAAGATTCGTAAGGGTCTTTCAGTGCCCAATTTTCTGTATTGGAAATAATGGGCCAGCGGCGGTATTCGTTCTCCACGGCCTTTTCGATTTGCCCTCTATAGAGTGGAACACTGTCTATAAGGGCGCGGAATTTTCCGCGATGTTCTAGCCAGTAAGCCTTGGCTTCGCCCTTTATCCAGTCGCTCCAGAAAATGTGGCTGTACAGGCGGTAATTCCGGATGTACCAGCCATCTGCAGGCTTGTTCTTTTCCCGGGAGGCGTTGCCGAAAGCAAGATCGAAATCCCACAGGGGGCCAAAACGGACTGGGCCACCCTTTTCCCAAGTGAAAAACACGCTGCGGGCGTAGTTGCCGTCTTCGTTCTTGGAAAATTCCTGAATCCAGTAAAAAGGCAGAAAATCTTCCATGGACAGCCAATTCTGAACATCTTCTGGAACCATGCGGTCAAAACGCCTGGCCGCATGTTCAAAGTCGTTCAGGTAATCCAACAACAACTGCTGCGTTTTTTCGTTCGGGTTCTTGGGAGACTTGATATGGTAAATGTATTCGTTGTCCGTAATCACGTAAGGCGGATCATATTTCTTGATGTCTTCTTTTTCAACCAGGAATGTGGTATCGTTTTCGGCAATGTCCACCCGGTCGTGGGCCACCTTCACCGTTTCCGAAAACAGGTAGAGCCCCATGTACTTGCGGTTGAGAAAGACCTCCACAAACTGCATCTTGGGCGTCCACCTGGGAGCAAGCCATTCCGAAAGTCGCCCCATCATGTAGTTCCGCAGGTGAGTCTTGTCTCCATAGTTGGCGATAAGCGCGAAGTCCCTGTTCTTGGGCATGCCGAACAGGGAAACCTTGTCGTCAAATTCCAGTTTCATGCCGTACTTGGGCATCTTGAAGCTGGAGTTTCCGCGGCCACGGACCGTAAGGCTATAGACTTCGCTTTCGTAATTGTCCTTGCCGTAAATCTGGAGCTTCGACGGAAATTCCGTTTCCCGGTCCCGCAGTTCGTGAAAGTCCTCAGTCTCGATGACAATGCGCGGGAGCCCCGCATAGGGGTACTTGGAATCGTCAAGGGGCAAGTATTCCGGATTGTCTTCGGGACTTTCCCAGAAACAGCCTGCCAGGCATGCCGGCAACAGAAACAGCGCAAGCAATGCAGGTGTTCTCATTAAGAACCCCCGCAACTCAGTCGTGCCGTTCTGTAAGCGATCTGGCACCTTCATCGCCTTATTTGTCATTGCGAGGAGCCGTAGGCGACGTGGCAATCCAATGACGAAACTATAAAACATTTGAACATAAAAGTAATAAGATATGATGAAAAAATCAGAGCAGAATAACTTTCATATATTTTGAAATCGATGACCACAAAAATCGGACCTTCTCTGCTGCTTTGCGCGGGTATTGCCCTTGCCACCGAAGGGCTTGTGCCGCTGCATTTCCCGACAACGGCACTCTCCCTAGAAGAAGCCGAGGAACTGGACGACGACGTTTACAGCAACGACCTGACGGTATCGGCGGAATACGCCCTTACCGACTGGTTCAGTTTTTACGGCAGTTTCTCTTTCCGTTTTGCCAGCTACAGCTACGAGTATTCCACCGAAGGTTACATCCACAATTACTGCAACCTGCACGTGAATGGTTTCAACGAGAGCTATCTAGGTGTCCGGACCCTGTTTTACCGGAACTTCGGACTAGATGCAGGCTGGCGGTTTCCGCCCGGCGAAGGCTCCCAAAAGGATCGTTTCCACAGGCTGAATGCGGAACCCTTCGTGCTGTTTCCGGCGACGCGGCACCTGCTGCTCGGAACATCCCTGCGTTACAACAAGTTTCTCGAAGACAAGAATTTTGAGCCCGGCGACGAAATCGGGTTCAAGGCCAGCCTGCTTTGGAAGTTCTGGTGGAGCGATTCGGAACAGACCGGCTGGAAATTCAGCGAGGTCCTGCTTTACCAGGCCCGTTTCCAGGAGTCGGAGAACCACAACCTGGCCAAAAACTGCCGCAAGATGGACGACAAGTACAAGGGCATGAAAATCGCTTTCGCCCTGGCACGGGACTTTCGGCTATTCGGCGCGCCGCTGGAACTGGGAATAAACTACACCATCAACAAGGGAACCCTTTTCGGGTTCGAGACCGGCCACCGGGTAGGTATTTACCTCGGGTCTGAATTGCCTTAGACCTTTGTCATTCCCGGCTTGACCGGGAATCTCCTCGCTTATCCCACCAGGCGAAAATGTTGGCCAGCACCGTCCCGCTAATAGAATGGTAGGCGCAACTCAGGGCACAAGGCACCATGCAAAGCACCGCCTTGGGGTTGGCCGCCACGTTTTCGGGATTGGCAAAGAAAGCCATGGCAAGTACGGTGGCCATGCCAGCGTTCTGCACGCCCACCTCGATAGCGATGGTCCGCTTCTTGGCCGTATTGAACTTGAAAAGCCTACCCACACTGTATCCCAGCACATAACCCAGAGCGTTGTGGCAGAACACCACCGCAAGCACCAGGAAAATCAGAGAAAAGCCATTGGTCAACAACTGCGGACGCACCGTCACCACCACACCGCCCACAATGAGCATCAGGCCTATGACGCTTACCGCAGGCATGTTGGACTGGATTTCCTTGAACACGGCGCGCTTGCCCAAGAAGTAGTTGCAAAGGAACCCGATGGTAATGGGCGCGATTGTCACATACAGAATGTTCAGGAACATACCCTTCGCATTCACGTCGATACTGGTGTCGGCAAGCCACAGCACCAAAAGCGGAGTCATAATCGGCGCAAGGAGGGTGCTCACCATGGTCATGCTCACGGAATAGGTCACATCACCGTGGGCCAAGAAGCTCATGACATTGCTAGAGACACCGCCCGGGCAGCACCCCACCAGAATGATACCCACGGCAAGGTAGGGGTCCAGCCCGAACACCTTCGTAAGCCCGAAGGCCACAAAGGGCATAATCGTGTACTGCGCCACGGCGCCCAGCAGAATGTGGAAAGGCTGCTTCAGCAGATTCCGCACGTCGTCCATGGAGATGGTAAGTCCCATGCTCAACATGATGACGCCGAGAATGATGGAGGATACATTCCCGTGAACCCAGCCGAAAGCGACCGGAACGAAGAATGCGACAATTGCGCTTGCGATGACAAAGGGTGAAGCGTAGTTAGAAAGCAGACGGCTAATAGCCTTGATTATCTTGAACATGCCCTAAATATAGAACTCGACGGCACGGCAAGCAAGCCCTACTTGCGCACGATGGTCACAGCGGCACCCAACTGCAGGGTGTTCACCTCGTCAACGGGGTCCCGCTTGGAGTTCTTATCCACCTGGAACTCATCGTCACCGTATTCCTTGTTGGAACCCACGCCGCTCCAATAAATGGCCGTATTCAGGGTTATACCCACAAAATAGTGCTCCGAAACCTTCCAGACGTTTCCCAACTCGAATTTATAGCCCACTTCGTCAGTGGCATATTCCATGTCGTACTTATCCCAAGAATTATCCGGGACCAAAAAAGATACTGAAGCCCCTACAAAGAACCCGTCCAAAAGCGGCACCAATTTCACGAAAGGGTACACCTTGGTTCCAAAACCATAAAAGGGGCAGAGTTGACCGCCGCTTTCCTTGAATTCCTCCTTGTCCCGGGAATAGTACTTGTAATAGGCATCCCCAAAGGACCAGGCCAGGCCAAAATCAACAAAAAAAATGCCCCTTTGCAACAAAAGTATACCCACCTTCGTTTCAAACTGCGGACCATAACCTTCAAAGGAGTAGATGTTGTAATAAAGGTCCTTGTCGTAAACCATTTCATCCCGGTCGGTATCGTGGTACCAATGGGCGATAGATTCCGTCTTGTAATCAGACTTTGAATACTGCCCCCCTGCAGAAATTTCAAAATAGGGGTAAACAAAATCCGATGCACGGTGGCGACGCCTTTTGTGGGGCTGTGCCGATTCGTCCGTGTCGGCCAGGGTCACGCACACCAGACAGGCTATCAAAAAGAGAACGCGGATCACGGCAACCTCAACACGGCGTAATTCACGAACTTTCCACAGGAGGTATCGTCTGGAGGCAGAAACGATTCCACCACAAAATCCCCATTAATTTTCCGTTCGTCAAATTCCACAAAACGGTAATCGATATCGTCTTCACCCCAACGGTGGGATTGTCCGTCAATAGCATAAGTAGGCAATGTTATTACCTTACCCGCTCAATAAAAAGAAAGATCAACCGATATCTTGTTTTTGCTACTGAGCGAAAACAAACTGTCACATTTCCATATACAACTTACGCAAGCCATATTGCGACGGTCAAAGAAGTCATATTCTGATACCGTAGAGTTGGAGTCAGCCCAAACGGAATCCCCCGCCTGGTAGGTAACCTGTAAATTCAAGGAATCTACGCCTGCTGGTTTCTGGGCGCAAATACTGGCGGTATATTTGCTTTCAAATCCTCCTTCGTCGCACGATGTAGCACAAAACGCCAGCCACGAAGACACCAGCACACAGTACACCGCAAATTTTGACCTAGGGAACTTCATTTGATGAAAATATAAAAAGACCGCGGCGGTTTATTGCTACGATCTGAATTTCTATGAATCCTATCGCGTCCTCACGGGCGCTCCAGGATGACATTCGGGTCTAGATCCTTCGACTTCGCCCTTACGGGCTCCGCTCAGGATGACACAATCAAAGATTGTGTCACTTCACCACGATGTTCACGAGCTTGCCCGGCACGACAATCGACTTCACGACGGTCTTGCCGTTCACCTGGAACACGACTTCCACGGCGTTTTCCACGGCCTTGGTACAAAACACACCGAGGATGCTCCACATTTCTTCGGCGATGTGCGGGGGCGACGCAGGGGACGCCTGCGCCATCACCTTGTTGTTGAAAGTGCTGCCGTTCCTGATTTTCGTGGGGATTTTTGCGTCTTTGATGTTTTGTGGAGGGTGATTTTTTCAAATTTGGCGCAATTTGTAAAGTCAACGGGCTAATCCAACTTGGAAGGGGTTGCATTTTGAGCAACTAAAAAGGTAATATTTAGAAAGGAGGTTTCTCTTATGCCTATCGAACTGCTGCAAGAAAAAGTCAAGGCCATCCCCGCAGAATATGTAGGGGAAGTTTCTGATTTTATCGATTTCATTCTCCAGAAATCGCTAAACACGTCCGTCAAGCGGAATGTGAAAAAATTCGGTATCGCTAAAGGCCAGTTTTCCATCCCCGACAATATCGATTCCTGCAATGACGAAATCGCAGAAATGTTCGGGGTGAACAAGAGCACGTTCTGGAAGTCGAAAAACTAAAACGAGACGAGAAAGCACCATCGCACAAAGATCCGTTCGACAGAATGCTCATTGCCCAAGCAAAAGCAGAAAGGATAATTTTGCTGACACACGATTCGTTATTAGCAGGATATAACGAGCCCTGTGTTATAGCGGTCTAACTATTTGCCAGAACTGTTCACATGAAATGCCGCAACTGTTAAGGTTGCGGTTTTTGATTTGTTTCAGGGTGAAGAGCCCTTCCCTCTCATCAACCAAAACATAGACAATTTCATTTCCTATTCAACGCATTGACAATTACTGCACATTTGTTTATCTTTTCTTGTGTGAAAAAGACGGAGCAGATAAAGGCATATTACTTTTTTGACGAGGCTGGAGACACAACAATCCTTGGGCGCAAGGGGGTGAATCTTGTTGAAAGCGGACTTGCCAGCAAAGTGTTTATGGTCGGCTATCTGGAAACAAAGAATCCACAGCAACTCACAAAGTCAATTACAGCCTTACACAAAGAGTTATGCGAAGATGATTTCTACACAGGAATTCCGTCCATGGAGAAAACCCGCATCGCATTCCACGCCGCGAAAGACTGCGCTGAAATACGGGACAGGGTCTTTCATCTCCTAAAAACGTTAGACTTCACCTACTACTGCATCGTTCTCCGTAAAAAAGAAACTTTCTTCAGAAGTCGTTTTGACTTCAAGGATACCGCCATATACAAGTACGCGGTCGAAAATCTTTTGGAAAACAGGTTGCATCTGTATTCCGAGATAGACTGCTATTTTTCTTCTCTTGGAAATGTTGTCCGTAAAGACACGATGCAGAGCGCCATCAACTCAGCAATCGAGCGGTTCAAAGCAAAGTGGAACAAGGAGAACTCAAGTTCCATAAGGATTTTCATTCAGCAGTCGAAAGAGCGACCTCTCTTGCAGGCATCGGACTATGTCCTGTGGACAATTCAACGCGCTTACGAAAAAGGTGATTTCCGATATTACAACTATCTGAAAGAAAAGATATGCCTTGTTCACGATATCCTGGATACAAGGCGGCATTCGAGCAACTATTACACGCCGAAAAATCCACTGGATAAAAAAATAGATCCCGTATAAGGCTAGGTTTCTATCGAAACGCATGGCATGGAGCCCGCTTTCACCTTAATGGGACCTGTTTCCTATAAAATATATAAATAAAGGCAAAAAGTCAAGTAGCAAACCTTTAAATACATTTTTTTTCGATAAATGCAGCATAAAATTATCGAAAAAAGAAGTAAGCCGGGCGTTGCGGTGCGGCGTTTGCAGAAACCCATGACGCTCGGTCATAGCCATGCAAGCATGGCTATGACTCTCGCTTACAGGGTTTTGAGCCCCGCAGTGGGGGTGCGCGGAAGACGAAGGGAGATCTCCGTGATTCTATCGGGGCTTCGCCCCTCCAGAATGACAGCGGGGATGACATTCGGCTGAAGCCAGGGGGATCCCTCCCCCTCAATACTCGAAAAAAATGCCCCAAACGCGTCAAAACAGCCGTTTGTCATATTCTGACATTTCCCATTTGTATATTTGTACCGGCGAGGTTCTATGCTGGTAACTTTCCTTATCGTGCTTGGCATATTGGCCCTTTTCGGGGCTGGCGACGCAGGGAACGCCTGCGCCATCACCTTGCTGTTGAAAGTGCTGCCGTTCCTGGTTTTCGTGGGGATTTTTGCGTCTTTGATGTTCTGTAGCGGGTAAAAAGAAATAAAAACTTGCCTTTTCAACCATTTTATTATATATTTGGTTTAAAATGCAAGAAACAAACGAGAAAAAACTGGAAAAAATACTGAACGCGAACAGCGGCTACATCACGCGAAAGCAAATCGACAGCCACAAGATTCCCTCGTGGTTCTTGACGGATTTTGTACGAAGGCAGGGTCTTGCCAAAATAGATAAGGGTTTTTACGCCCAGGAGCAATGGATCAGGGACGATTACCTTGTGTTTCAATACAAGTATCCCAGATTCATCTTTTCACACGTTTCCGCACTATTCTTGCATGGGCTAACAGACCGCCTACCCGATTATTTCGAAGTGACCGGACCCAAGAATTACCGACCATTCTCACCGAACCCTTCCGTCGCAATCCACACGGATTCCCACGAAAAAACCTACAAATTGGGAATCTGCAAAATAAAGACATCTCTTGGGCATCTGGTAGAATGCTACGATATGGAACGAACGATTTGCGACATCATTAAAAACAGTCAAAAAATCGATGCAGAAATTTACGGCAAAGCACTCAAGCTTTACGCAAAGTCAAAAGACAAGAACACCCACAATCTTCTTCCCTATGCACAGGCTTTGAAAATAGAAAGCAAGGTGGCGGAACTTATGACGGTGGTATTGAATGAAGATTAACTACGCGAAAAAATCTTCGTTTGCAAAAGATGTTCCATTTGAAGCGACAATTGAATCTTGCAAAGAGATTCTTGATTGTATTTTCTAACATTTCGGGGCCGGCGATGCGGGAGACGCATGCGCCATTACCTTGCTGTTGAAAGTGCTGCCGTTCCTGATTATCGTGGGGATTGTGGCGTCGCTGGCGTTCTGCAGAGGGTGATTTTCCAGTAATCCTTTTTGTTCAATAATTACGAGGTCAAAACGCCTTTTTTATGCAAATTTCGACATTTTTGACCCTAAAACCTCGTAAAATGCTCGTAATGAACTCGTAAAACAGCGAAATTTACGAGATTTCTCAGAAAAATAATCTATATTCAAAACATCAAGATAAAGCGCTACGAAAAGCAAAAAAAACATTTCACAGCGAATTATACGAGGTCTTTATGGCGATTCTTGGTCGAAAAAAGGAAATTAGCGAACTGAAACAACTGTATTCTAGCGACAAGGCCGAATTTGTCGCCGTTTATGGTCGCCGTCGCGTAGGCAAGACATTCCTTATAGACGAAGCTCTAAAAGGATCGATTACATTCCGCCACGCCGGACTCAGCCCGGTAGACGAAACAGGAGCATCAAACAACTCCAAGCAACAGCTTCAGCATTTCTACCAGTCGCTCCAGTTGCAGGGGATGAAAAAAAGCCATTGTCCCAAGAACTGGCTTGAAGCATTCTTTATGCTGGAACAGTTTCTCCAACAAAGAGATGATGGTAAAAGACAGGTCATCTTTTTAGATGAACTCCCCTGGATGGATACTCCCAAAAGCGGTTTCATAACCGCTTTGGAAAGTTTCTGGAACACTTGGGCATGCCATAGACAAAACCTGATGCTTATTGTTTGTGGCAGCGCAAATTCATGGATGCTAGACAATCTCGTCAATAACCATGGTGGTTTATACGGAAGAACCACTTACGAAATCAAGTTGATGCCGTTCACTCTATCCGAATGTGAGGCTTTCTATAAAAGTCAGGGTATTCAGATGTCGAGATACGATATAGCCCAGGCGAACATGATCCTTGGCGGCATTCCCTACTACATGACCTACTTGGCAAAAGGCAAAAGCCTCGCCCAAAACATCGATACGCTTTTTTTTGATTCCAACGCCAAACTGAAAAACGAGTTTTCACGTCTATTCGCATCCGTCTTCACTAGACCAGACGATATGATTCGTATTGTCCGATTCCTATCGTCTCGTCGAAGCGGCTTCACACGTGATGACATTGCCCAAAATACACAATTGTCCAACAATGGAGACTTTTCCAAACAACTCAACGCCCTTGTTGCTAGTGACTTTATCGAGAAATACGTTCCTTTTGGCGAAAGTAAGCGAAAGCCCCATTACAAACTAATTGATCCGTTCTGCTTATTCTACCTACGCTTCGTAGAAGGCCAAAAAAACATAGACCCGCAATTTTGGATGAATAACGTCGACTCTGCCAAAATAAACGCCTGGCGAGGCTACGCCTTTGAAGATTTATGCTTTAGACACATAAGTCAAATAAAGCATGCTTTGCAGATTGCAGGGGTTACAACGACACAATCCGCATGGTCGTTACAGGGCGACAACAAACAGGTCGGAGCTCAAATAGACCTTATCATATCTCGCAAGGACAACGTAGTAAACCTGTGCGAAATGAAATTCTACAGCGAAGAATTCACCATATCTAGCAACTATCACAAGACTCTTGTCCACAGGACCAATCTCTTGCAACAACAGGTATCTCGCAAAACAGCCGTCCACAGTACACTCGTGACAACTTACGGACTCACCTATAATGCCTATTCTAGCGATTTCATGAATACTATCACGCTCGATGATTTGTTCAACACCTAACAACGTCAGCTAAATAAAAAGAGTCCTGCATCAACCCCTATTCGGGGTTTTAGGGGCGGAGCCACTAGGCGAAGGGGTAGCGGAAGACCCGACCGGGGTTGGTTATAACAAAAGATCCCCGACCAAGTCGGGGATGACATTTGGGGTGGGGTCGGGGCTTACTTCACCACGATGTTGACCAACTTACCCGGCACAACAATTGACTTGACGACCTGCATGCCCTTGGTAAATTCTTTCACGCGGTCGTTGTCCATGGCGAGTTTTTCCAAAGCAGCCTTGTCCATGTCCTTCGCGACAGATGCCTTCGCGCGGACCTTGCCGTTCACCTGGAACACGACTTCCACGGTGTTTTCCACAGCCTTGGAATGGTCGGCTTCCGGCCAGGCGACATTCGTGAGCGATTCGTTGTGACCGAGGATACTCCACATTTCTTCGGCGATGTGCGGGGCAAACGGGTGCAGCAACTTCACGAAGGTTTCGCACGGCTCGCGGTAGCGCTTGTCCATCTTCATCATTTCGTTGTTGAAGATCATCAGCTGGCTAATCGCGGTGTTGAAGCTCATGTTCTCGATGTCGCTCGTGACCTTGATGACGGTCTGGTGCATCACCTTTTCGATTGCTTCCGGAGCGGTTTCATCCACAAAGACCGGGGCTTCATCGCTGTCACCGACGACAGAACGCCAGGCGCGGCCGAGGAAGCGGTTCATGCCTTCGATGCCCTTGGTCTGCCACGGCTTCACGGCATCCAGCGGACCCATGAACATTTCGTACAAACGAAGGCTATCGGCACCATAGTCGCGCACAACGTCATCGGGGTTCACCACGTTCTTCAAAGACTTACTCATCTTCGCCACGATTTGCTTGAGCTCGATGTCGGTTCCCTTCTTGAAGAACTTGCCGTTCTTTTCTTCGACTTCGTCGGTCGGGACCTTGGAGCCAGCGGCATCTTCGTAAGCGAAGGCAAGAATCATACCCTGGTTGAAGAGCTTCTGGAACGGTTCGTCGGTAGAGACGAGGCCGAGATCGAACAAGACCTTGTGCCAGAAACGGCTGTAGAGCAAGTGAAGCACGGCGTGTTCGGCACCACCCACATAGAGGTCTACCGGCATCCAGTACTTTTCAAGTTCCTTTGCCACAAATGCATCACCGTTGCAAGCATCGATGTAGCGGAGGTAATACCAGCAGGAGCCAGCCCACTGCGGCATGGTGTTCGTTTCGCGGATACCCTTGCGGCCGTTCTTATCGACGACCTGGAGCCATTCGGTGGCGTTTGCGAGCGGGGACTGTCCGCCGTCACCCGGCTTGTAGTCCTTGAGTTCCGGCAACAGCACCGGGAGTTCGGAATCGTCGACGGTAGAGATTTCACCGTCTTCCCAGTGGATAACCGGGAACGGTTCGCCCCAGTAGCGCTGGCGGCTGAAGAGCCAGTCGCGGAGCTTGTAGTTCACGGTGGCCTTGCCGATCTTGTTCGCTTCGAGCCATTCGATGACCTTCGCGATGCCCTGCTTCTTGTTGAGGCCGTTCAGGCAAAGCGTGTCGTTCTGGCTGTTGATGTAGGTGCCGTCGGCAGCCCAGCAAGCTTCGCCAGCGAGAACCTTCGGGCGAACGTCTTCGGGGCAGCTGGCGTCCGGTTCCATGATGCAGATAACCGGCAGGTTAAACTTCTTCGCGAAATCGAAGTCGCGGGTATCGTGGGCAGGCACAGCCATGATGGCGCCGGTGCCGTAGCCAGTCAGAACGTAGTCAGCGACCCACACCGGAATCTTGGTGCCGGTGAGCGGGTTCACGGCGTAGCTACCGGTGAACACGCCGGTCTTTTCCTTGGCGAGTTCGGTACGGTCGAGGTCGCTCTTCAATGCGGCGGCGTGCACGTATTCTTCCACGGCGGCCTTCTGTTCGGCAGTCGTGAGTTCCGGCACCATCGCGTGTTCCGGGGCGACGACCATGTAGGTAGCACCGAACAGCGTATCGCAACGGGT
>DGRZ01000098.1 GCA_002391195.1 Fibrobacter sp. UBA4375 | reverse complement strand
CAGAACATCGTCGAGAACGCGGAACATATCCCCATCGGAAAGCTCGGGTTTATCGGCGCCCTAGGCCTCTTCGTGACGTTCATCCTCGCCTTCGGGAGCCTCGAGACGAACTTCAACGTGGTGTGGGAGGTCAAGACCTCGCGCACCGTCATCCGGCAAATCCAGGTCTACACCCCCTTCCTGCTTATATTCGCGGGCTTTATCGGGATGTTCGCGGGATTCGTGAACCACGTGCAGGACGTGCTCACCATGATTATCGTGGACGGGTTCCATTTTTCGCCCCAACTGCTCAAGATTCTCATCACGGCGTTCTGGTACATCGCGTTCCATACCGCGACGATGCTCCTCATATTCCTGATGCTCTATGCCCTGCCCGCAAGGAGCCTGCGGCAGCGCGAAACCGGCAAGGCGCCCCCCTACCGCAAGCGCAAGCTGTTCGGCTACTCGCTCATGACGACCATCATCGCATGGATTTGCATCAATATCTACGTGAAGATCCTCATGCTCATCCAGACCGCGATGGTCACCCGCATGTCCATCTTCTACGGCTCGCTCGCCTTTATCCCGCTGTTCCTGTTCCTACTCTTTGGCGTGTGGTCGATTATCCTGTGCGGCAACAGCCTCGTGTGGACCATCTGCTACTGGCCGGAATCGTCCGAAAAGAAATGGAACTGGAACGCAACCCTGGAGGACATCCACAATGCTCAACGGAACGAAGAAAAGAAGTAGATTCACGGCGAAATTCGCCCTCGCGCTTGCGCTGGTGCTTTCGCTCTCGGGAACAAGCTTTGCCGAACTGGCGGGCATGGGCGATTCGAACGCCCCCACCGAGGAAAAGTCCGAAAGGGGCATCAAGGCCCTCATCGGCATCGGCGGCGGAAACTCCATGATCACCGACGACGGGACTATCTTCATGGCGCTCCGCATAGGCCTTGACTTCGGCAAGTTGCTCTCGGCCGGCATGTGGTACGTATCTACCATCAGCGACGTGCGCAACTACAACGTGCCCCAGAAGCAACTCGTGAACTACAACTCGTTCGGCGCGTTCGTGGAACTCTTCCCGCTCCGCTTCAATGAACAGATGTCTGTTTCCGTGCCCATCAGGGTCGGTGGCGGCGCCGTGAACGCTCTCGAGAACGGCGACGAGGGCTTCGAATCCGAGGACTACGTCTTCGTGGCCGACATGGCGGCACACTTCAACTACCGCATTACCAGGATGCTCGAGGTGTCTATCGGTGGCGGTTACCGCATGTTCGCTGGCATCGAGGAGAACAACCTCGAGAACATGGACTTCTGCACGCCGTTCGGGGAACTGAGATTTACTGTGAGAGAGTAAATCTGTTTGAAAAAAAAGGAGAAAATCATGAGTTCTGCAAAAATTTATAGCGCAGTCTGTCTTCTTGCAACTTCTGCTTGCCTTGCCGCTTGGAGCGGCGAGGCGGAACAACCTCAATGCGACGACGCGGCGCTCACCCCGTACGGCACTTACCAATGCGAGGTTTCTACTCCAGAGCAACTTGCCGGTCTAGCCGAGATGCTCAACAATCTTGCAGAAGTCCCGACAGTCTACTTGACGCTTACGGACGACCTTATTTTTGGGGATGACTCCACTAGCATTTCCGAATTCCCGTGGAAACCCATTGCAAAATTTAACGGCTTTTTCAACGGCAACGGCCATACCATTTATGGTTTAAACATTGCTGCTTCGGATTCTGCACTAGGTTTATTCGTTTTTTTTAAGGGAACCGCCGAAAAATTAACGATAGCCAACTCAAGACTGTATTACAAAAGCGATTCATCCGCATCACATGGCTCTATCTACGCAGGCCTATTCGCGGGACAAGCAGATGCAACGCTCAAAAACATCCACAACCAAGCCAATACTATTACTTACAATGATTCGCTAAACAATAAAAAAAGAAAAGAAGTTTATATCGGAGGAATCGTCGGAAAAATCAAAGGCCAAATTGACAGTTGTTCAAATTCCAGCAACATCACCGCCGTTTTCGATTGGATTTGGAAAGCATACTTAGGCGGCATTGTCGGCTATGCTTACGACGCCTCTATAAGCAACAGCAGCAATGTTGGAAATATTTCCAACACCGGCTCCGTTGGAAAGTATGGTGTTTTCGTCGGCGGCATTGCAGGAAAAAACGGTGAACAAAGGACTATCTTGAACTGTAAAAACAGCGGAACTATTTCGTCTACCGGATATCGTGTTGGAGGGATTGTTGGCGAAGGAAGCATATTTGATTTCTGCGAAAATTCCGGTTCAATCACAAATAATTACTTAGCTCAAAGTAGTATGGATTCTTCTTTTGTCGGCGGAATCGCTGGCACATCCGGCAACATAATGAACAGCATCAACACGGGCCATGTTGACGGAGAAATCGCAGGCGGACTTGCAGGAAGCATCTCCGCAGCCCGTAAATCAATAAATGACGGTAGCGTAAAAGGCGCTCTTTATGCCGGAGGAATCGGCGGAGTTTGCAGCAATTACATTGTAACATCCATCAACAAAGGTTCTCTAGAAGGGGGCAATGTCGGAGGCATCTGCGGATACAGTACGGCATTCATCATCACATCGCTTTCATATACAGAAAAAAGTAATGGATTAACAACTGGCGGTATCGTCGCCATAAACAAGGGGAAAATCGCCGGAGGATTCTTTGATGCCACCAAACAACCAGGCATTCAACCTATAGCCAAAGATTCTGCCAATACCATCAACTGGGAAATGCAGGGCTTGCCCACCAAGGATATGCAAACCATTGAATTTGCAGGCAAGTTGAATGATATCGAAATAAACAGAAATGCTATCGCAAACGCCAATTTTGATGCTTTATATACCAGATCACGTTTATGGACAACGACCGGTTCATACCCGTTCTTTGCAGATTCCGTCAATTTGCCCATTCAAAGGATTTCCCTTGACGACAGCCTTTACGTAAAAACAATCTATACCGATTCCAAAGGACATTTGACAAATACACCTTTGCCACTATCTAAAGAGGAGCGCTATTTTGAAGGCTGGATCGATTCGGCAGGCACACCCGTAACAAACACAACGGTATTCACGGACAGCCAGACCGTTTACGCCAAATATTCCAACACCTTTACCGATTCTAGCCTTGTCGTATTTACCGACTCAGCCACGACCAAGGAACCCGTTATCGGATGGAACGGCGAATACAGCGAACCTGTATTGAAGATGCACAAGGATTCTTCGCTCTACCAGGTGATTTCCACCCCGGGCGAATACGCATGGTACATTAAGAATACCAACTACAGGACATCCGGAATGAATCCGTTCGTTGACAATGTCATTCTCGCAAACAACATTTACCTGGCCAAGGACACAACAAAGTATTTAACCGGAAGCAATCTGACAGGTTCTCTTAGAAACAATTACGTTTTCGATGGCGCTGGACACAGCATTTATGGATTAAACGGCAGGATGTTCCGCGACATTGGAAAAGGGGCAGTTATCCGCAATGTCAACTTAGTAAACCTCTTCATGAATCCATCAAGTGGATATAATACAGACAAAGCCAGCGCATTCGCTTACGACAACGAAGGCACTATTCAAAACAGCTCTATCCGTAATGCTATTGTTGATTCCACAGCAAAAGTGATATATGGTTTTGTTGTAAACAATAAAAAAGAGGGCGTCATCGAAAATTGTGAAAACTACAGCAATTTCACAGAAGGAACCAAATACATCCAGTCTATCACAGGCTTTGTTGGGTACAATGAAGGATTAATCAAAAACGTCACAAACTACGGGAACATCAGCCATCCCTACGACAGCAACATAGAAGATTTATCGTACACACAACCTGTATATATTGCCGGGATTGTCCAATCCAATACCGGCGTGATTGAAAAAGCCATAAACAAGGGCAACATTTTCGGCGAAAGCGCCCGTGAAAGCTCCGTCAATGTACAGTCTATGCAAATTGCGGGCATCGCAAATAGTGGTGGCACCATCAGGAATTCCAGGAACGAAGGCAATATTACATTCAACTATACCAAAAGTGAATTGGACATTAGGATTGGAGGCATCTCCAGCGGAAAGACGACCATTGATTCAAGCGTAAATCTAGGCTCAATCAAGGTTGAGATCGCCGATAGCATTGCAAAAAAATATGCACTCGTGATTGGAGGCATTGCCCTTGAGGGTTCTGTCAAGAATTCTACAAACGAGGGCAACATTTCGGCTATAGACTCAACTTCCGCCAGATGGACCTATGCAAGATTTGCAGGAATTCTTCCAGGCGGAATTACTGGACTAGAAAACATCAATGTTGATTCTTGTATAAACAGGGGCGATATCGAAGGATTCATTAATGTAGCCGGCATTTTGGGACAGGGAACCGGAAACATTCAAAATGTCCGCAATTCTGGGAATATTAAAGCATATAGCGGTCTTACGCAAGGAACATATGTTGGAGGAATTGCTGGATTGTCTAAAAAAAACAATGGCATTGGCCACGCCTTTAACGAAGGTGAAGTTACAGCGGTTGCAACCGAAAAAGACACTACCACTAGTTATGTAGGTGGAATATGCGGATTCGCCGAATACAACAATCTGAACGTAGTTTCGAATATAGCCTCTATTTCGGCCAGCGGAAAAAAAGCCTACGCCGGTGGCATTGTCGGCTATTCGCAATACAACATATTCATCAACGTCTATAACTGGGGCGAAATAGAATCCGATTCCGCAGCAGGCGGCATTATTGGCCGAAAGTACATTTACAACAACTATTATGAAAACGTCTATAATGCTGCTCCTGTAAAGGGTTCTTATGTGGGTCCCATCGAACCTGCGGAATATTATGAAATTTTCAAGTTCAAAGATACCACCACCAGCATCTTTTACGACTCCACCTTCGTTTGCGATACCACAAACAAAGTCAATATGTATTACTTTGACCCCATCAACCCAACCGGTTATCAAAGTAAAAGTTACTCTGCACTCGTAGCAATCACTCCCATGAATACGGAGACGATGAAGAGCGACAATTTCGTCAATATATTGAATACTTCGAACAACACGAAGGAAAACAGCGGTATATGGACTCGTGATGGCGGCTATCCGATATTCAGCGACAGCCCAACTCCGGTCGTTGCAAGTTCCAGCTCGCTGGCTGAATCTTCCAGCTCTCAGGCAAAATCCAGTTCCAGCACTCCGGCAAGTTCTAGCTCTAGCGTTCAGGAAAAATCTTCTAGTTCGCAGGCCAAGTCCAGCTCTAGCGCTAAATCTAGTTCCAGCTCGGAATCTAAGGACAAGTCGTCTAGCAGTGCAAAATCTTCTAGCAGCAAGAACGTCGATTCTTCTAGCAGCAAGGGAAAAGACGCAATCGTTCCGAACAACAAGGGTCTCAACTTCTCGCTCGAGGTTTCTGGAAGAACGATTTTGCTCACGAATATTCAGGGGTATGCAAGTTACACCTTGTTCGACATGCAAGGCAGAACGCTTTCTGCAGGAACTCTAGAAAAAGACTATGCGCAAATAGCCGTGCCAAGAGCAGGAGCTTACCTCATCCGCATCGGAAAGAATCTGCAAAAGGTCGTCGTTGAATAATTTCATTTCTATACGCGGGTGCCGCCTGCACAACTTAAAGAACGTGGACGCACAGTTCCCGTTGGGCGGCATTACCGTAGTATGCGGGCCTTCGGGCTGCGGAAAGTCGACCCTGGTGCTCGATACCCTGCACGGGGAATCCAAGCGGCGCTACCTCGAAACGCTTTCGCCCTTCGCCGCAGAACTCCTGGGCGGCCGCAGGATTGTCCCGCTCGACAGCGCCGAAGGTTTGCCGGCAAGCCTCGCCATCGGGGCGAGCCACGGGGAAACTCCCGCCAAGTCTTATGCGTTGAGCCTCTCGGAATGCGACGCTACGCTGCGCAGTCTGTTTGCACGGTTCGCGAAGCCCGCCTGCCCGGTATGCGGCAAGCCCATGGAGAGCACGAGCCGCGAAGAGATCATAAAGGAAATCGCGGGACTCCCCCAGGGGAGCAAGTTGCAGTTTTTTGCACCCCTTCCCACCAACCGCGCGACCCTCGACAAGCTTTCGGCAGTGTTCCTGGCGCAAGGGTTCACCCGCGCGATGGCCGACGGCGTGGCCTACTCGCTTGCTGACTTGACGGCGAACGAGCGCGAAATCGTGCCGCAGGAATTCTTCATCGTCGTGGACCGCATCATCGTCCGCGAGAACACGCGCACCCGCATCGCCGAGGCCGTCGACGGCGTCTTGAAACTCACGCACGGCGAACTCATTCTCGATAACGGCGGCAAGCGCTCGCTTTACAGCATGGTGCCGCGATGTGCTGAGCACGGAGCTCAGTCATCAAGACCGCTCGAACCCGAAGACCTTTCGCCCTACTCGCGGTCTTGCGCATGCGAGGCTTGCGGCGGCACCGGGAGCATCGAGGGCGACGACACCGGCGAGGAATGCCCGAAATGTCACGGGCTCCGGCTGAACAAGAGTATACTGAACGCCAGCATTGAAGCCACCACCTGGCAGGACATTTTAAGCACGC
>DGRZ01000037.1 GCA_002391195.1 Fibrobacter sp. UBA4375 | reverse complement strand
GAATTCCACATGGGCGATATATTCAATAAGAACGATTTTGTCAAGTTCTGGTGGGCCGCAAACTATACCGATGAATATTATTACGGTTGGAAAATCAGTTCCCGCCAGAGCCGGAAAATAGACGCTTCGTTCACGCAGGATTTGGGCGTGGAATATTCCGTGTGGGATAATAAGCTCGCCTGGAGTTTCGAGGTCGACAACTTTTTGGACGAAACCGTTTACGACAAGTACGGAGAATCTAAACTGGGACGCACTTTTGCAACCAAGATCCGGTACAGTTTCAGGTAGATATATCTAACTTCGGATAGTTTACGCTAACTAAGTTGTTTATACGGAAACTAAGTTGTGTATCGTAAACTAATTTGCAAATTTGCAACAATGTTAGTCGCACGGAAGCCTTACAGGACTTGGGCTTGAAGTCTGTTTGTTAGTTTGTATGTAGTTTGCATTTTAAGTGAATTTTAGGTAGATTATTATGCAAAGAACAACAAAGCTTTAATGGAGATCCCCGACCAAGTCGGGGATGACATTGGGGCAAAACAAAAGGAGTAAGCTATGTCCGTATGGAAAAATGAAAAGTTCTGGTGCGTGGTGGCCGGTGTCGTTGGCCCGGCTATCATCAAGAAGATTCTCAAGGCTCCCAAAACTCGCGAATATGCCGTCAAGGGACTTGCCGAAGGCATGAAGATTACTGCCGACGCCAAGGCCGCCTTCCAGGATATGAAGGACGAAGCAGCAGACATCTGCAACGACGCGAAGAAAGAAGCGGAAAAATAGACGAAAGAACGGACCTTTCGGTCCTACAGACGAAAGAGTTTTCGATGAAATGTAGAATCGTTTACGATCAGCCGGGGCGTATCCGCTTTCGGGCGGGGGCCTACGCGTTTGAAAAAATGCATGAACCGCGCATCCATAAGGCATGCGTGAGTGAACCTTATGTCCAGAAAGCGGTAGTCCATTCGGAAAACGGCGGCATTCTGCTGGAATACGAAAACGGCTATCGTGAACAGGTGATTGATTTCGTCCGGAATCTGGACGTCGCGAACCTCCCTGAGAGCGAGCCCGATACCGAATATCAACTGCAGGAACTCGACACGCGATTCAAGAACCGGCTTGCGTTCATGATTGCGCGGCGTTACCTGGCCAAGTTGCTGATCCCTGCCCCCATTCGTACGGCACACCTGATTTACAGGGGCCTCAAGTTTGTGGCGAAGGGCTTGAACTGCCTTGGCGAAGGGAAACTTTCTGTCGAGGTGTTGGACGGTGCCGCCATCGGGGCGAGCATCTTGCAGCGCAATTACGAATCGGCGGGGACCATCATGTTCCTGCTGAACGTGAGCAGCCTCTTGGAAGATTACACCAAGGCGCGCACCCGTACCGCCCTTACGGCAAGCCTTGCCGTGAAGGTAGACCGCGTGTGGGTCGTCAAGGACGGCGTCGATGTTCAGGTGCGTATGCAGGACGTTCAGGTGGGCGACCTCGTGCGCGTGCGCTCCGGCAGCATGATTCCGGTGGACGGAACCGTTGCCGAAGGCGATGCGTTCGTGAACGAAGCGACCATGACGGGCGAATCGCAGGCGGTGCACAAGACGGTCGGAAAGTCCGTTTTTGCAGGCACCGTCGTAGACGAAGGTTCCATTGTGGTGTCGGTGCGGGCTGTAAGTGGCAACACCAAAATTCAGAAAATCATTGAACTCATCGACCGCTCCGAAGACCTGAAGGCTTCTATCCAGAGCCGCGCCGAACGCCTGGCCGATGGTATCGTGCCGTTCAGTTTTCTTGGTTTTGGGCTCACGCTCCTGTTTACGCGAAACATTACCAAGGCCGTCTCGATTTTAATGGTGGACTATTCTTGCGCCATCAAGCTTTCCACCCCGATTTCGGTGATTTCGGCACTCCGCGAAGCGGCTGACCGCAACATGACCGTGAAGGGCGGCAAGTACCTGGAAGAATTTGCGCTTGCAGACACCATCGTTTTCGACAAGACGGGAACGCTCACCAAGGCGGAACCGAAACTCGAACGCGTGATTCCGTTCGGAAACCGCAGCGAAGAAGAAATTCTGCGCATTGCGGCCTGCATCGAAGAGCACTTTCCGCACAGCATGGCGCGCGCCATTGTGCGCGGGGCCGCCGAACGGGGAATCGACCACGAAGAAGAACATGCCGATGTCAAATACATTGTGGCGCACGGGATTGCGACGACCCTCGACGGTGAACGCGCTGTTATCGGCAGCAAACATTTCGTTGTCGAAGACGAGAAGATTGCAGTGGGCGAGGCGGAACAGAAAAAGATTGACGAACTCGCCGGAGCCGCATCCGTGATTTACCTTGCCATTGGCGGGAACCTTGCGGGCGTGCTTTGCATTAGCGATCCTCCGCGGGACGAAGCTGCCGAAGCCATCCGCATGCTGCGCGAACGCGGGATCAAGCATGTGGCGATGATTACCGGCGACAGCCAAAAGGCCGCTGAACGCACGGCGCAACTTTTGGGCATCGACACCTTCTTTGCACAGGTGCTGCCCGAAGACAAGCACCGCTATGTGGAAAAAATGAAGGCCGAAGGCCGCCGCGTGATTATGGTGGGCGATGGAATCAACGATGCGCCCGCATTGGCCGCCGCGAACGTGTCGGTTGCTATGAGCGATGCTAGCGACATTGCCCGCGAAACCGCCGACGTGACGCTCCGCAGCGAAGACCTGCGCGACCTTGCGGAACTCCGCACGTTGAGTACGCAGCTCATGGATCGCATCCAGGCGAACTACCGCTTTATCGTCGCCTTCAACACGTCGCTCCTGGCAGCAGGTTTCTTCGGAATACTTGCCCCCTCGACCTCGGCCCTGCTGCACAACCTCTCGACCATGGCGATTTGTGCCAAGAGCATGACGCCGTTGAAGCAGGTGTAGGGCCCTCTCCGCCTAAATAATTGGCTTAAATTAACAAAAATGCCCCTGCTCAGAGCTACTTGAGCGGGGGCACCTTTATTCCCAAAGAGACACAAGGAGGGAATTGGATTTTTGCTTCAACCAGACAAGCCCGGGTCTAAAAGCTATGGCAACAATTAGAATTAGACTTGTCTAACTAAAAGTTAGATAAATCTAACTGCAAAAACAAGGGCAAAAAAGCCAAAATAATGTAAATTTTCCGTTTCAAAGTTAGATTTGTCTAAAAAAGTATGGCTATTGTAATATTTTTAGCCTTGCCTAATTAGATTTATTAAACTATATTAGCCGCGTCTAAATAAGGCTAGTTGATATGGACCATACAAAACTGACTCAAAGCTTAGAAGACTACTTGGAAATGGTGCACATGCTGCGCCTGGCGAACGGGCTTGCCCGCGTCAAGGATATTGCCGCGGCTCTCGGCGTGAAAATGCCGTCGGTTGCAAAGGCCATGGTGGAACTCAAGAAGATGGGCCTTGTGAGGCAGGAACCCTACAGCGGCGTGGAACTCACCGAAGAGGGCGAACGCGTTGCCGCCATGATTTTAAACCGTCATATTCT
>DGRZ01000051.1:26540-57110 GCA_002391195.1 Fibrobacter sp. UBA4375 | reverse complement strand
GACGAACAGGCTCAGGACACTCAGGCCTACGCTCGCTCCGTTGTCAAGGAAATCTACGGTGAAGCTGTTGCCGAAGGCATGCGCATCCAGTACGGTGGCTCCATGAAGGGCGCCAACGCAGCAGGCCTCCTCGCCCAGAAGGACATCGACGGCGGTCTCATTGGTGGTGCAGGCCTCAAGGCCAACACCTTCAAGGAAATCATCGACGCTGCCGAAGCCCGCTAAGACGCTGCGGCAAAGCCACAAACATTTAAACTAAGGTAAAAGACTATGACAACACTCTTTTGGATTGGTATCGTCCTTCACGTGTTCCTCTGCCTGTTCCTCATGCTGCTCGTGCTCGTGCAGAACGACAAGATGGGAGGCCTTGCAGGTCTCGGCGGAATGACTTCTCAGTCTGCATTCTCCACTGCAGGTGCTGCCACCTTCATCCAGAAGCTCACCCGCGGCGTGGCCGTGCTGTTCTTTATCGTGGTGTTCGCCCTCGGCCTGATTACTGCCAAGCAGGACCAGGCTGTGGAAGAATCTTCGATGCAGAAGGCAACCCGCGAAAACGCCGCCCAGCAGGCTCCCACCATTCCGGCCCTGCCCGGTGACTTTGCGGCTCCTGCCGCCGAGGCTCCTGCTGCCGACGCCGCTCCTGCCGCCCCGGCTGAAGCGCCTGCCGCTGCACCTGCAGCTGCACCCGCCGCAGAGTAAGTGTTTGCGGGAGCAATCCCGACAGTCCAACCGCTTATGGAAGTCCGCCCTGCTCTTGCGGGGTGGATTTTTAATTTTATTTCAATAGTTCTTCTTTTTCTAATTCCGAACTCCGGATTCCGAATTCTGAATTATCTATCGAGGTTTTGATATGCAGAATACATTGGTCGCTCCCGTTGGCATTCTCGGTTTTGGCGTCGAAGGCCAGAGCACCTTCAACTACCTGGTCCGCATGGGCATCAAGGACATCGTGGTCATGGACAAGAACCCGGTAACATTGCCGGATGTGCCCGCCGGAGTGAACGTCAAAACCTTCAGCGGAGAGGGCTACCTGGACGGGCTCAAGGACTGCGTGACCGTGGTGCGCTCCGCAGGGGTTTACCCCATGAGCCCGGAGTTGTTCAAGTTCCAGATGAACGGCGGTCTCATGACCAGCCAGATCCAGCTGTTTTTAGAACAAACTAAGTCCAAGAAGACGGTAGGCGTCACCGGGACCCTCGGCAAGGGCTCTACCGTAAGCATGATCAGCCACATCCTGACCAAGTGCGGTGTGAACAACGAGATTGGCGGAAACTTCGGCGTACCCGCCCTGGACCTTCTGGAAACAGAAACCGCCGACCGGGTGAGCATTCTGGAACTTTCCAGTTTCCAGCTCATGACCCTGTCCGTTTCGCCGGACGTAGCCGTAGTGCTCCGGGTCTCGACCGAACACCTGGACTGGCACAAGACCGTAGAGGAATACCGCGACGCCAAGGCGAACCTGGTCCGCTGGCAAAAGCGGGACGGGGCCTGCGTGTACCTGAAGGACGCAGCCCCCACCGCCAAAATCGCTTCTGAAAGCCCGGCCAGAACAAAGTACGCCGTCGCCCTGGCCGACGGCCCGAGTGCAGGCCAAGGCGACGCCGTCATCGAAGGCGCCACCCTGACTATCGACGGCGAAAAACTGTTCCTCTCCGACTGCAAGGTGCGGGGAATCTACCAGCTAGAGAACATGGCGGCGGCGACGCTTGCCTGTAAGGCCCTGGGAGTCCGGGTGGCGGACGCCCTCGAGGCCCTCAAGACCTACGAGACCCTCCCCTTCCGCATGGAATTCAAAGGCGAAAAGATGGGCATCGAGTTCTTCAACGACAGCTACGCCACCCGCCCTGACGCAACCATCGCCGCCACCGCCAGCATGGACCGCCCTTTCGCGCTGATCCTCGGCGGCTCCGAAAAGAACGCAGACTTTACCGAACTTTCGAACATCCTCGTAAAAGAGCGCCCGAACCTAAGGCGCATCGCCCTCATCGGAGCCACCGCCGAACGCATGCTGGAATCCCTGTCGCAGGCCGGCCTTGAAACGGCTGGCGAAAACGGGAGCGGCATTCAGGCCGCCATCTTCCCCACCCTGGAAGAGGCGTTCCAGGACAGCCTGTCCATCGGCAAGGGCGGCATCGTCATCATGAGCCCCGCCTGCGCCAGTTTCGGCCTGTTCAAGAACTACAAGGAACGGGGAAAGGCCTTCGACAAGCTGGTGGAAAACTATGGCTAAGCCGTAGTCTTAGTTACTAGATTGTCTTATATCAAGAAACTTCTTGAAAACCGCAACACTAGTAACTCAGAACTCGTAACTGCCGCGTAGCGGCCCCAGTAACTGCGTAAAAATTTTCAATTTTTACGCCCTCCCCCTTTACAAGCGGGTCACTTTAATCTAAATTTGACCCGTTCCATTAAGGACCACGCGGTCGTGGTGGAATTGGTAGACACGCTAGCTTGAGGTGCTAGTGGGAGCAATCTCATGACAGTTCAAGTCTGTCCGACCGCAGAAGAGACCCGGCTTAACCGCCGGGTTTTCTTTTTTCTATTTTTTGAACGAACATCAACCACCTTTTACTATTCATTTGGACTGGATCCTTCGTCGCTACACTCCTCAGGATGACGTTTCTTGTCCCCAGCGGCCCTAATACCTAACACCTATTACCTAACCCTAGTACCTATCCTCTAAATCCTAGATCCTAGCCCCTAAATCCTAGATCCTAAATCCTAGCCCCTAGATCCTAAATCCTATCCCCTATTCCATGAACCGTTTTGAACTGCTAAAGACATCCAAGAAATCCAAGGCCCGCCTGGGCGTGGTCCATACCGACCACGGCGACGTAACCACGCCGATTTTTATGCCGGTAGGTACCGAAGCCACCGTCAAGGCGGTAACCCCTGCCCAGCTGAAGGACATCAAGGCGGAAATAATACTTGCGAACACCTACCACCTGTACCTGCGCCCCACCACGCCACGCATTGCCAAGGCGGGGGGCATTCACAAGTTCATGGCCTGGGACGGCCCGGTGCTAACCGACAGCGGCGGATTCCAAGTATGGAGCCTGAAGGATTTGCGCAAGATTACCCCCGAGGGTGTGGAGTTCCGGAGCATTCTGGACGGTTCGAAACACTTCTTTAGCCCCGCAAGCGTCATGAACGCCCAGCGCGAAATCGGCGCCGACATCATCATGGCCCTGGACGAGTGCACCCCCTTCCCCAGCACCGCGAAGGAGGCGGAACACAGCCTGAATTACACCCTCAAGTGGACCGCCGAAGCCATGCAATGGCTCAAGGAACACCCGCCCATCCACGGCTACGACCAGCAGTTCTTCGGAATTATCCAAGGTGGCATGCACAAGAATCTGAGGCAGCAGGCCATCGAACGCATCGCGGAACTGGGCCCCGACGGATTTGCCATGGGAGGCCTCTCCGTAGGCGAGCCCACCGAGACCATGTACGAGATTGCGGATTTTTGCACCGACATTTTGCCCCAGGACCATGCCCGCTACGTGATGGGCGTGGGCACGCCCTGGAACCTGCTGGAACTCATCGAGCGGGGTGTGGACATGTGCGACTGCGTAATGCCCACAAGGAACGCCCGCAACGGTATGCTGTTTACCAGCGAGGGCGTGTTGCGCTACAAGGCAGCCCGCCATGCTGAAGAATTCGACAAGCCTGTGGACCCCAACTGCGACTGCTACTGCTGCCGGAACTTCAGCCGGGCGTACCTGCGCCACCTGCACCACGCCGGGGAATCTCTGGGCTTTACGCTGGCCAGCATCCACAACCTGCATTTTTACCTGCACCTGATGCGGGAGGCCAAGCAGCACATCGCCGACGACACCTTCGAGGAGTGGAAAAAGGAACAGTGCGAGATTCTGCAGCGGGACTTGCAGTAACCACCAGCCAGGCCCAGTCTTGCTCAATTCCATCTACATCGAGATTACCGACGCCTGCAACCTGAACTGCAGTTTTTGCCCCTGCGGAAAAGCGGCTCATTCGTCGTGTGACAAAACTGTCGCAAAAAGCGCACCAACAGGTTCTGGCGCCCACCGCACCTTCATGGATTCCGCCCTTTTCGAACGGTGCCTCCAGCAGGCGGCCCTCCATGCCGAAAACGTCTATTTCCATATTTTGGGAGAGCCCACGCTCCACCCCGGATTCGTACATTACCTGAAGGCGTTAGAGTCCACGCCGCTGAAACTGAACCTGACCACCAACGGCTCCACAATCGCCCGGGTGGGCAAGCACCTGCTGCAAAGCGGGGCACTCCGGCAGGTGAACTTTTCCACCCACGCCTACGGGGAACTCGGGCCAGACCAGGCTCAGCCCTACCTTCAAGACGTGCTGGACTTTTGCCGGATGGCCCTTGCAGAGCGCCCCGACCTGTACCTCAATCTAAGGCTTTGGAACGCGGGAGACTTTCCCGACGCAGATCGCCAGCAAAGCTGGAACCGCCTGCTGCTTGCCCGAGTCGCACAGACCTTCGGCCTCGACGGCAAAGACGTTCTAGACCCGGAACATTTCTGCAGCCGACACAAGAGCTTTCCCGTCCAGGGCAGGCTCTACCTGCATCAGGATTCCCGCTTTGAATGGCCTAGTTTAGACGAAAGACGAGAGGCGAGAGACGAGAGATGTGTACAGGGAACCTGCCACGGGTTAGAAACCCATGTAGGGATCCTCCACGACGGGCGGGTAGTGCCCTGTTGTCTGGATTATCAGGGGCAAATCACCCTGGGAAACATCCAGGACCAGTCCCTGACCGACATACTAAAAAGCCCCCTCGCCCAAAATTTGCGAGAAGGCTTCCAAAAGCACGAACTGCGCCACCCGTTGTGTCAAAACTGCTCCTTTTGCAGGCGTTTTAAGTAAAAAACGCCTAAAATGCCACCAAATAGAGCATCAAGCCCGTAAAGGCCACCATAAAATTTGCAAAAAAAGCATTAGTGGCGAGGTTTTTCACAAAATCAGGTCCCATTTTCCGCAATTCCATCATACGTCAATTTTAGAAAGAATATTCCATTTTTCAATGTAACAGAAATCACATTGCAATTTTCGTCACATTTTTTAAAATGAAGTTATATTTACAATAGCTATGAACGAGACCCTGTTTGTCCAGTCGCCCATCACCCTGGTGCTCTCCCTGGTCGCAATTATCCTTGCCGCCACGTATTCCACCATGATGGGGCAAAAAATCAAAGTTTCATCGCTCCCTTTTGCTGTCCGCTACCTGGTAATCACCATCATCGCCTGGAACATACTTGCCTTTGTAGGCACCCTGTTCTTTAGCGGGAACCACCCCGGTCTTGGCGGGCAAATCGTATTCGGCCTACAGGCCATGATCTGGATACAGGCGGGCAATACCATCTACAAGGTGGCCCTATTGAACCTCCATTCAAAATCCAATCTTCTCTGGAACATTTTCAATATTTTCGGTGTCGTTTTGGTGGCCATTTCAACAGCAATTCTGTGCCTGCACCCAACCCTCATTACCGACTTTTCGCTGTTCGGGCATCAAATATTCGCCCACCGGCCGAACTTCGTTCTCTTCAGCATCTTCTTTTTCATCTTCGTTTTCCCGGAACTGCTCCGCAGCATCTTTGTTCTGCTACGGAACGCCCTGCGCACCAGCGACCAGGCCCAAAGCCAAATCAGCATCTACATGACGGGCGCCCTCGCCTTCTTCGTCATCATCCCCCTGCTCTTCGACTTCTTTATTCCCATCATCCAGCGCGGACAAACTAGCCACTTTATGCTGTGGTACCAGTTCTCGTACCTATTCCTTACCATTATCTGCGGGCAGTACTACACCTCCATATCTTTCAGGAACAAGAGTGCCTCCTGGTTCTTGGACAAGTTGAGGAAAGACGTGGGCGACTGTTACTTTTCCTTTGACAACGAAGGGAACATCATCACGGCAAACCCTGCGGCTGAAACCCTTTTCCGCATGACCGAAACCGACATGCAAAAGAAAAAAATCCAGGATCTGCTGCCCGGGCTGGATATCAAACACGAAGGCAGCAAGAGTAATGTCAATGTCAAGATTTTGAACGAGCAGCACTCCTTCAACGTGAGCATCTACCGTATTCAAAAGTCCTTAACCACGTTCAGCAACGTGCTTTTGCTCAGTGACCAGAGCAACTCCCTGCTATACAAGCAACGTATCGAATCCCTGAACGCCCAGTTCGCCGAATACAAACAGGACTTGCTGCGTTACCAGGACCGTCTGGACAGTTCCCAGAAAAAATCCAACGAAAACGAATCGTTCCTCAACACCCTCATCAACGCGCTCCCCTTCCAATTCTGGGCCAAGAACGAGCACGGCGTCTATATGGCGCAAAACCAGCGGGACTTGCAAAAGCGGGGCAACCTGTTCCATACCACAGACAACGCCGAAAGCATTTCAAGCTACGAACTGGAAGCCCGAGAAAAAGGCAACCCCAACAGCCACACCAGCTATGAACTTCTGGACGGCGAAGAAATTTCCGAAGACGAAGCCAACGTGCAAATCAACGCCGGAAAATTTGTGTCCATTTTCGAGAACATGTTTATCCCCATCCTTTCCAAGCATTCACCCTACAAGGTCATCGGTATCAAGATAGACATGACCGACCAGAAGCGCGTAGAAAGGGAAAGGAACATTCTCCAGGAACAAAAGAACATCCATTCCAGGCTCGAAGAACTGGGCACCCTTTGCGGAGCCTTCGCCCACGACTACAACAACATCCTGGGATCCCAAATCGGATTCTGCCAGCTGGCATCGGAAATGCTTGGCGCCATCCAGTCCGAAGAAGTAGACGACGGCATCAAGAAAAAAGTGCTCACCGCCGGAAACTTCGTGGCAGAAGCCACCAAGGCCGCCCAGCGGGGGAAAGTCTCGCTAGAAGAACTGCTGAACACCATACGCGGCCAGGCCAAGAGCTCCGGCGACGTCATCATTTTCGCCCCTTACATGATAATCGACGACGTGAAGAAAAAGCTTTCCCTGACCCTTCCGCCGAACATTTCCATCAGTTCCAGCAAGATGGACAAGTCCATCCGCATTTCGGGAATCCCCGCCGCCCTGGACCGCATTATCAGCAACCTTTCCAACAACGCCCTCTTCGCCATGAAGGAGATGGGCGGAACCCTGACCTTCGGGCTAGAAAAAGAATCCTTGGTCCATCAGCTGATTACGCCCTACGCCCCGCCTATCCCACCCGGAAATTACGCCAAGTTCACCATAGCGGACACGGGTACCGGCATGGATTCCAACACGCTAGAACGAATTTTCTCGCCCTTCTTTACCACCAAGGCTCCTGGCGAGGGACTGGGCCTGGGCCTTTCTTCGGCGCTTCGCCTGCTAAAAGAGGGAAATGCCTATCTAACCGTGCAGACAAGGCTTGGCGAAGGAACTAATTTTAATCTATATTGGTCATTGTATAACGAATCTCAAGGGGAACAAAATGTCCACAGTACTGATTATTGATGACGACACCCAGTTCAATCTGATGCTCAAGTCCGCATTGGAAATCAAGGGTTACGAAGTGGAAACCGCCGCCAACGGAAAAGAAGGCAAGGCTCTCTACCAGAACAAGAAATACGATGTCATCATTACCGACATCATCATGCCCGACGTAGATGGTTACGAAGTCATTCTGGACCTCCGCCGCATGGGCATGAGCGACCGGACCATCGCCGTGAGCGGTGGCGGACGCACTGCCGCCGATGACTACCTGGTGACCGCCCAGCATTTCGACGTTGCCGCCACTTTCAACAAGCCCATAGACTTGCAGGCACTCCGCGACAAGGTGGACGAAATCATCAAGAGCCACAGCTAATCCATGAATATTCTGATCGCCGATTTAGACGATTCCTTTATCAGCGACATCCGGCGCTCCTGGTCCTTAAAGGACACGGAACTTATCCTCTGCAGCGACAGGGAATCCCTAATGCCTCTCGTCAAGAAGGACTCTATAGACCTTGCGTTTATAGAGGTTCCCCTTTTGACCCATTCCAACATGGACATGGTCAGCTTCTTAAAGGAGAGGAACCCCGGCATCGAGATCTTTGTGCTCTGCGACAGCAAGAACTGGCCGGGCGCCACCAGCGCCATAGCGAGAGGCGCCAATAGTTTCTTGATGAAACCCGCCACCGTGGAGCAACTGGAAGATATCGCCAAGAAAATCCAGGCGCAACAGCAGAACAACTCCACCCACCAGCTCATGGAATCCCAGGTTTTGGACAGCCTCCTGGGAGACACCCCCGAGATGCGGAAAATCCTCAAGACGGTTTACAAGATTGCCCCCACCACGAGTACAGTCTTGATTACCGGCGAATCCGGCTCTGGCAAGGAGTTTTTGGCCAACGTCATCCACCGCTACAGCAAGCGGGCTAGTTCCCCCTTCGTGGCGGTAAACTGCGGTGCCATTCCCGAAAACCTGATCGAAAGCGAACTCTTCGGTAGCAAGAAGGGCTCCTACACGGGTTCTACCGCCGACAAGAAAGGCCTTTTTGAATCCGCCAACGGCGGCACGCTGTTCCTGGACGAAGTGGGCGAGCTCTCCCCCGCCACCCAGGTCAAGCTTTTGCGCTTTTTACAGAGCCACGAAATCCGTCGCGTCGGCGAGACCGAAGCCCGCTACCTGGACGTGCGTATCGTGGCGGCCACCAACCGCGACCTTCAGCAGGCCATGGAACAGGGGAACTTCCGCGAAGACCTGTACTACAGGCTGAATACCTTCCACCTGCACCTGCCGCCCCTCAGGGAACGGCGTGTGGTGATACCGACGCTGGTGCGTTACTTTGTCTTGAAGAACCAGGAAGCTACCGGCAAAGAGATTAAAGAATTGGAGCCGGCGGCGCAGTACGCCCTTTCCAAGTACGCCTATCCCGGAAACATCCGCGAGCTGGAAAACATCGTGGAGCACGCCATTGTGCTTTCCGAAGACGGTATAATTAGGCTCGAAGACTTGCCCGAAAGCGTGCAAGAAGAAGCTCGCGAAAAGACGCTGGCCATTGCCCACCAGAAAAGCGAAACAAAGGAAGTGGCCGCCATCCCGTTGCAACCTTTGAACACCTCGCCCAAGCAAGAGTCGGGTCGCAACAAGGGCGAAATCGACGAAGACGAAAGCGAAATCCTTTCCCTCGAAGAGATGGAACGCAGGCACATATTGCACGCCCTGAGCGTCTGCAAGAACAATAAGACCGAAGTCTGCAAGCGGCTGGGCATCAGCCGCGCCACCCTGTGGCGCAAGCTCAAAGAACTGCAGATTGCGGTAGAAGACTAAACTTCCACCAGTGTTGCCACCAGGGAGCTTTCCTTAGAAAGTCCTGCACCGGGAAAGTCTACGCCCTGGGAGCGTTTCCAGGCCGTACGGGCCTTGGAACATACGCTACGGACCGCCGAAAGGACATCTGCCGAAAATTTTTCCAGAACGAACTCGCTGTAGTTGGAACTCACCATAAAAAATCCGCCGGCGTTCAAGAGCCCCGCGCACTCCGATACCAGAAGCAGCAGGTGCTCCCGCACGTTGAAATTACCGCCCTTGAACCGGGCAAAACTGGGCGGGTCCAGCACGATTCCGTCGAACTTGAGTCCCTTTTTCAGGGCCCAAGGGACATACTCCAGGGCCGAGCCCCTGAAAAATTCTCCAGGGCGCAGGTCTAGGCCGTTCAAGGCATAATTTTCACGGCCCTTGTCCAAAATCTTTCCGCTGATGTCGGCGTTGGTGGCGACTTCGGCGCCACCTAGGCGGGCGTGAACCGAAAAGGAACAGGTGTAGCTGAACAGGTTCAAGAATCGAAGCCCCCGACTAGAACCTTCGGCGACGCCTTCGCAACCGGACGCACCGGCCGATGACATTTGGCCGAACCGCTCGCAAACCTCAAGACGCACATCCCGCATGTCCAGGAACAGCCCCGGATTCACCGTGTCCAAGAGGTCCACATGGAAGCGGGCCTTGCCTTCGCGGACAGTCCCGCGGGCAAGTTCCGCCGAACCCGCCACCACATCCATACGGGGGTGTTCCAGCGAACGGCCCGAAGGGTCGGTACGGAACTTGGCCACCAGAAATTCCGGTTGGAACAAGTCTAAAACAGCGTTTTTAATTTGTTCATAACCTTTCGCCGCGTCCGCAGAAAAGAACTGCAGCTGATAGCGGTCGCCGAAACGGTCCAGCGTCACTCCGGGAATACCGTCCCCAACCCCGTTGAATAAACGGCAAGCGTCGGTCACCTCCAAAAGAGATGACCGCTTGTCTGCCGCAATGCGGAATATGTCTGTCAGGTCGGCCAATGGATAAAGCTAATCGTTCATCATGTGGTCGTAGAACTTGCGGTAGTTGTCCTTGTCCTCGGTCTTGCGGATGGCGATGGCATCCTGCGGATGGCGGTTCAGCATACCCGTAATCATCTGCGGGATAATGTAACCCCACTCGTACTTGTCGCGGAGCGGCAAGAACAGTTCCTGGATGGCATCCAGCACCGGACGCAAGTCGTACTTGGGATTCTTCAAGAAACTGAGCAGCAGTTCAGTTGTGCAGTTGCCTGCGCCACGGCCCATGCCAGACACGGAGCCGTCCAGGTAATCCACGTGGTTGATGATAGCCTGGATGGTGTTGCTGAAAGCCAGCTGCTGGTTGTTGTGCCCGTGGAAGCCGAACTTCTTGTTCTTCACGATGCTCTTGTAACGGGCCAGTTCCTTATCGATGTCTTCTTGATAGAATGCTCCAAAACTGTCGACGAGATAAAGCACGTCGGCCTTGCATTCTTCCTGAACCTGGTGGAGCGCCTCGTCCAGTTCCGGGCCACGATCACGGCTAACCGCCATGATGTTGAGGGTGGTTTCGTAACCCATTTCGTGGAAGGTATTCACCATGTCGATACCCTTGTCGATGTTCTTCACATAGCTTGCCACGCGGAACATCTGGTAAGGACTTTCGCTGGCGGGCTTCACGGCGTCCATATTCACGCGGCCCACATCGGCCATCACGGCCATTTTCATCTTGGAGTCGATACCGTCCTTCACTTTCCACAGCAGGTCATCGTCGCAGAACTTCCACGGACCATATTCCTTGGGGTCGAAAAGTTCGGGCGAATTCTTGTAGCCCATTTCCATGTAGTCGATGCCGGCTGCAGAGAGGAGGGTGTAGAGGCGACGCACAAATTCCAGGGAAAAATCGTGCTTGTTCACCAGGCCGCCGTCGCGGATGGTGCAGTCGAGAACTTTGATGCTTTCGTAGTACATATTTTAGACGAAAGACGAGAGACGAAAGACGAAAGAATTGTTGGTTCTAATGACTGCCGCTATCGTCGTAGGTTAGGGGTTAGGATTTATAGTCGGAGGGGAATTTAGAATAAGAGGAATCCCAAATCAATGGGTTTGGCAGAATTCGGCGAATTTTCTTTATTATTAACGCTATTTTTGCGTATATTGTTTAAATTTTGGCTCAAAACCAGGGAAATAGACACCTTTGCCAACTTCTCGACCACCACCCTTACTACTAATTTTCAGTGTCTCTATTTCCGAAAATGCAGTTTCCTGCAAAACAGAAAAATCATTTTACGCATATCTTACGCACGTTTTGCGTATTTCAAAATCCAGATTTCACACCCCACACCCCACACCCCACATTCCTCATTCCTCACACCCCTTCCTTCTTTTCTATCTTGCACCTCGATGAGCCACCTATTGCAAAAAGCCATCGAAGGCATTCGCCTCTCCCCTGCTGAAGCATTGGATTTGCTGAAAAACGCCCCGTGGACCCAGGTGGCAGAGGCCGCCGACATGGTACGCCACAGAATCAATCCCGGCAACAGGGTGGGCTACACGGCTTTCCGCATCGTGAACTACACCAACGTGTGCGAAATCACCTGCAGTTTCTGCAGCTTTTGCAGACCGGCCAAGAGCCCCGAGGCCTACGTGCTTAGTTTAGGCGAAATCCGGCAGAAAACGCTGGAGGCAAAGGCAAAAGGGGCAGACCAGATCTTTTTGCAGGGCGGCGTGAACAGGGACATTCCCTTAAGCTACTACACCGACGTCTTGCAGATGCTCACCCGCGAAATGGGCGTAAAGGTCCGGGGGTTCTCTCCGGTGGAACTGGTGCGCATCGCCGAATTCAACCACATGGAACTCGACGACCTGCTGGACGTTTTGAAAGCGGCGGGACTCAGTTCCGTACCCGGTGCCGGGGCCGAAATTCTCAGCGACCGTATGCGTCAAATTCTGTCACCGAAAAAACTTCCCGTCAAACAATGGTGCGATACCCTTGCCGCCTGCCACAAGAAGGGGCTGCCCGGCAGCGCCAACATCGTATTCGGCAGTTGCGAAACCGCAGAAGAAATCGTCGAGCATTTGGATTACGTGCGCAGCACCCAAGACATCGCACATGGTTTCAAGAGTTTTGTGGTGTGGACCTTCCAGCCTCAAACGGACAAGTTCCCGATTAGGCACGTGCGGGGCGACGAATACCTGAAACTGCTGGCCCTTTCCCGCCTGTACCTGGACAATATTCCCCACATCGAGGTGTCGCTCTTGGGCATGGGACTTTCGCTGGGAGAGCTTGGGCTCCACTGCGGCGCCGACGACATCAACAGCATTGTGATAGAAGAAAACGTGTTGCAGAACCACGGACTCACCTCCATCGCAGAGGCAGAAGCCTTCATCAAGAACGCCGGTTTTACGCCGTACCGCCGTTCTTTAAACTTCGACTAAAATCTACACCGCACATTCCACATCACCTCAAACCTCGTGCCTCGTGCCTCGAACCTTGAACCTAAAAAAAAACACCGGCCCGCTTTTGGCGGATCCGGCATAAAGAGAGTTATGAAAATTAGGCTTGTTAGGCGCGCTTGGAGCGCTTTCTCAAACTTTTGACCAGCAGGGCGGCGAGAATGCAGTACATTTAATCCTTCTTTTTTGGCGTTTTTGGGTTGTTTTTCAAATTGACGCGCCAATGATAACAAAATTTTACCGTTTTGACAAGGCGTTTGTTAAAAGATTTTTACTTTATTTTTCTTACATGAATCCTCAAAAACCCTAGCCCCTAAATCCTAAAAAGTTTTCAGTCCTCCGTCCATAATTTGGCGCCTAGGGCGCGACTACAAGAACTCGCAACTCATAACTAATCTCACATTTCACACTTCAAGCAGATCCTCGCCTCCGCGAGGATGACACCTCTTGTGTCCCGCATCTCTAGATTCTAGATCCTAGCCCCTAGATCCTAAATCCTACCCCCTACTACCCAACACCTACACCCCTCAAATTTTGTAAATTTGGGGCCATGAAAAGATTGTTGATGATTCTTCTCTGTCTGGCGGCGGTCGCAACGGCCCGCATGTCGCTCCAGGTGGACAAGGACCGCGTAGAAGCCGGCAAGACCTTCAAACTGATGCTTATCGTGCCCCTGCAGGAACTCCCCACCGAAAGGGGCGTCCCGCAGCTGGAAACGCGTAACGGATTCACCTTCCTGGGCCTGGACAGCGCAGAGCAGGTCATCCGCCCCGATTTCGAAGACATGTTCAACTCCTTCTTTGGCGGAGGTGGCAGGCCTTACAAGGCAAGGGTCTATAGTTTCAACATCCGCGCCCCCAAAAAGACAGGCTCCCTAGACGTTGGGCAAATCGAATGGAACATCAACGGAAGCGTGCGCACCATCAGCGGAAACATTCCCATAAATATCCAGCGGGCCTATAGCGACGAAGCCGTATCCGTAAGTCTCACCCCCAGCAAAAGATCCATCTACGAAGGGGAACAGTTCTACGTCACTCTCGGGTTCCACACCTACGAGCATTTCGAGGGAGGCCTGCAGGCCACCGACATGAGCACCGGTAACGACTTTATCGTCCACCGCGGCGACCTTTCCACCATGGAATTCAAGCCCGTCGAAGGCGCCCGCCGCGAAATGCAGGCCAGCGCCAAGTTCGCCTGGCTTTCTCCCACCAAAAACGGTACACTGCAAATTCCTCCCTTCAAGTTCAAGTACACCAAGCGCGGCGAACCGAAAATTGTAGAAGAAAAGAAGCAGATGGGCGGAATGTCTTTCCACAGCCAGTCCATCAAGCAGGAATCTATCGAAGCCGAAACCCAGACTCCGACTGTAAACATCACGGTAAAGCCTCTCCCTGCCCAGGGCAAACCCGCAGACTTTAGCGGCATGGTAGGCGACTACAAGTTCAGCGCCGATTTCGACCGCACAAACCTCAAGGTAGGCGAAGCCCTGACGCTATCCATAAGCATCAAGGGCGACGGTACGCCTGGCACCATCACGGACCCTAAACTTCCCGATTTCAGCGAGTTCCGCTCCGTACCCCCCGAAAACAACATCTCCAAGAAGATTATGGGAAACAAGGTCGTCACCACCAAGGACATCAAGGTTTTCCTCTATCCCAAAAAGAAAGGGACCTTTGAAATCCCGGCCATAAACTATTCCTGGTTCAACCCCGCCAAGAAAAAATATGAAACGGCTACCGCAGGCCCCTGGACCATCGAGGTTGAAAAGGGGGATGCAGGTGCCGAAGCCATTTTCCAGGGTCCCGTGGCAGGGTCCGCAGGCCCAAGCGCCGTGCAAAAACAGGAAATCGAATCCCTAGGTAGCGACATCCGGTTTATCCACACCAGCGTGCCAAAGGCGGACACTGCCGCTCTCTACAAGAGCGTGCTGTTCTGGATTCTCTTTACCGCAGCCATTCCCTTCTACATCGCAGCCACCCTTCTTGTCAAGATCCGTCGCAAGCGTAACAGCAACGCGGCTCTGGTCCGCAAGGGGCATGCCAACAAACAGCTCAAGGAAAAGTTCGCCCAGGCCCGCAAGGCTCTCGAATCAGGCGACGGCAAGGGATTCTTCGCCGCACTCGAAAACGGGCTCTTGAACTACCTGAGCGACACCACCAACCTGGAATTCAAGGGCATGACACGCCCCCAGATGAAAGAGGAACTGGCAAGGCTCGGCGTGAAAGAAGAAACCATCGCCGCCATCGACAGCTGGCTTGATAAATGCGCCTTCGTGCGCTACGCTCCCGTGACGGCCACGCCCGAAGAGCAAAAACAGATGCTGGCCGATGTGGAAAAGCTTTGCGAGAAAGTTAGATAGTTCGAAATTCGGAATTCGGAGTTCGGAATCGAGAAGGTTTATATGAAAAGTCTTGTATTTATTCTGATTACTATTCTAACGGCATTCGCCACCTCAAATGCTGCGGAAACCTGTGCAGGTCTCGAAGCAGGCACCAAGGCCTACAACGAAGGCGATTTCGAACGGGCCGTTGACGAATGGCGGAACTGTGCCGACAGCGGCATTAACGACGCAGACCTTTTCTACAATCTGGGGAACGCCTATTTCAGGAGTGGAAAGCTGGGATTCTCCATTTTCTACTACAAAAAAGCCCTCCGCCTCCGGGCCAACGACAGCGATATCCAGCATAACCTGAAATACGCCCAGGCCATGACCCGGGACAAGGTGGACGAAGATTCCGAAGAAAACCCCATTCTGAACGCCCTTTTCCAGGCGCACCACGCCATTCCTCTAAAGACGCAGCTCTGGATTATGCTCGGCATTTTCTGGGCCATAGCCATTTCCGCCGTCCTAACAAAGGTCAGCCTGCGTGAAAAGGCCCGGAACATCTACACCGGAATCATCTTTGCGCTTACCATCGTCTTAGGAGTCTTTGGCGCCAGCGCTGGCTACAAGATTTTTGTTCTGGAAACGGACATCACCGGAGTTGTCACCGCCAACGATGCCGACGTGACCAGCGCTCCAAGCGACAAGTCCCAGACCCTGAATACCCTTTCCGAAGGAACGTCTTTCCAGGTGCTTTCCACCCAAGGAAATTTCGCCGAAATACAGCTGGGCGAAAAAATCAAGGGCTTCGTCAAACTCTCCGACGTAGGGATCGTGGAATAAGGTCAAACCTGCGGGACAATCAATGTGTAGTGTGTGATGTGTAGTGTGTAGTGGTTTATTCTTAACTTATCATTTCGCATTACTCATCTCACACCTCACATTAATTTCTTGCCTCCAGCGACCCTAACACCTACAACCTACTACCTACAACCTAATCAAACCTAAGCATCAGCGCGATTTCGAACTGCAATATCTGCCGCAGGTGCGGAGTCTCGTCATCCAGTTTTTCGTGGATCTGACGATACTCAATGTAGCTGCTCATTGAAGCGATACGGTTGAACTGGTAGCCTGCGCTGGGCCGCACGAACCATTCGTGTGTGCGTGAAGGCACCGTACGGTCCGTCTTGTGGAGTTCCGGCTTGTAGACCGTATAATCGTATCCGTCGATACTCCACTGTCTGAACACACCATCTGTGCCGCTGGCCTTGTTCCACATGTCGTATCCCGGGTCAGGGTCGTATTCCTTGCGGATGGTCTTGTTGTAGTCGTAACCGGCGGTAAACTTCAGGTCGATATCGTTTTCCAGCTTGAAATACCATTTCCATAGCTGGAACCCGCGCTTGGTCTTCAGCGGGTACGAAATGGTCAGGTCGTTGCCGATATTGATGGCAAAGTCGTTGTACAGGGAGGTATGAATCCAGGGTGTATCCCAGAAATAGTCAGTTGTATCCCGAATGTCTCCTTCCTTATCGGGCCAGCTGGGATAACCGATAACTTCTTCCTTGGGCCGTCTGTCCGTAGACTCTATCTTCAGGCGCACCGCATTGTCTATCCGCATGTTGCTCTGAGTCAAGAAAGACACACGGACCAGCGGGTTAAAGTTCCACTGGTGGGCCCAGGAATCTTCAGCACTCTGGAAAGGCCGCACCACGATGGTCCTGGTGTAATCAAACCTATGTGTGGTGCTCACGCTCTTGAACCCATTCAAGAAAGACACCCGCTGGGAGAAATTCGGCACATTCACGCCAATACCAATTTTCGGCCACACCGTAGTGGTATCCAAATACAGCGGGTATTCACGAGACTGGTTAAATTCTTCGCGCCACATCAGGTCGCCCGTAACGCCGATATCCCAAATAGGCAGCACAATACCCGTCCCTATCTGGAACTGACGGGAAACGGAGTGGCGGAAATTACCCTGATAGACAAGGGTGTCTACATGATGGTTGCGGTACTGGGCAAAGTGCGTGAAGTCGTCACGATGGTCAAGTCCCATATCGCCAGTGACAATATTCCAGAACCCGCGATTGCGGTAACCGTTACCGAGACCCAGACCATACAGATAATATTCCATGGGGGTCACGCCCTGTTCCTCGTACAGCTGCGACAGGGTAAAGTTTTCACCAACGGTATTTGTCGTGGTCTGCCAACTCATGCGGATTTCGTTCCACTTGATTTTTTCAAGGGACGTTGCCACCACATTGTCCTTTCCGAAATTCTGGAAGAAATCGATTACCCTGAAGGTGGGGCTAAAGTCAAAGCGGTTCGTCTGGGATATAGTCCAGTAATTCTTCTCGATATCGGTAGCGTCCAAGAAGTCGTATTCGTCGGGAATCGTCTTTTGCTGGTTGAAGTCCGAAGTAAAGGTGGTATTAAACGGAATAAAGGGAATCAGCCTCGGGTTGAATCCAATCTTGAACTGCTGGGTACGGGCCCGTTCATTTCTCAAAATACCGTAGGAACGGCCATATTCTCGGGTTCCAACACTGTCCACGCGGTAGAATGCAGAGGTGTCGTAGCGGATTTCATAGGTTTCCGGGTTTTGCATGTCGATTGCCCACTCTCTGCCATCTTCCATAGTTCGAGCAACCGTATCCCGAGGCACAATCACCACGCTATCCTTGGATATATAGACCTTACGGTCCGTATGGTCGTAATCGAACACGTAATCGCTGGCAAAGAGTCCACCTTCTTTTGTAGTAAAGAAATTCTCCTTCACGAATCCTTCACGATCGCCACCGCCCTGCATGTCACGGGAAATGTTCAGGGAGTATGACGTATTCAACCAAGAAAGGATATTCCAACGCATGTTCAGTTTGTGGTTCAAGTCTGCCGTGTAAGTCACCACCTTGTCCACCTGGGGTTCCACAAAGTCCGGATCCCTATCCTGGTCCACATATCGCACATAGTTGAAATCGAACAGCGTCAAGTCAAAAGTCTGGGGCCAGGGTTCAAATTCCGTCTTCGCAAGGGCCTTGCTGAAGGCGTTGTCAAACTTGCCAAGCCCCTCGAAAGGTTTGAACTTGAACAAGGTGAAGGTTCCCAACTTGTACTCCAAAATAGTCCTGTAAGAGTAAGTCGAGTCCGCGCTGGTGGTGGCGCGGCCTTCGGATTCCGCATAGGAATAACTCGCCGCCGGACGTTCCAATAGAATCTGGGAGAGGGCCTCCCCTATCTTGGTATCCGCCGCCTTGTAGTCCTTGCTATAGCTTACGCTGAAACTCTTTTCACGAACGTATGACTCATAGCCCTTGGATTCCGCCTTGTCACGCAGTTTCTGTTCCTTAGAATTCGACGTCACCGAAAGGTCGTTCTGGAACATGTCCTTGGTCAGATTCGAGAAGCTGCTCTTTTTAAGAAGCATGTCGTCCGTAGGCTTCATGTAGGGGCGCTTGGTAGTGCTGTTGTAACCGAAGTTCATGGGAATATGGAACCCGAGACTGTCAGCCAGGAACTTGTTCAGGCTAATGTTCAAGTCGCCCGCAATGTCCAGCTGGGACGCCGCATCGGAAAGTTTCGGCTTCGGGGACCCTCCCGTAGTAGAAAGCGTTGCAAAATTCCCGTCCTGATACCGCACCGCGCCCGATAGCGAAATAAAGTCCGCAAACTGTATCTGGCCCGAGGTTCTTGCCGCATAGCCCCATTCCGTATCCATGTCCGAAAGGCGCAAGTCATCTATCCAGAATGTACCCTTCAAGTCATTGGGAGATGCGTCTGCATCGGCGATAATAACAAAGCGGATCCAATCTATACGGGTCACCGACGGATTACCCACCAGCTTGATCTGTTCTTCGCGGGAACTGCCTTCTACCTTGCGGACCGTCGGCTCCAAGAAGGGAGGCTTACGGCCACGTTTCATGTCGGAGAAATCGGAAAGGTCCATGGCGAACGCGTTGGCCAGCCAGTTTTCTTCATGGCAGTCCTGAGGGCGATCGCCCGAAGTGCAGTTGTACTTTGTCGGGCGGAAGCTCCATTCATAGTAATCACTGGAGCCATCTAGAGAACCTTCACCAAACTGAAGGGCAAAACGTACAGGAACCTTGTCCGCTTCCGTCTCGTAATGGATTTCCATCTTGACGGACTTGTAGCTGGACAGATCCTTCACCTCGTTTTCAAAGACGCGGGTCACGCCCACTTCCTGACCGGGACTCATATTCTGATAGTCCAGCACCAAAGCAGTTTCTTTCAGGGGAGCGTTGGTTTCTGAATCGCGTTCCGTCTTGGTATTGGGCGATTTCGTGTAGATGTTGGAATCTTCGCGGTTGTTGATGGTGGTGACCTTAATACGGCTTGTGTCACGGGTGTCCATGGATTCCTGCACCTGGGTGGGCATGCCGTTCACTTCTACCACCTGGGAATTTTCCGTAGAGCTGGTCTTGTAGAGGTCGGCTACCGTGGTCTCTTCCCAGGAGTTTCCCACCACGGCCAGGCTTACAATCTGCACCTTGGATTCGGCCACGCCCGGATTCAAGCTTCCAATCCAAAGCCTGGAATAAAGGGCCTCGGCAAGAATGGTCTTGTAGTCGCTTCCCGACGGGGACACGATGGTATCGTACTGGTTCAAGGGAATACGCCACTTGCGCCAGCCATTCTTCAGGTCCTCGTAATCCATGTGGTCCGTCTTGGACAAATCGATGCGGTAACGCACAAAGCTGATGTCCGTGTCCAGGGAGCCGTTCTTGTTGATATCCTCGGTATCGTACAGCCGCTCGCCGGAGTTGTTTTCGGTACCGTTGATGTGTACCGACGGATCACTTTCATCTTCCAAATCCTCGTCGTAATTATCCTGGGCAATATCCGTAGCAGAGGCATCCGAATTGGCAGCCGTAATCTCCGACGAAATACATCCCGAAATACGGCAGTCCCACACCAGGCGCTTTTCGTCGGAACCGGAAACCTTATCCAAACCATTGTCGGTACGGGCAACCGTTGTACCCAGGTCGTTTTCGCCGTCATATTCCTCATTAGGTTCGTAACCGTTGATTGAAATATCTTCGCTGATAAGGCCCAGGTCCAGGTAAATGGAGCCTACGTTTCCGCGGGCCACCACTTCCAAGTACTTCATCTCGCTCAAGTCTTGGTAGTAGGAACTGTTAGGACGCATGATACCGCCCCAGGAGTTACCCACCAAGTTGTCGTTGGCACGAAGGGTCATCTTCAGCACCGTCAGGTGCTGGTTGTCCACATCGGAGTTGCCTACACTAGGATAGATGTACTTGTACAGTTCCGTGGTGTTGCTGTGCCAAATAAACTCGCCCTTGTGGCGATAGTCCTGGTTCTCGATGTAGGTCGAAGGCTGGCGCGCAACGCCACCCGGAGGCGATGCCGGATACCACGAAAGTCTGGTCAGGGGATAAGTAAGGCCCGAAACCGTAGATTCAAAATCTTCTACAAGGGCCTCGTTATCTCCGCTGGTGTTTGCGTTATGGCGGCTGGCGGCAAATTCCGCCTCGAACCGCCAGCTGGATTTTGCATCCGTCTGGATTCCGGGAATCAGGTTCACGAAGTCCGTCAGGGCCTGCACCGTGTCCTGCAGACGCAGGTTCATTCCCCACAGCACGCTGGAGAAGGGCTCGTTACCGAGGGTCGGGGTCTTGGCCGTAGTGCTCTGGCTCTTGTACAGCGCAGTGACACCGAACAGGGATCCCGTACCAAAGCCGTAACGTTCCAGCGGGAGTTCCGCTCGCGCGCCCAACAGCAACTTGTTGTCTATCTCGAACAGGGGTTCGCATTCAAAGGTGACCTTGATTTCCTTGTTGGGGTCCAGGGCGCGTTCGCTCAAAAGTTCTATCTGGCCAAGCTCATAGTTCACCTCGTAGTCCGTGCCGCGAATAAGGGTAGTGGAACCGGCGGTCAGCTTTTCCGTGCCCGGAGAAATATCCATGCAAGAACCCGCACTCACCGAATAGCTAGACGCAGGGTCACGAACACTGATGATAGAATTGCGTCGCTTACCCACCGATTCAAAATAGAAGCGGCTGGTAAAGCGGTTCAGCTTGTAGACCGGCAAGGTGTAAAGCTGGGACATGGCGCCCGTAGAATCCAACAAGCGAAGCGGTTCCAGGCAGTTTTCGCGAGCACGCTCCGTAGCGCCCGCTCCGGAATACTGCGACAAGGGTTTACAAGGGAGCCACATTTCGCCGGTATAGTTTCCGGAGGCGTCCTTCTTGAAGATGGTTGCATCGTTCACCAGCGGGCTTCCGGTGGAGGTGTCCGCCACCCCAAGAGTCTTGAGGTAGGTGCCCGTCATGCCGGACTTGTTCTTGAGGCGCAACACAAAGCTGCTGGAGCTTGCATCAGAAATCCCAACGGAATAAACATTACGGAGCATCAGCTTGTCGATGTCCGTCAGTTCCGAAAGGGTGGCATCCCACTGGATCAGCACCATGCTGGAGCCGTTCCTGATGGTGGTGCCCGTGCGGCCGCTACCGTCGTTACTCCAGCTGGCTGCCACCAGGGTATTGCGGTTCACCCCGTTGATTTTCAAAATACCAGTCTTGGGGTCGTAGGTGTAATCGCTGCTGGGAATTTCCACCATGCGTTCCACCAGTTTCGTAATGGTTTTGCCGCCAGGCGTCTTGTACACTACCGTAATGTTGTCCACCACGTCCTTGGCGTTGTTCAGGTTGCTGCGCTTAAAGAGTTTCAGGTTCGTGGCCGGGTAGTTCGAGGTGGTGCGTCCGGTAATGGCCGCACTGATGTAGTTGTCCCTGGCCTCGTGATTCAAGAAGTAGTAGCGGTAGGCCACGAACTGCTTGTCCAGAATCTGGAATTCCGTAGTAGATTCGTTGGCGTTGATGGTGTATTCTTCCTGGGAACCGCCATCCTGGGACGCGATGGTGGTAAGCCTCCAGTCCCCAAGTTTCCAGTCCGCCTTGATACCGAATAGCCCCTGGTGGTTCTCGGAGTAACCCGTCAGTTCCGTACCCGAAAGAGTCAGGGAGGTAGTACCCGCTTCCACCCTCTGGAGGATGTAGTCCTCGAACTCGTCCTTGTAAGATTCCTCGTAGACCACCCTCACCTGGTTCTGGATACCGAGGCCCGTTTCCACGTTGTTGATTTCCACCGTGATGTAGGGGCCGATCTTACCCTTCACCATAAAGCTCGGGTCGTAATGCAGCGAAAGGGATGGCACCAGGCTCGTATTGGTGCTGCCCTGGGCGTCGTCCTTTTCGGCATAACCCTTAAGGCGAATGTCCATGGTCCCCTGGAGCATCAGCTTGGGCTTGTCCAGGCCAAAATCTTTCATCCAGGCGGGCATGGTCACCGGTACCGTAATGTCGAACACGGAACCTGTTTCCGGCGTTTCATAGCCGCCGTCCTTCTGGCCCACCAGGCCATTCAGCCACAGGTTCTTGCGGCCGATATCGTACATGTCCGCCACGTAGTCCGTCAGTTCCGGATAGTGGGCGGTCCACAAGGTGGTGGTGTCCCTAGAAAGGCTGTTCACCCGCTTTTCGCTCACGTCCATTTCGCGGGTGGCGATATCGATGTCGTGACTATAGACCTGGCCCCTGTTGTTCTTCATGAGCCTAGGAGACGCCCCGACGCCACCGAAAGGCAACATGCCGTTCAGGGGGGTGACTGAAGGGGGCAATTCCATATATTGGTAAGTAGGTTGCCACTCCGTCTCTGCCGGGTCCGGTTCCGCCTCCGCAGGCGCATAGCCGCTGGTATCCGCCTGAGCCCACAGGGAAACACTTGCCCACAGGATGGACAAGCCAAAGGCGAACAACCCCAAAGGGGTTCTATGCAAGAACCTTTTCAAAATATTCCGTCACAAAATACTGAATTTAGGGGTCCTAAATCCACTATTTTTTCAAGATTTTCGGGGAAATTAGAAAAATATGAATAGGGAGGGGCGAACGCCCCTCCCTAAAACCCTTCCCTACACGCTCATAATTACCATTCCTCGGGAACTGTTCGTTGGGAGGTAATTAAGAGCGTGGGCGCAAACTGCGTTTGCGCATTATTAAAGGAACAGTTCGATTCCTCCGCGAACCTTTTCCCATGACTTGTTCTTCTTGCACAGGAAATCCATCATCTTTTCGTAGGTGGCGGTGTTGGCGAAGCCCTTCCAGAGTCTGCGTTCCACGGATTCGCCGCTGTCCTTGTCGATGGTGGTAATGGTATCGTAGTAAGCCGGATTGTCCTTGAATTCAGTAATCAGGATTCCCTTCAGGTCTTCCGTGTAGATACGGGAAGCATACTTAAGGATAGAATCGTTGAAGTTCAGTTCGTTTTCCACCAGCCATTCGAAATCCTGGATAGGATCGCCGTACACAAGCCAGTGCTTGAGGGCGAGAGCCACCACCAGGTCCTTCACGGCGCTGCGGAAGATAAACTTATCTTCGAGACGACCATTGAAGGTAATCTTGGTCAGCGGGTTATCGTCGTTGGCCTCGATGGAAACGCCCTTGCCCGGGGTGACGCGGCGGATCTTGATGGGGAGTCGGCTAAGGAGCTGCCATGCCTTGGTGAAGGCGATGGTCTTGCGCACAAAATCCTTCTCCTTTTCAGGAGCCACGCGCACAAAGGCGCCAAAGCAACGCTGGTACAGGGTTTCCTTGTCGAAAATGCAATCGCTAGAGCGGCATTCGCTGAGCTTGCCGTCCATCATAAAGAGGGTCTTGGCCAGTTCGGGACGCATGCGGACTTCGAGCTTACGGGTACGGGCCTTGAGGCGCACGCCGTCCTTGTACACATAGGTAAAGCCTTCTTCTTGATAACGCTGCCAAATGAAGAACTGCAGGTCGTCGGCGGCGCGCAGGTGATAGCTGAACACCGGGTTCTGGCGGTTGTTGGCCATGGTCACCTGGTTCAAGAAGTTGTCGGCACCGGGATACGGCACCACCACCTTCACCAGCACCTTGGGGTTCACCGGCTTCTTGCTCTTCTTGGCATAGTGTTCGTAGGTGAACAGGGACTGGGCACCGTTAATAATCTTCGGGCGTTCGATGTAGAGCACCTTCTTGCCATCCCGTTCCTTGAGGCGCAGGTCATCACCCGTGAGGGTCATACCGTTGTGCAAGAAGGGGAAATCGTCCACGTTCACGTTCTGGTCGTCGTTACGTTCCATGGTCTGGAAGGCATCGATCAGGGCCGCGTTAGTGTGGGTCAGGTTGCCCAGGTAAGTACGGATGTTGGAACTCACGATAGCCATGTTGTGTTTGGTCTTGAGGCGCTTACCCAAGTTCACATGGTAGTCATAAATAGTGCGGATGGGGCAGAAACCGAGGAAAAGTTCACCGTGATCGCTTGTGAGGTGCAAGGGATCGGAATCCATGACAATTTCCAGCTTGTCGTCGGCGCTGCGGAAATCGCGGGTCAGGTCGTCGTGTTCGGCGATAATGTCCAGCTTGGCCTTCACCTCGTTTTTCCAGATGGAGAGCTTGCGGCGCATGTCCTTGAGGGTGCGTTCCAGTTCAGAGTCGGTAATGTCGCGGGTAGCGCGGGTGCGGAGCACCGTAATCTCCAGGGTCTCCATGTAGGGGCGGCTTGCCGGAGTATCGTCGTCCTCTTCCTCGTCGTCATCGCTAATCTTGTTCACTGCCCAAGGGTCGGCCTCTTCGCGCAGCGACATGAAGAAGGGGTTAGTGGGGTCGCTGGTGCGGAAAACGGCAATCTGGAGCTGTTTCAGGTCGGCATTCAGGTGAGAAACCACCTTCTCGAGGGGTGTATCCTCGTCCAGGAATATGAAGAATTCCATGAAGCCCTGGGAGTACTGGAAGCCATGAAAGCATCCGTTCTCGTCCAGATTCAAGTGCCGAAGGGCCTTGATACGGTCATTAGGGTCATTGGGGTTCAAACTCAAGAGGCTAGCCACAAATGCTAGGCGTCGTTCCTGGGATTTTGTCAGTTCCATTTTTTCCTCAATTTTAGGCTTCTGCCATATTTTGCCATTAAAAATAGTTTCAAAAGCCTTACTTTGGGCATAAAAAATAGTAAATCTTAAAAAAAATTTCCACTTTGACCCCTATTTAGTGAACAAATGTATAACTTTTAGCTATTTTTAACACATTTTGGACAACCAAGCCCTTTTTTTTCGCAAAAATGCTATGATTTATCGTGTATAAATAGGAGAGTCTCTATGAACCTGCTCGATATTATCAATAAAGCAAAAGCCGAAAAGGCTAAAACCCTGGACCTATCCCAGCAGGGACTTCGCCTGTTACCCCCCGAACTTTTCGAAATCCAGTCCCTGGAAGAGCTGAACCTGGACCGCAACAAGCTGGTGGAGCTCCCCGACGACATCGGGCTCCTGAAAAACCTGAAAAGCCTTTCCGTCAGCGAAAACGACCTGATGGAGCTTCCGGATACCATCGGGAACCTCACCGCCCTGGAGCACCTGTACCTGGGTTACAACAGCCTGTCGGAGCTCCCCGCCACCGTCGGAAACCTCACGAACCTCCATACGGTGAATATCGCAAAGAACCAGCTTCTGGAACTTCCCGACGAAATCGGCAACTGGACCAAGGTGGTAAAACTCTCCCTCCACGACAACATGCTCACCACCATCCCCGATTCCATCGGCAAACTGAAGAGCCTGGTGAAGCTGTACCTGGACAACAACGACCTGACCGAGGTCCCCGCCTCCCTCGGGAACCTCGCAAGCCTCGAAATCCTGATGATTTCCGGCAACCAGCTGAGCGTGATCCCGCAGGAATTCGGCAAACTTTCCAAGCTCCGGGAACTGGTGCTGGACGCAAACCAGCTGGAAACACTGCCCGAGGCCCTCGCCGACTGCAAGAGTCTCGAAACCATCTCCATCAACGAAAACCCCATGGAAGATGGCCTGCCTCGGGCTATCCTTGACAAGAAGGGGCTGAAGATAGACCAGTAGCTTTTTAGACGAAAGAACGCTCCACCTACGGCGTCGCTACAGACGAAAGACGAAAGATATCTGGATAGAACCGCACGGATCTGTGATGAAAACCGAAAAAACAACCCCCGTCTTTCGTCTATCGTCTTTCGTCTATCGTCTATCGTCTTTCGCCGTTTTCTCCCTCCTCTTGCTAGCCGCCTGTGGGGACTTTATGGAGCCAGTGGAAAGCACTCCGGAGCCAACCGCCTACGAGTTCAACTACTGGCTATTGAACCAGACCTACCTCTACGAAGAAGAGCTGAAAGACCTGCCCGAAAAAGGGGACAGCATTCCCCTGTTGTACGAATCGCTCAGCGACCGATACACCCGCTACTACCCGCCCTCCAAAAGCGAGGCAGCCGAAAACCAGATGAACACCTCCATTGTAGAAGGCGATTTGGGCATGGAATACCTGGTCATCTACACCGAAGGGGATGACCACCCCTACCCCATCTTGATATCGAGAGTCTATGCCGACAGTCCTGCCGGCAGGGCCAAGGTTCCCCGCTACGGACGGATCATTTCGGCAAACGGCATTTCAATGGACGGTTACGACTCCAAGATGGTGTATGATTCCATTGTCGCCTACAGTGCCGATGTATCGCTCACGATTTTCTTTGACGACAGCCTACTTCAGTTTGACCTGACCAAGGAAACGGTTTACGCCCCTACCGTCTTTTTGGACACCATCGAGGGCATCACCTTCGTAACCATCACCGAATTCAAGGAATCCACCGCCGACAGGGAGAATGGCACCTTCGGCGAGCTCAGGGCATACCTGGATTCTACGGCTGGCGTTTCCGAGCCCAGGGTGTTAGACCTGCGGAACAATCCCGGCGGGCTAATCAGCCAATGCCTCCCCGCAGCAGACCTCTTTGTAAAAGAAGGCCTCTTGTCTAGGCGGCAATTTGTAAGCCTAACCCCCGACGGAAAAAGGACACACCGCTCCCTAGATGTCTTGGCGAACCCCGGAGACCCCGGAGAAAACGGGAAATTCCTAATGCTTGCCAACAGGGCTTCGGCCTCCTGCGCCGAAATATTCATCGCCGCAGCCAAGGAACAGGGAGGCATTCCCCTGGCAGGCGAAACCACCTTCGGCAAGGGCATAGGGCAAAGCCAGTGGAAGACCCTAGAAGGCGGGCTTGCCGTCATTACCAACCTGGAATTCTACACGCCCAAGGGCAACAGCTATCACAAAAAAGGAATCGCCCCCGATATGGACTGTCCGGAAGGAGCTTCAAGGACATGCGCCCTAAATGCCGTCAAAACCCTATATGGTAATTCACCCAAGACACAAAGTGCCAAAATGTCTGTGGCAGAGCGTGCCATCAAAGAATCTTTGCTGGCCTCGACAAAAACAACTATTCCTGCAAAGAGTTTCGACATGGGTGGCGCTTTGGATTCCGTTGTCCATTTTGTAAATTATCCCTATTCACCGTAGGTCGTTATGAATTTCAAGAAAATCTCTCTTTATACTTTTGCCTCCGTTTCACTTGCACTATGGACTGGTTGCACGGTCAAGCATGCCGACAGCGAAATCGCAATGCCCGACGAAGAGGAGGAAATTCCACAGGAACTTACTGCCGCTGAACAGGAACTGGTCGAAAACCACCAATTGCTCCATTTCTTCTTTTTAAACGCCAATCAAAAGCTCGGCGACATCAATAGCTATAACGGTCACGGCGAAGATGCGGGATATTCTCCCGACTATTATGAATTTCCAGACGTCTATTATATGTATAGCCAAATGGACGACAATTATACCAGGTATTTCGGGCCCTACTATGTAAGCAAATACGATTTGGATATGGCATCGGAACCCATATACAGTATCGCCGTTTCCGTACAGCCCGCCGATTCCCAGCTGGTAATCACCCAGGTGTATCCTAACGGTCCGGGCGACAAGGCCGGACTCAAGGCTGGTGACACCGTACTCTACGTGGGCTCTACCAAGCCCGGCGACGAAAAGAGTTTCGAAAAGCTCACCTCCGGAAGCGAAGGGGACAGTATTTCCTTTAAAATCTTAAGAGGTAGCGACACGCTGGATATCTCGGCGGAACTTTTCTGCTACCTTGAGCCAACCGTGCACATCAGCTATCATGATTCTATCCCCGTCATCAAAATCACTTCCTTTGAAAATTTCAGTGGCATAAGTTGCAACGAGGCAAACTCCGCCAACGAAGACAGCACCAAAGGAACCTCGGACGAAGTCAAGGCGGCTCTTCAAGCCACCAAGGGGTCCGCCATTATTGACCTGAGAGGTAACCCTGGCGGGTCCTTTGACGCATGCGTTAAGGCAACCGAGCTGTTCCTTTCCAAAGGGGACACCATCGGCACCCTTGAATACACCGAAGTCGCACCCGACGAAGTCCACCAAATGGTGATTTCAGACCGCATAGTAGCCACCGAAGACGGCATTGCCAAAGGGCGCTACTTTGTTTTTATGGCAGACACCAATAGCGCAAGTTGTTCCGAAACCATGCTCATGGGCGTCACCAACACCACACAATCTCCCATTGTGGGCATGCTGACCTACGGAAAGGGAATAGGTCAATACAATATTCCGACCAGTGCCGGTGGACTCAGTATGATTACCGCCATGAAACTTTACGACAAAAACAACGTTTCTTACCACGACAAGGGCATCGAACCGGACTACGCCATTTCTGATACACTCAAAGCCCTGGACAAAGCGGTAGAAATCGCCAAACTCGGAAAAGAAAAGAGATCAAAGGGCTACGGCACGGAAAAACAGGGCCACTTCGAGAACTCCCTTGCCAAAAAGGCATTCTCATCAAAGGAACCGGCCAGAGGCGGAGCGTATAAGGTGATAAAGAACCCGCTAAAGAAGTTGTGAGTTGTGAGTTATGGGTTATGAGTAGTGAGTTGTGAGTGGTGAGTGGTGAGTTTTTATAATCGCGCCGAAGGCGCCAAATTGTGGACTGATAACTCATAACTGAAAACTCATAACTAATCTCACCTCAAACCCCTAGCCCCTAGATCCTAAGCCCTAACCCCTATTCCACCACCCGCATGTGGACCATCACGTCGGTGGTATCGTTGGCCTTTACGGCAGGCGCGGCCTGAGTCAGCTCTATCTGCTTACGAATTTCCGCCACCTGCTTCTTGAGACGGGCCAGACGGGCTCCTTCTAGCTTGGGCGTTGCAATCATGGTCTTGGAAAGCGGGTTTATCCAGGCGCCGTTGGCATCCTTGAAACCAAAATGCAGGTGAGGCCCTGTGCTTCGGCCCGTAGAACCCACGCGCCCGATGGCCTGACCCGGAGAGACTTTCGCCCCAACGGCTACGCCCCTAGACTGCAAATGCATATACCAGCTTACGGAATTGTCCCTGTGCTTGATAGCAATCTTATTTCCGCTTAAATCGTCATAACCCGAAACAGTCACGTTGCCTTCGGCCACGGCATGGACCACCGTACCTGCCGGGGCTCCATAGTCTACGCCGTAATGGACCTTGCGCTGGCCCGTAATGGGGTGAATTCTGGAGCCAAACGAACTGGTAATGCGCAGGTGCTCCAGCGGGTAGCGGAGCCCGTCAAAGACCAGGGCATCGCCCGCTTCGGTATAGTGGGCATTGTAAGAACTCTTGGGATCTTCGTCTTCGTAACGGAACGCCTCATGGTGGCCCACAATCCTTCCGTCAAATTCGGCATAAATGACCTTACCGCCCACCCAGATGGAATCCTGGTAGTAGGAATCTTCTAGAAGCACACGGAAACGGTCTCCGGCGCGGGCCAGCGGGAACGCCACCTTGCACTGAAGCACTCCGCTCACGATACCCACCATGCGGCCGGGGATTCCCACCTTGAAAAGGATTCCGTTCAGCGTGCTGCCTTCTTCCAGGGCGCCCTCGTAAACGGACTGCTTCTTGACCACGGGCTTTTCGATAAGCTGGTAGACGAAACCCGTATCCGTCTTGCTCACCAAATGGACGGTTATGGGGTTGGGAGCATAGCGGAACCGCTGAACCCTATTAGTTGAATCTACAGAGACGTAAAAAATTTCGCCAACCCGAAGCTTGAATTCCACACTGTCCTGCATGGCGGCATAGACGCGGCCCAGGTCTTCATCGCCGTGACTGACCTGAGCCTTGAGCCTTGTAAACAGATGGAAGGGGCCCTCCCCCGCACGCACCGTATCGCGAATGACGCGAACATTTTTGACCAGGGATTCAGCCGAGGCGATTTGGGCATTCAGGGAATCCACACGGACCTGTAAACTTGCGCGTTCCGATTTCAGATTCTGGATAATTTCTTCTTCGTTACAGGCGATTAAAGGAAGTACAAGAAGCAGGGAAAGAGCTAAGCGCAAGAAAATTTTCATAGGGTAAATATAAAAATCCCCCGCTTAACGCAGGGGACTTTCAAATTGCAAAGTAAACCGATTACTGTGCAGCAGCGGGTGCGGCAGCAGGAGCAGCGGCCGGAGCAGCAGGCTTAGCAGCCGGAGCGGCAGCCGGTGCGGCGGCAGCTGGCTTAGCAGCCGGGGCAGCAGCAGGAGCAGCGGGAGCTGTAGCAGGCTTAGCTTCGGCCTTGGCAGCAGGGGCTGCGGCAGGAGCGGCCTTTTCAGCGGGCTTGGCTTCGGCCTTGGCAGC
>DGRZ01000051.1:0-26443 GCA_002391195.1 Fibrobacter sp. UBA4375 | reverse complement strand
GCTTCGGCCTTGGCAGCGGGGGCTGCGGCAGGAGCAGCAGCGGGCTTAGCTTCGGCCTTGGCAGCAGGTGCTGCGGCGGCAGGCTTAGTCTCGACCTTCTCGGCAGGCTTGGCCTCGGCCTTAGCCGGTTCTGCCTTAGCCTCTTCCTTAGCAGGTTCAGCAGCGGCGATGGCGTTAGAAGGTGCGCCCGGAGCGTGGGTATCAATCAGTTCCATCTCGAAAATCAGCATGCTGTTGCCGGGAATCTGCGGGCCACGACCGCGGGGGCCGTAAGCGAGGTCGCTAGGAATCCAGGCGGTGACCTTCTCGCCCACCTTCATGAGCTTGAGCATTTCGGTCCAGCCGGGGATCACGGCGCCGATGGGGAACTCCAGAGGTTCGCCACGGTCAACGGAGCTGTCGAACTTGGTGCCGTCCAGAAGGGTGCCGGTGTAATGAACCTTCACCACGTCGGTATCGGAAGGAGTCACGCCAGTACCTTCGGTAATCACCTTGTACTGGAGTCCACTTTCGGTGGTCACCACGCCTTCGGCGGTCTTGTTCTGAGCCAAGAAGGCTTCGCCCTTGGCCTTGTTCTCGGCGGCGGCGACGCTATCCTTACGGGCCTTTTCGGCCTGGCGGGACTGGGAAAGTTCGGTCAATGTCTGGAAAATGGTGGAATCGGCCATCAGGTACTTGGCGCTATCCTGCTTGTAGCGTTCCACAAAAGCCTGGATAAAGAGGTCCAAATCCAAATCGATGGAATCGCGGGCCACCAGCTGGAACTGGGCCTGGTTTCCGAAATGGGCACCCAGGGCATAGCTATACTTATCCTTTTCGGTGACCAGAGCGGTCTTGGTCTTGGGGCCCTGGCACAACTGATCACAACCTGTCAAGAGCAGGGCAAGAGCACCTGCAGCAACAATCACTTTTTTATTCATAAGTTGTCCTCTTCTTTTGAATTGACTCCCATAAAATAGTAAATCTTACAAGAAATGGTGCCTAAAATGCTAAATTTCGGTTTAAGGTTTTCGTATATTGTTTGGGCATAACGATTTTATCAAGGATTCTATATGTGCGGAATAGTCGCCTATATCGGTCAAAATGAAGCTCTTCCCATTCTCGTGGGCGGCCTTAAAAAGCTGGAATATCGTGGCTACGACAGCTCGGGGGTATCCCTTATCGACCACGGGAAAATCAAGACCGTCCGTGCCTCCGGTAAAATCAGCGCCCTGGAATCCAAGCTCAAGGAAACCCCCGTCCAAGGAAACATCGGTATCGCCCACACCCGCTGGGCCACTCACGGCGCCCCTACCGAACAAAATGCCCACCCTCACATGAGTTTTGACGGGAAAATTTCCATCGTCCACAACGGCATTATCGAAAACTACGCGAGCCTCAAGGCGAAACTTATCGAAAAAGGCGTCACCTTCAAGTCCGAAACGGATACCGAAGTAGTGGCCCACCTGATTGCCAAGAACTACAACGGCAACCTGAAAGAGGCGGTCCTCAAGGCCCTTTCCCTTATCGAAGGCACATTTGGCCTTGCGGTGATATGCAGCGACGAACCCGACACCCTGATTGGCGCCCGCCGAGGGAGCCCCCTGATTCTCGGTATCGGGAACGAAGGTGAATTTTTCTTGGCCAGCGACGTGTCCGCCATCATCAACCACACCCAGAAGGTGGTATACCTGGACGACAACGACGTGGTGGAAATCAAGCGGAGCGGATACTCCATCGTGAACATGAACAGCCACGAGGTAACCCGCGATATCCAGGACGTAGATTTTGACGCCGAATCCATCGCCAAGGGCGGGTTCGCCCACTTTATGCTGAAAGAAATCTTCGAGCAGCCCGAAGTGCTCAAGAACACCATGCGCGGTCGCCTGCTCATCGCCGAAGGAAACGCCAAACTGGCAGGCCTCGACACCAACATCAAGGAACTGAGAAACATCAACCGCATTATCATCACCGCCTGTGGCACCAGCTACTATGCGGGCATGGTCGGCGAATACATGATAGAGGATTTGGCCGGCGTTCCCGTAGAGGTGGAATACGCCTCAGAGTTCCGCTACCGGAACCCCATCATCAAGCCGGGGACCTTGGTCCTTGCCATTTCCCAGTCCGGCGAAACTGCCGACACGCTTGCGGCATTGAAAGAAGCCCAACAAAAAGGCGCTACCGCCCTGGCCATCTGTAACGGCGTAGGTTCCACCATCGCCCGCACCAGCGACGGCGGCGTATACCTGCACGCAGGTCCGGAAATCGGTGTGGCCAGCACCAAGGCATTCACCAGCCAGGTGACCGTACTTGCTATGATCGCCCTCTTGCTCGGCCGCCAGCGTAGGCTAAGTTTCGAGACCGGAGCAGACATCGCCCGAGCTCTCACTGAACTCCCTGCCCTGGTAGAGGAGACTTTGAAGCTCTCTGACTCCATCGCCGAAATAGCCAAGCAGTACGTGAAGGCCAACAACTTCTTGTACCTGGGCCGCCACTTCAACTATCCCGTGGCCATGGAAGGAGCCCTGAAGCTCAAGGAAATCAGTTACATCCACGCCGAGGGCTACCCCGCCGCCGAAATGAAGCACGGCCCTATCGCCCTCATCGACGAGAACATGCCCGTGGTGGTGATTGCCCCCAAGGACGCCCTGTTCGACAAGGTCATCAGCAACGTTCGCGAGATCAAGGCCCGCGGAGGCCGGGTCATCGCCGTCACTACCGAAGACTGCAAGCCCCTGGACGAATTTGCGGACCACCTGATTAAGGTGCCAAAGACCATTCCCATGCTCATGCCCATTGTGACCTGCGTGCCGCTGCAGCTTTTGGCCTACCACATTGCCGTGCTCCGTGGAAACGACGTGGACCAGCCGAGGAACCTGGCTAAGAGCGTGACGGTGGAGTAACTAGACGAGAGAACGCGCCACCTACGGCGTCGCTACAGACGAAAGACGAAAGATTATAAGCTACATTTCGACTAAATGGTTGATATCGAAGAACAGGAAGATTACGAAGTACGCATCGGGTCCTTCAACGGCCCTATGGATTTGCTTCTGTACCTGGTCCAGAAAAAGGAAATGTCCCTGGACCAGATTCCTATTGCCGAAATTGCCGACGATTTCTTGATGTGGGTCAACAAAATTGGGGTCACCGACCTTTCCAAGGCGGGCGATTTTTTGTACATGGCAAGCCGCCTCATGGCCCTGAAGGTCCAGGAACTGTTGCCTGCCGAAGAACGTGACCCGGCCATCATCGAAGAATACAACGAAGACCGCGAACAGCTCATGCGGGAGATGCTGGAATACCAGCGTTACAAGCAGGTGGCAGGCGGTCTCCAAGAGATGGAAAGCAAGAACTATGGCACCTACAGCCGTGGCCGCCTGGAAAAGACCCAAAACGACGACGAGACCCTGGCCGACGCAAACATCTGGCAGTTGTTCCGGGCCTACCAGAAAAGCTTAAAGACAAAGATTTCGGAGACCATCCACCACATCGAACTGGACTACGTGACCATCCAGGACCGTCAGCAGGCCATCAACAACTACCTGAACGTCCATGGCCGTGCCCTCTTCGAAGACCTGCTGGACAACGACAGCCACCCCATCGTGGCGGCGGTGACTTTTATGGCCCTGCTGGAGATGATCAAGACCGACGAGCTGGTGTTCCGTCAGAGCGAACTCTTTGGCCCCATCTGGATCTACCGCAAAAAGAACAACGAGGAATACGCCGAAGAAATGGCCCACGAGACGGTGTTCCTTTCCAAGGACCCGGACGTAAAGCCCGGCCTTGTAGAAGAAATCCGGCGGGAGGCCACGGCACGCTCCCAGGCCGGGAGCGTGGGCGACATCGCTGCCGTGATGCGCGAGGCCCTTTTATGGGCCAGCCGTGGCCGAGACGTAACCGAAGACGACCTGATGGCCATGCTGGAAGGCCGCGAAGACCTGAGCGAAGTGCAAGAAGACCCCTTCGGCGACAAGGACGACGACACCCCGGCAGGTACTGCCTCCACGGAACAGCCGCAGGAACCCGCACCGTCCGTTGAACAGCCTGTGGAGCAACCGCAACCGACAGCGGATCCTCGCCTACGCGAGGATGACAAAGAAGAATCCTCTCAGGAAAACCCTGTCGAACATTCTACTCCAGAGAATAACGAAACATCCCAAGATGACGAAGGCCCCGTCGTTTACGGAGCCGAAGAGTAAAGGCTAGATGGCGTGTCGGAGCACGCCATGACGTTTAACTTTTTCGTCATTCCGGGCAGGAGCCTGCCCTGAGCGTAGCCGAAGTGACCCGGAACCTAGACTAGATTACTTCACAATGCCCTTGCCGCGCTTGGCACCCCACATGTCAGTCTCTTCGGCCTTACTAGACTTGACCTTGCCAAGCTGAGCAAGTTTCACGAAGGAGGAAAGCTTAGCGATATAGGCTCCAGTACCCACCAAACGCTTCTTGTCAGAAAGCATATTCCAAGCAATGTAGAAGTTTCCTTGGGTAGAGCGGCAATCCTTGCCTCCGAAGTACTGCTTGTGATACTTTTCTTCGTTCTTGCTGTCCAAGCAGTAAATCTTGTCGCTCTGGCCAGCAACGTACGTACCCAAGTTAGTATAGTACTTTACATCGTACTGGAAGTACACATCAGCCAAGGCTTCTGGGTGTTCGTTGAAGAACTTCTCCGTCACAGAGTCCTTGCTCATGAACGATGCCATGTCAGACTTCACGATAAAGCCTAAGGTGTTAGGATACAGAGCCGCAATTTCGTCCTTACCCATAGTGGTAGGAATCGTGAACACCTCCACAGCAGGCGTATTCTTGGCGTCGATATCCTTGTTCATGGTAGCAAGCTTGATAGCCGACACTTCTACGGAGTAGTCGCCCACGATGGTCACCCAAGGAGACGGAAGTCTCTTGGTGGAGTTGTAGTCCGTGGGAGAATTCCAGTGCATGGCGCTATCACCAGCAACACGCTGGGCAACATCACTTGAAACATTAGCTGTATCACTCCACATCCAGGAATCGGCGCGGAAACGGATAAAGTCTCCCAGACGCGGTGTGGGGTTCTTGGTGCTCTGGGTCTTGTCGAACACCAGGGTCAGCTTTTCGGAACCAAGTCCGCCGGGGGCTGCGTTAGCCGTAGGCGAAGCATAACGGGCCGCCTCGGCCACTTCCGTCGCAGAGTTCATATAGAAGGTGAAGGGAGCCTTGCTATTGGTTTCGTCAATCATCTTTACCGGTTCTGAGAGCGTCACCGTCAAACGGTTCAGCTGTTCAGAGAAGTTGTCCACACGAGCAGAAACAATCACGGGAGCCATACGGTCGGTAATGCTACCGTCGAAGTGGCCCTTGGTAATCTTCTTACGGTCTTCGTAGGTGGCAAAGTTCAGAACCTTTCCGCGGCCGTATGTCTTTACCAGAGACGAGAAGGTAGAATCCGAGACAAAGGAAAGAACGCTGTCACTCTTGTTGCCGTTAGCCTTATACTTGGCCATGAAGGTATTGTAGATTGTCACGGAGTCGATCATGTAGGAGCACGCCACGGCGGTATCCTTCTTGGTCTTCGAGAAACCCTTCTCCACAAAGTTTATTTCTTCGTAAACGTTTTCATCCCAGTCGATACATATCAAGAACGGCAAGGAGTCCTTGTAATCACCCTGGGGGTTCGGAGCGAAAGGCCTGTCGTAGTGGATAACGATAGAGTCGCCCTTACCGTCCAGGTACTCCTTGGACTGCGAATAATAGGGTTCAGGAATGCTGATGGCACCCAAAGAAGCACCACGGACATCGAACATGTCCACCAGCTGCGGGAACGGTACCGGCGGCTTGCGGAAACGCAGATTCACGTAAGAGGACTGGCTCAGGAGCTTGGCATCTTCGGTTGTCGAAATCGTGATGTAGGCCGTAGAATCCATATATTCCTTCTGTGACTTAATAGAAATCATATAAGCACCGTCGCCGAGAGAAACGGCACCTGTCATTTCCACACGAGATGAATGATCCACCAGCGCCAGGGTCATCTGACAATCCGTGCAAATCTCGTTGGTAGCCGGGTTCACGATCAACACATACAGATCCACATCGGAACCAATCCAGTGGAAGTATTCGTCGCCATCCAAGCTATCCGGGTCACCCGCAATCGGGTGTTTCCAGGCCGTCACATGACCGGCGGAGTCGATGGTCACCGGCTCGGCAAAGTCCAGACGCGGAGCGTAGAACTTAATCTTGGCCGCGGTCTTTAAGGAAACCGTCTTTTCTTCGGGACTGGCGGTCAGGCCTTCCAGGCCCTGATACACCCAGATGGTATCAATACCCGATTCGCCGATAGTCTTGGGCCAGGCTACTGTGGTAGTTCCGGTCTTGGACGTATAGGCGGTCATGCCCTTGTCCAGCACCAGAGTGTACTTTTGGCCAACAGCGCTCAGCAGGTCTACACCGCCATCGGCAAAGGCAGATACATACACCGGCACGCGGCTACCAGCAAGGCCCTCACCCACAAAGGTCCACTTGGAGCCCGAAGCATAGAAGGGGCTCTTTTCGTCGCCGGCATTCACCGTATAGGTAGAGGTCTGGGTCATCACATCCAGGTTACCCTTGATGCGGAAGTTGATGTAGGTGCGAGCCTTTTCATCAAGATTTCCGCTCAAATCATAGAAGTCAATCACCAGGCGGTAGCTACCCGGAGCCAGTCCGTTAATCTTATCGGTATTCACAATGGGCTTGAACGGGTTACCGACATCGATACCGCCATACTGCCAGCCAGTTTTCGCCTCAAGAGTTGCAATTTCCTGACCTGCCCTAGTAGTAATCTTGTACTTCAAGGTACCATACTGCTTGATAGCCTCGTCGCAGGCATGGACAGTTCCACCATCGCCACCACCAGCCTGGCCAAGAGCCACAGAGGCACAGGAGCCGTCACCGCTCTTGTCGTAGCAGATGCTATAACTCGTCGTACCGTCAGAATTCTTTTTACCATTGGCGTTCAAGCCGCTGGTCTGCTTAATGAACATATTGGTTTTGATAATCACGTTACTCATGGTGGTTCTGCGGTCGCAGAAGAAAATATCCAAGGAGTAGTCTTGTCCAGGAACCAGGAAGCCGGCACCATACGTGGTGTTCAAGTTTTTCAGCACCACATGCCCCGGAGCGGCAAGGTGTGCACCGCCGTTATCCACGGCAAGCCTCTTGTTGATGAACACCCAGATGTCGTCATCACCACGGAAGGTAAATTCCTGGTCTTCGCTATAGGTAAAGGTGGCATGGGACTCAAAGCAGAAGTGCTGGTTACGCACCTGGCTACCCCAACGGGCTCCACCACCTGCACCCTGGTCCCAGTTCCACTTAACATATCCAGCATCATCGGAAACGAACTTGCCTTCGCAATCCACACCGCCACTCCAGCCGGGGCCGTTACACAGGTAGTCAAGGTTCGTGATTCCCGGATACTCCACCGTATACGTCACAGGGCCTTCGGCATTGCGCTTTGTACGGCACGCCGGGCACTTTTGTGGGCTTATGGAAGTAATCACGTCATTACCGGCAGTGGTCGGAGTTTCGTCTTCACGGGGAGAAAAACCGCCTATGACGGTTCCATTCTTAACATGGTCGGAATCAAACGCCCAACGGCCATCGGCGGCACGGGAGAAAGGCATGTTGTAGCACACCACCTCGTTCTTGCCTGGAGAATAATTGAACAGCGTTGCAAAATCAGCTTCACTGGTGAAGCAAGTCGGTCCATTGGACCCACTCATGTTAAGGTGAGGTTTGTCGTCGGTGCCTAACTGATCCTGAACAATACCATGATGCACGCCAACACAATTTGTCGCCCGCGAACTTGAAATACCCTGGTACTCCGAGAATAGGTCATTCACGCTCACATCAGAGTCATAGATAATAGCAGCAAGGTCGAAGGAGCAGACACCGCTTACGCCGGGGTCCGTCACAAACAGGCCCTGGGCATCTTCCATACCCTCAGGCCATTGTGAATCGTCCGGGATAAAATACAACCTGTCCGTTCCAAGGGCTTCCAAAATGGATTTTAGTGGCAAAGGAGTCGGTTCAGCTTCGTTGCCCCACAAGCCCGTGGCGCCAAGCTTCTCATCGGGCTTATTCTTGAGGTACACTAGCACTTCGTCGGGGACCTTGCTCTCTTCAAAGACCATCATCATCCAGCCGCACATATCCGGGGCCGTCGTCATCTGCACACCAGCGCCACCGTTGGCGCTGACCATCATGTTGTCGGACTGCCACTCCTTGTCGTCGGGAGTGAGCACATAGAGGTATTTAGCAGAGGGAGGCACAGTACCCACATAGGTCTTAGGCGTAGCGCTCAAAGGATCCTGTGCAATGAAGATGGTATTGTTAGCACCTGGGCAGGCAAAAACAGCATTGTTCGTAAGAGCGTTCTGAGGAGCCTCGCCAGCACCGACTGACGTTTCCCATGCAGTTCTTGATATCATGGAAATGCTACCCTGCGTAACACTGCTGAGAATACTGAAGCTAGTCGCACCGTTTTCCTGGTGGCCGATACCGCTCAAGTCAAACGTAAAGTATCCATCTGCATCTAGGGTAGTAGCATGACCAGCTTCTGCTGCAGAACAATTTCGTGTACCAAAATACGCCTGAGTCCAACTAGTAGGGGGCTTAAAGCGCACTGTTCCCGCGCACTGAGCGTCTGCAGTGCCGCTAAACGCACCTACAGCGACCAGCAGTGCCGGTAAGACTTTTCCAAACACATTCCCTAATCCCGATATGGAAAATCTTTTTGACATAGATTTTTCACCTTTTTAATATGCAACTAAATGCGGCAAGCATAAACTCGCCACATAATACCCCCAAAATCTATTCTTTTATTATTGAAAAAGCAAACGAAAAAATGAAAAAAAAGGGCAAATTTCAAAAATATGTGACTTATTACAAGGCAAAAGGCTCCCAGCAATATCAGCGGGAACCCTTTTTGTAAAAATCTGTTAACCGAGACTGTTCTGATTACTCAACTTCGTATTCCACTTCGCACACCGTGTTGCCGTGATAGTCAAGCCTGTAGGTGTATGTGCCGGGTTCCGTGGGCAGGGTAACCTGCTGCCACTGGGGACCATTATAGCCATTTTTGACATCCTTGTTTTCGATGACGATTTCGTCATCTAGATACAGAGTCATTTTCTGAGGAGAACTGACGCCGCTACTCCAGCCGCTGAAGGAATCGCCCGGAGTAAAGAAGTCCTTGCCGCTGCTGTAGACATTTTTCCCTATGGCGCATTTTGATGAGGTGATGTTTGGCCATGCAACAGCCAACGTTGTCTTACATACCTGGTTTCCACCATAGGTTAAGGTGTAGTCGTAAGAACCTAGTTCGGCAGGGGCGGTAAAGGTTTTCGTGAAGTTTCCGTAGCGACCTGCGGACCCGTCGCTATCAATGCCTTCGCCATTGAGGTGCATGGTCACAGAGCCACCCATTCCGTCCGTCCAACCGCTCCAGGAACTAGCCGTAAAGGTCACGGAACCTTCGGGCGTCATGGAATTTCCGTTGCCGAAGGAGCAATTAGCCGTCACCTTGGGATATTCCACCTTCATCGTAGCCTTGCAAACCTGGTTCCCGCCATAGGTAAGAGTGTAATCGTAATTTCCCAGCTCAGTGGGAGCTGTTATACCAAAGCCTCCATTGTAGCTGCGGTTTACCGTAATATTTTGGCTAGAGCCGTTTCCATTCAAAGTCATGGACACATTATCACCCATAGCGTCAGTCCAACCGCTAAGCGATCCTACATTAAACTTGACGCTTCCACCAGGCAAAACAGAACTTGCAAAGGAGCAACTTGCTGTAACCGTCGGATACGCCACCGTTATGTCGGCCGTGCACACTTCCTCGCCATCCACGGAAAGAGTATAGGGATACGCCCCCAAATCGGTGGGTGCAGTCAGTTCCGTGGCCGAATTGTTGGTTCCGTTGGCAACGGAAATGGTCTTGGAAGAACCGCCACCGGCCAAAGTCATGCTCATAGTTCCGGTAACACCCGTTACATTGTTAGGCTTAAAATAGAAGGTTTGTCCAGGAACCACACTCATAGATGCCTTGTTGGCATCGTAGTTATGCTCACCAACATTACACGCCGCCCCCGGCAACTCCGAAGCCGACACCGAGTTGCAGGTGGGGCTCATGGTCATGCCATCGCTATTGGTGATGGTGACCGTCGGGGCATATGTCCCGACACTCTTGAGGGTCATACTTGCAGATGTTCCCGTTCCCGAAGCACCGCCCGCCCACGCATAGGTGAAAGGCTCTGCACCGGTACAACCACTAACGGACCAGGTCACATCCTTGGGCTTGGAAGAAGACACCACCACGGATGTGGATGGCGTCGTACAAGTACAGCCGCTCACCTTGATGCCAGTCACTTCCACCTTGGACTGGCACTTGACCTCTTTCTCCGTAGCAAGCCCCTTGTTTATCACCACCATGGCTCCATAGGATCCCTTTGCGGCATAACTTACACTGGGCGTGGCATCCTTGCTAGTCGTTATGGAGCTCCCTTCGTCAAAGGTCCAGTCGTAGCTTTCGATAGTGGCCGTCGAATTGATGGCCACATACTTCCAGATAGTAGAACCACCCCTCTCTACGCTGTTGGGGGTCGGGCTGCAGATTCCGTTGACTATAGGTGTCGTTGACTTGGAAGACGAGGATGCTACCGTCGTGCTGCTACCGGGATTCACGGCAGAACTGCTGGACGCTACCGACGAAGTATCAGCCTTTATTGACGAGGAGCTAGGGATTACCGGCCCCTTCTGGGCAGACGAGGAGCTCCCCTTGGCAGTGGTATCCGCAGCAGAGCTGGTTCCTTCTTCTTGGGCTTCGCTAGAACTGAGAATCAGCTCGCCATTGCCGGCGGCCTTCTCCATAGCGGCCACACATTCGGGATCTTCGTTGCAGGCGGCCATGGCGTCGGGAATGAGGTTCGCCATGCCGTCTTCGTTGAATTCACCATAGTTCAGCAGGGCCATTTCGTCCTCTAGACCCTTGGCCTCTACGGCACCCATGTCGCAAGCGACCAAAAGCCCCGCAACACTTGAGACAAATGCATATGCCAATGCGCGTTTCATAAGTCCCTCTTTATTGAACCGTTCTTAGGTTACCATGCCTGCATTTTGAAAGTGAACGTCTTGTCGGCGTAGAAATAAACCTTGCAGGGTCCCCCTGTTTGTACCGATACAAAACCATTGCACGAATGCGAGAAAACTTTCTCCTCTCCGTTGCAATCGCGTAGGTGCACCGTCATCGGCCCCCCGTCACACCACCAGCTACCGAATTGTAGGGTGTTGGAATTAGTCTTGTTTAGTTCCATGCAACTTCCAGGGTTTACGTTGCCAAAGTTATCGACATCCATGTTGACACTTGAGGAATTCAGCGAGGAGCATTTAAAGTTCCAACCTCCGTTTTCAACGGTAGCCTTGTTTGTGCAGGAGACATTGGCAGTCATGCCGTCGGCGTTGGAGACCGTCGCCGATGCCGTGTAGGAGCCGATTTCCGTATAAGAGGCCGTTACCGTGGCTCCTGTTCCCGAAATGCCGGTTCCGTTCCAAGTGTAGGTTAGCTCATCGCCCTCTCCGGCGGTACATCCTTCAACCGTCCATTGGTATTCTACAGGGGAATTGTCTTCCAGGTCGTTACTTGTAGACTTGAGTGTGGGACCGGTACAAGAACACCCTGTAATGGGATGACCCGTCACTTTTACCGCGGTGCATGTGGTCGTTTTTGTATCACCATTGATTGCAACGGTCGGTGCGTAAGAACCTGCGCTTGAGAATGTCACCACGGGAGTTTCGTCTTCACTGGTTTCAATGTCGCCGCCCGTGAAGTTCCATTTGTAGCTAGACGGAGCATCTCCGTTTGTTCTGAACCTCCAGGTCACGGGTTCACCCTTGATAACGGTGGTTGGCTCCGGGAGGCAATATTTTACCGTTACTCCTCCGATGACAGCGGAGCTTTGTATGGTGCTGCCTGTAGAACTTTCTGGCCCGCTGGATTCGCTAGATGAGCTGGTCACATCGGAAATGACTTGTGCTATCGAAGAAAGTCGCACGACAACTGCGCTGCTGGAACGAGGCTTTGCCGAAGAACTGCTCTCTTCTGTGTCTGCTGCGGTCGAAGAACTTTCCTCTTGGAGGTTCTCTATATCTCCACTTGCTCGATCCATGGCTGCCTTGCAGTCGCCGTCGGCTTCGCAATCCTTGATGGCTTGGCTGCGCAAGGTCCACATGTTTCCGGTATCCCCTTCTACAAAAGGAGGACCGTAATTCAAGAGGGCCATGTCATCTTCGCCCCCTCGAGCATCTACAGCGCCATCGCCGCATGCCCAAAAAGCAACCACGAATGTGACTGCCGCTACACTCCAAAACACCCGTTTCATAAATACCCCTGTCCCTAATTAGTGGCGTAATGACTTAAATAAAACCTCTCTGTTAGGCTCAACTTCACCTATATTAATATATAATTTTTTTTACGGAATGCAAATAAATATAAACAAAAGACGGAAAAATGAAAAAAAAACAGCCGTTTTTATCACATTGGCATTGCTAGAAAACGAATTTTCACAACAAAAAAGACCCTCCCGGGAGGGAGGGCGGTAAAAACGCTCTTTAGGGGTAAGGCCGGATTACCAGCAACCGGCGCACTGAATGGTATATTCTGTCGACAGGCTTCCGGCTTTGCAAGAACCACTACCACAACTTCCCCATCCCTGCCCGGCATATGCAGTGCAGTCTCCGCCATTCAAGGTAATTGTTTTTTCAGACCCATCAAGCGTAGAACAACAGATTTGTCCACCACCAGCACAGGACTTGATGGTGTAATCACCGGGCTCAAGTTTCTTAATGGTCGCTGTGAGATCTATTTCGTAGTCAGGGTCATTTTTATCCGTCACCTTGGGGGATTTGCAAGTTACCGTTGTGTCTGATTCAGCTGTACTGATGGTGACCTTGGGAATTACGGTTTCATCTTTTTTCGTGAAAGTATATGTTGCCGAAGCCGTAGTTCCGCTGGCACCAGTCCATGCGTATTTCACAATTGTTTCGTTTGTTGAAGCGCATGCGACCGACCAGGTTGCCACAGGATCATCGGTAATTTCAACAAGCGTAGGCGAGGTGCAACTGCACCCTGTAATGGGCTTTCCGTTCACCTTGACAGAACCACAATCAATGGTCTTATCCCCAATTTTCAGCGTTGCAGAATACTTATCCGCCTTGGTGTAGGTGGCCGTCGCCGTATTGGTCTTGCAGGGAGCGCTAGCCGTCCCTTCGGTAGACCCTGTCATGGTCCATTCACAGGTAGCGGCATTCACCATGTTGTTGTAATCCATCACCTGTTGTACGCTAGAACCAGCAGGCAGGCTAGCCTTGGTGAACGTCCAGGTTACAGAGCCCCCCTTCTGGATAGAGGCCGGAACGGGAGCGCAGGAACCGTCGGGCTTGGTGCCATCTGAAACGACCGCGCTAGAGGCAGGAGGAGTATCGCCACCGGAGGCCGAACTGCCGGTGGGGGTTGACGAAGTAGAAACCGGACCGGAGTTGGTGCTGACAGGTCCCGATGCGGAACTCTTCGGGGCCTCGCCGCCTTCGCCACCTTCCCCGCCTTCGGCGCTGCTCTCAGGCGGAACATATTCGGCACCTTCCATCTTAGCTGCACAAGCCTCATCGGCGGCGCAGTCAGCCATGGCCTGATTCAACAGGGTCTTCATGTTGCCCTCGTCACCTTCGGCAAACGGGGGACCATAGTTCAACAGGGCCAGCTCGTCGTCGCCGCCCTTGGTAATAACATCGCCATCGCCGCAGGCCCAAAAAGCCGCAGCGGCAACGCCCAAAACAGAAAATCCTACAAGAAATTTCTTGTTCATAATAAACCTCTTTGGGGTAAATATATGCTTTTTTGAGGGGATTTGGAAGCGCTGAGCCAGAAAAAAAGGCTTTTGATGTATTTTTCGCCCCCTTTTACAAGTAAACATGCTCCCGCTCACTAAAAAAACGTTTGTAAACAAATTTTTCAGGCATATTTCGCTCCAAAAAAGCGTCTTATACATAGACGGGGCTCTTTCCCTGTCCGCGATACGGGCGCGTTCCCGCTATAAAACGGAATAAAATGACAAGAGAAGAATTCATCGCCTTCGTCAAGGACGTGCACGAGCATCCCGAGCATCTGGCAAAATACCGCAAGAAGTACAAGAACGTCTACCCGTTCAGCGACGGCATCTTCAAGATGCTCATGGCAAACGAGGCCAAGCCACAGCGCACCGTGAAGTTCCTGAACGCCATGCTCGGACTTACCGGACGCAAGGCCATCAAGACATATACTCTCGGGGTTCCGGAAAACCCTGGTGTACTCAACGACAAGACCGCTATCTTCGACATTTACGGCACCACGCAATCCGGCGAACCTGTGCTTATCGAGGTGCAGCAGACATTCAACAAGCTTTTCGTCGACAGGCTCTTCTACTACACCAGCCGTGTCGTCTCGCGCACTGTCAAGAAGTCGCAGGACTACAAGTTGCCACACATCTACGTGCTCTCGCTTTTGACCGAGAACCAGTTCCCGAAGGAACCGGACACCTACCTGCACCATGCGCAAATCGTGCGCAACCGGCGCATTTTCTACGACAAACTGGACATCTACCTGATCGAAATCGAGAAATTCTTCGCCATCGACAAGCGCACCCCGCCAGGCAAGCGCGAAACGACCGACAGGGCCGAAATGCTGCGGCTTTTCCGCGACGTGCTCGAGGAAAATGAAATCCCAGAAGAAAAGCTGAAGAAACTGCTTGACAAGGACTTCATGAAAGATGTATCTTTAGTAGGGTACACCGACGAGACACTCCTGAACGAGGTTGACGGGATGACGAATATTATTTACGAAAAACAGGGATCATATTTGCAGGGCAGCGAAGACAAAGCGAACGAAATCGCCCTCGCGATGCTTGCCGAAGGCCTCCCCATTGAAATGATTGTCCGTGTCACCAAGCTCCCGAAGCAGGAAGTGGTCAAGCTGAAACGGCAAGCCGCGAAAGAACTGGCCACAGCGTAATCCCTCCTTCATCATCACCCTAGCGTTGTCATCCCCGACTTGACCGGGCTTCTTTGCATTTGTCATCCCCGCCCATTCGGCCTTGCTCAGGGCAGGCTCCGACGAGGATCCGTGTACATTCTTCCAGCGGATGTTCGCCTACGCGAACATGACGAAAGCCTTTCTGGTCATCCTCACCCTCCCTCCTTGTCATCCCCGCGAAGGCGGGGATCTCCCTTCACTTGTAAAATCCGCACGTAAACAAAATTTTCAGGCATATTTCGCCCCAAAAAAACGTCTTATACACAGACGGGGGGGGGTCCCCGTCCGAATATAATTGTAAATCAACCAACCCATTGTCTTCCCCGCGGAGGCGGGGACCTCCTATAAAATATGAACAACAACTATTACGTTTACATTCTCACCAATAAATACCGAACCGTCTTCTATACGGGAGTGACAAATGACTTATATCGCAGAATCGTTGAGCACAAAATAAAAATGAACGAGAGCTTTACCAGCGACTACAACGTAAATCAACTCGTGCATTACGAGTTGTTCTTCAACATAAACGATGCTATCGCCAGGGAAAAACGTCTTAAACGCTGGAATCGCTTATGGAAAATAAATTTGATAGAAAAAACAAACCCGGGCTGGAACGACCTTGCAGAATCTATTGGCGTGACAGCAGATATTGTAGATAACATAAAGAAATGGAGGTCCCCGACCAAGTCGGGGAAGACAAGTTCAAAGTAAACGACGATTACGATTTTGATAAATGCCGCATCGCCCAGTGGCTCCGGGTGATCGACGGTCTGAACAAGGAAAACCCCGTTCCCGTGCCCGAGGGTTCGCTGTTCGCACGCTTGCAGGAGAAGGCCAAGGAATCTCCTAGCAAATCGTAGCAGGGCTCCCTAGCCAGATATTCAACCCCCGTAGATAGTGGAATCCGCAGGGGTGTTTTTGTAAGTGTTCTGGATAAAGGAAAGGCTCCCCTCAAGCTTTTTGTCAATCGAACTCAATCATATCACATAATCTTTCGTAAAACGATTAAGCGAGTCCCTTTCTGCAAATTAGTAACTATTAAATTGGAGACCTGCACTTTGTTTGAATTTCACATATATTGTGCAAGCTCCGGTTCCTACACTATAACTATACCATCCGCTGTAATTGGTATAAACAGTTTCATCATGCGATGTTCCACTACAATCCCAATATGTCATTTCAACTGTAGTGCCCGTAAAATTGCCTACATACCAGTTTCCTGAACCCGCTACAGTATATTTGTAGCATTTGTCAACTTCAAGAGGAGACGAGATTGGATCAGAATTGTCCGCATTACAACTCGGAGCGGCAGACGAATAAGTTATTGTGAATTGACAATCATTGTCTTGATCAGAGCTAGTACTATAAGGGTTTTCAAAAGCAATCGTGTATGTTTTATCCCCATCGTTATCAACGAGAGGCAAGGAGATTGCTTCTCCAGACGACCAATCCATTGTACTGTGACTGATCGTCGCATCACCAGTAATGTAGTATGCACAGTTTCCCGCACAATTGTTAACAGCCGGTTTAATGGATACTGCGTCCCCCGTTCTCTTTCGACTCGTCAAAGCATTACAATTTGTGACTACCGGAGGAGCCGCAAGTGGGACTGTTTTTGAACAAGTCTTATCTCCATTACCTTGCTTACATTCATAGGTAAATTCTGTTGTTGACGATATTGTCGTGGTCCAAGTATCATTATTACCGGACGCTCCTCCATGGGGGTTCTGATCATTATCTTTCCAACTACCATTCTTTTTAAATCCGCAATCGTGCAAATCCAATCCGAAACGACTATTCATTGCAGTATCAATGAGTGCCGTAAACGTCACACTTGTTGAACCACTTATTGTTGTGGGAGAAACAGAACATGTAATCGGTTTGGTCACTTCAAACGAGCCCTGACATTGCTTGGTGGTTTCACCTTTTTTCGTAACTTTGTAGGTGTGAGTGCCAAGTGTTGTAGGTGTTGTAAAATTGAACCGAGGGGCCCCACCACCATTATCCCATACAGCAGATACTTTCTTTACATCATCTATATATAGGTCGTATTCTGCATGGGGAACGCCAGATGCACTTAGATTCTGACTACCGACACCTCCCGGTACTCTAGCAGCGTAACTACATGCGAACACATCTGCCCCAGGATATTCCACATTAAATGTACAGCGTTTAGTAGTGCCATTATTGGTTATTTCAAGGCGATACGCCGTCTGACCGGAGCCGGCAGCATCGGTAAACGAAACACTTCCGGTGGCATCGTCATAAGTACTTGAAACTGTGGTGTTGGTTCCCTTCTTTATCGCGTAACTACATTCTCCATAACAACCCTTTACATCATAAGGCGTAACGGTAATCTGATCACCTGCAGCTGCTGCTGACTGGTTACCTATGATATCCTGGGTGTTGGTACTATTACACCTTACACTGAAGGGTTCCCTGAATGTAATGCTGCAACTTCTGGTCAGTTTAGAAGATCCGGTCCCTCGCTCTCCGGATACTGTGTATGTCGTTCCCGGAACCGCGTTTGCAATAGTTACGGCGCTAGTAGAGGTAGTCAATGACACACCATCGTTTGACGGAGTTATACTCCATTCACCACATGCAGGCTCTCCATCACAGCCTGTTAGGGCTAAAGACTTGCCTGTGCCATAAACATAACCAGTGGGGCATTCCAAGGTAAAGCCGTCCAGAGGTGGTGTATAAGACGGATTGGTGCATGTTTGGCCTACGCCATTCAGAGTGAGCGTAACGGCATAGGTGTGCCCCGGAGTCAATGACATGGCCTTCAAATCATATTCGTAGGTTTTTGTATTGCCAGCCTGTACGGTATAAGTGCCCAAAACATTTCCCTGAAGGTCGGACAGACCTATCACGGCCGTCACGGATTCTCCCCATTCCGCACCGGTAATCGTTCCAGAAACAACGCCATTGGTCACACTGCATGTCGCTGTCGCCGGAGAGGGTTCCTTTACCTCAATCGGGCAAGTTTTTGTCTGCCCCAAGTAAGTAATCACGTAATTGTAGGTACTTGTGCTGGCGGTCATATCGGATGTACTTGGAGCAGGGTCCGGCTTAAATGTAGCCGGAGTTCCTGTTTTGTATGTCCCTGTGCCAGAACAACCAGTCTCGTTGCAACCGTCATACTTAACGGTGTAACCGCACCCCGCATCCGGGCAGTTGGAAATGTCAAATGTCACAGCGGGGAACTCTTGCCCCTTGAAAACGCTGATGGGCTCACAAGTGATTGCAGACGGGTAATACGATTCGCTTGTAGCAACACAAGGTGTTACGGATTCTTGTTCACTGTTTTTGCCCGAAATGGTGAAAGTCACCTCCATGGGCTGCGTATTGCCGTTCTGATTCAGTCGAGAGTAGAAACTGCCATCGCTTATGGTGAATTTTCCATCTTGAGGACAGTTAATGTCTGTGTTCAATGTCATGTCGATATTGCTGTCATCCGAAGATACGGAGCAACCATTTGATGCAGCACCGTCCGGATTGCTGATCGTAGAGGTGACAATCCACGAAGTTCCGTTATACGAGGCTTTACAGTTAGAGATGCCGAACACGTAGGGGCATGATGCCTTGATGGCAGATACCGTATAGGTCGAAGTTCCATTCATAACCACTGCAACGACATGCTGCGGGTCGAAAGGTTCTACATCTGACATGACACTCACATTGAGGTTGCTGTTTCCGTTGCCGGTTATGTATCCCGGCAGGCTGAGCTTACCGCTCGCGTCTTTCAGGTAAACCCTTATAGTCTGGTTATCGGCCAAGCCAGAAATGGTAAAGTCAAGCGTCGTCTCCCTAAGGTTTATGCCGTTTGATGTATTCGGAGCGTCGATTGTCAAATCGGTACTTGCCACGCCATTTCTAGAGGCTGACGTGGTGGACAGAATGTCATAGTCCATGGAACACTTGTCAATAATCCCCACCTGGAAATACCCGCAACTGGAGTTTTTGCCGACAAGGCTGGTGGTGAGCGGACAACTCGTAACGGCAACCAAGGCATCGTTATGTTTGGTTTCGCCAGTCTGGTTGGTCTGCCCATGCAGTCCTTCCTCAGAGAAATTATATGTCGAACTAGCCAACAAGTGGTCGTAATCACCGGTATTGGACACCATCGAGGAATGGTTGTCTTCACCGCTATAGTAGTACGCAATTTCACAGCCGTTCTCCGTGAACCAGCTAGAAGCGTCTACCCAGGGGGTCACATTAGAATCCTGGGGAACCTGAGATCCCAGGTAATTAGCCTTGAACGAACAATAAATAGCGGGAACATCCCAACAGGTTTCGCCTTCGAAGAGGAAAGAGGTACTGCTCCAGCCAATATCGTATAGCGTAAAATACCGGTCGGAAAGTTTCATACCGACATATTCGCCATTGAGAGCAAAATTACCGTTGAGCGTGAACGAAGTTTCCCCTTCGGTTCCGTCGACAGTCGCCCTGATGGTAAGACTTTCACCATTGACATCCATTTCGACCTTTATCATGGAGGTCGGCGTTATTTCAAGGCTGGGGCTAAATTCATGGGATTCGCAGTTCGAAGTGGAATTGCCTGAGCCTTTCCCTGTAGACTTGCAGAGCCTAGCCTTGAGAGTGCCATCGAAAGAATCTCCGTATCCCAAGAAGTTCACAATCAGGTAGCTGGACGCATCAGCCTCGGCGCGAATTACCAAGCCCGAATTGACACCCAGATTTGCAGGAGACGTAGACTTGAGCACGGTGGTCTGCAACATGGCGGTCATCTTTCCGTTTTTGCCGGCGTGCTTGTTACTGAGAACAAGGGCGGGGTTCTCGCCATTGTTATAAATGGAGCCCCCACTAATGACAGGAGCGTTCGAACTGTTGTTGTAGGCCAGTTGCCACCTGTTCGTAGCTTCTACAGAGGCTTCGCAAGAAGAAGACACTGCGGCATTGCAGTTTGCAATACAAGGAACATCGTTGCTGCAGAAAGCACGCAAGTCCTGGAAATCTTCGTAGAAACAGTGCAGGTCCTTGGCGTTGAATTGGGCAAGTACAGTGTTATCGGACGATATGGGCTGCAAGGTATAGCTTCCAGTATGCATGCGTTCTGTACTTGGAGAATTAGGCGATGTACTATACCAGTAGGAGAACTTGTCCGGTGCGGAAAGTTCGTACGTCAGCTTTACACGCTGGGCAGAATAAACCGAGAAAGAGCATTCGTTGTTACTGCAAGTGTACGTGGGCTTTTCACTGAAGGTGTTCGTTTCGGACACAAAGACCTTGACTTTTGTATTGCCCGAAGAGGCGCCCTTCCTGTGAATAGTAAGGGTGTAGGGAATCCGCTTCAGAGAGGCATAAAGCGTGTAGTTGCCGCCGTTCTGGGGCGCAGAGATGGTATTGTTTTCCAAGGGGATAAACAGTTCGCAACCGCTGGGAACGTTTACAGACCGCAGGGTGATGGCGGTGTTTGTCCCGCACCTCCAGGTATTGTTGGCAGACTGGGTCGAGCTCCCAGTACAATTGGCAGTGACCCACTCCTTATCCGTATTGCAGTCAGGCCGATTGGCCACAGACGCATACTTGTTGTCATTGTTGCAGCTAGCGCCGTATGCCGCACAGTAGTCGGCAATGCTCCCCCTGGTCACAATGGCAGAGCCTGTCATGACAACATTTTCTACGTTTGGAGAACCTATGGTACAACCCGTGCAGGGGCTGGTCAACTGGAACGTGACCGTGCCCGCCGCGGCACCGTCATCGGCATAGATGTTGAACGCATTTTGGGAGGGAGCGTTGGCTCCGACCGTGACGGTGTATACGTTTCCACTCCTGAGAGCTGTTCCCGGACCAAGATTTAGATGCCAACCGCTGGGAAGCGTCGAAACGGTCACGTCTACGGAGAACTGTCCGTGACTCGCCTCTGGCACCGACAAGTTGACAGGAACTGCATTTGTCCCACCTCCGGAAATCAGTTCGGCTGAGGGTGAGGTGAAATATACCGACGGTGCCGTAGCGGCAACGCCCTCTACTACGACATAGAACTCTACATTGCCGCTGCCGCTGCCATTATTTGCGTATGTGCCGGTTCCGCTTGAATAGGTACACGTATGAACGCCTGTGCTGAGAGCTTCGCCACTATAAAGTTTTCCCGCAGTTTTGAGACTGGTTCCGCCTTCTGGAGGCACACAATTGACCTTGGATGGGTTTTTGGATTCTGCGGCTCCGTTCAGGTTGATAATGGAGTAATAGTCCTCCAGCCGTCCTACGGGATTTGTTGGCAGATAGATTACTCGGGGCATCACAAGAAAAGACGGGGCAAAATTTGCCACATTTGCAGCAGGTGGGGCATTGATTGGGCTTTCGTACTGGGATTCTAGAGTAATACCGAGCTGAGGTGCCGTGGCGATATGGTAGACATCTAAGTCATTGAGAGCAGAAGCCGACGAGGTGCTACCAGAACTAGTGCTAGAAGCACTCGAAGAAGGAGAACTGCTTGCCGTGCCACCGCAATTCGCAACGGTAGTGTCGCAAATGATTCCGGCAGCAGCAAGACTGTTTAGCAAATTCTGATTGTATATCATCTTACTCGTCTGGAAAGTCTTTACCTTAGCGCAGGTTGGGCTTGCCTTGGGCCCCACCTCTCCATAAATAGAGCCATTCAAAGAAGCATTGTTAAACAGAACCTGTGTTATATCCTTTTTTGTGTAAATGAAGTAATTGTAATTACTAGACGCGTCGATAGGCTGAATATCTCCAGAACATCCTTCTTTGAAATACATAAAAACAAAAGATTCATCGGATCCTGTTGTGGGAAGATTAACTTTGGAACCACTACCAAAGTCCTGATCCACAATGAATATAAACTTTCCTGTCAAAGTGCCTTTTGCCGACTTGAAGAAATTGTCTCTTCCGAATTTCACGACTAAGTAACCATTATATAGAGGATTGCTAACACCTGCGATTACGCTATCTTTGGCTCTATCATAGCAAGTTGAAAAATTCGAGAAATCATAACCATTCAGAACATTTCCCTGGGGATCCACACTATTTATTATGGTCTTGACGCACGAAAAGACATTTGCATATTTCTCGCCACCAAATGTACCAATACCCGTTTTTATAACGTCGGGGACTATGTAGGAGGTGCTTCCGGTGCCATCGGAATTTGCAGGACACCCTGACGCTGAAGATTGCCACAAAGCACTGCACCGTTCCTTTACATCCTGACCACAATCAAAAGACGAAGGCATAGTCGTCGATATAGTTCCATTTGACTTGAACCACGAATTAATCGTACATGTCGGAAGATAAGCGGAACCAGTTTCACCATATACACCAACTGGACTATTCGACCTTGTGCATACTGTCCAAGAATCAGTTGGTTCCAGCCTATCTGCCGCTGGGTCATAATTATTTGCTTCTGCTACTGCCTTATCATAGACAAGAAGACCATTCCAATAATAATTTGAGTAACCAGTATTGTGTTTATCTTCAAAAACTATTTCCACCGTTTTATCAAGGAAGTATCTGTCGGTTTGATAAGCGCCACTCACCTTTGCTGAAGGGTAATGCTGATGCCAAGTTCCATCGGACAATCGAGCAAGTTTGCAATTTCGATAAGCAATACAGCTTTCTTCAGACGTATATTCATGCGTATAATCTCCTGTTGAATAAACATACGGAGAATACACGTAGGCGGTATCCGCCTTACCTAAAACAATTTTCGCATAATTGCTGGCGCTATTTTTTACACCTCGGGCTCCTTCAATATAAACACTTCCAACAGCTTCAAAAGTTTTTCCAGCATCTTTTTCTCTAATAGTACCATTAGGACCAAGACAAAGATGCATACCAACACCAGCTTCGTAGCCATTAAGATGTGCCGCCCACGTTCCGTCAAGCTTTAAATGTCGCGGAAAAACAAGATTTCCGTCTTTTTGTTCAATATTTCCTTCAATATAGGCGTTTCCTGTCAAGTTTTTCGTTACAGTACTGCCATTGACTTTTACTTGTGCTCCATTTTTACTCGTAAAATTACCATGTACATAAATATCTCCTCCACCCATTCCATTTTGGGAGGTTAAATTACCACCGATACACATCAAGGTGTCTGCAGCGACTCCGCTTCCCGATATTTCAACATTGCCGGTCACAACAAGATTGGTTGATACGTAAATTGGGTTGTTCTGTGAATTCAAGGAACCATTAATCAGCATTGACTTTGCTTGAAGGTCGCCAGCATTTTTCATGCCTCCGCCAAAATAGTTGTAGTTAAAAGACGTTGTAGCAGATCCGACTTCCTCTTTATGAGGCACATTCACCCGATAGAGACCAACCACGTTGAAAATCGCCTCTTCACTATGCTTTGCTCCGCCACGGGCTTCACCTGCAGACAGAATTTGCACCTTGTACGTGCCATTGGCGTTTACCTCTACACCCGTAAGCCACACATTGAACTGCTGGCCTTTGTCGTTCAAGGATGCCTGCAGTTTAGGGGTCATCAAAATGGCCTTTTTCCCGTTGGAGAAATACTGCGTCACCAGTGCGCCAAAATCGTTTGCGTTGTAGGTCATCCAACTACGGGCGTTCTCAATGCCCGCTATGGCGCTCTGGTAGGCCTCGCGCTGTATCATGCGGCTAGCACTGGAATGACCTTCGCTGGTAATCCACTTGTAGGTGGCGGTGGCGGCGATGGTTGCCACCAGCATAAACAAAAGTACGGTGACCAGGGAGACGCCATGCTTTGACCATCTAGAATGAGATTGCTTCCCCTCTGCGAGGTTCGCAATGACAAACTCTTTTTTCGCAAATTTTTTGAGTTTCATAAATTCCCTCCTAGTCCCTGGGACCGTTGCTTGGAATGGGGACAACCATCTCTATTTCACCGGTTTCGCCAGGCTGACTTACGCCGTCCGCATCTTTCTTGCCACCGTGACCGATTCGCAATTCCAGCTTCAGCGCCTTCACGTTTTTTTTGTCTGCGACCGCTATCGAGTCGTTTTCTTCGAACACATAATTCGAACTTGGAATTTTTTTAAGGGCTACATCCTTTAGCTTGATTTTTCCACTTGCCACAACAGGCGAGTAAGAGGCAAACGTGAACGCCAGGCATACATTCTCAATTGTATTTGCTACGGTAAAGCGCATGGAACGTTCCCCCGTTGACGCTCCGGGAAGTGTAGGCGGGAAAAAGAAAAAATCTTCTAGACCAGCAGGCTTACTACCATCAGTCGCACTACGAAAACCGACCGACATGTGGTCACGCCCGGGGCAGAACATGCGACTGCCATCTTCTGAATAGGGCATGGCAAAGGAAATTTCATATTCCACGTTGGGCACAAGCGTCACTTTTTTGCACAGGCTTTTCCAGTCGCCACTTGTACTGTTGGTCGCTAAAAAAACCTGGTTCCCGTTTCTCTGGTTAAGCAGTGGCTGGGGATTATCGCTTGAAAAATCATAATTGGGGGCAAATCCCGTGAGTGAAAGAGTTGTTCCCCCTTCAGCAGGAGATACATCCAAGTACCTAAAATCCTCTTCGTTATACCTTGGAATCAGCCGAAAGTTCTTCTCGGCGGCATTGGACGATGGGAGAACGGATACTGCGCCGGAAACAGTGGTCGGCTTCGCCTGCTTGACAACGAATTTCTCAACATGATCGGCGATTTCCACAGTCGCTGGATTGTCGTCAGGGCATTGTTCATTTCCAGTACCCTCTATCGTTTTGCAGGAACGCGTAAGCACCTTGTCTTTCGCAACCCAGGTTATTTCTTCTACCCCGCTATAGGTTCCGTCGGCATTATAGCGCATGCGCTTAAATACAAGTTCGTCCATGCCCGTCTGACCGTTCTTGTTATGAGTCCTCGTGTAAGACGAGGAATCCGCTTCTGAACCAGCTCCAGAAGCAGGGTTAGGGAGTATGTAAAGCGTAGGGATAGAACTTACGTAGAACGCATCAGTCGAGGCTTGCGGGCTATTCGCCTTAGAACTCTTTGCTCCCGTCTGGGCCACATCGGCTTTGAACAGTGTCGCCACGTTTTCGGCCTCTTGAGTAGCCTTAAGAATATTCTGGGTACGTATACGGAACTTGGTGGAATCGCTGAAGGCGCGCCCCGCTACGATGACGATAATGCCCAAGATGGCCATATAGACCATGAGTTCCATGAGGGTAAAGCCGGATTTTTGACGTCTGATCATCTGATTACCCCCGAGACCGTAATGGACTGAGTGGAACCCTTATATAGCCAACTGACGGTCACATCGACCCGCTTGGCAAAGACATGAGTAACCGTGCTACTGCTCGAAATCGCCTGGAGATATTGCGTAGTTGCAGTGGTCTTGTACTTAGGCTCGTTGTCACTGGAAACCTTCACGTCTACAGTGTAGTCAACGCTTATGTCGTAAGAGCCGATTCCCGGCTGACCTTTCCAAGTTCGAGTGACCTGGATGTCATCTTTGACTAGATTTCCCCCTTCATCGGGTTTAGCCAACGTAAGGCAGTTATCGCCACAAGAAATCGTATTCTCGTCGGTGAAATAAGCTACTCCGCGAGTGTTCAGTTCGTCAATGACATTCTGCGCCACCTCGGTAGCGCCATCACGACCACGAATGCGAATCAGTGCGTCGCGGTTACCCTTTTGCAGCTGGCAGACTGCAGCATACAAGAGCCCGAGCACAAGGGCCGCCACCATGACCTCCATGATGCCGAAACCGCGCTTGCGGCATTGCTTTATATCAGTTCGGATACACATAGCAAACTCCCTACAAGCTTGACCAGGAACCCGAGGGGTTCCACTTGGGCGTAAATGTATTCTTGGTCTTTTCCTTGACGGCGGCCCCATATTCACCACCATACTTCACAGCGACATAGCCCTCGTAAGGGGCCGACGAAAGTCCCTGACGCGGCACGAACGACGCCTTTTTCTCAGTCGAGATGATTATGTTGATATTTCCGCCACCAATGCCATCGGGGACCCCACTTTCAAGAACCGAGACCTGGCTTTCGAGAACAAGTTGGTCAACAGGGTCGCTAAAAGTATCCGCATCGCACGCCGCCTTGTAGGTCAACAATTTGTTGGCGGCGCCCTTCCGCACACATAGAGTGTCGTTCAACCGCCGGGCCTCGTTGGCGGTACGTTCCAGATATGCCGCCACATTGAGAGCAGCATCTTTAGTGCGGGCGTGGGAAACCATCGTCTGGAACCCCACCACGCCCATGCCCGAGAGGATTCCCATGATGGAAATTACTGCCAGTAGTTCCACCAACGTGTATCCTGCTTTATGTTTTGCCTTTTTCAACATACGGTATAGCCCACCCTAAAGTTATCCCTTGTTGTGCACAAAGTCATCTACACAGACAAACGCGGGACGCGCGGTCTCGCATTCCGTCTTTCTAAAATAGCTTTTTTTTTCGCAAAT
>DGRZ01000106.1 GCA_002391195.1 Fibrobacter sp. UBA4375 | reverse complement strand
CCGATTGCGCAGACAATCTACGGCATGTTGCTGATGATGTACATCCTGAACAAGTCCCAGGCGGCTCCGGCCAACTGGGCTGCATACCTGGGGGTCGGCATCTTCGGTGGCATCGGCATGATGGCCTCTGCCTGGTACGTGGGCAAGTCCGCTGCGGACGCCTGCAACGCCCTCGGCGAAACCGGCAAGGGCCTGGTGAACTACCTGATGGTGCTCGGCGTCGGCGAAACCGTCGCGCTGTTCGTCATGGTGTTCTCCATGATGCTCGTGTCGTAGAGATTGTGGCGGGGCAGTGTCCCGCGTATGGTGTCATCCCCGCTATACGATACTTGGCAACTAGAATTGCGATGCAATTCGTTGCCATAGTAGAGTTATCCTCTTTGGGGAGAAGGCGGGGATTTCCCATTATGTAAAAGGACTGCTCGGCGGTCCTTTTGTCGTTTGATAATCCATTGCAATACTTATATTGTACGGCGTGTTTAGATTACTTGTCGCCACCCTGTGTTCCTTGCTGTTCTTGGCAGGGTGTTCTGCGCTGAAAGACGATTCCGGAAAGAAACACCTCTTTTGGAAGGTTTCTGATTCCAATTCGACCGTTTACCTTTTGGGAAGTCTGCATTTTGCGGATTCCTCCTTTTATCCGCTAGATACCATCATCGAAAACGCATTTGATCGCGCGGAAGAGCTTGCGGTAGAAATAGATGTGACCGACGATTCCATTTTGCGGCAAATCTCCTTGATAACAGAACAGCAAGGCTTTTTCCATGATGGGAGAATTCTTGATAGTGTAATTCCTGCAAGCGTTTCAAAATCTCTTGATAGCCTTTGCTTGGCGTGGAAACTGCCATTAGGTTCGTTTAGTCGTTACAAGCCACTGTCGGCGGGGATGACTGTGACCGCTGTTGGTCTTGTCCGCTTGGGCTATGACGCAAAATTGGGAATTGATGTCCACTTTCTTGAAAGGGCCCGTGACGCCGGCAAAAATGTCGTCTCGCTGGAAACGGTAGAGGAACAGGCTTTTGTGCTTACGGGAGACGACGATTCGGATTCGTTGGGGATTTTCTATCTAGAAACTATCCTTAGGGAAACGCCTTCTCTTGATTCTGCCACCAGGGGCATGATGCGTGCCTGGAAAGCGGGGGATGACTCGCTGTTTTGCGTAAACATGAATTTGGATACAGTTCAGTTGAGCCCCGCAGATTCCCTGTTCAAAAAAGAAATAAACGAACGCATATATTACTCCCGTAACCGGAAGATGGCAGAAAAAATAGCGGACTTCCTGACAGAAGACCGCAATATGTTTGTGGTTGTGGGGGCGGCACACCTGGCCGGCAATCACGAGAATGTCATTGACCTTCTTCGAGCCAAGGGTTTTGTTATCGAACAGTTATAGTTTTTGCTATATACAAAAAGCCCTCTCTTTCGAGAGGGCTTTCGCGGGATAGACGAGGCTTGAACTCGCAACCTCCGGCGTGACAGGCCGGTGCTCTAACCAAAATTGAGCTACCACCCCATTGTGGTTTGCCCGGTTTCCCAAGCAACGGACCAAATATATAAATGTCCATTCACTCTGTCAAGGGAAAAAGGGGCTGTTTTTGACAAAATAGGCTATTTTTTCTTTTTTTTGGACTCCAGCCATTCGTCGAAGGTGATGCTGCGGTCCAGCACTCCGTCGGGCGTCAGCTCCAGCACGCGGTTCGCGATCGTCTGTACGAATTCGTGGTCCTGAGAGCAGAAGATAATCGGGCCCTGGAAGGCGGTGAGGCCGTTGTTGAGGGCGGTGATGGCTTCCAAGTCCAGGTGGGCGGTGGGTTCGTCCAGCAAGAGGCAGTTCGCGTTGCTGAGCATCATGCGGCTGAGCATGCAGCGTACCTTTTCACCACCGGAAAGGACGTTTGCCGATTTCAGGGCTTCTTCGCCGGTAAAGAGCATACGGCCGAGGAACCCGCGGATGAAGGTTTCGTCCTGTTCCTTGCTGTACTGGCGCAGCCAATCCACCAGGGAGAGGTCTGTGCCGAAGTAGGCGTCGTTGTTTTTGGGGAAGTAGCTGTAGCTGATGGTGTTGCCCCACTTGAGCACGCCATCGGGTGCCTTGGTTTCTTCGGCGATGAGCTGGAAGAAGGCGGTCTTGAGGGTGTCGTATTCACCGACGAGGGCCACTTTGTCGCCGCTGTTCAGGCTGAAGTCGAAGTTCTTGCAGATGATGCCGTCGCCGCCATCGATGGTGGCGTTCTTGACTTCTAGCACGATCTTGCCCGGTTCGCGGTCCATCTTGAAGTTGACCCACGGGAACTTACGGCTGGATGCCGGCATTTCTTCAACGGTCATCTTGTCGAGGAGCTTCTTACGGCTGGTGGCCTGCTTGGCCTTGGCGGCGTTCGAAGCGAAGCGGCGGATGAACGCCTTGAGTTCTTCGATCTTTTCTTCGGCGCGGCGGTTCTGGTCCTTGCGCTGCTTCTGGGCGAGCTGGCTTGCTGCATACCAGAATTCGTAGTTACCGCCGTAGATGTTGATTTTGCCGTAGTCGATATCGCAGGTGTGGGTGCAGACCGCATTGAGGAAGTGACGGTCGTGGCTCACCACAATCACGATGTTTTCGAATCGTTCCAGGTAATCTTCGAGCCAGCCGACGGTTTCCAAGTCCAAGTGGTTCGTCGGTTCGTCAAGCAAGAGAATGTCCGGGTTGCCGAACAGCGCCTGGGCGAGGAGCACGCGCACCTTGAGGCCCGCGTCCAAGTCGGCCATGAGGCTGTAGTGGAATTCTTCGGGAATGCCGAGGCCCTTCAGAAGCACGGCCGCGTTGGAGTCGGCTTCGTAGCCACCGATTTCACCGAAGCGGGTTTCGATTTCCATGGCCTGCATGCCCTGTTCTTCGGTCATTTCGGGGAGCGCATAGAGTTCGTCGCGTTTCTTGCCGAGTTCGTAGAGTTCGGGGTAGCCCATCATGACGGTTTCGAGAACGGTATTCTGTTCGTAGGCGAAGTGGTCCTGCTTCAGGACGGCGATGCGTTCGCCCGGGTCCTTGGTGACCTCGCCGGTGTTGGGCTCGAGTTCGCCCGAAAGGATTTTCAGGAAGGTAGATTTTCCGGCGCCGTTCGCGCCGATGACTCCGTAGCAGTTGCCGCGCTTGAAGGAGAGGTTTACCTCTTTGAAGAGGACGCGGCTACCGTATTGAAGACTGACATTAGAAACGTTGAGCATGGGCCAAAGATAGTAAAAGATGAGGAATCTTTTTTTAGATGATGTTTTCAACGGTAAGGGATTCGCCTTGCACGCGGAACTTGATTTCGTGTCCGGCGAATTTCAGTCCGTAGATTCGGGAGGGGTCGTCCTGGTAATGGGGGCGCGGGTCCTGCCGCAACAGTTCAATCAGGGCGTGGCGTTTTTCCGCCGGAATTTTCTGGAGCTCGGCATCAAGAATTTCCACCTGCAGCCTGGATTCCGGAGCGGTTGCCGCAAAGCCCCCGACGGCGTCGGGGATGCTGTCGGCGTAGGGGAGGTAGGGCTTGATATCCACGATGGGCGTGCCGTCCATCAGGTCTGCCCCGCTAACCACGATGACAGGGCCGCATTCCTTGTCGTTAAGGATTTCTTCAATCTTTACGCAGGACATGGCCAGCGGGTTTGGCCGAAAACTGGATCGTGTGGCGAACACTCCCAGGCGGGTGTTGCCGCCCAGTCGGGGCGGCCGTACCGTAGGTTTCCAGGTGTCCCGGACATTTTCGGAAAAAATCCACAGGAGCCACAGGTGGCTAAAACCTTCTAGACCGCGTATGGCGTCAGGATTGCGGAACTCTTTTTCGAAAACGATTTGCGACCGAAGTTCCTTCAGGATCCCGCTCTGCCTTGGAATCCCGAACTTTTCAGGGAAATCGCTCCTGATTCGGGCGACGGTCTTGAAATTGAATTCATCCATTATGTCGTACCCAATGCCGGTAGGCCCTATCCGCCTTGGCGTTTTTCAGTTTCAACCGTTTGTTCAAAGGCCAGTAAATGAAGGCGAAAAGGATATACCCGCACAAAAGGACAATCCAGTGGTTCAGCCCTAGCCGCGTTTCCAGAAGCCGCATCTCGATAAACATGATTGGGCCTGCAATCAGGAACAACGGCAGCTGCCGGCATTGGTCACCCAGGGAATATCGGGATTCGTAACTCACGATGGAGTTCATCATGGGGAAACTGGTGCAGAACCCGCCCATGAGTCGCTTGATGACCATGAGCCCCGCCACCACGAAGGCAATGGCCGGAGCCTTGATATAGACCGGCAGGGGAGTCTTGTAGGGCACTCCCGACTTGTAGGGCTGCTTGATGAATATGAGAATTCCTAGTAGAAAATCAAAGAGGCAGACCCCGTAAAAGACGGGCTCGCTGTCGGGAACGATGGGCTGGAGCGTCGTGCCGATAAGTACAAAAATGGCAAGCCCGATAATGATGGCGGGAATGATAGGGATATGCAGCTTGTTGTGCCCGATGCGTACCACATGAACATACATGAGGCAGAGCAGGGCCGAAATGGCGTTGGCCGCTCCCATGGGGAGGCCAACCGCAATGTAGGCGAAACCGCAAGGAATCGGGATGGTGGCCGCCACCGCCTTGAGCTGCGGGTCCTTCATGTAGGCACTGGCTGTACCCAGGGCCGTCACCATAAAGATGAGCAGCCAGTCGTAGGGTTCAAAGTTGAAATTGAGATTCTGCCACATGGTAGTCCAGGGCGATTTGCGGCCGGGCTAGACGAATTTTTTCAATATATGCTTGCTGGACACGAAATAGTCGATACCGCTGATGATGGTGATGGCGGTAATGACTCCCATGACAGCCTGAGGGAAAACATTCCAGATGGATTCGAAATTCGGAATCAGCTTTTGTACGGGGTCGATCGCCCCAAGAAGTATAGCCACGATGCCGATTCCCTGGAGGGCGGTTTTCCACTTACCGCTACGGCGGGCGGGCATGATCATGCCTTCGCTGGCGGCAAGTGTTCGGAGGGTCTCTACGCTGGATTCCCTGAAGTAGATAAGCGCCACCATCCACACCGGGGCGTAGCCAGTGGCGATAAAGCACATGAAAATGGTCATGTTGGAAATCTTGTCGCTGAAGGGATCCAGGTATTTTCCCAGGGTGCTGACTTCGCCCATGGCGCGTGCCAGCTTTCCGTCCAGAAAATCCGTGAGCATAAAGCCGAGCACCATGACCAGTGCGAGAACCTTGAACACCAGACTGTTGTTGCTGTAGTCCAAATCGTTATCGTAGAAGAACACCCACAAGAAGAAGGGGGTGAGCACGATACGGCTCATGGTGAGCTGGCTTGCGATAGAAAGGGGCTTTCGGTGGGCGGGGTCGCGGTAATACCAGTAGGCGTACGCTACAGTGGATGCAAGAATCAACAAGATGGTGGCCACCATGCATATTTGCTGGTATTCTTCAAGGTTCAGCAGGTAAACGCCCATGGTGATGGTGGTGGCAAGGTTCGCCAGTTTGCTCCAGCGCCTCTTGTGGGGGAGTTTCTTGCCTTCGCGAAGAACGCCCAGGGAGAACAGGGTGTGGGCGATAAGTCGGGCAAGGAGCATGGCGCAGCCTACGCCTAGAATTTTTTCAACGCTTTCGGAGTAGACCAGTTCCCGTACGAAGATACTGGTCATGACAGCAAAGGAGAGGAAACCGTCGATAAAGTTGAGCCATAGCTTGTAATAGGGTTTTTCAATATCTTGACCACGAAGCTGGTACAGCTTGAACCAGCCCATAATAAGGGCGATAGCCACAAAGGCGGTTGCCATCTTGGTCATGCCTTGCCATATAAAGGCAATAACGCAGATAAAGACAATTGCCCTAAGTACGCTCCAAAGGCGGTTGCGGAAACGAACCTCTGTTTTTGTGACCTCGTTCATCGGTTGTTCTCCAAGAGTTGTTTCGCGTGTTCACGAGTGATTTCGGAATTTTCGCCCAGCATGCGGACCAATTCTTCAATGCGACCTTCATAGTCCAGGTCCTTAACGCTAGTAAATGTACGCCCGTCTGTTTCGGTCTTGCTGACGGAAATCTGGTGATTGGCACGGCTTGCCACCTGGTGCAGGTGGGTGATGGTCAATACCTGGTGGTGCTTGCCCAGGTTCCGTAGGGATTCGCCGATGCGGTTTCCTACCTCTCCGCTGATGCCGGAATCCACTTCGTCGAAAATCAGGAGCGGTACGGCGTCCAGTTCGGCCATGACGGTCTTGATGGCCAGCAGTACTCGGGAAAGTTCACCGCCGGAGACCGCTTTCTGCAGGCTTTTTTCGCCTTCGCCCGGGTTCGGGGCCAGCAGGAACTCGATACGGTCTTTTCCGTTAGACGAAAGCGCCTGTTCGGCAATCTGAGTCTTGAATACGGCCTTGGGCATGCCGAGGCTCTGCAGGTTGCTTTCTACCGTTTTGTCAAAGACGGCCGCCGCCTTTTTGCGGCTGTCAGAAAGCTCCGTCGCGGCTTTTTCCAGCTTGTCGGTGCAGGCTTTAAGCTGCCTGTTCAGTTCTTCAAGGTCGCTGTCCAGGTTCTCGATGCAGCCCAGCTCTTCTTTGCGTTTTTCGGTGAGTTCCAGGAGGCCTGCGACGTCGGTGCGGTACTTGCGCTTGAGCTTCTGGATTTCGGCGATGCGGCTGTTGGCGCGGTCCAGCTCGGCGGCGCTGAGGGACTTTTCCGGTGTCCGGCGCATCAGGTCCTTGCAGATGCTTTCGAAGGGGTCCGAAACTTCTATAAGGGCCTGCAGGTCCTCTTCGTAGTGGGGGATTTTCTGTGCAAGCCCCTTCAGCTTGGAAAGCAGGCTTTGGGTCTGGTCCAGAATGCCGTTGTCGTTACCTACAAGGGCCTGGATTTCCATCAGGTAATTCTGTTCGACTTCGCCCTTGCTTCCGCGGCTGACCTTTTCTTCCAGTTCTTCTTCTTCGCCCAGCCTCAGGTTTGCCTTGGAAAGTTCGTCGAACTGGAATTTCAGAAAGTCTTTCTGAGCGGCCAGTTCCTTGGCCCTGGATTCTGTTTCGGAAATCTTGTTGCGTATAGAATTCCATTCGCTCCAGAGCTTGGAGTAGTTCTTCAAAAGTTCGCCGTCGCCGGCGTAGTCGTCCAGCATCTGGGTGTGGGTACGCACGTCCCGCAGCAGCAGCTGTTCGCTCTGGCCGTGCATCTGGATGAGCAGGTCTCCAATCTTTTCCAGATCGGAAAGGCTTACTACGGCTCCGTTGACCCGGGCCCTGCCCTTGCCGTTTTCGAGAATCTCCCTGCGGATAATGAGCTCGTCGTCGCTGTCGATTTCGAGGGTGGCGAGCAGTTCCTTGACCTGGGGGAGGTTCTTGATGTCGAAGATTCCTTCGATGACGGCCTTTTCTTCGCCAGCCCTAACCATAGAAGACTGCCCGCGGTCACCGCAGATGAGCCGCAGGGCCTTCATCAGCACGGACTTGCCAGCACCGGTTTCGCCGGTGATGGCGGTAAAGCCCTCGTGGAAAGGAACTTCTTGCTTGGCAATCAGCGTGAAACCGTTTATACTCAGGGACTTCAACATGGCGGATACAAATTAGAAAAAAGCGTTAGTCAAGTTACTGTTAATTAAAAGTGAAAAATGAAAAAATATCAATTCTTCTTATTTTAATAGTCATACCCGACAACTCATAACTCACAACTCATAACTCATAACTCACTTTTCGAACTCTATGACGCTTCGGTAGATGGGACGGCCTTCTTTCTTGTACTTGCGTTCAAAGCCGGTAGAAATACCTTCGGTAGGTTCTGCGGTATTGCGCACAATCACCTTGCAGCCCGGGAAAGCGTCAAAAGTTTCCAGGGCGATTTCGTTGTATTCCTTGTGGTCGGTACCCCAGTAGAAAATCCTCTTGCCGGGTTTCAAGACCCGGGCCACTTCGGCTAGGAAATCCGGTCGCAGAAGCCTGTTCTTGTGGTGGCGTTCCTTGGGCCATGGGTCCGGAAAGTACATGTGGAAGGCGTCAACGGTATTGTCCTTGACGGCATCCCGCAAAAAGTAGAACACGTCTCCCCGGAGCATGGCAGCATTGTTCAGAACCTTTCGGCTTTCCATCCGCGTATGGGCAAATGCCGCCCAGGTGTAGTCCCATTCGCTTCCCATGATAAAGTAATCCGGATGCTTCTGGGCGTATTCGATCATGAAGGTTCCCTTGCCGCTGCCGATTTCCACTTCGATGTGGCCGTTTTCGTTCGGGAACATGTCCTTCCACTGGAAGGGGAGCTTGTGGGGCTTGCCGTCGGGTGTGCGGATAGGCTTTCGTCCGTCGTCGCTCCGGAACACGTAGTGCCAGAGCCCCTTCTTTTCGGGGTCTTCATTCAGGTCCCTGTAAAATTCAGGAACGACAATTTCTTTTTCTTCTTTTTCCATCTTAGATAAAGGGGATAATTCTTTCCTTGAATTTTTCAGGCATTTTCTTGTCCAGCATTTCGCGGATATGCCTTTCGGAATACTTCATGGAAAAGTGGGTGAGGATGATTTTTTCGCAGGCGATTTCGCCGTCGAATTTTTCCAGGGTATTGACGATGTGCTGCAGGTGGGTGTGGCCCTTCTTGCGGCTCATGGGTTCGTCCTCGTCGTCCAAAAAGGTGCATTCCGTCACGAGGATTTTGGACTTGAAAATTTCCGAATTCTCCTTGAGGCTTTCGCCCAGGCAGTCGCCCATGAAACTTATCAGGGGCTCATAGACTTCACGGGTAATCTCTACGCCGGACTTGCGGAGTTCGATGATTTCGCCAGGAGTTTTTCCCAGGTATTCGTCTTTTAGCTTCCGCTTGTGCAGGAACAGGGTCGCTCCCATGGCAGGCACGGAATGCTTTACGTCAAAGGGTTTCAGCACCAGGTCCTTGCGGTACCGCAGCGGAATCATCGCTCCTGCTTCTACGGCGCAAATTTCGGGTAGCCGGAACTTGGTTTCGGGGACTCCCTCGAACATGGCCTCGGCACGAATCCATTCCTTCGCCCCTTTGGCAATAGAGGCAGGCATGTAGTAAACGCTGTCACGCTCGACGCCCATCATCTTGCGGAGGCTGTGGTGCCGCATGAGGCAACGGGCATGGTCTCCGTGGGCGTGGGTCAAGAAGACATGGTTGATGGATGTGGCCGAAAGAGGGCATTCGCCCATGTCGACCACAAAGTCCAGTTCGGGAAACTGCAAATAGGTCGCAAGCCCGGAAATGGAAAATCCGTTGATGGAGGTGCAGGATGTTTCCAGGTGGACTTGCTTGAGGGCGTTATGGATGTACTTGTTTTCGCCGGCCACGCAAACTACTTCTTCTTGGCTGCTTTTCTTTCGTTATCCTGGGCTACAAGAAAATCAAAGTCGTCACAAGTCATGGCCTCGATATGGTTACCCATGGCCACACTGCGTGTTCTGGCGTTGCCTTTTTTCTCGGGAATCTGGAAGCAGAAATCGTAGGTGTTACCCATGTCGGTAGGGATACCCATCTTGAAAATCCTAATGCGTTCCTTGCCGCTGTAGATTTCGTGGTAGTCGTAGCTGTTCTGGACCTTTTCCAGCCTCTTTTCCTGGTTGAACTGGAGTTCCCGAGTGATGGGACCGTCCAGGTACAGCGGTAGGGAGTTCTGGAAACGAAGTTCCAGCTGGCCGTCGGTTTTTACAATGGAGGTTCCGTTGGGGTTAATCAGGTAGCGCTGTTGGGGAATGTTCCTGTACGCCTTGTTATGGACCCTGCGGACTCCGCACATTTCACGCATGTCGGGATTGGCTACAAAGTCAATGTCACGGCAAATGGGGGGGAGATTGGTTGGGACTTCAAGGTCATCCCCGTTAGAAGAACCGGCACATCCGGCCAAAAGTATCGGGGCTACAAAGAGCGGAACAAACTTTAGAAATTTCATGTTTCAAATATATATTTAATGGCATTCCGTTTTTTTGGTAGACACAAAAAAAATGCCCCCGAAGGGGCACTTTTATAAATCGACTTGATTGTCGGCCTAGAGAATATCTACGATGGCTGTGAAGAGGGCGTCCGCAAGGGCGTTGGTTTCCAGGCCTTCGAAGATATTGAACTGGTTAAACACAATCTTTCCCTTGCCGAAGGGAAGAGTCTGCAGATCCACGCCGCCCTTGATTTCGCCATCCTTGATGGAAAGGGACTGGGCATATACCTTTGCCCCTTCCAGCTTGCTCATGGAAAGGCTCGGCATGACAGCGGCTGCCGTATGGTCAAGGACGTTTGTGCCGAAGACTTTCAGGAGTTCAGAACCGTCCAGAATATAGTGTAGGCTGATACCGTTGGCACCGGTGGTCCAGTGGGATTCCAGGGTGCAGTCGAATTGGTGGCTCTGGTTCAAGAAATCCACGTCGTCCTGGGTCATGTCCGAAAGCAGCAGGGTTTTTCCGCCATTCTTGGTGACATCGACTATTTTATCCAAAATTTCGTCGGGCCAAGAACTGAGGTTTGCCGTGAAAATAATCTTTTCAGGACCGGAGAGTGCGGCAAGAGCGTCGCTGGACTCTTCGCTGTTGTCCAAGAAGCAGACCTTCTTCATGGCAGACTTTACGTCGGCCTGTTCGATGACAATCAGGTCTTCTGTAGAGGAGTGGACTTCTTTTCCGCCGTCCTTCAGGGTGAACTTGATCTGGTACTTGCCAACGCTTCGAGGAGCCATGAGAGAGCAGATTCCAAGCTGGGTAAGGCTGGTCTTGCCCACGGGTTCTTCGGGAGATTGAGTCTTGGTGCTTACGACCTTGCCCTTTTCGTCTAGCAGGGAAATTTCAATTCCCACATTTTCAAGACGGCTGTTGTTCAACAGGGTCAGCTGGAAACTGATTTCGCTCTGCGGCGTGACCACGTGTTCCAGCTCGCTTACCAGGATACGGCTCGGAGTGGAAATTTCCTTGGCGAAGTCCGTAAAGCCCTTGCTCTTGCGGTTTTCGTCGTTAAGACCGCTGAAATCGATACCGTAGTCGGCCCACTGGTCCAGGAAAAATCCGGCGATTTGCGGGTTGCTCTGGAATGCAGTGATCTGGTCCAGCTTGCTCTTGATGGCGATGCTGTTGGCGTCGTTGCAGAAAGTGTCAAATTTTTTCCAAGCGGCTATATCGGCGGTGGCGAGGAAATCCTCGATTGCCTTGTAGGCGTTCTTGATGGCCTTCTGGTTCTTGACGCTTCTGGGGCCGCGCAGGTTGGTGGGCTTGGCGGGGAGCAAGGTGTGGTTTTTCAGGGTGACCAACATCTTGTTGTTCAAGTCCAGGTCCACTCTCTCGTCTTCGTCCTGGAAAACGCTGTCGCCAAGGCCCGCATCGGGGACTGAAAGCTCTTCGTCTTCGCGGTCAAAGCAGTGGGCGAGGTAGTGGGAATAATTGGCGCTGGGGCAGAGCCGCGGGTTGATACGCAGGCTTGCGTACTGAGAAATATGGTCCACAGAGACGGGAAGAAGCTTGCCGGTGTCCTTGTGGAACACGCCTTCGTTGTCCAGGTAAATACTGTCAAAGTTGCTGATGGCTGGCCTTTGCATGTCGATGGGGCCGATGGCGTTCAGCAGCTTATTGCCGTTCTGCAGCATGAAGGTCCCGTTTTCGGCTCCGAGAATCCACACGGCGATGGAGGGGTGGTTGTGCTGGTCGCGAACGAGGTCCGTAATCAGCTTCTTCGCAATTTCCAAGCCCTGGGGCGTAGAGCGCATGGTGTGGATGGGAAATTCCTGGAACACCAAAAGGCCAATTTCGTCGCAGATGTCAAGAGCTTCGTTGGTCAGCGGCGCTCCGCAGCTGCGGATGGCGTTGAATCCTGCGTCCTTGACGGCCTGCAGGTCTTTCTTGAGGGCGGGGTTCTTGTCGGTCCAGAGGCCGCCCTCGCTCCACTGCTGGTTGTAGCTTACGCCCTGAATCTTGAGGATGGAGTCGTTCAGGTAGTAGTCGCCCTTGATGCAGTCGAACTTGCGGAATCCAAAGGTCTTGACCACAGGGAAACTGTACTCAGGCGGCTTGTTCTTGCCTGTCTTGATTTCCAGCTGGACTTCCAGGGCGAACAGGTTGGGCTTGTCCAGGCTCCAGACGCACTTGTCCTTTTTCCAGTCCTTGATCTGGAAGGCGAACCGCTGGGTCATGTTCTCCTTGTCCAGCTTCACTTCCTTGTACCATTCGTACACGTCGCCCACGGCGTTTCTCATGAGGAAACGAATACGGGTCTGGAACCCGCGGGGGTTGTTGAAGGTGATTTCTGCGGCTACACGTTCCTGGTCCATGTCGGGCTCCACGTGCAAGTCGGCAATGTAGGCGGAACTGCCGAGAATCAAATCTACATGCCCGAAGATACCGCCAAAGGGGTACTGGTTCCAGGGGAGGCCCACAGGCATTTCGCTGGGGTGGGCGTAACGGTCGTCGGCACCGTCGGCACTTTCACGGCCGAAGTCGATACGGCTGTTAGAAGCCCCCATGTTGGCCACACGGACGCACAGGACGTTTTCTTCGCCAATCTTGATGGCTTTTTGCGTTTCGATGGTAAAAGGCGTATAAGCCCCGAAGTGGGTTCCCAGGCGGATACCGTTGAGCCAGACCGTGGCGTGGGTGGCGATCCGTTCAAAGCGCAGGAATATGCGCTTTGCTACCAGCTTGTCGTCATCCAGGGTGAAACGCTTGAAGTAGAAGGCGCAGTCCTGGGACATGAGCAGCTTGTCAAAGCTACGTTCCCAGACGTGGGGAACATTCACGGTTTCGGTATCGGAGGGGTTGGTTGCGTACCAGCGGTTGGAAATTCCGGAATCTTCCGTATCCCACTTCATCTGCCAGTCGCCGTCAAGGCTCATGATTTTGTTCATTCGGGCTTTCCTTTTATACGGCAAACCCCCTGATGGGGGCTTTTTTGTATCGGGGTAGCCAGATTCGAACTGACGACATTCTGCTCCCAAAGCAGACGCTCTACCAGGCTGAGCTACACCCCGTCGGTGCCCAAATATAGTAAAAGCTTAAAATATATTTTTGTTTTTTTTCCCGTTTTTTCGTTTTTTTTAGCCAAAATTTGCGTATATTTCTGCATATGCAGAAGCGGGTTACTTTACACGGGATAGGGCCTATCGTTTTGACGGTGCTAGGCCTGCTCGCTGTTCTGTTGACCGGTTGCAGGACCGAAACCCAAAGTCAGCCCGCTCCCGTAGTGAAATCTTCCAGCTCCGTTCTTGTCCAGTCCTCTTCTAGCGAGGCAGAAACGATTGTCGATTCGGCAGTTGTGGATTCCGCGGTTTCGGACACGGCGACTGCAGATACCGCTGTTGTCGATACGGCTACAAAAGAGATTAAGGCGGTAGCGGACACCCTGATCCAGTCCAGTTCCTCCGAAAGCTCCAGTTCTTCTGTCGCAGAAAGTTCTTCTGCAGAGGCGGAGCTGTTCAGTTCTTCTGAAACGCCTGTAGATTCAGTTCCGCAGGCAACCGTGGATTCTTCCGTTCAGGAGGTGGCCCTGGAAGAATCCCAGCCTGAAGTAACTCACGATACCGCTACGGCAGATACGGTTATGTCCGAGGCTCCTAAGGATACCTCCCTTTGTGCAGACGCCCCGGCCGCAGTGCTGTGCGACAAGAGGGACGGCCAGATGTACAGGACCGTTCGTATCGGCACTCAGGTCTGGATGGCTCAAAACTTGAATCATGCCGTTGAGAACAGCTGGTGCTATATGAACAGCCTTGAGAACTGCTCCAACTACGGCCGGCTCTACCAGTGGACTGCCGCTATGGCGTTGGACAAGGCCTATGGTCATTCCCTGGCAGGGGAACATCTTGGTGAAAGGCACCAGGGGGTGTGTCCGGATGGCTGGTTTGTCCCGACAGACAAGGATATGGAAATTCTTGTCCACTATGTGGCGGAATCCAACAAGGCTGCAGGTCTTGCCTCCGAAGAGGTGGGGACGAGTATCCGTAAAGAGAGCGGTTGGGAAGAAAACGACGAGGAAATTCTGGGTACCAACCGCTACGGCTTTGGGGCGGTTCCTGCGGGTTACCGCGATGCCAACGGCTCATTTGCCTTCCTTGGCGAAGAGGCGGATTTCTGGGTGGCCGAAGAAGACCCCAACGGGACGCAGGCTCCCCATTGGAACCTGTATTACGCCAACCAGAACTTTAGCGGCGAATACAGGAACCTGAAAACATTTGGTTTCTCGGTTCGCTGTATCAAGAAGTAAGTGGTGTGTATGGGAAAAACTTTCAAGATTACGTTATCTGTTTTTGTGGTTCTTGCGACAGCGTTGTTTGCCGTGGAAGTGTTTTCTTTGCCCAAGGTGACTCCGGAACTCAAGGCTGGTGCCCAGGAATACTACAACAACGAATGCAAGGCCTGCCACCGCTGGGGCCGCAAGTTTGCCGCCCCTCCCATGAAGGAGAATGTTGCCCAGTACACCGAAAAACCCGAAGAGATGGTCAAGTACCTGATGCACCCCACTCCGAAACACCCGGACATTTGGCCTGCGATGGAAATAACGCCCCTTACCGAAGACCAGGCGAAGATGATGACGGCTTGGCTTTTATACATTTTGGACAATCCGGAGGATCCGGGCAGGCCTAAGTAACTGGGAGCGGGAATGAAATACCTGATGGCGGGATTGTTGGCACTTTTGTGCGGGTTCTTCCTGGCCGATTTCCTGTTCCGTCAGCAGGCTTCCGAAGTCAAGACTCCGGGAAATGTTCCCTTTGACCACGCCCTTCACGGGGATTCCATCGGGCTGGATTGTTCCCATTGTCATACGGGAGTGACTTACCAGGCTCACGCCTACCTGCCTTCCAAGACGGACTGCATGGACTGCCATAGGCTGCCCTTGACCGAGAACCCGGGAATCGAGAAACTGGATTCCGCCTTGAACCGTGCCGAGGAATTCCCCTGGGTGCACAAGAGGGTTTTGCCAGAACACGTGGTGTTCCACCACGGGCTTCATTTTGCGGCAGGCGTGCAATGCAGCGACTGTCATGGCTCTACGGAAAAGATTCAAAAGAACCGCTACGGAGGGGAGCGATTTACCATGCAGAATTGTTTGGACTGCCATAGCGGAAAGACCTTCGAAGGCCGGGGTTTTAAGAAGGCTGCCATCCATTGCGGGGCGTGCCATCGTTAGGGTTTTGTTTTATGGATAGGCGTGAATTTATCAAGGCGTGTTCGGTGGTGGCTTTAATGCAGGTCCTGTGGGGCTGCCGTCGCTTGCCCGACCTTTCCGGGGCGAAAGTTCCAGAAATCGCCGAGTTCGAACGGGAGGTTCGTTTGGCCCTGTCCCGCGCCAAGGGGGCTTTTGACTTGGTGCAGGTCCCCATGCCCGGCCCACTTGAGGTCCACGGTGCTTCGCCGGTGAATCGTTTCGGCATGGCTATCGATTTGGACGCCTGCGACGGATGCGGCAAGTGCATTCTGGCCTGCATGCAAGAAAACAACATTCCCCTGAGTTCCAAGGGAGAGCGCGATGCCGGGCGGTTCATGCACTGGATAGAGATGCACGGCGGCGCCCCTGCCATGTGTTTCCACTGCGGAAACGCCCCCTGCGAAAAGGTCTGCCCTACGGGGGCGGCAAGCCACACGCCCGACGGACTCAGCACCATGATGTACAAGCGCTGCACCGGTTCCAGGTTCTGCGGGGCGAACTGTCCTGTGGGGGCCCGCAAGTTCAACTATGTGGATAGCGTCAAGGAAGGTCTTGCCCGCAAGTTCAATCCCGAAGTTCCCCTGCGCTCCAAGGGCGTCATGGAAAAATGCTCCCTGTGCCTGCAGCGCTTGCAAGACCACAAGCACGCCCAGATGGCTACAAGGCCCGGTGTGGAATGGCGGGGGAGTGGTCTCAAGACCGCCTGTAGCGAGGCCTGCCCCAAGAATGCCATTATCTTCGGGAACTGGCTGGACCAGGATTCCCCCCTGGTTCAAGAAGCCAAGCACAGGAACCTTTATGTGCCTAGGGAAATAGCGAATCTCGATCCTTCCGTGGTATACATGCGGGGGAGGCGCTAGTGTACAGGATTCTCGTGTACATAGGCGCGGCACTTTTGCTTCTGGGGGCTTTCGCCTTCGGGGTTTCCCTGTGGGAAGGACCGACCGCGTGGCATACCGACGTTCGAACCTTCTGGGGAATACCCATTTCCCTTTTTGTGTTGTGGATTGGACTTGCCCATGCAGGAACGCTGATTTCGGCCATATTCCTTGCGCTGGGTTATCCCCTCGGTCGCCGCACGTCTATGGTGGCGGAACTTTCCACCCTGTGTTCCCTGGCGGTGGCGGCCCTGTTCCCGTTGGTTCATCTGGGAATTATCGAAAACTTCTACATGGTTGTCCCCTTTCTCGATGCCCGCGGCAACTTTTCGAACCTGCGGTCGCCTCTGGTCTGGGATTTCTGCTGTATTTCTGTATATGGGCTTGTGTCCCTGCTATTTTTTGCAACGCACCTTTTCAGCGAAAAGTTCCCCGACCTGAAAAAATTGATTCGACCTATGGCCTGGCTGCTCTTTCCGCTGGTGCTGTGGGTGCACACCATCGTGAGTCTTGATTTTGCGGTGACTTTTGTGCCCCAGTGGCGCGGGGCGTTTTTCCCGCTTTATTTTATCGCGGGGGCTATCTATTCCGGCCTTGCCCTGGTCATTATCCTCCTTACGGCGGAGCACTGCCGCGTACGGGTGCTGGAAAAACTCATGCTTGGCCTTTCCTGGTTCATGGCGTTTTTCTGGCTGTGGGAATTCCTGCTGAAAGGCTCGTTCTCCTTCGAGGTGGTGTTCCTCGGGGCGGTGGTGCCGCAGCTGATGTGGCTTCGGGTTATCCGGGAAAATGCCTTCGGTCGGCTCCTGGTGGCGTTCTCCGTCTTGGTTTCGCTGGGGCTTGAACGCTACATCCTGGTCACACCGTCGGAATACAACGCTGCGGAATACTTCAGCTGGACTGACCTTGGGCTGGTTTCGTTCTCCTTGGGCCTGTTCACCACCTTGTTCTTTGTTTTCCGCGCCAAGTTCAGCTCCTTGCTGGAGGGCGAAGACGTGGTGATGGGGGAGATTGTCCTGCAACAGGACGAGTCGGACAAGGAGTCAGAAAAGGTTTCCCTCCCTGAGAAAAATGACTTTTCCATTTTGCGGCTGCCCCTTTTGCTGGGTGTCCTTGTTACCCTGCTGTATGTGGTCTGGGCCATTTCTGTAGAAAATACGAACCTTGCGCCCCTGTCGGTGGTGAACGTAGTCCCCCTGTGTCTGCCCCTGCTTGTGCTGGTGGCGAGCTTTACTTTGTGCGCAAGGCCCCTGTGGGGTATTTCTGGAAAACGGGTAAAGGTGGTTTGCGCGGTGCTTGCTGGAATCCTGGGCTGCCTTGCAGGGGCGTTCTGGGCCGGGGGCAGTTCAGATGTTCCCTCGGGAGCCGTATCCGTGCAAGAAATCGATTCGACCAAGACGGCAGAATTTATCTGGTCGTCCAGGTGCGCCGGTTGCCACGGGCAAGACGGCAAGTTCAACGAAAAGTTCGTGCGGGAATTCTACCCGCTGCCCCAGAAGCTTACGCCCGTGCGGCTGGATACCTTGGGAGAAGACTCTCTCGTGAAGGTCATTCTGGATGGCCGGGTGAACATGAACCCCTATCGGGGCCGGGTCTCCGAAGACGAAGCGCGGGGGCTGGTTCGCTACATGCGCCATTTGGCAGGGGAGGGTGAATAATGGATGCTATCCTGAACGCCCTGTGCTGTCTTATGGCTCTCGGAACCTCCATGTTCCTTTGGCGTCGTCCTGTCAGTATCTTCAAGGAGACGGGTATTCTTGCCCTTTCCTTGGTGGTCTTTGGCCTGTTCTCCTACCTCACGATGGACCTTGCTGAGCCTACTCTGGAATACATGCCTTTCCGGATGCTCGCCCTGTGTATCTGTTTTTCCACGACGTCCCTGACAAGCCACAAGACCCGCTACCTTGTGCTTTCCCAGGTCCTTTGGCTGTGGGTGGAATTCTTTGGCGGGCTCACCTTCGTGTATCACGGGCTGGACATGCCCTGGACCCGGATTGTCGCAATCGGTGCGGGCGCTTTTGGCGGGGCTTTCCTTTCCCACATCAGTCGGGAAATGGAATTTTTGCTCATGGTCTATTGGATTGCCGTGTGGATGTTTTTCTAAAAAAATACCTGGGAATTGGTCTTTTTTTATAAAAAAGCCGAAATTTTTATAAAAATCCCTTGACAAGGCAATCGTTTTATCTATATTTGGGTGCGTCATTCGACGGTGCTTCATAGCTCAGTTGGTAGAGCCCGCGACTGTTAATCGCGTTGTCCTTGGTTCGAGTCCAAGTGAAGCAGCTTAAACGTCCCGATCTTACGGTCGGGGCGTTTTTTTTTATATATGTAATATGGTCAGTTTCCTTCGGAAAGCAGATTTATTTCTTTTTGAACTACTGAAACTAGGTTTGTACACCAATAACAAAGGCCTAGATTTTTCAACTGCATCTTCTTCTGAAATTTGGCTTGATGTTTATACTCTTGCAAAAAAACAATCAGTATTAGGTATTGCCTTTGCGGGTATCGAGAAACTCCCCAAGGAAAGCCGGCCGCCCATGCAGTTGCTTATGCGCTGGGCTACCGAGGTAGAGGCCATCCGTGGCATGAACGGCCTCATGAACAAGGAGGCGGCAAGGCTTACCCGTTTGTTTACGGATGCCGGCCGCAAGAACGCCATCTTGAAGGGGCAGGCCAACGCCCGCCTCTATCTGGATCCGACTCTCCGCCAGGCGGGGGATATCGACATCTGGGTAGAAGGCGGTCGCGACAGCATCAACCAGTTGTTGGTCGATATGGGGATGATTGAAAAGTCGGCTCTGGAGTACGGCCGTTTCTGGCACCATGCCCACCTGGAGCGTACCAAGGACGGAATCATGGCGGAAGTGCATTACAGGCCCGCTTCCGGCAATCCATACAAGGGGAAGGAACTCCAGGATTTCTTGAACCGAGAAGTTTTGAACGCCCAGATGGTGCCCGAAGGTTTTTACGCACCCAGCATCAAGTTTGCCCTGGTGATGCAGCTTTCTCACCTTCAACAGCATTTCTACAGCGGCGGCCTCGGACTCCGGCAATATATAGACTATTACATTTTGCTGAAAAATTCTACGGGGGAGGTGCGTCGCGAGGTGGCGCAGGCTATTCGCGGGCTCGGCATGCTGCACGCTTGCAGCGCGGTGATGTGGGTCTTGCAACAGGTGCTTGGCCTGGAACGGGACTTGATGCTCTGCACTCCTTGTGCCTGGCGGGGGAGGCGGCTTCTTCGTTTGGCCCTGGTGGGTGGAAACTTCGGCAAGTACAGGCAAAAGCCCCGCAACGTTTTTGTCCGGTGGTTCAGGGACCGCAGGCAGGCCCTGAGTTGGCTGCCCTTTGACCCCATGAACGCTATTTTCAAGGAACTGAAGTATTGGCGTCACACCCTTTACCTGATGCCCTTGCGGGTGAAGCGCCGGAGGATTGGGCTATGAACGAGACCCGCTATTACAAGGTGGCCGGTCACCTGTTCTCCGTGACGGTGGACGGTTGTTTGTTGGATGGAACCGCCGCCGGAAATTTGGACGGGAATGCCGCCGAGCCGCAGGGCGATTTCTTCGCCAAGTACATGGACAATTACGAGCCTTTTGCGGAACCTTCGGAATGTCACCCCGGCCAGGGTGCCGGGGTCAACGTATTCTCTCTGTCCGTTCTGCCGCCCGCCGCCTTCGACTATACCGAAGAAATCCGTCAAGAGGACGAGGGCCAGACCATCATCTGCGGGCACAGGTTGGCGGGGGAGTCGGTCTTTGAATTTCTGTTGCGGGATGTTTCTACGGGAACTTTGATTTGTTCCAGTGGCTATCGGGAGGCCCGCCTGCTGATGGGCAGTGCGGCCCGGGACCTGCGTCTGCAGAAGTTCGCCTTGAACAATTCCCTGATGGTGCTCTACGCCCTGGCCACGGCTGGCCTGGGTACCGCCCTTTTCCATTCGGCGGTGGTCAGCTACAAGGGCAGGGGCTACATGTTCCTGGGCAAGAGCGGCACCGGCAAGAGCACTCACGCAAGGCTCTGGCTCAAGCACATCGAAGGTTCTGAACTCATGAACGATGACAACCCGGTGGTGCGTTTTTTCGACGACGGCAATGGCGGCGCGCCCCGCGCCGTGGTTTACGGCTCCCCCTGGAGCGGAAAGACCCCTTGCTACAGGAACGTGCAAGCTCCCGTAGGCGGGATCGTGCTGCTTTCCCAGGCACCGTTCAACAAGATTGTCCGCCTGAAAGGTGTGCAGGCATACGCGGCCCTGGTCACAAGCATTTCGGGCAAACGATGGGATAAGTCCGTTGCCGACGGTTTGCACGCTACGGAAAACGCCCTGGCGAAAAACGTTCCCGTTTGGCACTTGGAATGCCTGCCCGACGAGGCCGCTGCAAAACTGTGCAACGAGAATGTTTCTGCCGATGATGTCATCCTAGATTCCAATAATAAACGTCATCCTGGAACGAAGCGATAGGATCCATACACATGCCCACTGACGAACAAATCCTTTCCGAAGCCATCCGCCTGGTAGGCGAGGGCGTGCAGGTGACGCTTCCTGTAAACGGCAGGAGCATGTACCCCTTTATCATCGGAGGCCGAGAAAGCGTTGTGCTGGTGAAACCCCAAGAACTTCGGGTCGGGCATGTGGTACTAGCCCAGGTAGAAGGCGGCCGCCATGTGGTCCACCGCATCGTAGGCATTGACGGCGACCGCATCACCCTGATGGGGGACGGTAACCTCCAGGGTCGCGAACATTGCAGTGTCGATGGTGTGAAGGCCCTGGCCATCCAGGTGGTGGGAGAAACTGGTAAAAAACGCCCCCTTTACGGCCCTTGTGGGAATTTGTGCGCCAAAATTTGGTACATGGCCCGCCCCATTCGGCGTTACCTGCTGAAGATTTTTCGGGTCGTTAAGGGTTTGGATTGAGACCTGTACGCTCGTCACCCTCACGAACTTGTCATCCTCACGAAGGTGAGGATCCGCTTGTAGTTTAGTAGATTCTCGCCTTGGTTCGACTTCGCTCACCACAGGACGCGAGAATGACGAATTTGTGACGTTACCCGGTTCAGATTGCCAAATTACCCTAGTTGCTTTTCTACCAAACCCAGAATTTTCTGGATGGCTTCTTCTGGCGATAGGTCCGTGTCGCCGCCGGCAGCCCGCGTGTGGCCGCCTCCGCCGAATTCCTTGGCGATAGCGTTCACATCTACCACGTAGTTGCTCCTGAGGCTAATCTTGTACTTTCCGTTTACGGGGTACAGGAACACCGCCACTTCGGTGCCGGAGACTTCACGCAGGGTGTCGATGACGTTGCTCAGGTCCACCGGCGTTACGTCGAATTCCTTCATCTTTTCGGGAGTCACGTAGGCATGTACCACGCGGCCCTCCAGGGCGAGCTTGCAGTTCTGCAGCACGAACCCGGTCACCAGCGTTTGCTTGTAGGTGCGGCAATAGTAGGTCTCGTTCACGATGCGGGCGAAATCGATTCCCTTGTCGATAAGGGTGCCCACGATTTCCATGGTCCGCTTGCCCGTGTTGCTGAACTTGAATGCTCCCGTGTCGTGGACGATTCCGAGATAGAGGCATTCTGCGGTGCGCTTGCTGATTTTGCTCGGGTCCAGCTGTTCAAAAAGCACTTGACTGGCGGAACTGGCGCTTGGCTCCACGATGTTCAGGCTGCAGAGATTTTTCGGGTTGCTGATGTGGTGGTCGATGTTGCAGGTTTTCTTGGCGCTTTGTAGGCATGCCACTCCGCCTGCACCCACACGCTTAAAGGAGGGCGTGTCCATAAGCACCGCCGCGTCAAAGGGTTCGCTCCCGTCGGAGCTTTCGAACAGCGGGAGCGCCTTGTCGGCACCGTTCAAAATCCTGTAGCTTTCGGGAAATCTTTCCAGATAGACCTGAACCTTGATGTTCGGGAAATTGTCCAGGATGTAGTTGTACAGGGCCAGGGTAGAGCCGACGCAGTCCCCGTCGGGCCGCACGTGGCCGAAGATGGCCAGGGTGTTTGTGTTTTTCAAAAAATCGTCAAGCATAAAAGTCATAGGAGATTCCCGCCCAAGGCGGGAATGACAGGTTTGTGTTTACCAAATAATAGCTTTTGTGGGGTGTCAGGCGTGTCAATTGCCGCGTTTGTTTGTAAATTTTTGTAAACTTTTGAGGTGACATGGCTGCAACTTACAAAAATGTAAGTTTTGCTATTGTAATGCCGTGAAATTTGACGAAAAATCAAACTTTTTAAAACTGATAAAAAACTAACTTACAAAAATGTAAGTTTTTGAAGATTTTTGCCGATTTTTCACTTTTTGTTGCGGCCCTTTGCTATCTTTAAACCCGTTAAAAACTTTAACAATCAAAACTCTCAACGGAGATATATAAAATGGCAATCAAGAATGCTTACCTTCAGAAAGTCTATGACAAGGTCGTCGCCCGTGATCCGGACCAGGCCCTCTTCCACCAGGCTGTCCGTGAATTCCTCGAATCCCTCGACCC
>DGRZ01000103.1 GCA_002391195.1 Fibrobacter sp. UBA4375 | reverse complement strand
AACGGCAAGTGGATCCCCGAAAGGAGGGGAGATGACAGTAAGGATACCACGGATGTCAAGGACTCGACGCAGGTTAGGGATACGACAGGTGTTACGGACACTACCGCAGTCGCGGATACATCAACTACAGATACGTCGGCTATAGATACGGCGGCGCTGAGCGATCTGGAAAAAGATACGTGGGGCCACAAGTGTACGGCATTCGGCCAGATAGTCCATGGCGTTGTCGATACGAATAATGTGTATTTCTGTGACGGGAAGGCGTGGAAGTCTTTCGAGGGTAACGAAAGTGTCAATTACTACAAGTGGGTGGATGTCCGTGACGGCCGGATTTATCGCTATGTGAAAATTGGAACCCAGATTGGAACCCAGATGTGGCTGGCGGAAAACCTGAACTACGGGGGTGATTCCGCGTATACCTGGGCCCAAGCGAAGGATGCGTGCCCGGCCGGCTGGCATCTTTCGACCCGGGAAGAGTGGGAAAAGATGTTCAGTAATATAAATGATCCATCCGCTTCGGCTCTTGACGCGTATGGCTTTGCGACGATCCCTTCCGGACAACCGAAGGTGGCTTATTGGACAGATTCTTTTGACAAGGATACCCAGGGGAAGCATCCGTATTCCGTTGAATTTACGAGGACGAGTACATCCTTGACGAAATTGAATGCAGCGACTTCTCGCCTTCCGGTCCGTTGTGTGAAGGATTATGATATTTATACTGCGTGCAATGCGGATAACCTATACTCGACGTCGATTTATGACTATGTTGTTATTTACCTTGTTTGTAGGGAAAACGGCTGGGATCATATGAGTATTGACGACTACAACGAATACAAGTGGACAGTCGGGGTGGAAGGTAAAACAATGTGGGATGGAACCAATCCGCGTAAATGCTACGTGTACGAGGGTGGAGCCTGGAACGAACGCGATAGTTCCAATTGCAAGTTCAGCTTTGGCGCCTGCACGGCGGCGCGACAGGGGGAATTGTCGAGGTCGTCTAAATCCGTATGGTACACTTGCGATAATGGCACTTGGGTGGCGACAAGTGATTCCGTAGTGGACCAGATAATGTTGGGCACCGATTACGACGAGGGCACAGTCGTGGAATGTCCGTCAAATGGCCGCTACTGTGTGTTCCAGGATGGCCATTGGCGCGAGGGAACCAAGATGGATAGCATCCTCTATTCTTTGGGAGGCACCCCGTGCATGGTAGAGGGTGATACGTCCAAGGTGAAGTATGAAGGTGAATACTATGTGTGTCGCTACGTGTCGTGGCGTGCGGTTCACATGCAATGGGAGACGGCTCCACAGATTTACAACGATACCTACGAAGACCGCGATGAGTGCAGTGCGACGGGTAGGTATGGCAACGGTTCGTTCCATGACGAACATGATGGAGCTGTTGGCCGCGTCTACGTTTGCGAGAATGGCGGATTCCGGTTGCCCACGGAAAGGGAAATGCGAATGAATTTAGGCTGTACCAGTTATATCTACGGCAAGAAAATTGTGGTGAACAATACGCATTTCGTGTGCAGCGAAGACGGCTGGAAAATAGATTCGACCGCGTGGGAATATGGCTCGTTCATGGATACGCGCGATGGCAGGGTGTATAAGACAATTGACATCTGGGGCCAGACATGGATGGCTGAAAACCTGGACTACAGGGATTCGGTTGCAAAGCCCGAACTGGAAGGAAACCGCTGGTGCTACGGCAATGAGGCAGAACAGTGCGACGCTTACGGCTCTTTCTATTCCTGCGAATTGTCCAGCCAGGTATGCCCTGCGGGTTGGCATTTGCCGTCGATATCGGATTGGTTTGAGTTGTACAATTTTATAGTGCTTATGGGTGGTGACCCGCAGAGTGGTTTGCGGGCGAAGGATGGCTGGTTAGATTATTCAGACAACGTCAATAATGGAACGGATGTGTTGGGCTTTACGGCTCTCCCTGGCGGAATCATGTATGGAGAGAACTCGTATGGAAGCGCTACGCAGGAAGCATGGTTCTGGTATGCACAGGACTGCTCGCTGAACGAGTATGAAGCGTTGTATTTGTCTAGCGAGGAAACAAACTTTGTTTCTAGCTCCGTTTCGGGAGGCAAGATAACGGATGCGTATAGCATCCGCTGTATAAAGGACTAATGCGCTTCTAGCCAGTTCTCGCCGAAGCCGACGCTCGCCACGAGCGGAACCTTCAGTTCCATGGCGCCTTCCATCTCGGATTTCACCATCTGGGCCATCGCCTCTACCTGGTCGCGGGGGCATTCGAACACGAGTTCGTCGTGCACCTGCAACATCATGCGGAGCGGCAGGTTCTCTTCGTTGATGCGCTTCTGGATGCGTATCATCGCAATCTTGATGAGGTCGGCGGCGGAGCCTTGGACGGGAGTATTCACGGCCATGCGCTCGGCCATCTGCGATTCCATGCGGTCGCTGCTGTCGATACCTGCAATGTAACGGCGGCGGCCCGAAAGCGTTTCTACGTAGCCGTCGCGGTGGGCGGCCGCCTTGGTCTCTTCGATAAACTGCTGTACACCCTGGTACATCCCGAAGTAACCGTCGATAAAATCCCTTGCCTGCGACATCGGGATTTTTAGGTCACGGGCGAGGCGGAAGGCTGTCATCCCGTAGAGCACGCCGAAATTCACGACTTTTGCATCGCGCCTCATGTCGCTCGTGACGGCATCTAGGTCAACTCCGTAAATCGCGGCGGCGGTGCGGGCGTGAATGTCTATGCCTTCCTTGTAACTTTCGATGAGTGCTTCGTCTCCGCTCAGGTGCGCAAGCATTCTGAGTTCAATCTGCGAGTAGTCCACCGCAAGAATTACGTTGTCCTTACTCTGCGGGATAAATGCTGCGCGAATCTTCTTACCCAAGTCGCTACGCACGGGAATGTTCTGCAGGTTCGGATCGCGGCTCGAAAGGCGGCCTGTCGCGGTACCCCACTGGATAAAGCTCGTGTGGATGCGGTGCGTGTCCGGATTGATGAGCGTCGGGAGCACCGAGATGTAGGTGCTCTGCATTTTCTTGAGCTCGCGGTACTCGATGACGGCAAAGACAATCGGGTGCGGCGCCTTGTAGCTGAGTTCTTCGAGAACCACGGCGTCGGTACTGCGTTTCTTGATTTCGGGGAGTCCGAGCGTATCGAAAAGCACGTCGCCCAGCTGCTTTGGACTTCCGATGTTGAACTCGACGCCCGCCATATCGCAGATTTCCTTTTCCAGATTCTCGATGCGGCGGGCCAGTTCCTGCTCCAGCGTCTTGAGGGCCGGAACATCGATGGCGACACCCACGGATTCCATCTGGTACAAAACCTTCAGGAGGGGCATCTCCTGCGCGAAGAAATACTTCACGTAGTCGAGCTTTTCGAGTTCCTGCTTGAGCGGTTTCCAAAGGCGGAGCGTGTAGACTGCATCTTCGGCGCCGTATTCGGTGGCGTCCTTGATTGGCGCGCGGTTGAACGTAATCTGGTTTTTTCCGCGCCCGATAAGGTTCTCGATGGGAATCATCTCGTGCTGCAGGCGCTGCATCACCTGGTTGTCGAGCCCGAGGCCAGATTGCCCCGGCGAAAGCATCCAGGCGGCAATGAGCGTGTCGATGATGTTTGCGCTGTCGATAACGGATTGCGGAATCTTGAATGCGCGTGCGAGAACATGCAGGTCGAATTTTGCGTTATGGAATACGAAGGCTCGTTTTGAAGCCGCGCCCTCGGCGCCATTATTACCCGCGACCGGTGCACAGTCTGCGAAAAATTCCTTGAACCACTCCTTCGCCTTGTTGAAGTCGAAGTTGCCGCCCTTGCCCGCGGGGAGCGGGAACCCGATTTCGTCGGTGTGCGCAAGGGGAATGTAGTAGCCCTTCGCAACCTTGCCATCGCTGTCGGCGGAGGCGAGGCACATTCCCACGAGGCCGCACTGCATCGGGTCGAGGCCATCGGTTTCGGTGTCTACGCCAATCAAAGACGATGCCGCAAATTCCGCCTTCATCTGCTCGAAGACTTCATCGGTATCGACGCAAATATATGGGGGAGGAACATCAACCGGGAATGCTGCCTGAATCGCGGCATCCCCGTTTAAGGTCCCTGAGCCGGTTGATGAGCCTGTCGAATTAGCCGAAGGGCCTTCCGCACCTTCTCCATTCCGCACGAATCCCGCCTTGCTCGGGACTTTTTCGAGCAAACGCAACAGGCTGTTGATTTCGTGGTCCTTGAACATCTGCGCCAAGGTGTCTACGTGCAGGCCGTTGTATTCAAGCGCATCTAAATTTCCGCTAAAGGCGCGCTTGGTCTGGAGCGTCACCAGTTCGCGGCTGAGGAAAGCCTTTTCGCGGTTGTTCGCCAAATTGTCGTGCAAACCCTTCTTGGTAATCTTGTCGAGGTTTGCGTACAGGTTGTCCATGTCGCCGTAGTCGTTCAGCAACTGGATTGCCGTCTTCGGGCCCACCTTCGGCACGCCAGGAACGTTATCGCTCGCATCACCCATGAGCGCCAGGTAGTCGCGGATTTTCTCCGGCGGAAGCCCGTATTTTTCGAGCACCTGTTCCGGACCGAAGTCAATGCCGTCGGCGCCCTTCGTCAAGTGGAAAAGGTGAATCTTGTCGCTTACAATCTGCGACATGTCCTTGTCTTTGCTCAGAATGACCACATGGTCAAAGCCCGCTTCCACGGCGGCCATGGCGGTACTTGCCATTACGTCGTCCGCTTCGTAACCCGGCTCCGAAAGTAGCGGAATGCCACTCGCTTCAAGACTTTCGCCAAGGAGCGGCATCTGCGCCGCCATCTCTTCGGGCATGGGCCCGCGATTGGCCTTGTAGTCGGGGTAAAGTTCGTGCCTGAAAGTTTTGGTGTGTGCCACGTCGCGCGCAATCGCAAAGTGCGTGGGCTTGTGCTGGGCCAAAATGCGGAGCACCGCACCCCAGTAACCGTGCATCATCGAGACCTCTTCGCCCTGGCTGTTTTTCAGCGGGTTCTGCGAATAGGCGTAAAACATGCGGAACGCAAGCGCGTAGGAGTCGAGCAATAGTAAAGTCTTTTCGGCCATGCTTTGAATGTAGAAAAAAGGAGGACTCAGAACAGGTCGTCGCCCTTGACTTCGGCCTGGGCGATGCCGCTATACATGCTGCGTTTTAGCCCGTAGGTGGTGATAAAGACCAGGTGCAGGGCCTTTTTGGTCTTGGTCTCCGTCCTGAAAGTTTCCATCTTGTTTCGCATGGCCAAGTCGTATTCTTTATCAATTGTAAATTCAGACTGCGAAAACTTCATTTCGCACAGGTCGATAATCCTGTCGCGGCGTTCGATGACCAGGTCAATTTGCGCGCCGGGTTCCCCCTTGCTGGACCACGACGACCTTTCGGTAAGGACTCCCGCGATGCCGAGCTTGTCCTTGATTTTGTCGATATGGTCCTTGCAGACCTGCTCGAAGGAATACCCGCACCACGCCCGTTTCGCCGGATTGTCCAGCGTATTCTGCCAGTAGTTCTCGTCCTTGCCGTTTTGGTCTTTCAAAAACCGGAAGTAGAAAAGGGTGTAGTAGTCGGCGAGCTGGTAAGTCATCTGTTTCTTCTTGTTGCCGTAGTAGTTGTAGGGGCGAATGAATCCTGAATTGGAGAGGTTGTCGAGAATCTTTGTAAGCGTTCCGTTTTCGGGCAACTTTGTCGCTTCGGAAATTTCTTTCTTGGTGAGTCCCTTGTTCTTTTGGGAAAGCGCCTCCACGACCTTGACGTGCGCGTCCGCATTTTTGAACAAAGTTGCGTAAAGGTTGTTGAACTCGTTCCAAAGCTTTCCGTGCGGTTTGAAAAACAGTTCGTCAATGTTCTGCGCCAGGGTTAGTTCCTTTTGCAAGTGGCTCAGGTAGAAGGGGATTCCTCCCATGACCATGTAGAGCTGGATGATGTCGTAACGGCTCCAGACGATACCCTTGTCGTTCAGGAATTCTTCGGTCTCCCCCAGAGTGAAGGGTTCAAGAAAAATGCGACCCGTGGCGCGGTTGTAAAGTCCGCCGACATTGTTCAAGATGTTGTCTGTGAGCCATGTGGTTGCCGAACCGCATACAATCAGCAAAATGTTGTTGTCCCAGGCGGCGTAACCATTCCAAAAGACTTCGAACGCTCTCAAGAAGTCGGATTTCTGGGAATCCATCCACGGCATTTCGTCAAGGAACACGACCAGCTTTTCACCCGTATTCTTTTTTTCTAGCCCCGCCTGCAAAAGCGAAAACGCATCGAGCCAGGTCCTGGGAACTCGCGACTCGCCAAAGTATTTTTGCAGGGCGAGGCCGAAGTTGGCAAGCTGCATTTCCTTGCTGCCGTCACAAATGCCCGTCACCTGAAAGTCGAAAGTGTTGTCGAAGTATTCCCGAATCAGGTATGTCTTGCCCACGCGGCGGCGGCCATAGACCACGACAAAATCGGAGCGCTTGGATTCGACGAACCGGTCAAGCCTGAGGATTTCCTTTTTTCTGCCGACAATGTGCATTTAAACCCCCTGTTTTCAGATTTCTTGTCTAAATATACAAAAATGTTTGACTTTTAGATTAAATATATATTATTTTTAGTCTAAATCTTATAAATTATTATAGATTTAGACTAAAAATCGCTTGTTCCACGTCAAAATCGGGCCTTTGGCTAAAAACGAAGCTGAAAGTGGGGCCTAAAGGTATATTGATAAATGGCGGAGAGTTGCCGTAGGTCGACTACAATAAAAATGGCACAAGCCTTACCTTGCGCCATTTGAGAAGTATGTATGCCGAAAAATTAAACTCTTTCGTCTTTTTTTTGTTAAGTGGAGCTCAACGGAAATTGGGGACGATTCTGCGACAATGTTTTACCTGACTTTTAGCTATGCGTCACTCAATTATACAGACCGGAATATGGGAGTATCAGTCCGTTGCGTGAAGGATTAGCCGAGAAACGTGTAAAGTCAGGAACACATCAGTGCCTGTGCCAAGGTTTATCGTATTTAGGATAAATATTTTTATTGAAATATAGATTTGTGCTGGGCCAAAATGCGGAGCACCGCTCCCCAGTAACCGTGCATCATCGAAACCTTTTGAATGTAGAAATTTAATCCGTTATTCCTGGTTGACGCATTCAGAATTCGGAGTCAAGATGTAAAGCTTTGGGAATGCTTCCTTGCAGTTTTCGTCTTGGGGAGCAGAGGTGTACCAAGTGAGCTTGCCGTCTTGAATGGAAGTCGTGTAAAGCCACGTTGAATTCGTGGAACAACCAAACATGCTTTTGTATGTGACGCCGATACCTGCGCCCAGGTCCTGTATCTGGAAATACATGGAAGCCGTCGTATCTGCGAAGCCGATTTCCTTAAAGCGGCCAAGTTTGTTCTCCGATTTAAAGAATTGTTCCTGCTTTAGTATGTAAGTTTCGATGACGGCGGCGATGTTTTCGCTATCACTTTTGCTTGTTTGCTTGATGCTTTTTTCTCTCAAGTCCTTGTTGTAGGATTCAATGTTCAGGAATCCGGATTTGGCATGTCCGACAACGCTAATCGATGTGTAAGCTGCACTGAAGACGATGCTCAAAATGGTGATGACCGTCATCCACTTGGCTCCGGTGTAATTGAAGTCTTTTTTGGTGTTCGTGTATTTCCCGTGTGCGATTTTCCATGCGTCAATATAGGTGAGTACGGAGACTGCAATGGACGTAAAGTACATGATGAAGTGTACTGCGACCGGGAAATATATTTCGAAGGGACTTAAAGTTTCCACCCAAAAGCTGAATGCAACTCCGCCAAAAATGAAGTACAACCATCCTCGTAAGGATCTCCCGCTCATAAAGCAGTGTACGCCCGCTTCTCCTAGAATGATGCTCATCCAGAAAATAAGCGTTCCCTTGCGGGGCTTGCCGTCATCTTCGGATTCTGCCGTTTCGGAAAATTCCGAACTTTCGTAAACTTCTTCCGTTTGCTTGTTTCTTTTGGGGTTGGGGGCGTCGCACCACAGGCACTGGGGCATGTCGTCTTCGTATTTTCTGCCGCATTTAGGACAAATCATCTTGTTTTCCTTTTTTACTTTGGTAATATATAAAATTTTGTATATTGACTTAAAGAAAAAAGGAGTTGTTTATGCAATCAAGAGTTAAAGAGTCGATTATTTTGGCGTTTGCCATTTTGTGCCTGGGTGCATTTT
>DGRZ01000087.1 GCA_002391195.1 Fibrobacter sp. UBA4375 | reverse complement strand
AAAATGCACCCAGGCACAAAATGGCCACTGCCAGAATGAGAGCCTCTTTAACTCTTGATTGCATATTCAACTCCTTTTCTTAGAGTCAATATACAAAAATCTATATTTCAATAAAAATATTTATCCTAAATACGATAAACCTTGGCACAGGCTCCGATGTCTTCCTAACTTTACACGTTTCTCGGCTAATTTTTCACGCAACGGACTGATACTCCCATATTCCGGTCTGTATAATTGAGTGACGCATAGCTAAAAGTCAGGTCAAACATTGTCGCAGAATCGTCCCCGATTTCCGTTGAGCTCCACTTAACAAAAAAAAAGACGAAAGCTTAATTTTTCGGCATACATACTTCTCAAATGGCGCAAGGTAAGGCTTGTGCCATTTTTATTGTAGTCGACCTACGGCAACTCTCCGCCATTTATCAATATACCTTTAGGCCCCACTTTCAGTTTCATTTTTAGCCAAAGGCCCGATTTTGACGTGAAACAAGCGATTTTTAGTCTAAATCTATAATAATTTATAAGATTTAGACTAAAAACAACACATATTTAATCTAAAAGTCAAACTTTTTTATATATTTAGACAATAAATCTGAAAACAGGGGGCTTAAATGCACATTGTCGGCAGAAAAAAGGAAATCCGCAGGCTTGACCGGTTCGTTGAATCCAAGCGCTCCGATTTTGTCGTGGTCTATGGCCGCCGCCGCGTGGGCAAGACATACCTGATTCGGGAATACTTCGACAACACTTTCGACTTTCAGGTGACGGGCATTTGCAACGGCAGCAAGGAAATGCAGCTTGCCAACTTCGGACTCGCCCTGCAGAAATACTTCGGCGAGTCGCGAGTTCCCAGGACTTGGCTTGACGCGTTTTCGCTTTTGCAGGCGGGGCTAGAAAAAAAGAATACCGGCGAAAAGCTGGTCGTGTTCCTTGACGAAATGCCGTGGATGGATTCCCAGAAATCCGACTTCTTGAGAGCGTTCGAAGTCTTTTGGAACGGCTACGCCGCCTGGGACAACAACATTTTGCTGATTGTATGCGGTTCGGCAACCACATGGCTCACAGACAACATCTTGAACAATGTCGGCGGACTTTACAACCGCGCCACGGGTCGCATTTTTCTTGAACCCTTCACTCTGGAGGAGACCGAAGAATTCCTGAACGACAAGGGTATCGTCTGGAGCCGTTACGACATCATCCAGCTCTATATGGTCATGGGAGGAATCCCCTTCTACCTGAGCCACTTGCAAAAGGAACTGTCCCTGGCGCAGAACATCGACGAGCTGTTTTTCAAGCCGCACGGAAAGCTCTGGAACGAGTTCAATAACCTTTACGCAACTTTGTTCAAAAATGCGGACGCGCACGTCAAGGTCGTGGAGGCGCTTTCCCAAAAGAACAAGGGACTCACCAAGAAGGAAATTTCAGGGGCGACAAAGTTGCCCGAAAACGGAACGCTTACAAAGATTCTCGACAACCTCTCCAATTCAGGATTCATTCGCCCCTACAACTACTACGGCAACAAGAAGAAACTGACGACTTACCAGCTCGCCGACTACTACACTCTTTTCTACTTCCGGTTTTTGAAAGACCAGAACGGCAAGGACGAGAACTACTGGCAGAATACGCTGGACAACCCGGCGAAGCGGGCGTGGTGCGGGTATTCCTTCGAACAGGTCTGCAAGGACCATATCGACAAAATCAAGGACAAGCTTGGCATCGCGGGTGTCCTTACCGAAAGATCGTCGTGGTCCAGCAAGGGGGAACCCGGCGCACAGATTGATTTGGTCATCGAACGCCGCGACAGGATTATCGACCTGTGCGAAATGAAGTTTTCGCAGTCTGAATTTACAATTGATAAAGAATACGACCAGGCTCTGCGAAACAAGGTGGAGACTTTCAGGACGGAGACCAAGACCAAGAAGGCCCTGCACCTGGTCCTTATTACCACCTACGGGCTAAAACGCAACATGTATAGCGGCATCGCCCAGGCCGAAGTCAAGGGCGACGACCTGTTCTGAGTCCTCCTTTTTTCTACATTCAAAACATGTCTGAAAAAACTCTACTTTTGCTTGACTCCTACGCGCTTGCGTTCCGCATGTTCTACGCCTACTCGCAAAACCCGCTGAAAAACAGCCAGGGCGAAGAGGTCTCGATGATGCACGGTTACTGGGGTGCGGTGCTCCGCATTTTGGCCCAGCACAAGCCGACGCATTTTGCGATTGCGCGCGATGTGGCGCACACAAAGACTTTCAGGCACGAACTTTACCCCGACTACAAGGCCAATCGCGGTCCCATGCCCGAAGAAATGGCGGCGCAGATGCCGCTATTGGGCGAAAGTCTGGAAGCGAGCGGAATCCCGCTACTTTCGGAGCCGGGCTACGAGGCGGACGACGTGATGGCAAGTACCGCCACGGCCGCCGTCGAAGCGGGCTTCGACCATGTGGTGATTTTAAGTAAAGACAAGGACATGTCGCAAATCGTAACCGACAAGATCCATCTTTTCCACCTGACAAAAGGTGCCGACGGCATTGACTTCGGTCCGGAACAGGTGCTCGAAAAATACGGGCTCCCACCGGAGAAAATCCGCGACTACCTGGCGCTCATGGGTGATGCGAGCGACAATGTTCCCGGCGTGCCGAAGGTGGGGCCCAAGACGGCCATCCAGTTGCTGAACGATTACGGCGACATGGACAACCTTTACGCGAACCTCGACAAGATTACCAAAAAGGGCCTGCACGACAATTTGGCGAACAACCGCGAAAAGGCATTCCTCAGCCGCGAACTGGTGACGCTACAGACAAAGCGCGCATTCAGCGGAAACTTGGACGCACTCGAATACAACGGCCTGCACGTAGACACCTTGGCGCAGATGTTCAAGGACCACGAAATCAACAGTCTGCTTCGCCTGCTTGAGAAGGTCCCGAGCAAGGCGGGATTCGTGCGGGATGGAGAAGGTGCGGAAGGCCCTTCGGCTAATTCGACAGGCTCATCAACCGACTCAGGAACCTTAAACGGGGATGCCACGATTCAGGCAGCATTCCCGGTTGATGTTCCTCCCCCGTATATTTGCGTTGATACCGATGAAGTCTTCGAGCAGATGAAGGCGGAATTTTCCGCATCGTCTTTGATTGGCGTAGACACCGAAACAGACGGCCTCGACCCGATGCAGTGCGGCCTCGTGGGAATGTGCCTCGCCTCCGCCGACAGCGATGGCAAGGTTGCGAAGGGCTACTACATTCCCCTTGCGCACACCGATGAAATCGGGTTCTCGCTCCCCGCGGGCAAAGGAGGCAACTTCGACTTCAACAAGGCGAAGGAGTGGTTCAAGGAATTTTTCGCCGACCACACACCCGCCGCAGGTTTCGAGACGCCGCGCGCGTTCGTTTTCCATAACGCAAAATTCGACCTGCATGTTCTCGCCCGCGCTTTCAAGATTCCGCAATCCGTTATCGACAACGCAAACATCATCGACACGCTGATTGCTGCCTGGATGCTTTCGCCGGGGCAATCTGGCCTCGGGCTCGACAACCAGGTGATGCAGCGTCTGCAGCACGAGATGATTCCCATCGAGAACCTCATCGGGCGCGGCAAGAACCAGATTACGTTCAACCGCGCGCCAATCAAGGACGCCACCGAATACGGCGCCGAAGATGCAGTCTACACGCTCCGCCTTTGGAAACCGCTCAAGCAGGAACTCGAAAAGCTCGACTACGTGAAGTATTTCTTCGCGCAGGAAATGCCGCTGCTGAAGGTATTGTACCAGATGGAATCCGTGGGGGTTGCAATTGATGTTCCGGCTCTCAAGACGCTGGAGCAGGAACTGGGCCGCCGCATCGAGAATCTGGAGAAAGAAATCTGCGGCATGGCTGGAGTCGAGTTCAACATCGGTTCCCCGAAGCAGCTGGGCGACGTGCTTTTCGATACGCTCGGACTCCCCGAAATCAAGAAGCGCAGTACCGACGCCGTGGTTCTCGAAGAACTCAGCTTCAAGGCGCCGCACCCGATCGTTTTCGCCGTCATCGAGTACCGCGAACTCAAGAAAATGCAGAGCACCTACATCTCGGTGCTCCCGACGCTCATCAATCCGGATACGCACCGCATCCACACGAGTTTTATCCAGTGGGGTACCGCAACGGGCCGCCTTTCGAGCCGCGATCCGAACCTGCAGAACATTCCCGTGCGTAGCGACTTGGGCAAGAAGATTCGCGCAGCATTCATCCCGCAGAGTAAGGACAACGTAATCCTTGCGGTGGACTACTCGCAGATTGAACTCAGAATGCTTGCCCACTTGAGCGGAGACGAAGCGCTCATCGAAAGCTACAAGGAAGGCATCGACATTCACGCCCGCACCGCCGCCGCGATTTACGGGGTGGATCTTGACGCCGTCACGAGCGACATGAGACGCGATGCAAAAGTCGTGAATTTCGGCGTGCTCTACGGGATGACGGCCTTCCGCCTCGCCCGTGACCTAAAAATCCCGATGTCGCAGGCAAGGGATTTTATCGACGGTTACTTCGGGATGTACCAGGGTGTACAGCAGTTTATTGAAGATACCAAGGCGGCCGCCCACCGCGACGGCTACGTAGAAACGCTTTCGGGCCGCCGCCGTTACATTGCAGGTATCGACAGCAGCGACCGCATGGAATCGCAGATGGCCGAGCGCATGGCCGTGAATACTCCCGTCCAAGGCTCCGCCGCCGACCTCATCAAGATTGCGATGATTCGCATCCAGAAGCGCATCAACGCCGAGAACCTCCCGCTCCGCATGATGTTGCAGGTGCACGACGAACTCGTGTTCGAATGCCCCCGCGACCAGGTAGAGGCGATGGCCCAGATGGTGAAATCCGAGATGGAAGGCGCCATGCAGCTCAAGGTTCCGCTCGTTGCAAGCGTCGGCTTCGGCGAGAACTGGCTCGTGGCGCATTAGTTCTTTATGCAACGGATGCTATACGCATCCGTTATCTTGCCTCCCGAAACGGAGCTCGTAACAAAGTTTGTTTCCTCGCTAGACAAATACAACGCTTCATACTCGTTCAATGAACAATCCTGGACATACCAGAACCATGCTTCCTGCGTAGCGCTTCCATACGAGTTCGCTCCATACATGATTCCGCCAGGGAGAGCCGTAAAACCCAACACATCTGTTCCATTATTGACGTTGTCTGAATAATCTAACCAGCCATCCTTTGCGCGCAAACCACTCTGCGGGTCTCCCCCCATAAGCACTATAAAATTGTACAACTCAAACCAATCCGATATCGACGGCAAATGCCAACCCGCAGGGCATACCTGGCTGGACAATTCACAAGAATAGAAAGAGCCGTAGGCGTCGCACTGTTCAGCCTCATTGCCGTAGCACCAGCGGTTCCCTTCCAGTTCGGGCTTTGCAACCGAATCCCTGTAGTCCAGGTTTTCAGCCATCCATGTCTGGCCCCAGATGTCAATTGTCTTGTACACCCTGCCGTCGCGCGCATCCGTGAACGAGCCATATCCCCATGCGGTCGAATCTATTTTCCAGCCCTCTTCGCCACACACGAAATGCGTATTGTTCACCGTAATTTTCTTACCGTAGATATAACTGGTACAGCCTAAATTCAATCGCATTTCCCTTTCCGTGGGCAACCGGAATCCGCCATTCTCGCAAACGTAGACGCGGCCTGCAGCTCCGTTATGCTCATCGTGGAACGAGCCGTCGCCATACAGCCCTGTCGCGTTACACTCGTCACGATCATCGTAGGTATCGTTGTAAATCTGCGGAGCCAACTGCCAACTCCTGAATACGGTACCCCAGGTTTGCTTTTTGCAAACATAGTACTCATCGTTGTACTTTACTGTGGATGTATCGCCTTCCACAAGGCACGCCGTTCCGCCCAATGACACCATGATGCTGTCCATCCTGGTGCCTTCGCGCCACTTGCCATCCTGGAACACACAGTAGCGGCGCGTCGCAGGGCATCTCAGGACTTCGCCTTCCTCGTAGTCTGTGCCCAGCAGTATTGAGTCCGCCGTTTCGTCCCCAACATTTTTCCATACGAAATTATCGCACATGTACCACATGTCATTATTAGACGATCTTTCCACTACACCCTGGCGCGCTGCCGTGCAGCCCCGAAATCCCAGCAGGCAATTGGAACTATCTCGTTCGTGCCAGGCTCCGCTCTCGTACACAAAGCATTGACGCGGAATTGCATTTTCCCTCCACTTAACCTGGCTTTCTTCCCCTACCGTCCAGCTGAAGTCTTCATATTCGTCATTGCTCATCGGAATCCAGTTCCCGTTCTGGCAGACATATACCGCAATGTCATTGTAGTGGACCACTGTATTCATGGCCGCATCATTGCAAGGCATGGACATACGGGCATCCTGGACGCAGCGAACAGAAAGGTGCATCGTGCTACCCAGCGTTCTCGCCATGGACACTCCCGTTTTTTGAAATATCATGTAATACGAAAGTTTTTCTTCTATAGAATTGTAGTAGAATGAACTTGTCCAGAAATGCGTTTTCAACTGTCCGGGAGGAATCAGCGTCATGCCAAACCTTTCAAAGTCCGATGCCTCCAATCCTCCTACAGACCTAAACAGCTCATTCCATTCTTCCATGCTCGGCAAGTGCCAACCCGCAGGGCAAGCTTCCTTGGCATCGTCCCAATAATATTCAGAGCTTTCTCCGTAGTTCAAATCATCGGCCATCCAGTTCTGGATCCCTATTTTGATGGTATGGTAAGCCTGTCCGTCACGGGCATCCACCAGCTTGCCGTAATCGAAGCTTACCGTATCCTTATTTTCTGTCGTATCCTTGACAACCGTAGTGTCTGTAACACCCGAGGTATCCACGGTCGACGTATCCGCGACACTGTTCGTGTCGGCAATCGAAGTTGTGTCCTTGACCTGTACCGTATCCGCAACACCCGCAGAGTCCTTAACGTCCGTAGAATCCTTACCATCTTCTACCGTCCTTTCGGGGATCCACTTGCCGTT
>DGRZ01000006.1 GCA_002391195.1 Fibrobacter sp. UBA4375 | reverse complement strand
CTTCCATCTGCTGGTGCTTTGCAGGGGCTGCGCCGAACAGCGTACGGCCGGCCTGGTACAGGTCAGGGCGCTGCAGGTAGAAGCGCTTGTCGATGAGGAAGTATTCCTGTTCGGCGCCGAGCGTGACGGTAACCTTCTGCTGGGCGACTCCGAACAAATTCATCAGGCGGTCGGCGGACTTCTGCAATGCCTGAATGGAGCGGAGCAGCGGGGTCTTCTTGTCGAGCGCTTCGCCGGTGTAGCTACAGAATGCAGTCGGAATGCAGAGCGTGGCGCCGTTGCCGTGACGCTTGATGAATGCGGGCGAGGTCGGGTCCCAGGCAGTATAGCCACGGGCTTCGAAAGTGGAACGCAGGCCCCCGCTGGGGAAACTGGAGGCGTCCGGTTCGCCCACGATCAGGTTCTTGCCGCTGAAGGCCATGATGGCCTTGCCGTTTTCGGGTTCCAGGAAGGAGTCGTGTTTTTCGGCGGTGGAACCGGTGAGGGGCTGGAACCAGTGCGTGAAGTGGGTGGCACCCCGGTCGATGGCCCACTTCTTCATAGCGTGTGCGACTTCGTTCGCGATGCTCGCGTCAAGGGGTGCGCCCTCGTCGATGGTGGCGAAGAGCTTCTTGCAGATATCCTTGGGCAGATAGGCGCGCATGGCCTCCGCGTTAAAGACGTCCTCGCCGTAAAAGTCGAGACTTGCGGGTGCGGCGGGCATGTTTGCGCCCGCGGTTTCGCTTGCGATTTCCTTGATGGCCTTCAGCCTGTATTCGTTGCTCATGGCAATCTCCTAGTGTGAATTTTGTTTTTGCTGCCATGAAAGCAAAAATTATGCCAAAATGTGTTAAATCGTAATGCTCTGCTAAAAAAAGCAAAAAAATGGGAATAACTGTACTTACATGAAATGGTTGATTTTCGTAAATTGAAAAAGAAATCAATGTTTTACAAGAGTTGTAAATCTTGTTTATCCACTAAATCAAAGTATTCTATTTCAACATTCTTTTTTTGATAAAGTAGTTTTCATGTTTGAAAAATTTCATAGATAATTGTTTCAACTATTTCTCTCTAGATTCTTGGACTTCGATACTATTATATATTGATACAAAGCGTGTCTCTGAAAATGCGTCACAATTGTTGTTTTGCACTACAAGGTTTTTGCTCGAGTGGTTGATGAATCCTTAATTTTTGTGTGTGAATAAAATTGCAAAATTCGCTCACCTCATATAATCCTTTTGTAGATGTCGGTGCATGCATGAAGTTTGTAAAGAATTGGATTTTTTTGTTAGCTTGTATGTAGTGTAAAACATGCTTTCTTTGGGGCATCAAAAAAATGAGAACTATAGATGATTAGTTCAGCGCTCTTACTGCGATGACATAAATCATTTACCCAACGGCTGTAATAAGCCGTTTTGGTTTCGTTCTATTGAGGATGTAGCTATTAAGCCTTAATCACCGTATCCTTGGCAAGCACCACGATGCCGGAGTCGGTCACGTGGAACAACTTTTTGTCCCGTTCCAGGTCGTAGCCGATCTGGAAACCGGCAGGAATGTGTAGCCCCTTTTCGATGATGGCACGGCGCACCTTGGCGCCCGGGCCGATGGTCACGTTCGGGAATAGGATAGCCTCTTCTACCAGAGCGTCTTTCTGGATGGTGACGCCCGGGCTTAAGATGCTCTTGACCACGGTGCCTCCGCCGATGATACAGCCCGAAGACACGATGGAATCGATGGCCGCACCCTGGTGGGCATTGCCTTCGCCGGCAAAGAACCTTGCAGGAGGCTGGTTCCAGTTGTAGGTGCGGATAGGCCAGTAGTTGTTGTACAGGTCGAAGGGCGGGTTTTCGGAGCACAGGTCCATGTTGGCTTCGAAGAAGGCATCCAGTGTTCCCACGTCGCGCCAGTAGCCCTTGGTGCTTGCCTGCTCGCCACGGACGATGTTGGTGTTGAAATCGTACACGTAGACGGGGTAGTCCTTGTAGAGGCTCGGGATAATGTGCTTGCCGAAGTCGGTAGCGCCGCTTGCGGCACCCTTCATGAGTTCCCGGACCAGGAACTTGCTTGTAAAGATGTAGTTGCCCATGCTGGCGAGGCAGTAGCCGGGGTTGCCGGGCATTTCTTTGGGGTTCTTGGGCTTTTCCTCGAAACCGATCATTCGGTTGTCCGCATCCACCTCGATAATGCCGAATTCAGAAGCTTCGGACACGGGCACCGGGATAGCTGCAATGGTGAGTAGGGCGGCGCGACTCAGGTGGAAATCGATCATCTGGTTGATGTCCATCTTGTAGATGTGGTCGCCTCCGAAGATGGCCACCAGGTCGGGGCGCTCGTCGGTAATCAGGTTGATGTTCTGGAAAATGGCGTCTGCGGTACCGCGGTACCAGTCGTCGCCGGTACGCATCTGGGCGGGCACCAGGTCCACGTACTGGTCCAGGCTCGCGTTCAGGTTCCAGGCGGCGGAGATGTGCTTGTTCAGGGAGTCGCTCTTGAACTGAGTCAGCACCTTGATCTTGAAGATGCCGGAATTGATAAAGTTGTTCAGCACGAAGTCGATGATACGGTAGGTTCCCCCGAAGTGGACTGCGGGTTTTGCCCGGTCCCGGGTGAGGGGTTGAAGACGGCTACCTTGACCGCCGGCCATGATCATGCAAAGGATGTTTTTTTGATGCTCTCTAGAGTAGGACCAGTTCATATATCCTCGGTAAAAATGCTTATTTGCTTGTACACCACTAATTTACCTTATTTTTTTATAAAAAAACAAAAAAAAGGAAAAAAGCATCTTTTTTTTGGAGGTTAGACCTTTAGTCGGGGTCCGTTTTTTTGTAAATTTTACCGCGTTCGAAATTATCGAAACTTAACGTTAAACCAAACAGGAGCTCATAATGAGTCTTACTCTTAACGATATCAAGCACCCGAGAATCAGTACTTGGGTGAATGAAATGATTGCCATGTGCGAACCGGACAACGTGGTCGTTGTTGACGGTACCCAGGAAGAATATGATGCCCTCATGCAGAAGTGCGTCAAGGCTGGCCTCGCAACGAAGCTTGCCAAGAAGGAAAACTGCTACTTGTTCCGTTCTCTCCCGTCTGACGTGGCCCGCGTCGAATCCCGTACGTTCATCT
>DGRZ01000062.1 GCA_002391195.1 Fibrobacter sp. UBA4375 | reverse complement strand
TCAATCGGAATGGCAAAAATCGCCGCGTCTGCGGGCCTGAATCGAGAAAGCTTGTACAAGGCACTAAGAGAAGACGCGCATCCGAGATTTGATACCATCATGCGTGTGCTGAAGGCTATGGGCTTAAAACTCTGTATAACGCCCTGTACAGTCGCCGAGAAAAAGGCCATATACAAGGCTTAACTGAAAAGCTGCGTTCTACCCGCCGACCTTCTTCACGAATTCCCGGCAGGTGGACTCGGGGTCGGCGGTGCCGAAGATGGCGCTCCCTACCACGAAAACGTTGGCGCCCGCTTCCTTGCAGGCGAGAATGTTGTCCAGCTTCACGCCGCCGTCAATCTGGATATCCAGTTCCGGCTTCAGCTGGCGCAGTTCGCGGATCTTGTCCAGGCAATAGGGAATCAGGCTCTGGCCGCCAAAGCCGGGGTTCACCGACATGATGAGCACCATATCCACGATGTCCAGCACCCACTTGATGCTTTCCAGGGGAGTTGCCGGGTTGATGGCCACGGCGGGCTTTACGCCAAGTTCCTTTATCTGGTGCAGCAAGCGGTCCAGGTGGTTGGTGGTCTCGGCGTGCACGCTGATGATGCTTGCCCCCGCCTTCGCAAATTCGCCCACGTACTTTTCGGGATTCTCGATCATCAGGTGGCAATCCAGCGGGAGCTTGGTGCCCTTGCCCACGCAGGCCGAGATGCCCGGACCAAAGCTGATGTTGGGCACAAAGTGTCCGTCCATGATGTCCAGGTGCACAAGGCCCGCGCCGCCGTTCTCGATGGCGTTCAGGCCCTTGCCCAGTTCCAAAAAGTTCGCGTTCAACACGCTGGGAGCGATAATTTGCTTTAGACTCATGCCCAAAATATAGGAAAGTTCGCGAAAAAACCAGCGCATTCGCTCCCAAAAAGAAAACCCCGGACCTGATTTCTCAAGTCCGGGGCTTTCAGCGGGAAGGGCGAGATTCGAACTCGCGATAGGATTAAGTCCTATACGTCCTTAGCAGGGACGCGCCTTCGGCCAGCTCGGCCACCTTCCCATCTTGGGGACTCCAATTTTACATAAAAATCCGCAGTTTTTCAAGGGTGAATGCCCAAAATTGCCCAAAAAAGCCCGCCAAAAAAGCTAAATTGCGGCTATAATGGTGCGGCTTCTAATAAAATTACTCAAGATTATGGCGGCATTTGCCCTGGTGGGCCTCATCTGCTGCATCCCCCTCTACATTGTCGTTTTCAAGATTCTGCCCGAAAAGGACCCCGACAACCAGTTCAACCGCAAGACTATCCTGCAGGTGCTCTCCGGCGAGACCCGCGTGTTCTACCGCGACGGTGACAATCTCCTGGGCGCATTTTTCGATGCCAATCACCGCGTGTATGTGCCCTACGGCGACATTCCCGTGAACATCGTGAACGCCCTGGTGGCCGCCGAAGACGCGGGCTACTGGAACCACGACGGGTTCAGCCTGTACGGCTTTACCCGCGCTATGGTTTCGAACCTGAAAAGCGGGCACATGCGGCAGGGCGGTTCCACCCTCACCCAGCAGGCGGTCAAGAACATCTTTGGCCGCGAGGAACGTTCTGTCAAGGAAAAGGGCAAGGAGCTGATCAACGCGCTCCGCATGGAAAAGCATTTTTCCAAGGAAGAAATTCTGGAATTCTACCTGAACCAGTTCCACGTTTCGGGCACGGGCAAGGGTGTGGCCATTGCTGCCCAGTATTTCTTCAACAAGGAACTGAAGGACCTGACCCTGGCTGAATGCGCTTTTATCGCAGGCTCCGTGAAGGGCCCCTTCAACTACGACCCCTTTATCCAGCGCAACAAGGAACGCCGTGACCGGGCTATCGCCCGGGGTGCAGAACGCCTGCAATACGTGCTTGGCCGCATGGTAGAAGAAGGCTACATCGAGCAAGAGGACATGGACAAGGCCCTCGCAAGCCCGCTGGAATTCAACCACGGGAACTTCCGCTTCAGCATGAGCACCACGCTGGAGCGGCTGGAAGAGCGCCTGGACAGCGAATATTTCAAGGAACTTTTCGAGGGCGAAGGAATCGACGACTGGCGCAAGGCCCAGCTGGAAATCGTGACCACGCTGGATGCTCGGAGTCAGGATGCCGCCAAGCGTGCCCTGCAGAACAATATCAGCAACCTCCAGATGCAGTTGGGCGGGTTCGTGCTCCCCAAGGCCCAGTTTGCAAACCGCGCCCAGAGTGCCCGCAAGGGCGATTACCTTTACGGTGCCGTAGATAGCGTTTTCTACGACGACAAGGGCAAGCTGAAATCCCTGAAGCTGGACTTTGGCCAGCTGAAGGGTGTCGTCACGGAGGCCGCGGTCAAGGAATTTGCAGCCCAGGTGGGCGGCGACGTGAACAAGATTCTCGCCTCCCAGCTGAAACCGGGAGCAATCCTTCTGGTGAGCGTGCTGGACGAAAACATGATTGAGGGCTACGCTCCCTGCAAGATCGAAACAGAACCCGTGCTGCAGGGCGGTCTCGTGGCTATCCAGAACGGCATGGTGCTTGCAAGCCAGGGCGGTTTCCACAACACGGGTTATGACCGCAGCTTCAAGGCGGTGCGTCAGTTGGGCTCCAGCTGGAAACCCCTGCTCTATGCGCTGGCCCTGCAACACCACTGGAACTACATGGACGAGCTGGAAAACGAGTTCAACGTGTTCCAGTACGTGAACCAGTTCTATTTCCCCCGGCCCGACCACAAGAACAAGGGCGACGTGGTGACCATCGCCTGGGCTACCACCCGTTCCGAAAACATCGCCAGCATTTGGCTGTTGGAACACTTGTTAGACAAGTTGGACAGTAACGAGTTTGCCGAGGTGGCGGCCCAGAACGGCTTTGCCCAAGATGCCGACGAAGAGCGCAAGGAATATTTTGAGCGGCTTCGTGACAAGTTCGGCCTTACCCTGAAAGAAGAATCCAAGCGGGAAATCGAGTTTACCCGCGCCCGCGATGCTCTTGCAGAACGCTACAGGCTAGAGGGCAAGTCCGCCCGCGCTCGTGCGGTGCTGAACCTGCGCTACGGAACCTTTACGGATATAGGCGTCAAACAGGCCAAGAAAGACGAGACTCTCATCAGGTACTTGAACCACAACTACAAGAACTACGCCGAAATTTTGCGTGCCCGCGAAGCCAAGAGCTTGGACCCCGATGTAGAGGCCACGCTTCCGCCTATGGATTCGGTGACGCTTTTCCCGAATTTCAGCCTGGCCGATTTCAAGCGGCTCACCACCATGATGGAGCCTGTCGATTCCGAAAAGGATTACCTGGAATTGAGCCAGCTCCGCTACTGGCCCGATTTCCGCAGGGCGCTCTCCATGGCGGAATACGCCCGCTTTGCAAACGAGATCGGTATCCACCAGAAACTGCAAAAAGTGTTCAGCATGCCCCTGGGCGTAAACGAGATTACCCTTGGCGAAATCACCACTGCCTACCAGACCTTGCTCACCGGGAAGGTTTACAAGTGCCTGGATGCCGACTGGGCCGACCCATGCTTTATCAAGGAAATCAAGAACCGTGATGGTCGCGTGATTTTCAGGAACGAGGTAGAGACCAAGCAGGTGCTTTCCGATACGGTCACGTCCCAGATGGCGGTGATGCTTCGCTCCGTGTTCACCAACGGTACGGCCAGGAGCCAGGTGGCAAACCTTTCTGTTTCAAGCGAAGACCGTTCCACTACGCTTCGTTTCCCGGTGATGGGCAAGACGGGTACCACCAACGATTACCGCAACGTGGCCTTCATGGGAGCGCTTCCCACCTACGTGGCCGAACAGAACGGCATTGCGCTAGATTCCGTAGTGGCTATCGGAAGCTACGTGGGCTTTGACGACAACAAACCGCTAAAGTCGGGACGCACCCGCATCGCAGGTGCATCTGGCGGTCTGCCCCAGTGGGCATCCTTTGCCAAAGAAGAAATTGACATTCAGGGCATTCCCGAACACATCGACTTCTTCGACATTTCCATGCTGGCCACGGGCGAAGTCCCGCTGGTACTGCCTAACGAGCGGGGTGAGCTGAAGGTGGACCCCATGACGGGCTTTGTCCTTCCGGAATCCGAAGCTTCTGCAGGCCGCACCCTGCCGTGGCTGGAGGTTCCCGGTTTCAGGGCCGCCGTTGCCGAGGCCGCCTCGGATAGCGCAGCCTCTGCAGAGTCTGCACCCGCGCCGGAGCTTTCCATCGTCCCCGTCGAAGATGGCGAGGCTGCACAGACCGAAGCTTCGGCCGCACAGGTGGGCGAGTCTGCAGAACCGTCCGGCGTTCAAGCTCCAGCCGCTACGACGGAGCAACCTTCGGCAGCCCCCGCTCCTGCCGCTGCGACGGAGCAACCTCCGGTAACTCCCGCTCCTGCCGCCATGCCCAAGGACGACGACTGGGACTTGCCTGCCGACCTGGACGGAAACAACGCCTTCGTCCCGCTGGAAGCTGGGGAATAAAAACTGAGAAATTTGACTATGAAACGACTGCTTGCATCTGCACTTTTTCTCTCGCTCCTTGCCGCCTGCGCAGGAACGGCCCCGGCACCGTCCTCGCCTGAGAATGGGCCTTCCTCGCAAGCTTCAGAAACGTCCGCACCTGCTTTGGAAGCGTTCGCACCTGCCGCTGCGACGGAGCAACCTTCGTCCGAGTCGGTCGCACCTTCCTCCGCAAAATCGAGGCCTTCTGGACAACAGGCGGCTCAGCAGTCCGCAGTCATGTTCAACTCCCAGCAGCTGGACAACTACCGTCTTTCCACACCCGAGAACATCCCCGGGGTAGAAACATCGTCGGCCCAGTTCGGCGCAGATCAAACCGGCGTTCAGAGCATGAACCAGCCCGCTGAAACAGCATCGCGGCCTCTGGACCCCTACATGGCGTTTCCCGCCCTGGTCGATGAGGTCTTCGCCTTCGCCGACTCCCTGTACCGTGCAGGCTACACCGATTCCGCCACCGCCTACCTGGAGCGTTTCCGCGTCATCAAGCCCCTCTGGCTCCAGTGGGAGCGTCGCGCCGATTCCCTGCTCAACGAGTTCGGCAAGACCCGCGCCGAAAAGTCCAAGCAGTTCGACCCCATGGTCCTTAAAATCCAGAACATGAACCGGGCCCAGTCCGCCTACAGCCTTGTGGCCGAAACCGCCGACAGCCTCATAGCCCTCGCTCCTGGCGACTCTCTAGTGGCATGGGCTGGCGAACAGAAAAAGCTGGCTTACACCAACACCTTGCAAAAGGCCCGCCGCGAACTTTCCGAAATCAGGGTTCTTGCCGAAGGCCATGCCGAATTCAATGCGGCCCAGGCAAAGCTGAAAGAGTTCCTGTTGCGCTACCGGGACTTCGAAGATTCCCTGCAGACCGTAGCCCTCGCCGCAAGAATCGCAGAACTTGCCGCCATCGCCGATTCCGTGGCCAAGGATTACTGGGCAAAGCACGACCCCGCCCAGGCCCTCGCCCAGGCCGACACCCTGACCCGTCAAGAAAAATTCCCCCAGGCCAAGGAGCTTTTGAACAAGTTAATGTTCAGCAACTTGCGTCAGCAGGCCCTCGAAAAATACAACGCCCTGGCTGACGCCTACTGCAACAAGCAGCGCAAGGTGACAAGCCAGCTGTTCACCAAGTCCCAAAAGCAAAAAGATGAACAGAACAAAAAGTCCCTGCTCAAGGATGCCATCGATTCCCTGGACAACTGCCTGGTGGAATACCCCGACTATAGCCAAAAGCAGAAGGTTCTCGACAACATGGAATTTCTGAAAAAGGAACTTGCCAAATGATGGACGCCACCTGGTGGGAATACGGCCAGTATCCCGCTTTTTTCGTGCTCGGCGCAATCGTTAGCCTCATCAACAGCATCGCAGGGGGCGGAAGCACCCTGAGTCTGCCCATTATGATATTTCTCGGCATGCCCGCCACGGTGGCAAACGGCACCAACCGCATCGGTCTCATCATCGGCAACATCAGTTCCGTGGCAAACCTCGCCCGTCACGGCTACCTCAACAAGAAAATTTTCTTCCAGTTGTTGATTCCCACCATCGTCGGGGCCTGCATCGGCATCCTCTTCCTGGTTCGCATCGGCGACAAGGCGTTCCAGGCCATCCTCGCCGCCGTCATCTGCCTCGTGGTGGTCATGAGCCGCCTTCGCAAAGACATCTTCGGCAAGCCCCCCGCAACCCCTCCCGAAAAACTCACCTGGAAAGGAGCCCTGGGTTTTTGCTGTGTGGCCATCTACGGCTGCATCGTCCAGGTGGGAGTTGGCTTTGTCCAGATATTCAGCCTCACGCGGTACACCGGCCTCGACCCTATCCACGTGAACGCCCTCAAGAACGCCCTCACCACCGTGTTCCTCTGCATGAGCACCATCGCTCTCGGACTCGCGGGCAAGATCGACTGGCCCATCGCCATCATCATGGCGGTAGGAGCTTGGTTCGGCGGCTATTGCGGCAGTTTCTTGCAGCGCAAAAAAGGCAACAAGTTCATCGAGAACTTCATCAGCGTCTGTAGCATCGCCCTCGCCATCTACCTAGTCGTAGATTTGATAGTCTAATTCTTGATTAGGACAAATTTGTCTATAATACAAAGGGGGAAGCCTCCCCCTCGCTTCACAGACCGCTCGGCTCAATCTCGTAGCTGAATCTACGACATCGCCTCGCTTTCGCCAACACGACTCGTTAAGACGAGTCGCTTTTGGCTCACTGGATACGTCTCGTCATCCCCGCGCAGGCGGGGATCTCCTCGCCGCTTCCGCTACCCCCTCTGCGGGCCTCAATCGCCGGCCCGCAACGCCCGCTCCCCCTGTCACCCCGCGCCCCCTCTTGTCATCCCCGCGCAGGCGGGGATCTCCTTGCTTTTCCCCTTGTCACCCCGGTCTAGGCCTGCCCTGAGCATAGTCGAAGGGTGCCGGGGCCGCACGCCCCCGTCTTTTTGTTGACAACCTGTTGACAGTCTTGGGTCTACGTGGTTCACGACCCGTTTCCAGGGGTGCGAGGCGAAAAAAAGCTAAAAAACAGAAAAAATTTTCAGAAAACCCCTTGCCGGTGGCGAAAAATAGTTCTATAATTGGCCTCACCCTCGGAAAGGGGGTTGCGGAGGCCCGCGAGGCCGCCGGGAAGATTGAAGGAATCGGAGATGTGCTTAGTGACGGGTCCAAGAATTTTCTTGGAAAGTCAATACGAACGTGATTAAAGTAACGGGACCAAGACTTTGAAAATTGATGAAGAGTTTGATCCTGGCTCAG
>DGRZ01000036.1 GCA_002391195.1 Fibrobacter sp. UBA4375 | reverse complement strand
TGCCGTTCGGCGAAACCTTGCTTGTCGCGAGGTAAGTCGTCTGCGGATTTTCTTTTTCGATTGAGTGAATGGGGCTTACGAACGGGCTTTCAAAAGCGATGTCAATGGTACGTTTGACTTGCGGTCCTTTCTCTGGTGTGTAGTCTGGAGCGTAACCATAAACATATTTGCCGTGGTAGTAGGCGGTTACATAATATGTTCTGGTGAACGCCTTTTCTGTTTTTCCGTTGACGGTTTCGACATACATGTTCGAATTGGACTCTTCCTTGTAAAGAGGTCCGCGGGTTAAATCGATGCCTTTGAAATAGGCTGGATCATCGTCGCTTGTGTGCGGTCTCAATGACCAGCTATTATCGAGTTCCCCGTATGTTGGGTTTACGATAAATTCAAAGAAGTAGCTTCCGGATACAGCGAGTTTACCCTCAATATGGACTTGCGTGTAGTAGCCATTTTCTGCAGATCCATTCATTGAAGTCACATTATATGGGACCGGTTCTTCGAAAACGATGGTGGGCCAGCCAACTGCTTGACCTGTACCGTCCCAAATGGACTTGTTGTTGCTGGCTCCTCTGACTGGGACGGGGAAATAGAATCTCATATCGAGATCTTCATAATCGACCGTATCCTTGTTTGTAATGAAGACGAGGAATGTATTGCATTTCTTCCAGTCCGAGGTGTTGGCACAGCCGTCTTTTTTGAGCGGCTTAATGTAAATTTCCATTTCGACTGTCGTTGCGTACTGCTCTGTCGTGAATGAGTATTCCTCAGAGGTTGTCTTACCCGAGGATACGGTGAAATAGTAAGTTGTACCTGGTTCAAGCCCTGTAAGGATTGCTTCGTGGAATAAGGCTGAACCGCCATTGGCGATATTATGTTCTGTGTAGGTGCCTTTTGTTTTTCCGTAATGAATCGTTCCATCGAGGCGGTCGGAACTCCACCAGTAAATCTTTGCACTGCGGTTATCGACCTGGCAAATGGTGACTCCACTGATTGTGGTGGCGGTCGAGGTCATGGTAAACTTGTACCAATATCCATGGTTGTCGTCAGTAGAGATATTGCCTTTCTGGTCAACACCTTCGAGGAAGAAGTAGTAGGTCTGGCCAGGAACAAGTCCTGTTAGCGTTACGGAGCCTTCTATGACGGCTTCTGTCATTTGAATGGTCTTTGCCGTAGTAGAGTTTGGTGTTGCGTCATAGGTAACGGTCACTAGGGCAAGTTCATCGGTCTTCCAACTGATAATTGCCGTAGAGTCTGAAGTTGGGATGCCGACAACGTCACTGAAAAGAGGTCCGTCGTTGTCGGGAGGAAGCTGTTCGGCGAGGCTTTGTGCCGGGAAAAGGAACTGTGCCGAGAAGTCGATACATGTTTCGGTCGATGTGTATTTGCTCCAGTCTTCGATCAAAGGCAAATTGGGCGCGCGGCCACCCATCAGAGCGCCAATGGGGCACTTGTATTCATAGGGCATACCACCTGCGTTGTATCCGTCCGGATTTGCGGAACGGTTATGCGGGTGCTGTGGGTTCTTGTCGCCTGCGCCAAGCAGCAAGGAAATATCCCAGGGGTTTGCGCCCAAAACGTAATACATGTTGTCAAGAGCCACTTTTAAGTAGCGTTCATCCTTCGTGAGTTCGTACAAAAGGAAAACGGCCACTGCAGAACCCATATTATAGCGCATCACGCCCCAGTCAAAGGAGGTCCACACCAGGTTGTAGGGCGGTTCTACATGGAGCGAAGAACTGCCTTCGCGGGGTTCTTCATTGCCAGATCCCGGGTAAAAGACTGCGACGGAATCACCGTTGGAGTTCGTTTCGACCTGCTTGCGGAATGCCGCCATGACGCGCTTGGAAAGAGCATCTCTTTCCGTTTCGTTAATATTGAATTTTGCTTCGTATTCTGGGTCGTTCAAGATGAGCTTTTGCATGGCGAAAAGCACGTATGCAAAAAGGTTCTGGTAGTCTGTTGCCCAGGAGTTGTTGAAGCCTGGACCCGTGCCGAGATAGCCTGCTGGGAAAAACGCCAAGTCGTACTGTGCTGTGGAATTGATCATTCCATTTTCGTTCATGTCCGTATTCTTGTACAGGTCGTAGGGGTAAATCGTGTCACCGGTAGCGTACCAAAGCGAAACTGCTGCTGCCGCTGCGTCGTCTTCGCAGAGGCCCATGCCGCTATAGTAGCCCTTTCCGTTGAAGTATGGGGTCTGGTTTTCGTATGTTGTTGCCTTGCCGCGTCTTGCGCACTTGTCGTTGGCTTCGTACTGTTCCGTGTACGTGATGAATGTTGGCCTTACTATTTTGTCATAGATTGTCTTAGCGGCGTCAAGCAATTCCTTGGAGTAACCCGGATTGATAAACCTGAAGCCTACTGCGACGTTTGCGAGTGTTGCTGCATAAATGCCTGCGACGTTTGTGCCGATGCCCTTCAATACGAGGCGGTCTGGGCCGCCTTTATCTTGTATTTGCATGTCCTGTTTCTCAGGCACATCCCAGTATCTGTGGTCCCAGTCGCTCATGCCTACCGTGTGGTACATGTCGCCTTTATCGATCAAGCCGTCTGCGACGGAGGCGTTATAGAGCTTCAGAATGTAGTCGGCACCGACCTTTGCTTCGTAGAGAATGTCCGGAATGCCGTCCTTGATGGTGTCGCCATAGGAATTGCCGAATCGGTCTTCAGCCTTGTCCTGGTAAGTGAGGTAAACCATGGAAAGTACGTATGCGGCATAGCCGACCGTTTCTGCGACTTTAAAATGGTCCCCGCAATCGTGCCAGCCACCGGTCAAGTCATGGCCTACAGCCGAACCGTCTTTCAGGTGGCATGCTCCGTGGAAATGAGACTTGGTGTCACCGCAACGCTGGATGCCAAAGAACATCAACGACTTTTCGAGAATGGAATTATAGATATAAGGGCTGATGTGGAATGTCGCTGAAGTATCTTTCCCGACAACGATGAAGTATTCACCTACTGTAGATAAGGAAGTGAAATCTGCTCGGTAGAGTGTTTCCTTAGCATCGGTTGTATCTCCAATGAAACCCATGTCCTGAATGGAGTTGAAGGCTTGCCTAACCATGATGCCCGGCTTTGTGACCGTGCCGATTAAGGAAAGGTTTCCTCCACCGGGGACTTCCTTGCCGCTATTGGCGTCAATGACCTTGAACGTCATCTCCTTCGGGTCTGCAACGTAGGCGTATTTGTAATGCTCCGGCTTGAATCCGCTTTGGTTCAGGCGAATAGGACGTCTGTTGAATACGTTTACCGTATCGTTGTACTCGCGGGAACAGGTTTTACATGTCCTGTCAAGGTTGGGGAGGGTATGAATTTGAGCTGCCGCTGCAAATTCAAAACCGAACAGGGCAAACAAGAATATGATGCTAATGAGTTTTTTCATACTGCTTCTTTTTTTATTCAAAAAATAAAGAACCGCCAGGACTAAAAGTCCTGGTGGCTAAT
>DGRZ01000025.1:11934-22101 GCA_002391195.1 Fibrobacter sp. UBA4375 | reverse complement strand
AACGCCGCCGTGATGAAGGGCGCTACCGCCGGCCGCTTCTACGCTGACCCGCGTACGAACAAGTACGACTTCCACCACGAAGAAGTCGATATCCTCATGAAGGTCGAGACCCACAACCACCCGACAGCTATTTCTCCGTTCCCGGGTGCCGCTACCGGTAGTGGCGGTGAAATCCGCGACGAAGGTGCCACGGGTAAGGGCAGTAAGCCGAAGGCCGGCCTCACGGGCTTTAGCGTTTCGAACTTGAAACTGCCGGGTGCAGTCCAACCTTGGGAAAAGGACTTTGGAAGCCCGTCCCGCATTGCGTCTGCCCTCGATATCATGATTGAAGGCCCGCTGGGCGGCGCCGCGTTCAACAACGAATACGGCCGTCCGAACATCCTCGGTTACTTCCGTACTTTCGAACAGGAAGTCGATGCCCAGAACGGCAAGGAAGTCCGCGGTTACCACAAGCCGATTATGTTGGCAGGCGGTCTCGGTAACATCAAGCATGAACATATTGAAAAGGGCCACATCGATCCGGGTGACCACCTGATTGTGCTCGGCGGTCCGGCGATGCTCATCGGTCTCGGTGGCGGTGCTGCTAGCTCCGTGCAGAACGGTGCGGGCAATGAATCTTTGGACTTTGCCTCGGTGCAGCGTGAAAACCCCGAAATGGAACGCCGCTGCCAGGAAGTCATCGACCGCTGCTGGGCGATGGACGATGAAAACCCGATTACGTTCATTCACGACGTGGGTGCAGGTGGACTTTCCAACGCTTTCCCGGAACTCGTGAACGATGGCGGTCTCGGTGGTAAGTTTGAACTGCGCAACGTGCCGAACGACGAACCGGGCATGAGTCCGTTCGAAATCTGGAGTAACGAATCCCAGGAACGCTATGTGATTGCAATCGCTGGCGACAAGCTGGATGTGTTCGACGCAATCTGTAAGCGTGAACGCTGCCCGTACGCCGTGGTGGGCGAGGCTATTCCTGAAAAGCACCTGACCCTTACCGACAAGCACTTCGGTACGACTCCGATTGACATGCCGCTGGGTGTGCTCCTCGGCAAGCCGCCCCGCATGATCCGTAACGAAAAGAGCCAGAAGCGTCCGCTTTCTTCTACGGTGGTTCCGGCCGATGCAACTATCAAGGATGTGGCTCACCGCGTGCTTGCAAACCCCACCGTCGCCGACAAGACGTTCCTCATTTCTATCGGTGACCGTAGCGTGACGGGTATGATTTGCCGTGACCAGATGGTTGGTCCGTGGCAAGTGCCTGTCGCCGACTGCGCCGTGACCAGCGCAACTCTCGATACTTACGAAGGTGAAGTGATGAGCATGGGCGAACGCGCTCCGGTAGCTCTTATTTCTCCGGCTGCCGCTGCCCGCATGACGGTGGCTGAATCCCTCACCAACATGGCTGCCGCTTGCGTGCCTGATATGGGCCGCGTGAACTTGTCTGCAAACTGGATGGCCACGCCGAACTACGAAGGTGACGGTGCCGACCTTTACGAAGCCGTGAAGTCCATCGGTATGGAACTCTGCCCGGAACTTGGCATCACGATTCCGGTAGGCAAGGACTCCATGAGCATGAGCACCGTGTGGTCTGACGCTCAGGGTAGCCACCGCGTGACCGCTCCGATTTCGCTCGTGATTAGTGCATTTGCTCCGTGCGCCGACGTGCGCAAGACGCTTACCCCGCAGCTCCTGCAGGATAAAGATTCTACGCTCGTGCTCGTTGACCTCGCTCGCGGCAAAAACCGCATGGGTGCCTCCATTGCTGCCCAGGTTTACAACAACCTCGGCGATAAGGCTCCGGATGTGGACAGCGCCAAGGAACTCCGTGCCTTCTTCGAAACCATTCAGAAGCTCAATGCGGCAGGCAAGATTATGGCCTACCACGACAAGAGTGATGGCGGCCTCTACACGACGCTCGCCGAAATGGCATTTGCGGGCCACGTGGGCGTGACGGTGAAGGCCGACGCCCTCAAGGGCAGCCTCATCGACGCCCTCTTCAACGAAGAACTCGGTGCTGTACTCCAGGTGAAGAATGCTGACCTCGCGGCTGTTCGCGACGCATTTGCCGCCGCCGGTCTCGGCGATACCGTTTCCGAAATCGCGACGCTCAACGATACTTATAACCTGGTCATCGGCGACTACGCCGAAGGCCTCTCTGACCTGCGTGCCATCTGGAGCGACACGACCCGCCGCATCGCGGCCCTCCGCGATAACCCGGATTGTGCCGAAAGCGAATACAAGCTCAAGTTGGAACAGGACAATCCGGGTATCACGCCGAAGGTTACCTTCGACGTGGCGGCGTCTGCAAAGGTCGTGAAGGACTACGCAAGCCGCCCGAAGATGGCAATACTCCGTGAACAGGGCGTCAACGGCGAGCTGGAAATGGCCGCCGCCTTCCAGAAGGCAGGCTTCGAATCTATCGACGTCCACATGACCGACATTCTCGAAGGCCGCGTAAGCCTCAAGGACTTCAACGGTCTCGTGGCTTGCGGTGGCTTCAGCTACGGTGACGTTCTCGGTGCTGGCGAAGGCTGGGCCAAGAGCATTCTCTTCAACCCGAAGGCCCGTGCCGAATTCGAAGCTTACTTCAACCGCAAGGACACCTTCACGCTGGGTGTTTGCAACGGCTGCCAGATGGTCTCTAACCTCAAGGACTTGATTCCGGGTGCCAAGCACTGGCCGCGCTTTGTGCAGAACCTCTCCGAACGCTTCGAAGCCCGCTTCTGCACGCTCAAGGTCGAAGACACCCCCGCCGTGCTCCTCAAGGGCATGGCAGGCTCCGTGCTCCCGATTGCGGTGGCACACGGTGAAGGCCGCGCGGAATTCGCTAGCCGTGAAGCTGCCGAAGCCTGCCTGGGGACCGGCCTTGTGGCACTCCGCTACGTGGACGGCAAGCACGAATACACCGAACGCTACCCGCTGAACCCCAACGGTTCCCCGTTCGGCATCAACGGCCTCTGCTCCGAAGACGGCCGCGCCCTCGTGATGATGCCGCACCCCGAACGCGTGTTCCGTACCTGCCAGTACTCCTGGCATCCGGCGGAATGGGGCGAAGACGGCCCGTGGATGCAGTTGTTCCGCAATGGACGCATTTTTGTGGCCGAAAAGGGCTAATGTAGGGGACTAATTGCTGGTAGGCCCTTTTCTCTCGCCTCCGCCCTCAGCTTTCGCTTGAGGGCTCTGGCTCACACTTTGTGGGATAAATGTGGCCGAAAAAGGCTAATGCCGAATTGTAATTAAAGTAAGGCCTAATGAAATATGTGAGAATCCCCGTTTCTCGGGGATTTTTTTATATTTGAATAAAATAAAAGAGGGGAATTTATGCGCAATGTTCTTTTTTTGCTCATAGCGGTGGGCTTTTGTTTCAATAATGCCCTTGCTCAGGACACAGTCCGTTTTAAGAACGGCAAAGAAATCCAAGTAAAAATCTTGGAAATGACCGAGGAAGTGGTCAGTTACAAAAAATGGAGCTACCTGGAAGGTCCGACCATTAACGCTCCTATGTCCAAAGTGGTAAGCATTACCTACGCCAATGGTGAAACGGAAGTCTTTGACGAAACAGCGGCGGCTGAAGCGGCGCCTGCAGCGGTCCCGGCTCCTGCTTCTGTCGCTGAACCAGTCCCTGCTCCCGTTGCAGAACCAGCTCCTGTTGTAGAGCCTGTGCCTGCCGCTGAACCAGCACCTGTTGTAGAACCTGTGACTGTCGCTGAACCTGCTCCCGAACCGGTGGTTGCGCCAGCTCCTGTTGAACAAGAAGCCCCTGTCGAAGAGCCTGCACCTGTGGTAAAAAAGAAGAAGAAACGCCCAGTCGTAGTTGCTGAAGAGGAGCCTGCTGAAGAAGAAGAGGAAACTCCTAAAAAGAAAAAGATATCGCCTTTTGATAATCCAGAATCGGTTTGGTATCAAGCTTCCAAAAATGGGTTTAGTGTTTGGGCTCAACCATTGGGATTTGTTTTGTGGGGCCCCATGATTGGCGTCGGGTATCGCAGTGGCACGTCGTTCCTGTTCGATGTTCATTTGAGATTACCGCAGTTTGGTTTTGCCTATGGAGCGGTTTCTGATGATCCCGATGATATGGCTGGTTTTGCGATAGGGGTCCAATTCAGGATGCTTGTTCCCAAGAGTAACGGAGGTTGGGTCTTGGGATCTTTCTTTGATTTTGGAAAGACCAATGCATTGTATAGAAAAGGGCAACTTAGGGAAGAGGAAGAGAGATGGAGTACTTTTGTTGCCGGTGTAAGCGGCGGTTACAGGTTCCAGTTTAACCACCATCTTTATTTGGATATGGGCCTTATGGCGGGAACCATTTTTGTGTCTGACCAGGATTGGCGTTATTCCAATCCCGAAAATTCCTACTATTCAAGTGACTACAATGATTCTTACGAAGGCTATATTATGGCTTTTGGTATGGTCATTTTATCGTTGGGAATCGAGTTCTAAACAGGCTTATACAGGAGAGAATATGAAAAAAGCAATTTGGCTGCTTGCTGTGTTATTTATTTTTTTTCTTAGCGCCTGCAGCGTAGAACCGACAGATTCGAATTACAAAGCGAACTCGGATTCTGATTACGATTCGGATGATTACCGTTCGGATGATGATTGGGGCGAGTATTCGGATTATTCAAATAACGAAAATTCGATCAAAAAATGGAACTGGACTCGTGATGATTGTGAGTCTTTTGGTGGCGTGATAACTTCTACGGGAGGTTGCTATCTTGCCTGTTCGTCCGATGACGATTGCCCAGAGGACTCGGAGTGCTGGGGAGGAACCTGGAGTTACCATTATTGCCAATCGAAAGTGTCAACGTATGGAGTGCCGTCCTCATGCACTACAGGATATGGAGATATTTCAGAAGGATATGATGAATCTTGCAATTTATCCTGTGACATGGCCTATGGAGATTTACAGTGCCCTCCGAATTTTAGGTGCGCTGAAACATACGGTGTTGAACGTTATGGCCTTGCTCATGACGGTTTCTGTACGGGCTACGTAGAAAACTCGGGTGGTGGAGGTTCGGGATATTGCTCTGGCTGCGGTGGAATTTTCTGTTCTGGAGATTGCATTGGCTGCCCCGGGTGCTAGGTCAAAAAATCACACGGGTAATTCTTTGAATTCCTTTCGAAACGCTGCTTGAAAAAGTGGCGTTTTTTTGCTTTGAAGCCGCATTCCTGTGATATGGAATATTCCATTTTGTCCTATTTGTATCATAGAAAAGTACGAAAATTATTGTAAAATTATTGAAATGTGTTGATTTTTGCGAAAAATCTTCATTTTTGTATCGTAAGAATATTGCGAAACGCCATAAAAAAGTATATATTTGTACCTGTATGAAACCTGTGATGGAATACCAGAATTTTCGCGTTTTTATACGCGATTTCTATACCGAGCGGAAAGACCGTTCAGGGTTTACCTGGCGTGACTTTGCCCGTGATGCCGGGTATTCCTCTCCGGTTTTTTTGAAGCTTGTCTGCGACGGCAAGGCGAACCTGAGCGACGTGGGTGTGGAACGCACTGCCGCCGCCATGGGCCTGACCGGCGTGGATCTCCAGTATTTTAGAGAATTGGTGGCATTCAACCAGTCCAAGGACTCTGCCGCCAAAAAGCATTCCTTTGCCGCCATGCGAAAAATGGCCCGGGAGAACAACCGGGAAATTATCGGCGAAGACCAGTACGACTATTTTCAGTCTTGGCAGAACCCGGTGCTGCGTGAAATGGCGCCCAACATGCCCGGAGCGACTCCTGCCCAGATGGCGGGCAAGCTGGCTTTTGATGGCGAGACGGCCAACGTCAAGAAGTCCCTGGCCCTGTTGCAGAAGACGGGGCTTCTGGAAAAAGATTCGAAGGGTGTATTCAGGCAGAGCCGCAAGGCCATTTCTACGGGTAACCTGGACGTGGCCTCCCTTTCGGTGCGGGAAATGCACCGCCAGATGGGGGAGCTTGCGGTCCGCGCCCTGGACGAGATTCCCGTGAAGGAACGGGACATTTCGGGCCTTACCCTCGGTCTTTCCGAAGAGGCTTTCCAGCGGGTGTCCATGGAAATCGAAGCTTTCCGCCGTCGTATCGCAGCTATCGCCCTGGAAGACTCCCATACGGACAAGGTTTATCGTTTGAACATGCAGTTGTTCCCGTTAACCAAGAATTTTGGTGCCGACAACAGGGGTGACCGCAATACGCAAAAGGGGGTTCAAGATGAATAAGTTCTACTTGACAGCCTTTGCGGGTCTCCTTTTTGCCGCCCTTGCCTGGGTGGGCTGCTCCGACAACGAAGTGGCCGGCGGCGTCAGTGAAGAGACCAACACCATTGCAGGTATTTTGGTCGACAAGAAAGGTGCTCCTGTAGTAAGCGCCATGGTCTATTGCAAGTCCGTTGAGGCCGATACGGTCACCTCTTCTGACGAGACGGATTCCAAGGGCAAGTTCAGCCTGCCCGTAAAACGTTTCGGCAACTATGGAATTTCGGCTACCGTAGATTCCTTGGCTTACTATGAAGTGGTGGAATTCATGGGCAAGGATGTGGAGCTGAATACGGCAACGCTCAAGGAAACGGTCGATATTTCGGGTCGTATCATGTTGCGCAACGACTCTACGGCGGCGGGTATTGTGGTCCGCATACCCGGTTCTTCCTGGACCGCGACGACGGATTCTTTGGGCTTTTACAAGCTTGAAGGCGTACCCGCGGGTAAAACAACCTTGCAGGTGGTGCCTACGGATCTGACCCGCTTCGTGAAAGTGGAGCATGAGGTGAATGTAGGCGCTCTGGCCGGTGCAAAGGGAACAGATTCTGTCATGGTTCCGCTCTCTATGGAATATGGCCTTCGCAGCTGGTGGGCCTTTGGTGCCGTTGCTAAGAATGGTCCCGTGGATTTCGTGAATGATTCCAGATCTTGGACGGCGGGCATGAAGCTCTATGGCAATCCAGTATATGGCGGATTTGTCAGTTATGACGAGACATCGAACGTTGTCGGTGCAGTTCACTTCAAAGGGGCTTCCCAGTTCGGCGTGGTAGAAGACGACCGCAGCATTTTGAATGATGCGCCCGGATTTGCTGTTGAAGTGGTTCTGCAGGTGGACAAGGTTTTGGATACGGCGGCCACGTACCGCAAGAACCTGGTGGGCAAGCTGGGATTTGGTTCCGAAGACGACCAGAATGTGTTCAGTCTTGCGGTGGTCAAGGGTGAATGCAGTGCAGACAAGCCCAGTTTCGCCTTCTTCATGGCGGACGGTTCCGGCGATAGCCTCTCTTGCAAGAACGCCGTGGTCAGCAAGAACAGCTTGGAATTCGGTAAGCGTTATTACCTGATGGCCACCTGGAACGGCAAGACGGTATCCCTGTACGAGAACGGCAAGAAGGTGGGGGAGACCGATGTGCCGTTCGAAAAGATTTTGCCTTCCGAGGAATCCATTTTTGTGGGTAAGGAATCCCTGGAGTTCAGCCTTGAAGACCTCCGGATTTCTGTGGAACCCTTGAACGAGGCCGATGCGGAATTCCGCAACAAGAGTCACGAAATTGAAATTCCTTTCCTAGGAACCATCTAACAGCAGGAGGACACCATGATCGAGATGAATACAAATCAAGAAACGGCCTGCTTTGAAGTGAACGAGCACGGTCGTATCCTTTCGGGGAACAGGCGCTTTTGCCGGATGTTCGGTTTCGACGAAAACGAAATCCGCTGGCACTACCTGAACGACCTGTACCGTTACCACAAGGACTTTGTGGCCTTTCTTTCGGGAACGGACGCAATGAACTGCAACTTTGTCGCCAAGATGCGAACCCGCAAGGGCCGCAGTTTCAAGTGCAGCATTACCCGAGAGGCGGTGCAGGACGCCTATGGCAAGGTTCGTTTCCGCAGCACGGTCCGCAAGATGGTGGCCGGTGAGGCGGTAGCTACGGCTCCCGCTGTAGAGAATATCGCCCCGTCGTCCGTGGTGTTCCTTGCCAAGTGCGCCCATTGCGGCTGCCAGATTCCCGTGGCCCGTGCCCGAGGCATTAAGCTCTCCACTCTCTGTAGCGACTGCGCCCGCAAGGCCTATCCCGAGGTGTACGAGCTGAAGACAGCCCAAGTTTAACAATCATAGAACACAAAGCCCGGATTTGCACTGCTACGCATTTCCGGGCTTTTTTATATTTTCTGTGACAAAGCGAGGTTTTATGCAGTCCTGGACCGAAATCAAGAACATTCAGAACCCCACCGAAGAACAACAGCTGGAGGCCGTTGGCCTGAACTGGTACGCTATCAGCCTGATTGAAAATCCTACCGAAAAGGTTCAGCTGGCGGCTTTCGAAAAGAATGTTCAGGCCATCTTGTACGTGAAGGGCGGTCCTTGCAATGCTTTGGTTGATGCCTTGAATGCTGTCTCCGAAGAGGCGATGGCAACTGCAGTGAAGGCTGACCCAAACATCCTCAAGTTTGTTCGTAATCCGGACCTGCTTCGTGCCGCTGTCCGTGAAGATTGGAAAGTGGTCCGCCAGATCAAGGATGCGGGAGACGACCTGTGGGCAGAGGCGGTTCGCATGAGCGCCGACGCCTTGAAATATGTCAGCAACCCGGGGGAGAAGGTCATGCTTGCCGCCCTGGAGAGGGACTGGAAACTCCTTCAGGACATTGAACGCCCTTCCGCCGCCATGGTGGCGGCTGCTGTGAAGCAGGACTATCATGCTTTGGAATTTGTGAGCATCAAGCGCCGTACGGAACCCGTACAGCTTGCTGCCGTCCATGCAGATCCCCGCTGTATCCAGTTCCTGGAACGGGCCAGCGAGGCAGTCCAGATGGAAGCGGTCAAAAAAGATAAGAGCGTGCTTGCTTTAATCAAGCACCCGACTCCTGCTGTCGTGGATTTTTGTAAGTAGTTTTCGGCCTACTTCTTAAAATTTTTCAGTATTGCGGCTGCCTTGCCGAACTGCTGCTTCACGGACTTGGGGCCCGTGCCGCCTTCGATGTTGCGGCGGGAAACGCTATATTCGAAGGTGAGCGTCTTCTTCATCTGCTTGACGTTCGGGACGCCGGCGCTGGCCCAGGCCTCATCAGAGAGGTCCGTGAATTCGAGGCCTTGGCGGGCGGCTTCGCCGACCAGGCTACCGACCACGTGGTGGGCATCGCGGAACGGCACGCCGGATTCGACCAGAAGGTCTGCGAGGTCGGTAGCCAGCAGCGCCGGCAGCATTTTCGCATGCATCTTGTCGAAATTGAAACGTGCAGTTTCCAAAGCCTCTTTCATCACGCGGAGAATCACCTTCACGTTATGGACGGAGTCGAATACCGGTTCCTTGTCTTCTTGCAGGTCGCGGCTGTAGCTGAGCGGCGCACCCTTCACCAGCGTGTAAAGTGCGCTGAAGTTACCCAGCATGCGACCGGACTTTCCGCGGATGAGTTCCATGGAATCCGGGTTCTTCTTCTGCGGCATCATCGAGGAACCACTAGAGAATGCGTCGTGCAGAGTGAGGTAGCCGAATTCGCTGGTGCTCCAGTTCACGAAATCTTCGGCGTAACGGCTCATGGTGTTCGCGATAATGGCGAGGTCGGCTTCGAATTCCAGCATCATGTCGCGGTGGCTCACGGCGTCAATACTGTTGGGGCTTACGCCGTTGAATCCGAGTTCCTTCGCCACCAAAGCGCGGTGGTACGGGAATGCGGAGCCTGCCATGGCGCCGCTACCCAGCGGAAGTTCGCTGTGCAGTTCCAAGAAATTGTCGAGGCGCTTCACGTCGCGGCTCACGGCAAAGAACATGCTCATCAGGTAATGGCTGAAGTAGATGGGCTGTGCCTGCTGCAGGTGGGTGTAGCCCGGCATCATCTTGCCGAAGTACTTTTTCGCGAGGTCAAGCACCGTTTCCATGAGACTCACTTCGAGGACGCGAATTTCGGCGGCGCGGTGACGCATGTACAGCTTGAAGTCCGTGCAGACCTGGTCGTTACGGCTGCGGCCCGTGTGAATCTTCTTGCCCAGGGCACCGATGCGTTCGGTAAGCACCCGTTCCACGGCCATGTGGATGTCTTCGTCGGATTCCTGCCACAGATTCTTGCCGGCCTTGTAATCCTTGAGGATGCTGGCGAGGCCATCGCAAATTTTCTTGTATTCGGCCTTGCTTAACACGCCGGATTCCACCAGGCCCTTGCCGTGGCCGATGCTGCCTTCGATGTCTTCTTCGATGAGTTCGGCGTCGAATTGCA
>DGRZ01000025.1:0-11867 GCA_002391195.1 Fibrobacter sp. UBA4375 | reverse complement strand
CTGAAGCTCAGGTCCACCATGCTCTCAGCCATGCCGCTAGCGAAGCGGCCGGTCCACATGTTGGTCTGGGTACCTTTCTTAGCAGAATCTTTCTTTGCTGTTTTCTTTGCGCTGGTCTTTGCCATTTTCAAGTCCTTTTTCTTTTTACAAAAGCAAATATAAAATTTAGGCAGGTAGCCGAGTCCGAATGAATTCCATGGCCTCGTCTGCGGCGGTCTCGAAGTTGCCAGCCAGAGGTGAGTGGTCCAGTTCAATAGAGCCTTCGGTTTTTTCTACAGAAAGCCTCAGAGCCAAGGCGCAGTAGGCGTTGGGGTAAGAAACTCCAGCCACGGGAGCGTATGTCTCTGGAATTTTTTCGTCGGCGAAGATAAAAATCCGTTCCCTTTCGGAACCCGATTCCAGTGCGGCAACGCAGTCGGCAAGCCCATAACGGAAGGCGTCCTTTCCCGAAAACACGGCTGAGTATCCGGCGGTGTTCTTTTCGAGAATGGTGGCGTTGGCGATAGAAGCGTTGAATACAGATAAACTAAAATGTGCCGGAGATACGTTGCCCGTCTGCAAAAGCGTGTCCGAAATTTTCAGCTGCTGGGAGATTTCGCCATATTGGGAGGCGAAGGTCACCTTGCAGGGCGGCAAGTCCCTGGAGACGGCGTCATTTACGAACACCACCATCTTGGAAAGGAGGCTGAGCCTGCGCCGGGTGAGCATAGGCACAAATTTCACGTCGGGCTGAGGTGCCTCTTCACTCGGGACAAAAACCTTGAATTTTTCGATATAGATCATTTGACTCTGAATCGCAGCAGCGAATAGCTGTTGGGGCCAACGTTGTGGTGGGCTTCTTTCAGTTCGAAGCCTGCAATTTCAACGGCGTGCTTCAGTTCCTCGAAACGGTACATCTTGGAGTTTCCGTTGGCGATGCAGGTGAAGTAGAGGGATGTGGCCTGCAGGGAGTAGGCGGCCGCTTCGAAGCGTTGCTTGTCCCACAGGGGTTCTAGCACGTACACGTCTGTCTCTGCAGTGGCGGCGGTGCGGATCTTTGTCAAAATCTTGGTGATTTCTTCCAGGGAGAAGCAGTCCAGGAATTGGCTCATCCACACGGCGTCGGCCCCCTTCGGGAACTCGGTGGTGTTGTCCAGCACGTTGCAGGGCACCATGTCGATACGGTTCTCGAATCCGGCGGCCTTGGCGTTCTTTTCGGCTACGGCAGTCTGGCCCGGCAGGTCGATGATGGAAACCTTTACGTCGGGGTTGTACTTGCAGCAGGCGATGGCCCATTTGGCGGTATTCCCGCCGATGTCGAACAGGCGGCCCACGGGGTTGGAGAACACGATGGGGAGCGCTTCGGGGAAGGCAAGGTCGGAATAGAAATGGTCAAAGCCGAACCAGCTCTTCTTTTGCTGGTCGGTAAGCTGAGAAAGGCCCTGGTAGACGGTGCTCCAGTTGCCCAGGTGCTTGAGGCCGGCGGGTTTTCCCTTGCGGATAGCTTCTTGCATATCTTCGGCACCCAGGTAGCAGATGTCTTCGGAAAAGTCCATGTTCACCTGGGTCATTTCGTCCTTCATCAGGAAAAATCCGATTTTCCCGAGGGTGAGCCGCAGGTCGTCTTCCTTGGAATCCTTGTGGAGCTTGATGGCACCCATGCCGAGGCCCATCTCGATAAGAACGCCCACGCCATAGAGGGAAATGCCCAGTTTCTTGGAAAGTTCCGAAACCGTGATGCCGTTCTTGCGGGCGTTACTGATTTCTTCCAGGATTCCCATGTCTCGGAGGGCCTTGGCGGCATGGAAACTGAGGGGGGCGAAAGCGATTTTTTGAGCCTCGAACTTGGCGTCTACGGCGTTGATCTTGTCTTCGGTATAAAAGTCAAACATAGCGGTTCTCTTTTTTGTGCGCTGAAATATAGTTTTTTTACTATATTTGCCACGAACAATGGAGATTTTATGTCAGATTTGAACCAGAAGATCAAGGAAGTGATTATCAAGTCCTTGGAACTTGAAGATATCACTCCGGAAGATATTTACGACGACGCGCCCCTTTTCGGGGAAGGCGACCGCAGCCTTGGGCTCGACAGTATCGATGCCCTGGAACTGGGGATTGCCATCAAGGAGAACTTCGGCGTTTCTTTCTCTACCGTGAACGAAGAGACCAAGAAGCACTTTGCCTCCGTCAACGCCCTGGCCGCCTACATTTCTGCCAACTCCCCTAGTTGATTAAAGGACTGAACATGGAAAAACAGGAAATTTTCGACAGAATCAAGAACGCCCTGGTCGAGGAATTCGACATGGACGCCTCCAAGCTTGTTCCCGAGGCTAGGCTTTACGAAGATTTGGAACTGGACAGCATCGACGCCGTGGACCTGATTGTGAAGCTCAAGTCCATGCTGCCCCGCAATATCGACCCCGAAGTGTTCAAGGCCGTGCGCACCCTGCAAGACGTGGTGGATGCCATCTACGGCCTGATCCACGAAACGGAATCCAAGTAATGAAATCCGTGGCGGGAAAGGTCATCTTTGCCGCACTTTCGGTACTCTACCCGGCGCTGGTCTTTTGCGGACTGGTGTTTTGGGATATCTCGCCCCGACGCCTGAGCCTCTTGCTCATAGGCCTTGCTTTTGTGCTGTTCTTCAACACGACCCAGGGCCGCAGGAACGCATCTGTTGGGGCCGACACGGTTCAAGGGAACGGTGCGGTTCTGGCCGGTGGGGAAGGCGCGGTTTCGACCGGCGCATCTATAGCTGGTAGGGAAAGCGCGGCGAACAGCCTCAAGGACTACGCCCTGGTGGTGTTGATGCTCGCCTGCGGGGGCGTCTCGTTTTTTGCGGACAGCCTCTTGTTCCTGGAGTTTTACCCCGTGCTGGTGAGCCTCTCGCTCTTGGCTTTTTTCGGGATTTCCCTCTGGAAAAAGCCCAGCTTCGCCTTCCGCATGGCCTGCCTTGGCGACCGGCGGCTGCAGGCTTCGCCGGAACGGGCTTTTGTGGAGCGGTACTGCGACCGGGTGACTCTCGCCTGGTGCTTTTTTTTCGTGTTCAACGCCGTGGTGGCGTCTTTTACAGTTTTTGTAGGCGACGAGAAAATCTGGTCGCTGTACAACGGCCTAATCTCCTATATTTTAATCGGTATATTTTTTGCCGTAGAATTCATGGTTCGTAAAATGATGCAGAAAAAGATGCATTCCTATATTCCCGTGTGTGAGCTTCAGCGGGATTCCCGCCCGGCCGATATGGTGGTCTGCTTTGACGGTGACTCCGTACGCACCTGGGCCGACTTCACCGACGACGTATCCAAGGTCCGTCGCTATCTGGAAGAGCGTGAAAACGCCCCCTGGATATTGCACTGCGAGGATTCCTACTACTTTATGGTAGGCCTGCTGGCCATGCTCCAGGGAGGCCGCAAGGCGCTGGTGACGGCGAACCGGCAAGAGGCATTCATCAAGGAAATCCAGAAGCCCGGCTATGGATTCTTGACGGACGAGCCTTTTGCGGGGGCTACCCTGATTCAGGATGTCTTGCAGAACACGGAATCCGACGGTCGCTGGAATACCTTCGACAAGGACAGCGCCCCCATGGTGATGTACACCTCCGGCACTACCGGCGAGCCCAAGATGGTCCCCAAGATGTTCTGCCAGTTCGAGAACGAACTTTTCGAGCTGGTGAAGGTCTTTGGCGACGACTGGGTGAACCGCAAGGTTTACAGCACGGTGAACCACCACCACATTTACGGCCTGCTGTTTACGGTGCTGCTCCCCACGGCTACGGGGCTGCCTTACCGCAGGCACCGCATCGATTACCCCAGCGAACTTGCAAGCATTGCGGGGGAGGCGGCTGTGATTGCCTCCAGCCCGGCCTACTTGAAACGCCTCGCCGCCGATGCCGAAGGGCCCATAGCTTTTAAGACGACGCCCATCATCTATTCGTCGGGCGGCCCTCTGCCAGAGGAAGTGGCCCGCAAGTGCGAAGGCGTTACGGGCTACTGGACCACCGAAATTTACGGCAGCACAGAAACGGGTGGAATCGCCTATCGCCAGTCCAAGAACGGCCCTATCTGGACGCCATTCGAGGTCTGCAAGATGAGCATCGGCGAAAACGACTGCCTGAACGTGAAGTCCAGCTACATTCTGGAGCCCGAAGGCTTTACCACCGGCGACCTGGTGGAAATCTACGACGACGGACGGTTCCTGTTGAAGGGCCGTGCCGATTCCATTGTAAAAATTGAGGAAAAGCGCATTTCCCTGCCGGAGGTGGAAAACCGCCTGAAGCAGACGGGCCTGGTGCAGGACGTGCGTGTGGTGCCCATGGTGGGCAAACGGCAGTACCTGGCCGCCGCCATCGTGCTGAATGCCGATGGGGTGGCGCGGTTCAAGGACCAGCCCAAGCTAGAGATAAACAATTTTTTCAAGGCTCACCTGAACCAGTTCCTGGAAAACACGGTGACGCCCAAGAAATGGCGCTACCTGGAAGAACTGCCCCAGGATACTCAAGGAAAAATCAAGATGCGTGATATCCAGGCCCTGTTCGGCCTCCCTGAATCCAAGAATTTCAGGATCCTGAAAATGCACAAGGAACCGGGTGCCCTTTCGCTCAAGCTGGTGTTCCCTGCGGACAGCGACTTTTACGACGGGCACTTTCCGGCATTCAAGCTGTTGCCTGCCGTTGCCCAGGTGGACATGGTGGCCCTGCTGGCCCACGCCCTGCTGGAAACTCCCAGGGCGGTACAGAGAATCCAGCGGACCAAGTTCAGCTACCCGGTGTTGCCCGACGCGGTAACCAACCTGGAGATGACTTTCAAGGCCGAGACTAACAAGGTGTTGTTCACCTATACCAACGAGGCTGGCCGCATGCTTTCGACAGGAACATTGGTAATGCAGGCAGGCACATGAGAACTCTTGCAGACTTAAAATTTTGCGCTATCGTGCCCGTGTATAGGCACGAATCTACCACCCGCAAGGTGGCGGAAAGCCTTTCGGCCCAGGGACTTTCGGTTATTTTGGTAGATGACGGCAATGCTCCCGAGGGTCATGCCATCTTGGAGGCTGTGGCCAGTGAAGTGCCGAATACGGTGCTCGTGACCCGCGCCCAGAACGGTGGCAAGGGCGCGGCCGTGATAAGCGGGCTTGAAAAGGCCCATGAACTGGGATTTACTCACGCCCTGCAGATGGATGCCGACGGCCAGCACGACGCCGACGCTATCCCCTTCTTTTTGAAGGCCGCCCGCAAGCATCCGGAGGATTTGATTGCGGGGCTACCGCAGTACGACGGCAGCGTACCCAAGTCCCGGGAACAGGGCCGGAAAATTACCAACTTCTGGGTGGCCATCGAGACGCTCTCGAAGGACATTCCCGATTCCATGTGCGGTTTCCGAATTTATCCGGTAGAGTCCACGATGCCCGTGGCAAAGAAACTGACCAGCTACCGCATGGGCTTTGACATCGAGATTCTGGTTCGCCTTTCTTGGGCGGGAGTCAAGATGCGCTTTTACCCCATCAAGGTCACTTACCCCGAAGACGGTGTTTCGAATTTCAGGGTTTTCGGGAGCAATGTTGAAATTTCCTGGACCCACACCAAGCTCTGTGTGGGAATGCTCCTGCGCCTGCCCATGCTTTTGGCCCGCCGCTTGGCGAAAAAGAAATGAGTGCCGAAAATCAAAACTGGTTTGAACTGAAAGAAGTGGGCGGAAGCCTTTGGCATTTCCGTTTTATGCTGTGGATTACCTGCCACCTGCCGCTCCCGGTGGTGGAATTTCTGGTAGCCGTGGTGTGCTTTTTCTTTTGGTTTGGGGCGGCCCCTGTGCGGGCTCGGTCCAAGGCCTACCTGAAACGGCTCTACGCCTTGCAGGGGCGGAACGTTCCGCCTTTTGCCACCTACAGGCACGTGCTTTCCTTTGCCCTTTCCATGATAGAAAAGCTCTTGGGTTGGCGGGGCGTGATTCCCCTTAAGAACGTGGAGACCCAGGGTGATGACCTGGACATGCTGGTGGAACAGCTGGACCGTGGGGAAGGTGCTTTTTTAATTTGTTCGCACCTGGGGAACATGGAGATGTTGCGTTCCCTCACGGGATATGGCAAGATTCATACCCACAGGCAGTTTACGGTGCACCCGGTGGTGGACTTTTCGGGAACATCCAAGTTCAACGCCCTCTTGTACGAACTGAATCCGGACCTGATGAATACGGTGGTGGATGCCAACAAGATCGGGGTGGACAGTGCTGTAGGGATGAAGGACTGGATTGCTTCTGGCGACCTGGTGGTGATTGCCGGGGACCGCACGTCGGCCAACTCTACCGACCGAAATGTGAAGATGAAGTTCCTGGGGGAGACCGCCAATTTTCCGGAAGGGGCTTTTACTTTGGCCAGCATCTTGAATGCCCCGATTTATTTTGCCTTTGCTATCCGCAAGAAGGACTTTGATATCCGTTCTTCTTACGAGATGCATATCGTGCGGGCAAAGACCTCTTTTGACTGCAGCCGCAGGGAGCGCTCTGCCCGTGTGGCGGCACTGGTACAAGAATACGTGGGAATGCTCGAAAAGCATTGCCAGCGTCACCCTTACCAGTGGTATAATTTCTATAATTTCTGGCACAAAAATTTTTAAAGGACTGTTGAAATGGACAAGGTCGTAATTGGAAGTGGAAAGCTCACCATCGAACAGGTGGTGGCCATCGCAAAACGCAAGGTTTCCGTAGAATTGGAGAGCTCTCCCGAGTTCCAGAAGAAAATCAACGCCGGTGCTGAGTTCTTGGACGAGGCCCTGGCAAAGCACGGCGGCATTTACGGCGTAACCACGGGTTACGGCGATTCCTGCACCCAGGTGGTGCCGCCTGACCATTATTACGACCTGCCGGTAAACCTGACCCGTTTCCACGGTTGCGGTCTCGGTGCCTACTTTGACGAAGAGACTACCCGCGCCATCATGGCGGTGCGCCTGAACACCCTGGCTCAGGGTTTTTCCGGTGTGAGCTACGCCCTGCTGAAGATTATTATGGACTTTTTGCAGAACGACATTTTGCCGCTGATTCCGCAAGAAGGTTCCGTTGGGGCCAGTGGCGACCTGACGCCGCTTTCTTACCTGGCCGGGGCCGTCATTGGCGAGCGGGATGTGCTGTACAAGGGCGAACGTCGTCCGTCGATGGATGTGATGAAGGAACTGGGCATTACGCCCCACCGTTTCCGTCCCAAGGAAGCTATCGCCATCATGAACGGAACAGCCGTGATGAATGCCGTGGCCTGCATGGCCTTTAGCCGTGCCGAATACCTTTCTGACCTGAGCTGCCGCATTACGGCCATGAACACCATCGCCATGAAGGGTAACGCCTACCATTTCTACGAAAGACTCTTTGCCGTAAAGCCCCATCCGGGCCTGGTGACCGCCGCCAAGAAGATGCGCGACGCCCTGAACCTGGAAGTGGAAAAAAACATTGTTCCCGAAAAAATTCAGGACCCTTATTCCCTGCGCTGCGCACCCCACGTGGTGGGCGTGTTCTACGATTCCGAACCCCTGCTCCGCCAGCTCATCGAAATCGAGATGAACAGCGCCAACGACAACCCCATCGTGGACCCCGAAACCAAGAACATTTTCCACGGCGGTCATTTCTACGGCGGACATATCTGCCTGGCCATGGATACCCTCAAGAACATTGTGGCGAATCTGGCCGACCTTCTGGACCGTCAGCTGGCCACTATCGTGGATATCAAGTTCAACCGCAACTTGCCGCCCAACTTGTCCGGTAGTAACGGGGAATTCTCCATCAACCACGGTTTCAAGGCGGTGCAGATTGGCGTTTCGGCCTGGACGGCAGAAGCCCTCCACAATACCATGCCCATGAGCGTCTTTAGCCGCTCTACCGAATGCCACAACCAGGACAAGGTAAGCATGGGCACTATCGCTTCCCGCGATTGCATCCGGGTGATTGAACTGACCGAACAGGTGGCTGCGGCTGTGCTTTTGGCTGCCTCTCAGGCCCTGCATTTCCGCTTGGAACGGGGCGAGGTGGATTCCAAACGCTTGGATGGCGTGCACAAGACTCTGGAACAGGTCTTTGAGCATTTCAAGCCCCTGACCTGCGACCGCCAGCTGGAAGGCGACCTGCGCAAGACTCTTGAACTGATTCGTCAAAAGCATTACGCGGTATAGCGGGGGCCCGCCATGGCACAGAAAAAACTGAAGGCGACGGTGGAATTCCAGGTGGAATTCTACGACGTGGATTCCATGAAGGTGGCCTGGCACGGCAATTATGTGAAGTACATGGAAATGGCCCGCTGTGCCTTGCTCACCAAGATCAAGTACGACTACTATGCCATGGAAAAGAGCGGTTTTGCCTGGCCCGTGGTAGATATGCACGTGCGTTACTTGCGCCCTATGGTCTTTATGCAGCGGATTCGTGCCGAGGTGACCCTGGAAGAATACGAGGTGTGCCTCAAGCTTTCGTACAAGTTCTTCGATGCCGAATCGGGCACGCTTCTTTGCAAGGCCGAAAGCATGCAGATGGCCGTGAACATGCAGACGCTGGAGTCCCTGATGGTGTGCCCGCCCTGCTTTGTGGATCAGGTCCGTGCGGCCCTGGAGGCGGAACCCTGATTTTGAAGATGGCCGGTGGTTGCAAATCTGATAGTTGCAAGATACGCCACTTGTTGGGGCTGCTGGCGTGTGCCTTGCTGCTGGTGGGCTGCAGCCGCTCCAACGTAAAACCTGGAACCGCCCCCGTGTATTATTCGGACTCCCGTTCCGTGGTGCTCCTCCCCACGACGGCCATGACCGAAAAGTTGGATATGCCCCAGCATCTGCGTGGGGAATTCACCCAGCAGGACGGTTCCCTGAAGTCCTTCGAGGGGGATTCCTGGGTCAGGGCCAACGATAGCGTTCTTTCCATTATGCTGTTTAGCGGGTTCGGTACCACCATTGCCGAAATCACCTATGGCAAGGATTCCCTGCATTTTGAAAGTTCCGTGATGGATGTGGAAAAGATGAAGGCGGAATATGTGCTTGCGGATTTCCAGGTGTGCTTTTATCCTTACGATGCTCTGAAAAAGAATTTTGAGGCGGCAGGTTTTGTTTTTGAAGAGGCTCGCGGGACTGCACATGACTTTGTGCGGACATTGAAGGACGGAAATACTCTAGTACTTACCGCCGAGCGCAAGGGTAAAGAGATAACGCTGGTCAACAGCCTGCGCCATTATAGTTACCACATCACCTTGGGAGAGGAGCAATGAACCGTCCGCTTTATGTCAATGATTTCGGTCTTCACTGCATTTGGGGTGGTGACAAGGAAAACGTTTTTGAAAAGCTTACCCGCGGGGAGCGGGGTGTTTTTACCATGCACGACGTGGCCGGAGTCATGCGGCCAGCGGCCACCATCGAGCCGGACATGCTTCCGCGGGTGGAGAACGCCGAATTTGACAACCGGGTGAACCGCCTGAGCCGTGCGGCCCTGGACCAGATGGACGATACCGTGCGGCATGCGGTGGAAAAGTTCGGCCCCGACAGGGTGGGCATCTTCATTGGCTCTTGCGACAACGGCTCCGAATCGTCTCTTGCCGCTCTCAAGTGCTTCAAGGAAACGGGCAAGTTTCCCGAGGGCTACAAGCTGGAATACCAGTGTGCAGAATTTCCGGCCCGCTACATTGCGGAACGTTTCGGCATCACGGGAATGTGCCAGGTCCATTCTACGGCCTGTGCGTCAAGTGCCAGCGCCTTCGTGTCGGCCCGGAACAACATTTACGCTGGCACTTGCGACGCCGCCATCGTTGGCGGCGTAGACATTGCTTCCCTTTCTGTGATTCTCGGCTTTGCCTCTTTGGAAGCAATGTCCGACAGGCCCACCAATCCTTTCAGCGCGAACCGTTCGGGCCTGACTCTGGGCGATGCTGCGGCCTACTTTGTGGTGACCCGGGAAAGCTGCCCGGACCTGTGCCGCCCCGGCTACGAAGGTTTGCAGGTGCTGGGCTTTGGCGAAAGTGCCGACGCCGACCACATTACCGCTCCCCGTGCCGACGGGGAAGGGGCATACCTTGCCATGTCTGCCGCTCTTGCCGATGCGGGCCTTGACGCCTCCGACATCGGCTACATCAACCTTCACGGTACAGGCACCAAGCTGAATGACGCCATGGAATCCCGTGCGGTAAACCGAATTTTTGGCGAAAAAGTTCCTGCAAGTTCCACCAAGGCCATTACGGGCCATACCCTCGGGGCGGCAGGCGCCCTGGAGGCCGCCTTCTGCTGCCTGGCCTTGACTCACGACGGGGCGCTGCCTGCTCACCTGTACGACGGCGTCATGGACCCGGAACTTCCGGCGCTGAACCTGGTGAAGCCCGGCAAGACGGTTCTTGGCCTGCGTTACTGCATCAGCAATTCCTTCGCCTTTGGCGGCTGTAATGTATCTTTAGTCTTGGGGAAAAAGTAAGATGGACAAGATGGAATTCAAGACCCGCGACGAAATTTCCACCCTGGTACCTCACAAGGGCAAGATGCTCCTGCTGGACCGTATCCAGGGCTTTGACCTGCAAGAAATCACCATCACGACCCAGGTGGACATTTCCGCAGATTGCATGTTCTACAGCGAAGAGCTGGGCGGTGTTCCCTCTTACGTAGCCTTTGAATACATGGCCCAGAGCATTTCCGCACTTTCCGGAATCCACGGACGCTCTTGCGGCAAGAGCCCCAAGGAAGGCTTTATCATGAGCGTGTCCAACTGCAAGGCCGAACTGACGGCGTTCAAGCCCGGTGACGTGGTGGAAATCTGCGTCAAGCAGACCATGCGCATGGACATGGCGGTTACTTTCGACGGTATTGCAACCGTAGGCGGCAAGCAGGTGCTGTCGGCTACCCTCAGCACCGTCGAGGTGGAAGACGCCAAGTCTATAATTGATTCTAAAGACTAACATTTAAGATTTATATTTTATCTGTATGAAAATGCGATTTGAAAAGAAAGTCTGGCTAAGCAGTCCCACCATGCACGGCGAAGAAATCAAGTATGTGACCGAGGCATACGAGACCAACTGGATGAGCACCGTGGGTGCGAACATCAACGAGGTAGAACGCCTCGCCGCCGAGAAGGTGGGTTGCAAGTACGCCGTGGCGCTTTCGGCTGGGACGGCGGCGCTGCACCTTTGCACAAAGCTTGCGGGCGAGGCCCTGTACGGCATGCCCAAGGTGGGCGAGGGAAGCTTGCGCGGCCACAAGGTGTTCTGCAGCGACATGACTTTTGACGCGACGGTGAACCCTATTGCCTACGAGAACGGCGAAGCCGTGTTCATCGACACCGAGTACGACACATGGAACATGGACCCGGTGGCCCTCGAAAAAGCCTTCGAAATTTACCCCGACGTGCGCCTAGTGGTGCTGGTTCATTTGTACGGAACGCCCGGCAAGGTGGACGAAATCCGCACCATCTGCAAAAAGCATAACGCGCTTCTTATCGAAGACGCCGCCGAAAGCTTCGGTGCCACCTACAAGGGCGTGCAGACCGGCAAGCTCGGCGACTACAGCGCCATCAGCTTCAACGGCAACAAGATTATCACCGGAAGTAGCGGCGGCATGTTCCTCGCCGACAGTAAGGATGATGCTGAGAAGGTACGCAAGTGGAGCACCCAGTCGCGCGAAGCGGCCGCCTGGTACCAGCACGAAGAAGTGGGCTACAACTACCGCATGAGCAACGTGATTGCAGGCGTGGTCCGCGGCCAGATGCCCTATCTGGAAGAGCACATCGCCCAGAAAAAGGCAATCTACATGCGCTACAAGGAGGGCCTGAAGGGCCTCCCGGTGCAGGTGAACCCCTACGACGCCACCAACAGCGAACCGAACTTCTGGCTCAGCTGCCTGATTGTCGATAAGGACGCCATGTGCAAGCAGGTCCGCGGCGAAACCGACGCCCTGTACA
>DGRZ01000021.1 GCA_002391195.1 Fibrobacter sp. UBA4375 | reverse complement strand
ATGAAGGAAGCTTCTGAAGGCGAACTCAAGGGCATCCTCGGTTACACCGACGAAGCTCTCGTTTCTACCGACTTCCGCAACGACGCTCGCACTTCCATCTTCGACGTCAAGGCTGGTATCCAGCTCGACCCGACCTTCGTGAAGGTTTGCGCCTGGTACGATAACGAATGGGGCTACAGCAACAAGGTTTGCGAAATGGCCCGCGTCATCACCAAGTAAGATTTCTACATGGCGCTAGTAGTGCGGACGCAATAATCAGATATCCGCACTTCCGCTAAAAAATCTTTCAGATTCCCTGCTGGTAACCTCGGCGGGGAATTTTTTTTTTAGGGGCTAGGATTTAGGGGCTAGGATCTAGGATTTAGGGGTTAGGAAAGACGGTCTCAAGAGGTGTCATCCTCGCGGAGGCGAGGATCCGCTTGAAGAGTTCGTGCCCAGGCTTTACTTGGCCGTTGTGGTTGTGTCTTTGGACTGTGTGGTCGTCGTATCTGCGGGTTGTGGCGTGCTCAGCGTGTCGATTTTTCGCTTGACGCTGGGAAGCATCTTCTGCAAGTCGATAAAATCAACCTTTCGCTCTTCGGTTAGGGAACGAATAGGTGCAAGGTACACGGAGTCCGCGACTCCGACGGTGTCTATGTTCCATAGGTCAAAATGAGAAAGCAGAAGGGCACCCCATTCTTTGGCCCATATTTTCATAGATTCCCGGTTAGAATACCATGCGTCAGGTACGAAGTAATCAGAAACGCCATCAGTAGCGATAAAGTGGGGCTTGCCTCCGGCGAGGGAGTTGAATATCCTGGCGGCGCGTTTTGTTGCGGCGGTGGCCGTTACTAGCAACACCGTGTCGGCGTTTCTTTTCTTGAGCCATGGGATGATGGTGTAGGCTTCTTCAATTGTAGAAGCGTCATTGTGTCGGGCCAAAAACACGGTGCTACTGTCAATGTTTCCTTGTTTCATTAGATCTTCGGCATAGTAATCCGTATTGTAGTGGTCTCGGTAAATACGACGTCCAAGAATCAATACCGAATCGACCCTGTGTTCCCGCAATAGTTTTGCGGCCATGTCGTTGCGCTCCATGTCCTGGCCTTGGCCATCTAGTAAGACTACCCATTTTACGTGCTTGAATTCATCTAGTTGGACAAGCCACTTACCGCTGCAGGTCATAATCAAGTAAAAACACAGCACCAGTAAAAAGGCAACGGCTATGGCAAAGCCGAAAAATTTTTTTGATGTCTTCTTGATTCGCTTGTCTTTTTTCAATAGCATGTTGAATCCCTTGGCGCAAAGCTACCACTTGTACAATATAGCCGTTTCGCCATCGTCGTAATAGCGCTCCCGCTTGCCATACGCCTGGAATCCGTGTCTTTCGTAAAGTGATCGTGCACCGGTATTTCCTTCACGGACTTCCAGAAAGCAGTGGTCGCCTTTATCTCGATTCAGTTTGCCCAGACCATGGTGCAAAAAAGCCGATGCGATTCCTTTTCGCTGAAAATCTGGAGCTACGGCGATGGTCAAAAGCTCCGAGTCGGCTTCCATCAGGTGGAATATGGCATAACCGGCGAATGCTCCGTTCTCTTCGTCCACCAGGCAGAGGGCGTAGTTTGCCCGTAGTTCGGAGTGAAACTGTTTCTCGTTCCAGTTTTGGAAGTCAAGAGCCGACTGCAGGGCTAAAACGTGGGTGAGGTCTGCTTCGGTCATGGGGCGTATTGGCATGGTAAACCCCGTTAAAGCTTAGTGCCCCTTCTCGAAATAGGAAGGCTGGATGTAGTTGGCTTCTTGAATTAGGGACGGTTGATGCTTCTCGAAAAGCTTGGCCCAGAGACTTAGGGGATTGCCGTCGTCGAGAACGGTTTTAACGCCTTTGTCAGTGAAAAATTTTGTCAGGCGGACGTCGTCATGGGCGGTAGAGTCAACCACGACGAACTTGGGTTCTTTCGCACGGAGTTTTACGATGACATCTTCCGTAGAATCGAAGGACTCCTGACCGCAGAGCCGCAGGTACCAGTAGTCTTTTCGGGCCTTTACCACGACGGCTGTGTCAGGAGCTTCGGAAAAGCATTCCAGGGCCTCTAGGGTCGATACTCCGTAGAGCTTGCGGGCTCCGCTGAAGCAGATTCCCTGGCAAAAGGCCACGCCGGTCCTGAGACCACTAAAGGAGCCCGGCCCGAGAGTCACCATGACCCGACCGATATCCTGGAGGGCGATGCCGCTTTGTTCCAGCAGGTTGTCCAGGTTCTTGCTGAGAGTCTCGCCCCGGGCTTCGGGATCAACGATTTCTTTGTAGAATGCGCTTCCTTGCCCTTCGCCGGTTGCGCCCGCGATGGCTATGGAAATTCCCTTTCGGGAGGTATCTACAAAGAGGTCGAAGGACATGGATAGGTGATAGGTGGTAGGTATTAGGTAGTAGGGGTTTAGTGGTAAGTGGTTAGGCCGTAAGGCCGTGGTTAGGACCGAAGGTCCGTAGGGTTGCGGGACTCGAGATGTGTAATGGGGAAAACTCATACCTCGCGCCTCGAACCTCGAACCTCGAACCTCACAACTCACAACTCTTTTACCTTCTGATAGTAAGGCTCTTGTCAATAATCAGGTCGATGAGACTGGAGTAGGTGATGCCGTTGCAGGCCGCCTGTTGCGGGAGCAGAGACGTGGGGGTCATGCCGGGCAGGGTGTTGGTCTCGATGGCCCACAGGTTCCCGTCCTTGTCGATACGCACGTCGGTACGGCTGTAGCCGGCACCGCCCAGGGCATAGTGGGCGTTCTTCACCAGTTTCTGGATGCGGGCGGTGAGTTCGGGCTTGAATTCGGCTGGTGTCACCTCCTGGCATTCGCCGTTGTACTTGGCTTCGTAGTCAAAGTACTCGCGGGTGGTCATACGCATTTCGGTAGGCGGCAGGGGCTTTTCGCCTTCGATGTATCCACAGCTGGCTTCTTCGCCGGCGATGAATTTCTCGCAGAGCAGGCGGTCGGAATCCTTGAACAGGTCCGTTGCAATCTTGCCGGCCTCGTCCAAATCCTTGGCGATGCCGATACCGATGCTAGAGCCGCCCAGGGGGTCCTTGATGACCAGGGGGAATCCAAGTTCGTCGGAGACGCTAACCAAAGTGTCGCCGTTGAAGTCGTGCTTAAAAATCACGCGGTAGGGGGGAGTGGGGACTCCGTTTGCCTTGTAGATTTCCTTGGACTTGATCTTGTCCATGGCAAGTGCCGAAGCCAAAAGGCCACAACCGGTGTAGGGGATGCCCCAGTTTTCAAGCATGGCCTGGATGTGTCCGTCTTCGCCCCATTTGCCGTGGAGGGCCAAAAAGGCGATATCTGCGGAGGGCAGTTCCGAAAGGGCCGGGGACTTCTTGGTCACGGCGGCGGAGCCTTCCAGGGAGCGGAAATAATTGACGGAGAAGTTGTCTTTCTGGTAAGGGGAAAGTTCCCTTGCGGACCAGTGCCAGGTGCCGTCCTTGTCAATCAATACGGGGTGGATGTTGTACTTTTCGGGGTCCATGGCGCGGACCACGCCGGTGCCGCTCACTACGGAAACATCGTGCTCTGTGGAGGGGCCGCCCATTAAAACTAAAACGCGTAAACGGGGCATTTTCAATTCCTTTAAAAATGACAAGAGAAATGTAGATATTTTGCAGACGAAAAACATTTTTGCTTGCGATTTTTATGTATTTTAGAAACCGTATGGAGAAAATGACAAGGGCGCTCACGATTGCCGGATTTGACGGCTCTGCAGGTGCGGGAATCCTCGCCGACGTGATGACCATGGCCCATTTCGGGGTCTATGGCGAGGCCGTGTGTACCGCCATGACGGAGCAGAACGAAAACGAGTTCGTAACCCCCGGCTGGGTCATCTGGGACCGTATCGAGGCACAGCTAGAAACCCTGTTCAAGTCCTATACCTTCAAGTATGTAAAGATTGGCATGGTGGAGCACGCCAAGAACCTGGGCAGAATAGTGGATTTCGTTCGGGAAAAGTCGCCAGACGCCTTCATCTTGTGGGACCCGGTGGCCAGTGCCAGTGCGGGCTACCGTTTTTTGCGGAACATGGACCAAGACGACTTTGTGCCCATCATGAAACGCCTGAACCTGATTACGCCAAATCAAGACGAATTCGCCCTTTTCGGGTTTGGCCTTTCGGCGTCTCGGGACGAAATCACGCTGGGCAAGGATTTTGCCCTGCTTCTGAAGGGAGGGCATTCCCAAGGGAACGAAGCGGTAGATACCCTATGGACCCCCGAAGGGCAGTTCAAGTTTGCATCGCCACGACTCCAGGGTGTGGACAAGCACGGCACAGGCTGTCACCTTTCGTCGGCAATCCTTGCCAACGTTGCTTTGGGCAAAAGTCTACCCGAGGCTTGTCAGGCGGCTAAAAACTATATGGACCAGTTTTTACAGACAGGGGAGGGCCGCCTGGGCGGTTTGCTTTAGCGTACCTGAATCAGCTGTTGCTTGCGGATATTCCCGTTTTCTATTTGCAGAAGATAGATGCCGCGGTTCAGTCCGTGAGTGCTTACGGGCGAGCCGAGGCTTTCACGGAGCAGTTTCCCGTTAACCGTAAAGAGCCTTGCTCTTGTGCTCGAGGTGTACTGAAAATGGTTCTTTTGAACTGTGGGAGTAATTCTCGTTTCATTTGCCGGTAAAGCTGTAGCAGCACTTCCAAGACCTCCCATGGAGTTGGCGGCACGGACGGTGATGACATCTTTATCAGAAATGGATTTGAAGGTGTATTGATTTTCTGTAGTGAGGGCCTCAAAGGTCCCGTTCTTGAATATGGCCCAGCAGAGGGCTGCACCGTCGGTATTCCAGGTGATGGTTTTAGTGGTTGCATCCAGGGATACGGTGGGGGCCTTGACTTGGGCGGAATACTTTTCGGGAGTCCAGCTGTCGGAGCCACCCAGGATGTTTGCAAGGGTGTAGTCCTTTGCGTCGCTTTCGCCCCAGACGGTCTTGAGCGTTGTTGCGGTTGAGGCGTCCTTGCCTCCGTTAAAGTACGTTTTGCGCTGGCTTGTGTTGACAGCGTTTCCATTGCCATCCTTGCTGTTGTACTCGCCGAATACTTGTGGGGCGGAGTTCATGTCCGGTCCCCAGCCTTCGGCATTGGGCAAGGCCAGCATGGAGGAATTCAAGAATACGGTCTTGGCGGTCTTCCAGGAGCGACCCAAGTAGAAGGTATTGTTAAAGCTTGCGTCACTTGTGCTGATTACGGCTCCATCGAACACGTAACCCCATTGGGTGGTGGTGGCCGCGGCGGTAAGGTATCCACTTTTGCGACGCATCACCAGTTCGGTTCTATCAAAGTAGATGTCGCCATCTCCGCAGATAAAGTCAACGGTTCCCTCGATATGGCCACCGTCCCAGTAGGCACGTCCGACACCTCCGCTAATCTTGGTATAGTAGGTGTCTTGGCCGCTGAGCAATTTTACGTTCTTGTAGATGAACTTGTCACCCTGTTGCATGATGGTGACGTGCCGGCAGGCGCTCCCGCAGTTGGCCTCGTTTCCGTAGATTGCCTTGTTCAGGATAGTCATGTCTTGCATGTAGATTCCGCTCCCGTGCAGGTAAAGGGTAGCGGTTACGCTGATGCCTTCTTCGATGGACTTGTTGTAGAGGATGGTCTTTTCGGCACTTTGCCCGATAAAGGAAACGTAGCTGGTCTTGAATTCGGTCATCTGGTTTTCGTTGCCAGTGACTGAACCGATGTCGTATTCACCGTCGGGGAAGAAGATGATAAACCTATTGCTTTCAGTGGGTTTCGCGGCCGATGCGGCCGCCATGGCTGCCTTGAAATCTCCGTCAACGCCGACGATAAAATCGAAGGATTTTTTTTGGCTTACTGGGATGGCTGTTTCAGTCGAACTACTGCTACTGCTGGTGCTGCCAGAGCCTGCATTCGGACCGTATTCTTCGGGAATAGAAATTCCATTGATGGCAGAAAGGTAGGCGGATTCCGCCTTTAGAAGTGCTGATCCATAGTCTCCGGCCCATTGGTAACCTGTGCGACGTTCTACGCTAATTTTGGTAAAGTCCTGCGTTTTGGTGCTTGCGCCATCGCGGTCACAGAAGAAATAATTGTCGTTGTCCACTTCGTAAAAACGGTACCATAGGACATTACCGTCTTTTACATCGAAGGTTCCGGCACTCTTGTTGAAATAAAGTCCAGTCACCTTGGTTTTCTTGTACCAGTTGATAGCGCTCTTGACGGCGTTTTGCACGGCGGGGGTCTGCTTGGGCCAGTTCATCAAGAACCAGGCCACTCCGGCGGATTCACTGCCGGACTTGGATTCCAGTTCGTATGCGCGGGCCGGGCGGGGTGCGTAATTGACGGTGTCGTGCTGGGCACACCAAACGGTGGGGGAGCCGTTGTTGATGATTTGGGCTCGAATCAGGTAGTCTATGGCTTTATCAAGAGCCGCCTGCATTTTTGTCCGTGTGGCATTGTCAATAATATCGCTATCAAAGGGGGAGCTGCTATTTGCGATATCCATCATGGTGACCATAGTTCGGACCATGGCATTGTCGTTCAGGGTAATATGGTCCGAATAATTTCCGCGTTTAGGCCAAACTTGCGGAAAGCCACCGCTAGAACGTTGCATGTCAAGCAAGAAATTGACGGCTTTATTGAAGCTGGACTTGAATGCCGACTTGTATGTAGAATTGGTCGTCTCCTTGTAGCGGACCGCCAGCAGGCGCATTTCCTGGATGGTGGCATTGTTGTCAATGGTCCCCAGGTCCTTGCCGTCCTTGCTGCGCCATTCCGACTTGTTTCCACTGGAGTAAGGGCTTTTGTATTTGTCGGCCATGGCTTTGTAGAACCCGCCGTTACTGATTTGCCATGTGGTCATGTTGTAGGCATACTGGTCTATATCCATGCCGCTTGCTGCACTGGTCAGTTCCGAATAGCTACGGTAGCTGTTTATTTTGCTTACGGCTGTAGACGGCGGAGTGTATGTCGCAGCCACAGATGCAGCGATGAGTCCAAGAATAGCTAAAACGGTGTGTTTCATTTACCCAACCTTTTCCCGAGAAAATTTACGGGAACATCCCTTTCACACCTCTTTACCCATTCGTAATTATAGTAAAAATTAAGAAAGGATCTTTTTGAATGATGAATTAGGAATTTTTTTCTAGTTAAATAATTCCGAAATCCGAACTCCGAAATCCGAATTACTCCAGATACGTGTACCCGTACAGGCCGCTGCGGTAGATGTTCAGGAATTCCTTGCCTTCTTGCAGGCTGATTTTCCCTTCCTTCACGGAGCGGGTCACCCAGTTTTCCATGTTGCGGACCAGGGCCTTGTCGCTGAAGTTCACGTAGTCCAGCACGTCTTCCACGGATTCGCCGTCGATGACCTTCTCGATTTCGTAGCCGCCCTGGTCGTTACAGACGATGTGGACGGCGTTTGTGTCACCGAAGAGGTTGTGCAGGTCGCCGAGGATTTCCTGGTAGGCACCCACGAGGTACACAGCGATGTAGTAGGGCTCGTTCTTCTTGAGCTTGTGGAGCGGGAGCGTGTGGCTCACGTCGCCGCCTCGGATAAAGAGCGCAATCTTTCCGTCGCTGTCGCAGGTCACGTCCTGGATGGTGGTCTCCACCGTAGGTTCCTCGTCCAGGCGCTGGATTGGCATCACCGGGAAAATCTGGTCGATGGCCCAGCTGTCGGGCAGGCTCTGGAAAAGGCTGAAGTTGCCGAAGTACTTTTCGGCCAAAAGGCGCGGGAGTTCCGCCAGTTCGTAAGGCGGGTGGCGCAGTTCAGATGCAATCTGGTTCACCTCGCGGGCGATGCTCCAGAACAGGCGTTCGCTCATGGCGCGGGTGGGCAGGTCGTAGTCGCCCACCTTGAAACCGCTCAGCACGTCGTCGTTCAGCTGCATGGCATCGTGCCAGCTTTCCAGCAGGTTCTTGGGGGAAAGTCCCTTGTAGATTCCGTAGAGGTCCTTCAGCGCATCGGGAGCGTCGTCACCAATCTCATGTTCCTCGTCGTCAAAGAAGGCCTGGCTCGCCGTTTCCAGAATGTTGAACACCAGAATGGAATGGTGTGCCGAAAGGGCGCGGCCCGATTCCGCGATGATGTTCGGGTGGGGGAGGTTCACCTCTTCGCAGGCCTCGTAAAGCGCGTATACCACGTCGTTGGCGTATTCCTGGATGGAGTAGTTCACGGAGCTCGCGTTGGTGCTGCGGGTGCCGTCGTAGTCGACGCCGAGGCCGCCGCCCACGTCCACGAATTCCAGGTTCATGCCCATCTTGCGAATCTGGATGTAGAACTGCGAAATTTCGCGTAGGCCGTTCTTGATGTTACGGATATGCGTAATCTGGCTACCCAGGTGGAAATGGATGAGCTTCATGCAGTCTTCCATTTTCTCTTCCTTGATGTAGTCCAGCGCTTCCAGGAGTTCGGAACTGTTGAGGCCGAACTTGCTGTGGTATCCGCCTGATTCTTCCCACTTGCCGCTGCCGGAACTTGCCAGCTTGATGCGGATGCCGATGTTGGGGCGCACTCCGATGCGGCGGGAAAGTTCCACCACCAAATGGAGCTCGTTCATCTTCTCGACGACGATGAAAATCTTCTTGCCCATCTTCTGCGCGAGGAGAGCGAGCTCAATAAAGTCCTCGTCCTTGTAGCCGTTGCAGATGATGAGGGCGTCGGGGTTGTCCATGTTGGCAAGCACCGCGTGGAGTTCGGGCTTGGAACCGGCCTCGAGACCGATGTTGAATTTTTTGCCGTGGCGCACCACCTCTTCAAGGACCGCGCGCTGCTGGTTCACCTTGATGGGGAAAATGCTGTAGTAACTGCCCTTGAAGCCGTATTCCTTGCGGGACTTGTTGAAGCACTCGTTGATCTTCTCGATGCGGCTGTCCAGGATATCCGGGAAACGGAGCAGCATGGGGGTAGAGACGTCGCGAAGCGAAAGTTCCTGCACCAGGTCGTACAGGTCGATGTCCGGACCGCCTTCCTTGAGCGGGTGAACCGTTGCGTGACCCTTCTCGTTGATGTCGAAGAAGTTCACGCCCCAACCCTTGACGTTGTACAAGTCACGGGAATCGTCAATGCGCCATTTTTTCATATTAGGATCTAGGATTTAGGGGTTAGGATCTAGGATTTGGGATCTAGGATTTAGGGGTTAGAATAAAATCACTAATCTCTAGATCCTAGTCTCTAGTCCCTCTTACTCTAGTCAACGAGAACAGGGTTGAAGTTTTCCTTCCACGGGAGGCCGTACTTGGTGAGGGCTTCCATGAACGGATCCGGGTCAAATTCTTCCACGGTATGCACGCCCGGCTTGTTCCACTTGCCGGTGAGCACCATCATGGCGCCGCACATAGCCGGAACGCCAGTCGTGTAGGCAATCGCCTGGCTGCCCAGTTCCTTGTAGCATTCCTGGTGGTCGCAAACGTTGTACAAATAGTAAGTCTTCGGCTTGCCATCCTTGGTGCCCTTGAAAATGCAACCGATGTTCGTCTTACCGACGGTGCGGGGGCCGAGGCTTGCCGGGTCCGGAAGGAGGGCCTTCAAGAACTGGATAGGAACGATGTCCTGGCCCTGGAACTTGATGGGCTGGGTGCTGAGCATACCCACGTCTTCGAGGCAGCGCATGTGGTCGAGGTAGCTCTGGCCAAACGTCATGAAGAAACGGATGCGTTTTACGCCCGGAATGTTCTGGGCCAGCGATTCGATTTCTTCGTGGTGCAGCAGATACATGTCCTTCTTGCCCACTTCGTCAAACACGTATTCGCGTTTGATGCTCATGGCCGGGATTTCGACCCAATGGCCCTTGCCGTTTTCGTCGGTGTCCCAGTAGCTGCCCGGAGCGGAAACTTCGCGCAGGTTGATTTCGGGGTTGAAGTTCGTCGCGAACTTGTAGCCGTGATCGCCGCCGTTGCAGTCGAGGATGTCGATTTCTTCGATGGTATCGAACTGGTGCTTCAAAGCGTAGGCGCAGTAGGCCTGGGAAACACCCGGGTCAAAGCCCGAGCCGAGCAACGCCGTGAGGCCGGCCTTTTCAAACTTTTCCTTGTAAGCCCACTGCCAGCTGTAGTCGAAGTAGGCGCTGAAGCCCTGTTCCTTCACGCGCTTGTCGTAGACCTTGCGCCATTCCGGATCGTCGATGTTTTCGGGCTCGTAGTTCGCCGTATCCATGTAGTTCACGCCGCATTCGAGGCAGGCGTCCATGATGGCGAGGTCCTGGTACGGGAGCGCGATGTTCATCACCAGGTCGGGCTTGTATTCCTTGATGAGCTTAGAGACATTTTCGGCCTTGTCCGCATCCACGGCGGCAGTCGTGATGACCGTCTTCGTGTTCGGGCGCAGTTCCTGTGCCAACTTTTCGCAGTTTTCGCGGTGGCGGCTAGCGATGCAGATTTCGCTGAACACTTCGCTTGCCGTGCAGCACTTCTTGATAGCAACCGTGGCGACAGCGCCACAACCGATAATCAATGCTCTTGCCATTTTTTGTTTATTCCTCGTAAAGGTGTTTGTAGTGGTATTAATATAAAAAAATGGGGGAGGGGGGAGGTGTGTAGTGTGTAATGTGTAATGTGAAATTGTAAGTGTGTCATCCTGAGCGAGTGAAACGAGTCGAAGGATCTTCTTGCTTAATTTTTTATTAACAGTTAATTTCTACATTATTTGTCATGGAATCTTACTTTTTTATCGGTGTAGCGGGCGTAGGCATGAGTGCCATCGCCCAGTATTTGGTTGGCAAGGGTGTTTCTATTAGCGGTTCGGACCGCCAGTTCGGTGCGGCAGAAAAGCCGCTGGTCATGACTCAGCTTGAAGAATGTGGCGTCAAGTGTTTTCCGCAAGACGGCTCGGGCGTTGTCGCGGGCCTCTCTGCAGTGGTGGTGAGTACCGCCATCGAAGATACGAACCCGGACCTCAAGCGCGCCAAGGAACTGGGAATCCCGGTGATGCACCGCAGCGAAATGCTCGCTAAGATTTCTAAAGAGGCGAAGACCATCGCCGTTTCGGGCACCAGCGGAAAGTCCACCGTGACCGCCATGATTTACCACATTTTGCAATATGCGGGCCTCCAGCCGTCGGTGATGACGGGGGCGGGCCTCGTGAACTTGCAGAAAGAAGGCAAGATCGGTAACGCCGTGTCGGGCAAGGGGCAGTGGCTCGTGGTCGAAGCAGATGAAAGCGACGGAACGCTGGTGCGCTACGAACCCGAAATCGGCTTGATTCTGAATGTCGATAAGGACCACAAGGAAATGGACGAACTCCAGGAAATCTTCCTCAAGTTCAGCCACAACATTCTTGATAACGGCAAGATCCTGATTGTAAACGATGCGCATCCGCTGGCCAAGAAGTTTAGCGCCGGTCGCGAATTCGATTTTGGCTTCGAAAATTACGTAGGCGTGCAGGGCACGGACTTCAAGTCAGTCGGCACGTCCATTCAGTTCCGTGTGCGCCACAATGCAGAACTTGTGAAGTTCGTGGTGCCGCTCCCGGGTAAGCACAATATGGAAAACGCCTTGGCCGCAACGGCCGCCGCACTCCGCGCAGGAGTAACGCTCCATACTTGCGCCGACGCCCTTGCGACATTCCCCGGCGTGTTCCGCCGTCACCAGATTTTAGGGACCTTCAACGGCGTGACTCTGGTGGATGACTTCGCGCATAATCCGGCAAAAATTGCCGCCAGCATCAAGAGCGCCCAGGACTTTACCGAGGGCCGCGTTATCGCCTGGTTCCAGCCGCATGGCTTTGGCCCGACGCGATTCCTCCGCAAAGACCTTGTGGAATTTATCGCGAAGACGCTCCGCCCCAAGGACTTTGACGACGACCGTGAAAACGACGTGATGTTCTTCAGCCAGATCTACTATGCAGGCGGCACCGTCACCCGCGACATCAGCGCCGGTGACCTTGCCGATGATCTGCTCCTCAAGGGTTGCGAAGCCATCTACATCGCTGACCGCAACGAATGCGCCAAGAAAATGGTGGAATACGCCCAGCCCGGCGACACAATTTTGCTGATGGGGGCGAGAGACCCGAGTCTGGAGAAGTTCGCGCAATCCGTGCAGAAACTTCTCGAAAACCGGTGAGCCCTCATCCGGAATAAACATTTTTTTTCTGTCTTTGGGGTTTTAGGGGTAAACCCCCTAGGGGAGGGGGTAGGTCGAGCGCGGCTCGGCCGAGGGGGAGGCGTCCCCCGTCAAATAATGTAAAAAGCTATTTACAAACGACCTTTTACGGCAATTTATCGCCGTTTTGTCCTGTTTTTTTCCCGTTTTTTGCAGGAAAAAATTTTTTTTCGCTTTTTTTGCCATTTTTTTGGACTTTTTTCGAAATTTACTTGTATATTCCTAACAGCAAAGACCAAAAATGCCTTTTTTGGGGCGTTTTTAGCGTTTATATGTAATTGGAGATATATATGGCAGAAGACTTGCAATACCTTATGGAACGCATCCAGAAAGATGCTGTCGATAAAGCAGAAAACGAGGCGGCGGCTATCATTGCCAAGGCCAAGGAAAAGGCGGCCGATATCGTGAAGGCTGCCGAGGCCGAAGCGTCCGCCCGTCTGGAAAAGGCTGACAAGGACGCCGAAGCGTTCACGGAACGTAGCGAACGCACTCTTGAACAGTCCGCCCGCGACCTTTTGCTTTCGGTAGGCAAGAATCTCGAAAAGATGATTATGGACCTGTTGAACCTCGAGGTGGAGAAGTCCCTGGACGAATCCACCGTCAAGAGCATGCTCCTCACGGTAGCCAAGTCCTATACCTCCGACATCGAGGTGGTTTTCTCCGACGCCGATGCCCGCAAGCTCAGCTCCTTTGTGATGGGCG
>DGRZ01000072.1:19505-20269 GCA_002391195.1 Fibrobacter sp. UBA4375 | reverse complement strand
TTATGTCTCAAATCGAACTCACCTTCCCCGATGGCTCCGTACGTTCCGTAGCATCGGGCACCACCGGCCTCGAAATTGCGAAGGGCATTTCCGAAGGTCTTGCACGCAAGGCGCTTGGCGTCAAACTCGGCGATAAGGTCCTCGACCTCACGCGCCCGCTCACCGAGAGCGGCACCATCAAGATTATCACGCCGAGCAACGACGACCCGGATGCTCTGATGCTCCTGCGTCACAGCTGCAGCCACGTGCTTGCCGAAGCCATCTGCGACCTGTTCCCGGGCACGAAGCTCGCCTACGGTCCAGCTATCGAAAAGGGTTTCTACTACGATTTGATGACACCGACCCCGATCCAGCAGTCGGATTTTGAGCGCATCGAAAAGCGCATGAAGGAAATCATCAAGGAAGACCGTCCGTTTACCCGTTGCGAAGTCAGCGCCGCCGATGGCCTAAAGCGCACCGAAGGCGACAAGTACAAGACGGATAACGCCCAGCGCGCTCTCGCCCGCGAGGGTAGCGACGGCACTCTCAGCTTCTACGTGACTGGCGAACCGGGCAAGAACTTTGAAGACCTCTGCGCCGGCCCCCACGTGCCGAGTACTGGCAAACTCAAGAATTTCAAGGTGCTCTCTATGTCGGGCGCCTACTGGCATGGCGACCAGAACAGCGACCAGCTGACCCGCGTGTACGGTACCTGCTTTGCCGACAAGGAAGGTCTCGAAACTTACCTGAAGTTCCTGGAAGAGGCCGAAAAGCGCGACCACCGC
>DGRZ01000072.1:19284-19445 GCA_002391195.1 Fibrobacter sp. UBA4375 | reverse complement strand
AAGCGCGACCACCGCAAGATCGGTAAGGAAATGGACCTCTACCACATCGAAGACCATTCTCCGGGCATGGTGTTCTGGCACCCGAAGGGCACCAAGATGGTGAACGCCCTCAAGGACTACATCCGCGGTAAGATTGACCGTCGCGGCTACCTCGAAGTGAT
>DGRZ01000072.1:19006-19186 GCA_002391195.1 Fibrobacter sp. UBA4375 | reverse complement strand
TGTGGATCAAGTCCGGCCACGCCGATAAGTACAACGAGAACATGTTCAAGACGCTGGCTGGCGACGTGGAAATGGCCGTGAAGCCGATGAACTGCCCCTGCCACATCCAGATTTTCAACACGGGTCTCCGCAGCTGGCGCGACCTGCCGATGCGTCTTGCCGAATTCGGTAAGTGCCACC
>DGRZ01000072.1:18400-18938 GCA_002391195.1 Fibrobacter sp. UBA4375 | reverse complement strand
GCCACCGTTACGAACCTGCCGGTACGATGCACGGCCTGATGCGCGTGCGCGGCTTTGTGCAGGACGACGCCCACATTTTCTGTACCGAAGACCAGATTGCAAGCGAAGTGGCAGACTTCTGCGCCCTTGTCAAGGAAATCTACCACGACTTCGGTTTTGACGATATCGTGGTGAAGTTCTCCACCCGCCCCGAAAAGCGCGTGGGTTCCGACGAAATCTGGGACAAGGCTGAAGCCGCCCTCGCCGAAGCCACGAAGCTCGCTGGCCTCGACTACATTTTGAACCCGGGTGAAGGTGCCTTCTACGGTCCGAAGCTCGAATTCACGCTGAAGGACAGCCTCGGTCGTGACTGGCAGTGCGGAACCATCCAGGTGGACTTTAACCTTCCGCAGCGCCTCGGCGCCGAGTATGTCGGCAAGGACAACCAGAAGCACATTCCGGTGATGCTGCACCGCGCCGCCGTGGGTTCCATCGAACGCTTCCTCGGCATTTTGATTGAAGAGTTCATGGGCGATTTCCCGCTGTGGCTCGCTCCGGT
>DGRZ01000072.1:0-18244 GCA_002391195.1 Fibrobacter sp. UBA4375 | reverse complement strand
ACGAGAAACTCGGCTACAAGATCCGTCAGTGCGAATTGCAAAAGGTGCCGTACAAGATTATTGTAGGCGAAAAGGAACAGGCAGAAGGTCTCATCGCTGTCAACAAGAGAAAGGAAGGCGATAAGGGTCAAATGACCGTTGCCCAGTTCCTCGAAATGACCGCTGATGACCGCAAGGTTGTGAGATAATCCTCGCGGCATAAAAGATCCCCGCCTTCGCGGGGATGACATATTAGCAAACGCAGACTCAAAAGAGCCTGCGTTTTATTTTCTATTTCTTTATATATCGCATTAGCTTTGCGATTAACACTTCATCAAAATTTCTTCGGCTATCAATAATTGTATGAATGACGACATCTTTTTCTCGAATTTCATACACAATACGATACAAACCCTGAATGATTTCTCTATACCGTTCAATACCTTGTCTGTATAATTCGGGAACGATTCTTCCGCTTTCGGGAAAATGCGACAAGGAGAGGATGTTGTCTTCAAATTGAGTAATGACAGATTCAACATAAGATTTGTTTAACGACTCATAGTAAGCAATGACTTCGTTCAAATCTTCTTTTGCGAATTGTGAAACGACAACGTTGTAAAAATCATTTTCCGACATTGTACTTCCGCCTTAAATCCTGAAAAACCATCGTCGCCGGTTCTGTCCGTCCTGCCTGGACATCCTTTTCCGAAAGTTGAATGATTTTTAGAAGGCTGAAGGCTTTCTTCATGTCTTGGTATGTCTCAACATCAACAAGAACCGCCCGAGATTTTCCATCCTGGGTTATTACCATCGGTTCCCTGCGATCGTTCACAAAATTCATCACATCGTCGATGTTGGAACTGACGTAAGAATCGGGCTTTATGCATTCGCACACATCAAGCATGATTGACTCCTGTCGATAAACTTCCCTAAATATACCTTTTTCGCCTATCAAAGGCAAGTTTTAAGGGGGTTATAAAAACAATCTGGGCTTTTGTACGACTTCTTGTATCGGACCGCGTTGACTTCAGCGGCGATTTCTTCGTCAGTCATCATCGGGGTCTTGGGACATGAATCGACGAATTTCTGGACGATGCTTCGCTTAGACCGCACAGTCCAACCCATGCGATTCGCTAGCGTTTCCATGATACCCAAATCTTGGGTTGGAATTGTCAGAACAAGATCTTCCATATAAACCTCCTCCATAATATACATTATTCAGGGTTGAACAGCCAACACCATTCCAAGTAGGAATCTATGAAGGTTGCCGACTTCCTCAAGATGACGGAAGACGACCGCAAGATTGTGAGATAATCATCGCAATCCTGGACCCTATCGGTCGCCCTGTGGGCTTCCTCCAGGGTGACATCCAGTAAAATTCAAAACGCAGACTCGGTCGAGCCTGCGTTTTGAATTTCATTTGTTTATGAATTGCAAACTGGTATTACCATGAGGGAATGTTACAATCAATTGTACTTGCGTTTGTTTCAATCTTGAATTGAACCTTCTGTCCGCTAAAAGAACCAATCTTGGCGTCAAAATAATCTGTTTTGGGTTCGCTTAGAGCTTCGTCGTTAATGAATACACTCATTGTCGCACCACCTCCTGGAGGGCCTTGGCAAACCAGAGTGTTTGCACCTTCGGGAATTTGAACAACCCAGACTTCGCCGGTAGGAATTGCTATGGCCTCGCCGCCCTTGACAAATGTGTAGTCCACCTTGTTGGGGTTGATTACATAGGTGGAAGCACAAACGTACTTTTCTGAAGTTTTGTCCTTGTTCGTTACTGTTACCGTGGGGGCCACATTTACCTTGTGAAGGTCGGATCCTAGAGTGAGAGTCTTTGTTTTGTCGCCAGGAATATTTTCACCCTCGTAGCTCCAGACATAACCGGTAATCTCGGAATCCGAGGACGCTTTTACTTCCCACGTTACGGTTTCGCCTGCATTGGCTGTTTCTTTACCGCCTACAGGTTTACAATATTCGACGGTGATAGGAACCCCTTGGACTTGTAGTTCGCTGCAAGTGATTTCGTTACCGTCAACATTTAGTTTTGCGGTGTATGTGCCGGCGTCCGCATAGCGGACATTTACGGAATTTAGACCGTTCCCTTGCAAGGATTCGTTTTTTGCACCTTTCAAAGTCCATACGAATGGAGCCATGATCTGGTTGTAGACTTCGCCTGCGCTGCGGTAGAATTCCCAGGTGGCAATTTCGCCCTTGTTGATCTTGGCGGGGGAGGGACCACAGGTCCCGTTCACGATTTTTTGAGCTTCCATCAGGGTCTCTTTGCCACTGACGGTCTCGGACTTTTGGGCTGCAGAGCCGCCGGAAGTCGCCGCACTGGTGGAACTGCCCTCAGTCTTTCCGGACGGCGACGACCCGTCATTGCCGGAATCGGCGGAACCATCGCCATTGCTTTCGCTGGACTCAATAGAAGGAAGGTCGTCGCCGGATGACGAAGACGAATCCGACCCGCAGGCCGAAAAAGAAATCAAACACCCCAAAAAGACCCCAAAAAACCCAATCCTGAGCAAGTTTTTATCAGTCATGGGGTAGAATATAGTCAAAATGTAATGGTGTCAGGTGTAATTTTTTTGCTACATTGCCGATTTTAATAAAAAAGATACTATAATTAACACGTTTGGGATTCGGGTGCTAAAAGGAGTTGTCGTGCGATTCTTTGCCGTTTTGTTATGTGCCCTCAGTGCTCTGGCTTTGGCTGTTGAGCAAGAACAGCCTACACCCTACGACCTTATCCGCCCGATTTGGCCCATGAAATGGGATACGTCCGCCACGGACGACGGCGGAACTGTCGAAAGTTTCAGCAAGTATACGCCGAATGCCAAGAAACACAATACGGTGCCGCCAGTGGGCACCATGCCCCAGGATTTTGTCGCTAATGGTATTATTCCCGATACGCTGAACCAGGCCTTCCGTGACGCCCAGAATTTGCGCATTGGCCGAATTCGTATTAACCAGGCTGGTTATTTGCCGGACGATCCAGAAAAGCAGTTTTATTATGTGTCTGCAGGAGCCTGCGGCGAAAAGTTTTCCGTTGTGGATTTGGATGGGAAAACTGTGTTTGATGGCGGGACCTTCATGCCCTCTGGCCAGTTGACCAAGTCCAGTTGGGATATCAAGGCGGGAACCGATGCTGCCACGAACAACCAGGGCCGCTATACGGCCCGTGCTACAGGTCCTACGGGGGAAATCTGTATAGGCAACTTAGCGCAGGCAACCGGCCTCCATGCAGACACTCGATATCGTGTTAAGGTCCTTAACCAGTATTCGGCGACTTTTATTATCAGCGACAAAGTTTACTCCATGGTTCGTGATGCCACCCTCAAGTTCTATGGGATAAACCGTTCCGGCAATTCGGAATCCTGGTTCCATAGACCAAGCCACACCAAGGATGGAGCGGGCCCGTTTACGAAGGGGGCGGGCGCTGTTGCTGGATTTACGCCCAAGGAAGGGGCCTTACAGGGGGGATGGTACGATTGCGGTGACCACTTGAAGGAGTCTCAGACCCAGGCGTACGCGTTTATGGTGCTTGCTGTGATGGCGGCTGCTAATCCAGACCGCGACGAAGACCATTATGCCTATAATATGGGCGAAACGGTCAATACCGATGGTATTCCCGATATTTTACGTGAAGCCAAGCATGGTGCGGACTTCTTTATGCGTGCCTATGTATTTGCCGATGGCATCATAGACAATATGGCCGTGTCCGTGGGTAACTTTGGTGCGGACCACGGCTGGTGGGGTAGGCCCGAAAATCAGGATGCACTCCCTGCAAGTTTGACTGGGCGTGGTGGTCCCCATGAACGTGATGTCCGTTTGGGCGAATTGGGTTCCAATATTTCGGGCCAGATTGCGGCGGGCCTTGCTATACTGAGTGTTGATTACGCCGTTTACGACAAGGCTTTTGCAGATAGCTGCTTGATGGTTGCGGAGCAGCTTTACGACTTTGCTAAGAATCTGGCTCTTGGTAAGTCAACCTATGGTATGGAAAAATATGGCAAAACTGGGTTGCCCTATGTATATAACACCGTTCCTGCGGGTTGGTCTAGCCCGGCCTATAATGGAAACAACGAATACCATGATGACTTAGCCCTTGCCGCATGGGCTTTGCACTATGCTACCTACCCCAAGACGGGCGATGATTACTACCTGAAGGAAGCTATTTCCAGCCAAGAAATGGTGCAATCTTCGGGGCCCGGGGCAGATAAGTTTAAAGGTGGCTGGATGGGATCTTCTAGCAACGGCATGACCAAGTCTTCCAAGAATACCAGCTGGGCCAACGCCTATACATACGCCCTTTATGGCTTCTATAAAGTGTTGCTTCGCGATACCGAAACCGCCGCCAAGTACGGCATTTCCGAACAGGACCGATTGCTTTATTCTGAAAAGATTCTTTATACCATGGCCGCTAATGTGTCTTACCTGTCGGGTTCGGGCTCAAATCCCATTGACTTGCCGAATCCCAATTCGGAAACACCGCTCACGCTGAGTTATGATGATATATGGTACATTATGCAGACGGATCAGACCTGGATTTACAACCGTTACCAGGCTGGCAACATTTTCGAGGTTCTCGCTTATTCGGACATCGCAAAAGATTTCGATGGCGTAAAACTCCCACAGAAGGGCGTGCAGAACTGGAATTCCGCCGCCATGAAGCAGTTGGGCCTAAATCAGCTGAACTACATGCTGGGCGTGAACCCCTGGGATGTGTCCTTCTTGCTGGGTGTTGGTGATAAGAACGATGCCCACCCGCACCACCGCGCCTCTAACCCCGAAGGCAAAAACATGCCGGGTGCAGGCTACAAGTACAATCCGCCTACCGGTGCTTTGTTTGGTGGTGTGACCCCCGGTACCGAGAATGCTTGGTCTCCTTCGACACTGAGTTGGGAAGATTACCACCTTTCGGAAACTTGTATTGACGCTACGGCCATGTTCGTGGCCTCTTGTGCTGTGGCTGTTCGCGAAGAAGACCGCAACCGACCCCCTTCCAAGGTGGATGTAGAAATTCGCTATGTAGGCTATGATTCCGCCATTGTGAACATAAACCAAGATATTCGCGGACAGGCTATGATCCTTTATAGCGAGAGCGAGACGGGCCCCTTCGCTAACATGGCGGTGGATTCTGTTCCCGGGGTCAAACATACCATTCACATGAAGAACCTGAAGAACGGGACCACCTATTACTTTAAGGTGGTGGCCATTAACGCCAGGAGCGAAAAGTACGCTACACGCTGGCTGGTGGATTCCACCCTTACGCCGTTCTACTTTACCACGTTAGCTAGCGAACCTCCTGCGGCAGATATCCAGAACGTGAAGGTGTGTAACTTGAGTTCTGACAGTGCCGAGGTCATGTGGTACACGCCCAATGGCCAGTACGAATCCAAAATGTACTGGGATACGGTCCTTACCACCTACGACAAGATGCACTGGAATACCGGGGACGCCAATGCAGATGTGAGCGGAATCCCTACCAGTTTCCATTATGTGAAAATTGGCGGCCTCAAGGAACAGACTACCTATTATTATTGTGTTGAAAGTAATGGGGTGCAACGTTGTACTGATGACAACGGAATACCCCTGAAGTTCACAACCCCCGTGACGCATTACGACTTTGACGTTAGTGTGTATCAGTACGATTTTGGCGGCATGGACTTCTTGAACTTGAACCTTATCAATAACGAAGACCGTGCGTTTAACGAATTGACATTACGCATGTATGTGACGGCAAGACCTGACGAAATCGAGGCTGTACCTGGTGTAAACAACCAGCCTGGCTCCTGCCCCTTGCTGGCAGACGAAGATATTTGTCAGGCTTATGATGAAGCGGGATTCAATAGACCCTGCGTGAACCAGAATGGTGAAAGTGTAGATGATTCCATACGCTACTACCTGCGACATGCAGTGCCTGTGAAACTGGATGATACCTATGACCCAGCCACGGGAACCTATGACTGGTACATTCCTATTCCGCTGGGAGGAACAACCATCAAGTCGTCTTCCCGCATGCGTATTGACATAGGCTTCTCTAGTGGCATTTACCAGAACGGAGGTTGCGAAACTTTACGTACGCCTGCCAAGAAACGTTTTGTGGCGGGAGGGGCTTCTTCGGACTGGTCTTGGGCTGCGCACAAGCGTGACGTTGATGGTGCTGATTATGCGGGTGTTCCTGCATGGGATAAAGACCAGGGTGATATAGAGCAGGCTCCGAAAAACCCCTACATCGTAGTTTATCGCAAGAATGAGTTTATTTCGGGATTCAGTCCCTCTTATCAGGAAATGACCACTAAGCGTGCTCATTACGACATGACCGTGGCCTTTGATGCTCCTTTCAATGTGTCTAACGGTTCTTACATCCAGATTGACTCGGTAAAGAGCACTATGCACCTAAAGGGAACCGCATTGATTTCTGAAAGTGGATATGTAAATGCCATTTGGGTGAATGGCGTGGCTCTTACCAAGGACCAATTAAAGACTGCTGCTGTTTATAATTATGAAACCAGCAAGTTTGATTTGGATATCCCAGTGAAGATGACTATTGGAACCAATAAGGTTGACGTTACTGTGTTTGCCGGTCCTAATCCCGAATGTGCCGAATGCCAAGAAAACGGCGGTTGCGCCTTTGTAAACCGCAGCTACTACGTGCAGTTTAGCAAGGGGGATCGCACTGCGGGCATTTTGACCCTTGTCAGGGAAGACGGCACATCTGTTTCTAGCCCTGCGGCAACAGATGGTTCTTTGAAGTTCTACGTGGTGGTCAAGGACAAGGACAATCGTTCCAATAAGACGATTAAGGTTCTGGTTGAAAATTCCAGGACCGGTGCTATCGATACATTGACCCTCAATCGCGTGAACGAAACAACAGGTGAATTCAAGAGCGACCTGATTACCGCTATTGCGGAAAAGGATACGAAACTCCCCAAGGTGTCGTTCTTTGGTGGTGACGAAATTACGGTTACCTACATCGATGCCGAAGACGAAGAAGATGTGGCAACGCAGTACTTCTTTGCGGATCCCACGCACCCGGTTCCTCAAAATGTTGTGGTCCAAGATACGGACTGCAACGCTAGGGGAGACAAGATTGTAGCCACCTTCAGCGGCAGCACTTTCGGTAATGGTATAACCTTGGACAGCGCCCTCTTTGAATTTGATTCCACGGCAACCACCAAGCCTTTGACTGTTCTGCTGAAGCCCTCTAGCGTCAATGGCACCGAGGCTGTGTTTACGCCGAATGCGGGCCAGGTTCCGCAGACCGGAGCACCGACTGGCTTGGTGACGTTCTACATTACGGAGAAGGGCGTTGTCACTACGGAAAAGGCCCCTATCAAGGATGGTATCGCCCCGACTCTCAAGGGCGTGACCATTCTGGAAAATGAGAATCACCAGTATGCCCAGGATACCTTGAAGATTATTTTCACGGAGCCGGTGATGCTAGCCTCTTATAGCGTTTGGCCCCTGCGGGTTACTAACGGTTCTGCCGAAGTTTCTCAGACTGGCATCTCCGTGGTAAGCGCCACCACTTCGGACAATGGACGCAGCTGGCTCTATGTTATCGAAGGGAATACAAATGGAGAAATATTCAAGCCGGGCCAGAAGGCTGAAATTCTTGCAGATTTTGGCGTGTCTGACCTGGGAATGAACAGTCTGAGCAATTGTGCCGGCCCTGTGACGGTCACGGAATCTGTGCGTCCTGTGCCTGTTACTTTTGCCCGCATCACCGACAAGATGGGCGATGGCCAACCCGAAGAGATTTATCTGGAATTTGAATCCCTGTTGCGTGACAAGGATATGCTGGACAGCTTCGATATATATTGGGGTTCTCCGGAAATATACAGGGCTTTCAAGAATCAGAAAGACTGGTCTTTGGACACTATCCAGGGAGATCCGGTCATCAAGCCGATTTTGGCTAAGATAGATTCTTCTATGGAAGTAAAGCAGGTCTCTTATAAAGAAGTTATTGGACAGGATACTGTATGGTGCAACCAGACTACAATGGTGGAAGATACAAACACCCACACGATGGTGGAGGTGGATGTTTTGGATCCTATAACGGGGTTGCCGGTCAAGTACGCGTGCAGCTATAAGGACAAGACCCAGAATGCGGTGAAGAACGACACCATCTGGAACTACGTGATTGATACGACGGGCCATGACACGTTGTTGCAGAAACATACGGCTATGCGTATCAAGATTCCCGAAGGCGTATTCTTGAAAAAGACCTATGGTAGCCGTGGTGGAAAGGGCTCCGTAATGCCACGCAAGGGCGAAGAAGGAGGCTTCTTCGACAAGAGCTATATGCTTAATGACGATTGCCCGCCGGTGCTGACGGCTGCAAGGCTCAGCAAGTACGGTTCGACTTACGCTCTTCGTGTAGAACTGTCGGAGCCTCTGGTGGCTTCCGGAAACGAAAAAGCCCAGTTCCTTGAAAGGTTCCACGAAGGCCTGAAGTCCTATTACCAGCCGGCTGACACGAAGCTGGACAAGTATCTAGATGTGATGTATTGGACTTTCGCTTTCCGTGAAGAAGATGCGGACAATCATGTGCATATCGGTGATTCTCTGCGCTTGCCGATACAGGTCAACTCCATTACAAAGGACAAGGCGAACCTGTTGCCGGGTGAAGAAAGCCCCTGGGTCCCTGTGGTGGGTGAGATTGAAGACGTCCGGTTCAGGGTGAAGATGGCCGAGGGTGTAAGCACTACAGCTAAGGGTGACGACCTGTTTGCAGGCAACATGCCCGAAAAGGACGAGGACTTCCGCCTGAGCGTGTTGAGCGGTTCAGAGGAAACCCTTATCGCAAATGGCAAGAAGAAGTTGACTCCGTACAGTTCCATGCTCTCTTACGACACTGCCGCTTACAAGCATGGAGGCCCGGTGTTTAACATCGATGTGGAGATGCCGATTTTGCTCCAGAAGGATTCATTGGATAATTTCGCTTGGAAGGCTCATATTGCTTTCACGTTGGACATTTACACCAACATGGGTGCCCATGTGACCCAGACGGAATACGAATTTGATTTGGATGAAATCGGAATTGACAAGTTGTCTGCCGACGGAACCATCCACCTGAAGCTTGAATGGCTGCCTCACGATGGTAACCCCGCTGCTGAAAACGGCAGGGCCATCGCGACAGGCCCCTACGTGTCGAAGTTTATCTTCCATACGAAGGAAGTGGCCATTGCGCCTACGGCCAACAAGAAACATCGCGCCGGAACGGTGAAAAAGCAGAACAAGGAAAAGAGAATTTCCATGGGCTACCGCCGTATCAAGTGATTTATGACGGATATCCGAAAAAAGACCTCCCATAGGGGAGGTCTTTTTAAATTTGTAAGGTAGGTTTTAGGGAGGGCGGAAGCCTTCCCTAATCGTATTATTGACGCCTTCGTTTCACTACGGCGTCTGCGCTTCGGCTCGGATATAGCAAAATGCTCGCATTTTGCTGCATCACTCGCCTTGTGCGCTACTCGTACTTGATGACGCCGGCGGGGCAGGAGTCGGCAGCGTCCTTGATTTCGCTTTCGTAAGCGGAATAGTCAACGCCTTCCTTCACCTGCATCTTTTCGGGAACGCTGAACACTGCGTCGCAAGTAGCTTCGCAAGCGCCGCAAGATACGCATTCGTCGCTGGATTCATCCAGCCAAACTTTAGAAATAGCCATAATTTACCTCTTGTGTCTTTGGTTTGTGATTAGGTCAAAGATATAAAAAAATGGATGAAAACGAAAGAAAAATGTCAAAGATTTAAGAAAAACTGCTTGATTGACAAATGTTGTTTTTTTTTTACATTCAGAAAGGCTGCCGGGAATAGTTTCGGGCCGTAAATCTTTAAAAAGAGAGGTAGGATTATGAATTTCCGATTCGTGGTTGTTGCGGCTTTGCTGCCTTTTACCTTGGCTTTAGGTCAGGATGTAGTTCGTTACCGTAATGGGGATTCCGCTACCGTGAAAGTAACAGAAATAGGAGAGTCTCAAATCCAATACAAACGTTTGGATAATTTGGAAGGCCCTGCGTACTCAATCAAGAAAAACGAGGTGGAAAGTATAACCTATGCGAATGGTTCAACGGATAGGTTTGTAATGGTGGCTGAAAATAAAGAAAGTGTGCATCCTTTAGATTCGATGATGACTTCCATTTGCTCTAAACCAGAAGTCAAGAATGGAAAAAAATTTACAATCAATTATGGTGAAAAAGTGTTTAAAGAACATTCTATCTCAATTACCGGAATCTGTAAGAGTGGCTTGTTTGGAAGTAAGTTGGTGAAACATGGCCAGTTTGATTTTTATGATGGTAATAAATTGGTGATGAAAACAAAGTTTAGTAAGGATTCTGAGGAAAAAACAGATTGTGTATTTAATGCTGATAAACGTCGGATTTCACAGAAAGCCTGCTTTGACGCCTACTTCAACAAACGATAATTCTTGCTTTGGGGTTTTAGGGGCGGCGCCCCTAGGCGAGGGGGTGATGGATGACTTGCTGAGTGTGTTGATGATGGGAGATCCCCGCCGGAGCCTGCCCTGAGCCCGCCGAACGGGCGGGGATGACAGGAAGGTGGCGGGGATGTAAGTTGACGAGGCAAGGCAGAAATCAGGGGGATTCTTCCCCCCTTTTATGTTATAAAAATCGAGGTGCCTGGGTTCGGCCCCTAAGAGCTTTTCTAAATTTGCGGGCGGAAATTCATCGTCTTTTAAGGCGAACAAATCGAGAGGACAGCACCCGCGATGAAAAAAGTGGTTGTAAAAATTGGTGGCAGCCTGGCAATCGACGAAGCCAAGCTGGCTGATTTTGTGTCGGCAGTCTCTACCCTCCCCGGTAGTGGCTGTCAGGTGGCCGTGGTTCACGGCGGTGGCAAGGACATTAACGAGAATATCGCCTTGCTCAAGGAACAACCGACATTCATCGACGGTCTGCGCGTGACGACTCCCGGCATCATGAAGATGGTCGAGATGACCCTCTCTGGCCACGTGAACAAGAAGCTTGTGCGCATGCTCCTGAACAACGGCTGTGGCGCCGTCGGTATTTCGGGCGTAGATGCAAACCTGTTCCAGGTGGTCAAGAAGCAGGGCAAGGTGGACCTTGGCCTGGTGGGCGAAATCAAGAAGGTGAACCCGGACATCGTGACCGCGCTCTGGGGTGCGGGGTTTGTTCCCGTGGTAAGCCCGATTTCGATTGGTCCTGACGCAAACGGCAAGGTTGTGAGCTGGAACGTGAATGCCGACACGGCTGCATCTGAACTGGCTGTGGCGCTTGAGGCCGACCAGTTCGTGCTGGTAAGCGATGTGCCGGGCGTGATGGACGAAAACAAGAATGTAATTCCCGAACTGAGCGAGGCGGACGCCGAAAAGCTGATTGAAGCTGGCGTCATCTCCGGCGGTATGATTCCCAAAGTCCGCGAGAGTTTCAAGTCGATCCGACGAGGACTCAAGAGCATCCACATTGTGGGTTGGAAGGACGCGGAACACTTTGGCAAACAAATTAATGGAGATTTAAATTATGGCACAATCTTGCGCTAACCTGCTCGAACAGGACAAACAAATTATCGCGCCGCTCTACGGCAAGGCTGACATCAACTTCGTAAAAGGCGAGGGCTCTTACCTCTACGACGACCAGGGCAACAAGTATCTGGACTTCGTGGCGGGTATCGCCGTGAACGCGCTCGGTCATCAGAACCAGGCAATTAAGGATGCGGTGGTGGAACAGATGAACCACTTCAACCACATCAGCAACCTCTACCCGAACTACCCGCAGATTAATCTCGGCAAGGCCCTCCTTGAAATCACCAAGTTCGACAAGGCCTTCTTCTGCAACTCGGGTACCGAAGCTAACGAAGGTGCAATCAAGTTTGCACGTAAGTACTTCGACCGGAAGGGCGAAAAGAATCGGCAGAAGATAATCACCTTCGTGAACAGCTTCCACGGAAGGACATACGCTGCGCTTTCTGCGACAGGCCAGCCGGCTATTAGGGAAGGCTTCGGCTCCATGCCGGGTGATTTTGTGCACGTGACTTGGAACGACTGTGCTGCCCTTAAGGCCGAGGTGGATGGCAATACCTGTGCCATCATGCTGGAATCGCTGGCCGCCGAAGGTGGCGTGATGACTCTCTCTGCCGAAATGGTGGCGACTATCAATAGCCTGCAGAAGGAATTCGGCTGCCTCGTCATCGTTGACGAAGTGCAGGCGGGTGTGGGCCGTCTCGGAACCTTCCTCGGTTTCGAAAAGTACGGCCTGAATCCGGATCTGGTAACGCTTGCCAAGGGAATCGGTGGCGGTCTCCCGCTGGGTGCGGTGCTCCTGCGGCAGAAGATTGCCGACCAACTCAAGGCCGGCGACCACGGTACCACTTTTGGCGGTAACCCGATTGCCTGCGCCGCAGGTCTCGCTGTCGTGAAGCAGATTCCGGGGCTGCTCAAAAATGTCGCCGACCGTTCCGCCCAGCTGAAGGCCGGTTTGGCGAGCCTTGTGGAAAAGTACAGCTTCGCCAAGGAAATCCGCGGTGAAGGCCTGATTCTCGGTGTGGCTCTTGATGAATCGATGCCGGTGGGCAACATCATCGCTGCCGCCCGCGCAGAAAAGCTCATGGTGCTTAGCGCCAAGGGTAACGTGCTGCGTATGCTTCCGCCGCTGAATGTTTCGGCAGCTGAGTGCGACGAGGCACTTGCGAAACTGAATGCGGCTTTCGAAGCGGCGGCTAAGTAAAACTGGCAGCCGCGAAGTAATCCGAAAGTCATCCGCTTTTGCGGCGATTGTCATCCCCGTTGTCATTCTGGAGGGGCAAAGTCCCGATAGAATCACGGGGATCTCTTTTTTTGATGTATATTGTATCAAGAGGTTCTTATGAATAAATTTGCCGTTCCTGCTATCATGGCGCTTTCAGCCATTTCAGCCTTTGCTTCCCAGAACGTGGTCAAGGTCGATGACCTGCATCCCGGCGTTGTCATCAACAAGGACGACATGATGTCTGCCGACCTGGCGATTTGGAACCCGCCTAGCCGCTTCTATGACATGACTCCCGCCTTCGTCGATGGCGGCTACACCCTGTACCGCTTCCCCAACGGGAGCCTTTCCAACGATTACCACTGGAACGGCATCGGCAAGTACGACGAAACGGGACTCTGGACTCCCGATGAAACCAAATGGGCCCGGGGCTTTTTGGGCGAGACCGCTTACCGTGGCACCACCAAGGACAACTACGGCTTTGTCCGCCGGAGCCACCTGGCCGACGGCAAGATGGAGACCATGTGGTGGGGCGAAATTTTGGACCCGGTGGACCCGCCCTGGATTGTGGTAGAGTTTCCCGAAAAGGTAAACCTGGATTCTATTCAGATCGATTGGGGTAAGCTCCGCCCCAAGGCTTTTGAACTGGCCTACTGGACGGAAGACTACGCCGAATACCCCGGCGTGCACCAGACTCTTGAAAATAAGCTGAAGGTAGAAGCCACGGTGCGGGTGAATTCCGCCACCACCAAGTACAAGTTCAAGCAAATCAATACCCGCTACGTGGCCGTCCGTTTCAAGACCACGGACCTGCCGTCAAAGGGCGTGCAGATTTGCGAGATGAAACTCTACAGCGGCGAGACGGATTTGCTGGGCGGCAACAACTACAAGTTCTACGCCATGTCTACCAGGAACGGCGACATCGCCCGTACGGACTGGACTGACATCAAGTGGGATTTCGAGACTTTCATGGAATACATCAAGACGCTCCCCAATGCCAGGGCCGTCATTTGCGTGAACGCGGGCACGGGAACCTCCAAGGAGGCCGCCGCCTGGGTGCGTTATGCCAACAAGGTCAAGGGCTACAACATCAAGCAGTGGCAAATCGGCAACGAACTGGACGGCGAATGGGAAGAGTCCGGCCCCATTTCGGCAAGGCAGTACGCGGCCCGCTATCTGGAATACGCCCGTGCCATGAAGGCGGTGGATTCCAGCATCATCTTGCACGGCCCGCTGTTCAGCACCCACAAGATGCAGCAGAAGGGTGCGGGCCTTCTGGATGGAAAGTATTGGATGGAAGAGTTCCTGCGGATTGTGGGGGAGGCCGAAAGGAAAGACGGTAAGCGCTACCTGGACGTGGTGGACCTGCATAACTATCCCTACTGGACGCCCAACGACCCGAAGCCCGCAGACATGCTACGTTCCATGCTGGATGTAGGACCCAACATGGACACGCTGGACATGTGGATGAAACGCCACCTGGAAGGGGAACGCCGGGTGTTCCTCTCGGAGTTCAGCACCTGCGTGCAGGGCTACAGCCTGCTGATGGACTACCCTCAGGCCACCGCTATGGCCAGCGTCTTTGCCCAGCACGCCATGCGGTTTGGCAACCGCCTGCAGGTGCTCCCCTGGGACGCTTTCGGCAACCTGTTCAAAGGGCCCGACGACACCTGGGGAACCATCAGCATGACGGCGCTCCTCAAGGAAGGATCCTGGAATCACTGGAAGTCCTTGGAGCCTACGGCGGAATACTATGGCGTTTACATGACCTTCATGGACTTTTTGGAAAGCGGGTTCGCGGTGCTGCCGGTAGAGAGCAACAGTCCCGACGTGGTGGCTTACGCCATCGGCAAGGGGGATTCCGCCCGGGTGATGCTGGTGAACCTTTCCGACATAACGCAGCTGGTGCAGATTGACCGGGCGAGTGTTGGCACGGATTCTGCCAATGCAACGCCGACAGTGGGCAAAGGTGATTTGGTTCGTACCCAAGTAGAGATTTTTGGACCCGAACAGTTTAAATGGCAAGGGACTGGTCCGCACGCCTACCCCTACCCGAAAATGGGCCCTAGCGGACGCCGTATCAATCCGTCCAAATCCAGGGACATTGCCGTACCGCCCTTCGGGCTTGCCGTCGTGCAGATTAACCCGAAGGTGGTTGGCCTGGACGCTGCGACGAAGGCGAACGCCGCAGACCCCAAGGTCATTGCCGCCGCCCTCGAAAAGAAGGTCCTGCTGGCAGGCGATACCCTGGACCTGTTCGCCACCGCCGTGCAGCAGTCCGGCCAGCTGACAGAAGGCAAACTTGAAATTCCGGAGCTTGGGATCGTCAAGTGGTTCAAGCCCGATGACGGCCTGTGGAACGCCTCCATCGAAAGCTTCCATGTGAAGGTTCCCATGTCTGCAAATGTGAAACTTGGGCCTGCTACGGCGACGCTCAAGATTCGCGGCCTTGGTAGCAAGGCTACGGAATTCAAGATTCCCTTCCGCATTCGTGGTGCCTACCGCACCACTAGCGTCATGCAGAACTTCGACAACGGCCTGGATGCGGTAGATTGGTACCCGGTGGCCAACGGCGATAACGCTACCAGTATCGAGGCCAAGGTCTTTAACGGGGCGCCCCCTCATGGCGGATTCATCCGTCACGACTTTATCATCGAGCAACCCCCTGCACAGGGCTGGCCCAACTTCGCCGGCGCCTACTACGTAATCCCCGAAGCCGTCAAGAATTCCGTAGGTATCGTGTTCGACTACGCTACCAACCACAACAATCCCGACGGCTATTTCGAGGTGCAAATCGCCAGCGAGCAGGTGAAGGACTACGACGAGTTCATGGTCCGGCTGAAAAATACCCGCGGCAGCTGGGTTCGCGACACCCTCATCTGGGAAAACATGGCCCAAGAGGGCTGGGGCAAGACCATCCCGCAGCTGGACCCGAAGCAAATCAAGAACTTCGCTTTCCGGGCCCGCTACAGCGGCAAGGGCTACATCAGCCTGGACAACATCTACCTGTTGCAAGAAGACGGCACCGAAGTCCCCATGCCCAAGGGCCTGCGCCGCCTGCGGTAAGGGGGAAGGCCTTCCGCACCACCTAAAGGTGGCCATGTACACTAAGCGCTAAAGCGCTAAGTGTACAAAGGTTGCTCCAGACCAAGCCGGGCCAGGTGCCCGCCCCGGACTTGTTCCGGAGCTACCCCTTCTCCTAGGGGCCCTGCCCCTAAAACCCCGAATGAAAAAGGAACCCTTTCGGGGTCCCTTTTAATTCGGAATTTTGATTTCAGATTTCAGAATTTGAATAATCGCGGCGTAGCCGCCAAATTAAACAACTCTGAACTCCGAATTCTGAAATCTGAATTCGCTTACTTGATGATGAGCATCGAGTCATCCCAAGCCTCATGCTTTTCGAGGCCGAGGAGGTTCGCGGTCGTTGCAGCGATGTTCGAAAGACCCCAGTCGCCTTCTTTGAGGCCGAGCTTGCCGCCCGTTACGTTATCGTAAAGGATGCACGGAACCTTGTTCAAGGTGTGGCTTGTCTTTGCCTTGAAGGTACCGTCCTTGTTGACCTTCGGCATGCCGGTCTTCTTGTCGATTTCGTACATTTCGTCGGCGTTACCGTGGTCAGCCGTGATGATGGCGACACCGCCGAGGGCGTCAATCACCGGGAGGAGGCGTGCAAGGCCGATGTCCACCGCTTCGATAGCCATCGTAGCAGCGCGGAAACTACCGGTGTGGCCCACCATGTCGCCGTTGGGGAAGTTGCAGCGGAGCGTCTGGTACTTGCCGCTCTTCAAGGCTTCGATCATGGCGTCGGTGATTTCGGCGGCCTTCATCCACGGGCGCTGTTCGAACGGAACAACGTCAGATTCAATTTCGAGGTAGGTTTCGCCGTCGAACTTGCTGGAGCGGTTTCCATTCCAGAAGTAGGTCACGTGGCCGTACTTCTGCGTTTCGGAGCAGGCGAACTGCTTCACGCCCGTTTCGGAAAGCCATTCGCCGCTGGTTTCCTTGATGGCCGGAGGCGGCACCAAGAAGCGGTTCGGGAGCTTGAGGTCGCCGTCGTACTGGAGCATGCCGGCGTAGCAGACCTTCGGGAAGCGCACGCGGTCAAATTCGCTGAAGGATTCTTCTTCGAAGGCGCGGGTGATTTCGATGGCGCGGTCGCCACGGAAGTTGAAGAATACCACGGAGTCGCCATCGTTGATGGTACCGACCGGAGCGCCGTCCTTTGCAATCACGAACGGGGGCAGGTCCTGGTCAATGGCCTTGGTTTCGCCGCGGAGGGTTTCGATAGCCTGGGTGGCGTTGTCGAAGTAGCGGCCTTCGCCGAGCACGTGGGTCTTCCAGCCGAGCTCCACCATCTTCCAGTTAGCGTTGTAACGGTCCATGGTAATCTGCATACGGCCACCGCCGCTAGCAATGCAGACATCGAATTCCGGGCTGCGGAGTTCGTCGAGGAACTTTTCGAACGGGCCAACGTAATCGAGGGCGGAAGTTTCGGGAACGTCACGACCGTCGAGCAAGATGTGCACGCGGACCTTCTTCAGGCCTTCCTTCTTGGCCTGGGCGACCATGGCCTTGAGGTGAGAAATGTTGGAGTGGACGTTGCCGTCGCTGAAGAGGCCGATGAAGTGGAGCACGGAACCGTGGTCACGCACGTTGGAGGCGATTTCCTTCCAGGCGTCGCGGCCGAAGATGTCGCCGGAGACGATTGCGTCCTGCACGAGGGCTGCACCCTGATTGTACACCTGGCCGGCACCGATGGCGTTGTGGCCCACTTCGGAGTTACCCATGTCTTCGTTGGTCGGCATACCCACGGCGCGGCCGTGAGCCTTCAGGAGCACGTTCGGGTACATCTTGAAGAGGTTGTCGAGAGTCGGGGTGCGGGCTGCCTTGATGGCGTTGCCTTCGACCTTATCGGTGATACCAAAACCGTCCATCACGATCGTGACAACGGGTCCCTTAATGCCGGGGAAGTTAGAAAGTTTCTTGAGCATAGTTTACTCCGTATTAATGTTTACGGGGGCAAATTTAGTAAAAGGCGAGCGCAGCGACAAAAGTGTGCAAGGTGAGAAAGCGCAAAAACTTGTTTTTGCATTTTCGAGCCGCAGCCACTTACGTTGTAAACGTCAAACAACTAGTTGTTTTGGCATTGCCGAGCCGTACTAAATGCGAGCAAATTGAGTGCCGCAGGTAATGTTTACATTACCTATGGCCGAAATGCAGCCGCATGGCATCGTAGATGCCAAATGCGCTCCGAAGGAGCGCCAAGATAGAAAAAAAGCCCTCCCGCAGGGGGGAGGGCTCCTGTAAAGGTCTTTATTCGAGACTAGTTGTAGTAGACGATGTCGACCGTGCCCTTCGTGGCGCTTTCGAACATAGCCTTCTTAATCATCACGGGGTACATCTTGCCGTCAGCCGTGACAACGTCAATCCAGAGACCGCTGGTGAGTTCGTCTTCGAGCTGGAAGTTCGACTTCACGAAGTCTTCGCGGCAAATCTGGGTCTGGCCGGCCTTGGGTTCGGCGTCAAGACCGG
>DGRZ01000081.1 GCA_002391195.1 Fibrobacter sp. UBA4375 | reverse complement strand
ACCTTCTTTCATTTTTAAACTTCCTGTGAAGTAGTTAATTGGAGCACACAATTTAGAAGAATTAGGCCTTTTTGGCAAGCGTAGGCCCGCTTTTTTGTATCTTTAGGCCATGATTCGGAGCCGTTTTCCAAAAAGAATCGCCCACCCCGGGTGCTGGAAGTTCCTCGGACTGTCCCTGCTTGTCGGGGCTCTTGCCGCCTGCAAGTCGGAGCCGCCTGTGGCGACCATCGTGGTCGTGAACAAGAAAATGCCCCTCGTAGAATGGCCCGACAGCACCTACATCGCCGACCTGGATTCTATCCTGGCCCTGGAACCGCTAAAGAAGCAGGACAAGAACAAGCCCAGCATCGCCATGAACACCTTCAAGGCGCCGAACTTTATACTGCCCTCTTCGGTAACGGGGAAAAAGCCCGAAAAAGGAACCAAGGCGGACCAAGGGACAAGGACCGGCAGCGGAAAACCGGGACCGGCAGCCACTCAACCCCGCAAGGACAATTCCGCCGAAAATTTCGCGAACCAGTTCACCCAGGCCCTCTCCGCATTGCAGTCGGACCCCAGCAATTCAAAGCTTTACAAGGTGGTTGAATCCAAGGACGGCGAGGACCTGTTCCAGCTTTTACGCCGGACCTACGGGGCGGGTGCCCAGAGCCTTCCCCGCTTTTACGTGCTCTCTACCCTGCAATCAGTAAACCCCGGCGTGATGCTGGAGCACCTGAATGCCGGGGATAAGGTAAGAGTCCCGAGATTATAGCGACTAGGGAGGGCTCCGCCCTCCCTAAGACCCTCCCCACAAGCTCAAACACGTTTGAGCTTGGAGCACCTAGCGGTGCTTCATTCTTTTTACACGAGTACCGAGGATATAAATTCGGATTTCAGAGTTTGGAATTCGGAAAAAATAGAAGATACTTATTAGCTTCCAATTCCGAAATCCGAATTCCTAATTCCGAATTACAGTACGCCCTTGCTGCTGGGAACGCCCTTCACGTTGCGACTCGGTGCAACGGCCATGGCCACGGAACGGGCAAAGGCCTTGAAGATGCTTTCCAAGCAATGGTGGTTGTCGCTGCCGTAGAACAGTTCCACGTGCAGGTTCATGCGGGCGTTCTCGCAGACCGTCTTGAAGAAATGCTCGAACATGCTGGCCTCGATGCCGCCCGCCGTCTCGCCGGGGAGTTCCACCTTCCACACGAAACCGATGCGGTTGCTGAAATCGATGCACACGCGGCTGAGGGCCTCGTCCATAGGGACAAAGTAAAAGCCGTAGCGTTCGATACCTTTCTTGTCGCCGAGGCATTCCACAAGAGCCTGCCCGAGCACAATGCCGATGTCTTCCATACTGTGGTGCATGTCGATAGCGGTGTCGCCCTTGCAGGTCAAGTCCAGACGGAAGCCGCCGTGGACCTGGAACAGGTCCAGCATGTGGTCCAGAAACGCATTGCCGGAATCAATGACGCCCCTGCTGGCCTCGTCCAGATTGAGGCTCAGGGAAATGTTGGTTTCGCTGGTCTTTCTTTCGATCTTGGAAACTCGCATTATTCCGCTCCTTCGATGACTTTACCGCCAAAGACCCTGAACTTGGTGACCCGACCGAATTTCATGCCAGGCAGCGGCACGTCCTTGCCGTTCAGATAGAACTTTGAAATGGCCCTAGGTTCGCCCACCACCACGTACAGGGTGTCCGAAGATTCATAGACCATGCGGGTGCCGGCCTTGGAAAGGTTGGATTCCTTGAGGAACGAGGTATCGTCTTCGTTGTGCTTGATACCGATCCAGGTGCGCATCTCGCCAGAGGCCACCAAGATAAGCTTGGAGCTTGCACCTGCCGGAGCGGTCTTGGCCTCCTCGGTCTTGGAATCGGACGAAAGGAATATGGTTGCCGAAGCGGGACGGTCGGATTTCTTGATAGCTTCATCCACAACGGCCTGGCTGATAGGCTGATCCTTGGCGGGAGCGGCCTTCGCCGTATCGGCGGGAGCGACCTGGGCTGCAGAGGTATCCGCATTCATGGAGTCGGCGGGAACGGCCTCGGCCCCTTCGGGCATTTCAGTAGGCGTTTCTACGGCGGGTTCTTCTTCCACCACTTCGGTCTTCACGGGTTCGGGAGCGTTCTGCGTCGGAGTCACGTCCTTGAGGAACTTGGAGGCGACCACCAGGGCAAGTCCAATAACCACGAGAATAATGACGATTACCTTCCCCTTGGAGCCGCCTTCCCCTTCGGCAGACCCCGAAGGCTTGCCCGGGTTACCGTCAGAAAGGTCTGTAAGGAGGCTTGCAAACTTGGAACCGTTCTCGGCGGCATACCAGTCCAGCACCCGCTTGGAATCCAGGCCCAGTTTGGTGCTCACGGAGTTCAGATAGCCGCGCAAATAAGCCTGCACCGGAAAAGCCTTCCAGTCACCGGATTCAATCAGGGAAATGTTCTTTTCGGACAAACGCGTGGCCGTGGCAAGGTCTGCCACCGTCATGGATTTTGCTTCACGGGCACGGGCCAGGTAGGCTCCCAGCCGTTCATCGGGGCGTTTATCTTCAACAGGATTACTCATACCTTCACCTTCAAATTCTTAAGCATGTCTAGCGTGCGGGCTACAGGAAGCCCCACTACATTGTAATAGCATCCGCGGATAGAGCGGATCAGGCGGGCTCCGTTTGTCTGGATGCCGTAGGCCCCCGCTTTATCCATTGGGTCCAAAGAATTTACATATTCTTCCAGCTCCTGTAAGGAACAGTCCCTAAAAAACACCTCCGTTTCCTCTTGGGAAGCGGAGAGGAGCATGCCTCCGTGGGCCACCGCCACACCGGTAATCACCTTGTGGGAGCGTCCGTTCAGGGACTTGAGCATCCGGAGAGCGTCATCTTTATCCTTGGGCTTTCCGAGAGGGCGACCGTCCAGAAACACCAAAGTGTCAAAACCCAGCACCACGGCGGAAGGGTCCTTCTTGGAGACCGCCAAGGCCTTTTGGCTTGCGTTTTCGCGGGGAAAATCCAGGGGATTTTCGGCGGTAGGCTTTTCCTCTTCGCCCGACACCGAAACGCGGAACTTGACCCCGATCTGCTCCAGGATTTCGCGCCGGCGGGGGGACCCGCTGGCAAGCACCAAGTCCACTGATTTCAAACACTCTTCCATAGCGCGGAGAAATGTAGTAAAATAGAGGAAGCCCCTATCCCGCAAGATCCATCAGGTCATAATACATGAGGCGCGTGTGGGGGTCATCGTCCTCAACATTCATCCTGCGAAAACCATTCTTTTCGTAGAACGGGACTGCATCAAGGTAGGCGTCCACAGTCAGGAAACGACAACCGGTCTTGTTTTCAACAACGAACATTGACTTGATGTAATCCAACATTCCAGAGCCAATCTGGTTTCCTTTTGCGGAGACATCAACGCCCAGACGGCACAACTTGACCGCCGGGTAACTTTTAAGGCGTTTTTCGTTCGGAAAACCGTTCTTTTTACGAAATCGGTTGAATTCCGTTTTATCCTTGAAATCAGTTATTGCCACCTTGTCGTTTGCTAGACTGCAATAAGCCAAAATTTGTCCCGTATTGGGATTGGCATACGCATAACTTACAGAAATCAGGTGTTTTTGGAACGCCGGGGCATGATTCAATATAAAGTCGTTCAAATCCCTGTCGCCGCAGTCAAATTTTTTGATTGAATCCGTCGAATTTAAGCGAATGAACTTAAAAGATGATAACTCTATACTTGGTTGAACCACGGGTCGATACCTCCGTTGGCCGCTTCGCGGGCGCGCTTTTCGCGCATTCCCTCCTCGTAGGCCTTCTTGAAAATTTCGTAATTCCGCTGGATGCGGGCACGAACTTCCGGAGGTTCCGGGTGCCGCTCTTCCATACGGGCCAAAAACCGGCGAGCATCCTCGCCGAACAGTATAGGAGTCTCTCGAATTTCGCGAGCCATGATTCCTCTTCTGTTATACCATATAGAAAACTGGCCTAGGGCCAGGCGGCAACCAGTCAAGTCGGTTCCATTGCCACAAATATACCTATTAACAATGCAAAAAACAAGCCCCGAGCATGAGAGCTTGCATTTTACCTTCAACTGCCGCCGTAAATCAACCTATTTGCAGCATGACCGCCAGCTTTTCGCACATGACAAAGCATGGGCCATGGCCTTCGCCTCGCTACTAGTCCTGCAAGCAACGGACAGAAAGCCCATGCTCCTTACCGTATCTGCCCTGGTCCGCGAAGTCGCTGTCGTAGCGCATGCCCATTACGATGGCGTAGTCCTCGTCGTACTGCGTGGCACTCCAGAAGGAGGCGAGGTCGCCAGCCAAAGCAAAGTAGAAGAAAAGGCCGTTCGTCTTGTTAGCAGTAGCCTCGCCAGCAGGGAGCGCAGAGAAGCCGTAGGCATCCTCGTTGGTGATGCCGCCATAGGCCGTCCAGCCAGTCCGGGCCTTGAGTTTAGCGCCCGCCGTGAAAAGATCGCCCACCGCATCGATCAGGGTATCCCATTCCGTCCGGCTCGGCAAGTGCCAACCAGCAGGGCATACACCCTGCACGATGTCCGAGCCAAGGTCACAGCTGTTGCCGCATCCACACTGTTCCTCGAACTTGCCTATGGCAGTAGCCCACGTGTAAAGGCGACCGTACTTGGTGCAATTGCTAACATCGTCATTGTAGCAGGAACTACCGTACTTCGTTTCATAATTCAGATTCTGTGCCATCCACCATTGATTACCGATTTTTACCGTCTTGTACCTATGGCCGTCGCGGGAATCCATCAGGGTCCCGTATTCAATGAGGCTTGAACTGGCAGACGAGCCTTGCGACGAAGACGATTTCACTGAACTGCTGCTTGACCTGGCTACGGAACTTGAAGAGAATCTCACAGAACTGCTGCTAGATTTTACAATGGTGCTTGAAGACAACTTCACAAAACTGCTATTTGATTCCGCAGAACTGCTGGATTTCGGCATTTCACTGGACGAAAACAACTGGGTAGCGGAGCTTCCGGGGGCGGAGGGCCATTCCTCCACGGGATTCCACTGATTGCCTTCGCAATTTTCGGTGCAGCTGGGCAAGTTGCCAACGGGACCGAAGTCAGCAATATTTCCGTCCGCATTATTTCCGCCAGTCGGCGCGGTCGCAGAATCTCCGCAGGCTACGAGAAACAACGCACAGGCACTTAAAAAGACGAACAATCCATTAATTGACTTCTCTAGACGCATGGATATTTCCCCTTTGTTATAAAGACATTTCCATAGAACCACCCAGTTTGCGATACTGAATGTAAAAAAAAAAAAACAGAAGCAAGTAAATTTTCGTTTACATTACCAAACTGCCCATTTTAGGCGTTTTTTAGGGGTTTTAGGGGGCATAGCCCCCTAGGCGAAGGGGTAGGCCGAGCTGTGGCTCGGCCGAGGGGGAGGCCTCCCCCTTTTCAATTCGGATTTCGGAATTACGATTTCAAAGCACTCAAAAAGAATCCGAATTCCGAATTCCGAACTCCGAATTAATACACCTTTTATTACCTTTCTGGGCAAATACCGGAGTTTATTATGGAAAGATTCAAGCCGCGTGATATGTTCGTGGAGGCGGGTTACGGCCCGAACTTTGCAGACCAGCTTTTGCAGAACGCCTACAGCAAGCTTTTCGAAGGCGACCCTATCGACGAGCGCATCTGCTTTGAAGCCTCCGACGACATGGCCTACATCGTGGATATCGGCCACGACGACATCCGCTCCGAGGGCATGAGCTACGGCATGTTCGTCACCGCACTCACCGACCATCCGGAACTTTTCGAAAAACTGTGGCGCTTCACCAAGCGCTACCTGTACAACGCGGGCGGCCCGCACCAGGGTTTCTATTCCTGGCAGGTTTCCACCACCGACTTTTCCATGATGGATCCCGGATCCGCCCCCGACGGCGAAGAATATATCGCGGCGGCCCTTTTGATTGCGGCCAAGCGGTTCGGTCGCGACGACTACAAGCAGGCGGCGGTGGAACTCATCAACATGATGCGGCACAAGCAGGCGAACGAGCTGGTGGGCCCCATCATTGACCCGAAGATGGGAATCGTGCGGTTCTCCCCAGTGCTGGGCAACGACTTTACCGACCCCAGCTACCATACCGTGGCGTTCTACCGCATGTTCGCCGAAGCCACCGGCGATGACGAGTGGAACGAAATCGCCAAGCGGAGCGTGGAATACTTGACGCATGCCGCACACCCGGAGACGGGACTCTGCGCCGACTACTCGGAATTCGACGGCACGCCCAAATCCATGCCCTGGTTCCCCGAAAGTAACTGCTTCAGCGGAGACGCCTGGCGTGTGGCCCTGAACTTGAGTCTCGACTACACGCTGTTCCGCGCCGACGAAAGAGAGAAGCAGATTTGCGAGCGGATCCTGAACTTCTTCGAAAGCAGGCGGCCCTACCTGGCGGACTATTCCGTCGATGGAAGTCCTTTCCCGCGGCAGGGGCGTGAGGCCACTCCGGGCGTAATCGCCATGAACGCCGCCGCCACACAGGTGCTTGATTCCGAAAATCCGCTGATCCACGGGTTCGTGCGGGACCTGTCGAACCTGTCGGTGCCCTTCCGTTTCTGGCGCTACTACGACGGCATGCTCTACATTATCGGGATTCTCGGGACCGCCGGGAAGATTGTGTTTTAGGTTGTAGGGGTTAGGATTTAGGGGCTAGGATCTAGGAGCTAGGATCTAGGGGCTAGGATCTAGGGGTCGCTGGTCGCAAGAGGTTTTGAGGCGCGAGGAATGTCATCCTCGCTGTCATTCTGGAGCCACGCTGTGGCGATAGAATCACGAGGATCCGCTTGAAGTGTTAATGGTTAGGGGCTAGGATCTAGGGGTCGCTGGTCGCAAGAAGTTTTGAGTCGCGAGGAGTGTCATCCTCGCGAAGGCGAGGAGCCGCTAGATGCGGACGAAGGGCGTTAGGGATTAGTGGTTAGGGTCGCTGGACACAGGACGCTTTGATGGTTAGGAAAGTTTTTTCGAAGGAGCAAGACATGAACAAAATCTCTCGTAAAGTTTTTGCCGCAGGGCTCGCGATTTCTATCGCATTTTTGGTCGCGGGTTGCGAAGACGTGCGGGTGGAAAAATACCCCAATGGCCAGGTGCAGTTCGAAACCACCTACGTAAACGACAAGCGCGAAGGCCTGGAAAGGGAATTCTACGAAAACGGCACCCTGAAGCGGGAAACGCCCTACAAGGAAGACCGGCGGGAAGGCCTTACCAAGGAATACTTTGAAGACGGCACATTGAAATCGGAAATTCCCTATGCCGACGGTTACATCGAAGGCACGGTGCTCCGCTACCACAAGAACGGCAAGCTCGCCTCCAAGGCCCTGTACCAGAAGAACAAGCAGGTGGAATTTGGGGAAGTTTTCGATGAAAGCGGTGACCCCGCCACTAACGGCAGCTACAAGGACCCCCGAGACGGTATCGCCTACGAATGGGTCCGCATCGGCGACCAGCTCTGGACCGCAGAAAACCTGAACTACGCCCCGGCGGCAGGCTCCCTCTGCATGCAGTGCAACAACTGGGGCCGCCTCTACAATTTCGAAAGTGCGAAGACCGCCTGCATGGACGGATTCCACATGCCCACCAAGGAAGAATGGCAGAAGCTGATCACCGCCGCAGGCAACAAGCCCGCCCTGGCCTTGAAGGCCGGTTTCGGCTGGGACCCCATTACAGAAGGCTCCAACAACTACGGCAACGGCAAGGACGAGCTGGGCTTTGGCGTAAAAGCCGGAGGAGCCCACTTCGCCAAGAGCGATGTGCCGCTCAAAGAACGCAAGTTCGATTCCGCCGGGAAAAAGGCCTACTTCTGGACCGCCGAAGGCGAAGTGGTGGTATTCCACCACAACAAGGACAACGTCACCTTCGAGAAGTTCAACCCCGAACACGGCGCAAGCCTCCGCTGCCTGAAATGAGTTATGAGTCGTGAGTAACGAGTTACTCAAAACTCACAACTGAAAACTCACAACTAATCAGGTCGTGTATTCCGCGTTGATCTTTACGTAGCCGTAGCTCAGGTCGCAGGTGAACGCACTTGCGGATGCCTGACCGATGTTGAGCACGAGCGTTACTTTGTATTCACGCTGGCGAACCACCGCATGGAGTGCCGCCGTCTGGGCTTCGTCGAGCTGGAGCGGGCGTCCGCCTTCAAGCACCTTCACGTCGCCGAAGTACAGGTCCGTGTGTTCGGCCACCATGTTGCAGCCGCTACTGCCCGCACTGCTGAGAATGCGGCCCCAGTTGGGATCTTCGCCGAACATGGCGCACTTCGCGAGGTTCGATGTTCCGATGAAGCGGGCCATGCGGAGAGCTTCTTCGTGGCTTTCGGCTTTTTCGATGCGCAGTTCAATCAGCTTGGTAGCGCCTTCGCCGTCGCGAACGATATCCTTCGCGAGGCTCTGCATGATAAGCATCAGGGCCGCGCGGAACTCGCCCTGCTCCGAGAGGCTCAGGTCTTCGTAGCGCAGACCGCTCATGCCGTTGGCCAGCAAGATGCAGGTATCGTTGGTGCTGGTGTCGCCATCGACGGTGATTGCGTTGAAGGAATCGGCGATGTCCGCACGGAATTCGGCAAAGAAGTCAATGGGGAGCGAAATGTCGGTGGTAATGAAGGCGAGCATGGTGGCCATGTTGGGATGGATCATGCCCGAGCCCTTGCAGGCGCCGCCGATGGTCACCACACCCTTTTCGGTATGGATTTCTACCGCATGGCTCTTGAGCGCAAGGTCGGTAGTGAGGATGGCGCGGCCGAATTCCTCGGAAGCGTCGGCGTGGAGTTTTTCCACCAGCTTGGGGATCCCGGCCTCGATCTTGTCCATGGGCATCAGGTGGCCGATCACGCCGGTGCTGCACACCAGCACGCTCTTGGGCGCAAGGTTCAGGGCCTCTTCGGTAAGGGTGGCCATGCGTTCGGCATCCTTGTAGCCCTGTTCGCCGGTACAGGCGTTGGCGTTTCCGCTGTTCACCACCACAGCCGTTGCAAAATGGGCATGCTCCAGGGCAGCCTTGTCGTAAAGCACCGGGGCGGCTTTCACCTTGTTGGTGGTAAACACCGCAAAGCAACGGGCGGCCTTTTCGCTCTTGAGAAGCGCCATGTCGGCATTGCCGCTGGCCTTGATGCCTGCGCAGATTCCAGATGCCGTGAAGCCCTTGGGGGAACACACACCGCCATTTTCCAACAGATTGTACATATCGACTCCTGCAAAAGGCGCCCTTCGGGAACAGCCGTTCCCCAAAACGCCGGTAAATTTTTTACCTTGTAGAGCATGGAAAAGAAAATCCCGTTTACACAAGAAGCCTACGACCAGCTCGTCAAGGACCTCAATAATTTAAAAAATGTAGAACGTCCCCGCGTGCTACAAGAACTGGTTGACGCCCGCGCACAGGGCGATTTGAGCGAAAACGCCGAATACCATGCCGCCAAGGAGCGGCTTGCCGCCATCGACAACGTGGAACTGCCCAAGCTGCAAGACCAGCTGGCCCGTGCCGAAGTGGTGGCCTTCGACGCATCCTCCGACACCATCCGCTTTGGCGCCACCGTCACCGTCAAGAACCTGAAGACCAAGCGGGACGTGGTTTACCAGCTGGTGTCTCCCGAAAGCGTAGACGCCCTCAACGGGAAAATCAGTTTCAAGAGCCCCATCGGCGCCGCCCTCATGGGCAAGAAACGGGGCGACAAGGTAGAAGTTTCCACCCCCAAGGGCGTGAACAACTTCGAAATCATCGACTTCAAGTAAGGCGGACAGGACCGCCCGCGAGACCAGGATGATTGTAGCCCTCATTGGCAAGGACCAGTTTTCCAAGGACATCCGCATCGAGAAATTCATTGCCGATGCCCTGGGCGAACGGAAAGACGACCCTCTTTCCAAGCAGATCCTGTACGCCACGGACACGAACATCCCTTCCATTGCCGAAGCGGTAATGACCGCCTGCGACTCCGTGTCCATGTTCAGCCCGGAACAGGCCGTGGTAGTACGCAAGGCCGAAGCCCTCAAGGCAGACGACACCAAAGCCCTGGCCAAGTGGCTGGGGCATGGCCCCCAGTGCAAGCTTTTGCTGGACTTCGAGACTCTCGCCGCCAACACGGAGCTCTACAAGGCCCTGAAAAAGGCAGGCGAAATCGAGAAGGAATACGACGAGCCCAAGTCCTACAAGATGACAGACTGGATAGCCTCGGTTATCCCCTCCCATTTCAAGAAGGCCATCGACAAGGATGCCTGCCAGTACCTGGCCGAAGCCCTGGGCACCGACACCAAGCTGGTGTGCGAAGAGGTCGAAAAGATTCTCCTATTCCAGCCGGACTGCAAGAAAATCGACCTGGAACTGGTCAAGACCATGGTGGTTTCCCAGCGGAAAATCGTGGCCTACGAAATCAACGACTATTTCGGCATGCGTGACGGCAAGGCCTACGCCAAGAAACTGAACGAAATGTTCAACAACGGCGTGCAGGCGGTGCAAATCGTGGCGTCGCTGTACTACTATGCCGTTGACCTGATGAACTTTTCGGCCCTGCTCGCGAAAGGCATGACCCCCAAAGACGCCGCCGCCGAACTGGGCAAGAACGACTTTATCTTCAACGTGAAGGGCAAGGCTCCCGAATGCGCAAGGCGCTGGGGCAAGCCGCTCCTGTGCAGGGTCATCCGCAGGCTTGCCGACCTGGACTTTGAAATCAAGAGCGGGAAATGCTCCACCCGCATTAGCCAGGAGTTGGCGCTAGCTGCCCTGGTGGTGCGCTAAAACTTCGTATCTACAGGATTGAACTGGAGCTGGATTCCCGAGCGGATCCAGCCGTCCATGCCGTCTTTGCCGGGGATGTTGGCCAGGTTCTCGTACTTGCGGCCGCCGCCACCCAGATAGAAGCGCAACCATTCGTTAAACTTGAGACGGTATTGAATGTCCAGCACATACTGAGCCTCTTCCACGCCGGAGGTTGCTCCTTCTACATCGACGGCGATGTCGTAGTCGGTATAGAGTTCCTTGTCGCCCTGACGGAGCCACGCCGCCGTAATAGCCAGAGAGTGATCGCCGTAGGTCCAGCCCAGTTCCAGCCACAGGTCCAGAGCGTCTGAGCCACGGCGGTAGCCCACGGGATAGTCCACAAAATAGGCGTCGGCGTAGTTGGCCTCCCCCTGCTCGCGGTAGTTGCTGCGGTAGTTCCGGCGGCTGGTGTACTTCAGGAGCGGAAGCCTGCTGTTATTGGCGGCGGGGTCGGTGCGGACCACCTCGAAACGCCAGGAGTATTCGCCAAAGCGGTTGGTCTTGACCTGATGGAAATATCCAGCCATGTAATTCAAGATGGAACGGTTGGTGCCCTTGTCGTCGTCTTCGCCCACGGGGCTGTTGATGTCTTCCATGTTGATTTGACCATAGAACTTGGCGCCATTAGCGGTCTTGTAGCCCAGTTCCAGGGACGTCATGGCGGAGGTATAGCCTGTAGCGTAGTTGTCGTGCCAATAGATGAAGGGGCTGATGGAACGGAATTCCAGGGCCTTGCCCCCCACCATGCTCTGCTCCACCACGTAGGCCCAGAATTTATTGGTCTCTACGCCAAAACGGTGGAACACCAGGTTCTTGACGTTGTCGGTGTAGGTACGGTTCCGCTGGTTCGATACCTGCCGGCCGGGGTCGGTGCATTTCTGGTCGTAGGCCTCCGTACCTACCGGCGGGCAGCCCGTAGAGTGGTCCGTCACATCGCCGAAGAGCCAAGGGTTCAGGGAGCTGAGCATGAAGTCGTAACGGAAAATGCCGGGGGCAAATTTCCAGTGGACCCCGTCGTGGTAGGGTGCGCCTCCCATCAAGATGTCGTTCTTGGAGATTTTCAGATCGTCGGGGCTGAAGCGGCCGAACTGCACAAAGCCCACGCCGTTAGTCCATTTGGCATAGGCGTTGTTGGGCACGTTGATGTCCAGCTCACTGGGCTTGTAGGTGAAATTCGTTTTCCAGTCGTCCTGATACCAGGCCTCCAGATCCTTGCGGAGAGGCGCTTCCAAAAGCACCTGGAAACCTTTGTAACCTGCACGGAAGCTAAGCGTAAAGAAAGGATGGACCGATTCCTCGTAACTACGGGCGTTTTCCAGCGGGATGCGAAGCCCCCGCCAGTTGCGACCGTACCAGTCCGCCGTATCAACGGCGAAGGTAGGCTCCGTAGGGCCGCCGTTGAGCCCGATGTCGAAATCCGTGCCAATCTGGAAATAGCCAGTTTCGCCATAGGCCGAGACGGACAGACCCAGAGAGGCTGCCGCCAGTGTCAAAATCGCGAATTTGGAGCGAATTGCACCCATATACGAATAATCTAGAAAAAAGCGGTGGCGGGAGGGCTGCGGACTTTGAAAGGAGATGGCCGGTCAAGCCGGGCATGACAAGAGTAGCGCAAGCGGTCATTAAAAAACTTCTTGTATCGAAGACTTTGTCTAAGACGCACTCCGTGAGCGACAAACGACTCATATTAATGAGTCGTGGTCGCGAGAGCGACTGAGATTCCGGAGACGCCGCCCAACAAACAACGAAGGAGCGGTCTTATAATACTTCTTGCGTCTACGGGGACTCGTAAATACGAGTCCCCGTAGACGCAAGAAGGGATCACCCAGGCAGGGAGACCCAGGTGATCCCTCGTGTTGTGGTGGATACGCTTGCGCGTATCCGGTGTGTGTGTTAGTTAAGGATTAGAAAGAATCCAGCTTGAAGCCACCATTGCGGAGGAAAGCCGGCACATCGTAATCCACGCCGTTGGTCTTCAGGGAGCCTTCGGCATAGTTCGTGTTGCGGGGTTCTTCCACTTCACGGACAGGCATTTCAGCCATGGTCTGGCGGGTGTAAGCCGGAGTACCATAGTCACCGTTGGAGAGCTGGTCCATATCGGCGACGCCGGGCATTTCTTCCGTTTCAGGAAGCGTTGCCGTAGCAATGCCTTCGGGCATCATCTTCTCTTCGAAAGCGGGGGCCTGGGCGTTGAACTGTGCAGAGGCAAAGTCTGCGGCAGGAGCCTGGGCTTCGGTCTGGGGAAGAGTGTCCATAGGAATGGTCAGGGACTCACTGGCAGGCATGGCGACCGTCGTAGGCTGAGCAAGAGCCACGAAGTTGGTAGCCGTTGGGCGCGGAGTCGCAGCTACAGGCTGGGGCTGCTGAAAGCCGGCCGAACCACCGATGGAGTTGACCAGGTCCTGCATCTTGGGAGCGGCAGGGGCCATAGGCACGTCGGCAGCGCTTGCGAACATGGGCTTCATCTCGGAACCAGAAGTTCCGCCACAACCGGTGGCGATAACGGTGATGCTCACCTTGTCCCCCAATTCCGGCAGCAGGATGTCACCGACGATAATGTTCGGGTCGCCCATTTCACCCACGGCTTCGTAGAGGTGGTCCAGGGCTTCTTCGTGTTCCAGCATGGAGTAGTTTTCGCCATGGGAAACGTTCACCAGCACACCGGAGGCGCCTTCCACGTTCACTTCTTCCAGAAGCGGAGAAGAAAGGGCCATGTCTACAGCCTTGACGCCGCGACCTTCGCCTTCGGCAATGCCCGTACCCATAAGGGCGGCACCACCATTGGACATAACCGTCTTCACGTCGGCAAAGTCCACATGGATAAGGCCATGACGGAACATGATACCGCAAATGCTGCGGACGGCGTTGCCGAGAATTTCATCGGTGAACTTGAAAGCGCTTTCCAAGGTCATCTTCTTGTCCGTACTTTCTACGGTGGCGGCAAGCTTCTTGTTGTCCACCACAATCATGGTGTCCACGGCCTTTCTCAGGGCCTGGATACCGCTTTCGGCATTGCGCTTGCGGACAGGACCTTCGTAGCGGAAGGGCTTGGTCACCACGGCAATCGTGAGGATGCCCAATTCCCGAGCCACGGCACCCACAATCGGAGCAGCGCCCGTACCCGTACCACCGCCCATACCGGCAGTGATAAAGACCAGGTCGGCACCCTTCATGGCTTCCTTCAGGTCGTCCACGTTTTCTTCGGCAGCCTTGCGGCCCACTTCGGGCTTTGCTCCGGCGCCGAGATTCTTGGTGGTCTTCTGGCCAATGGCGATCTTGTGGTCCGCCTTGCTCAGGTCCAGAGCCATGGCGTCGGTATTGACGGCGTAGTATTCCACGCCTTCAATATTCATTTCCACCATGCGGTTCACGGTGTTGCCACCAGCGCCGCCCACGCCAAAGACCTTGACCTTCGCGTTGTTGAGGGTTGATTCATCCATCACGATGTGTGAGGTTGGGGTTATGTCGAATTCACTCATAGTTTGTCTCCCTGTTGTGAGTGGTTGTTTTGTTTTAGAAATAATTTTTTAGGACGTCCTTGAACCATTGAAGGCTCTTTTTCATGGACACCGAAATCTGCTTGCCGGTTTCGCGGCGCTTTTCCTTGCGACGCTGCTTGGCGGCATACAGCAACAGCCCGATTCCCGTGGCATAAGACGGATTGGAATAGCTCTGTACACCACCGACTTCCCGAGGGTGGCCGATACGCACAGACTTGCCGAACACCTTTTCGGCTACGGTATCGATACCGTCCAGGGCGCAGCAGCCACCGGTCAAAACGATACCGCCGTTCAGCAGCACATCCATATTGTGCTTTACCAGGTCCTTTTGCAAAAGCTTGAAAATTTCTGCACAGCGGGCCGTAATCACCTGGGTCAGAAGCTTGCGGGAACACGGGACATCGCCACGGTCACCAACGCTAGGCACCGGGAACGTTTCATCTTCAATCAGGTTGTTCAGGCGGCAAGTGCCATAACGCTTCTTGATATCTTCCGCCTTCGAAAGGGAAATGGGCACGCTTAGGCACTTGCTGATATCGCTGGTAATGGCGTTCCCGGCCACGTCCAGAGAGGCCGTGTAACGGACGGACTCGCCCACAAATACGGCGATGTCGGCCGAACCCGCTCCAATATCAATGAGGGCCACGCCCAGTTCACGTTCGTCATCGGTCAGCACTGCCGAGGCGGCGGCCAACGGTTCCAGCACCAGTTCTTCTACATGGAGGCCTGCGCGGGTGACGCTTTTGTCCAGGTTCTGGATGGCATTCGGGCGGGAGGTGACCACCTGAACGTCAACGCTGAGCCTACGACCGTTAAGCCCCTTCGGATTACGGATTCCTGCCTGGTCGTCCAGGGTGTATTCTCCGGGGAACACGTGAAGGATCTGTCCTGCCGATTCCGGGATGGTGCTCGCCAGGTTCTTGACCCGTTCAATATCCACTTCGCGAACTTCTCCGGTAGGGAGCGTAATCAGGCCCTTGTAATTGACAGAGGACACGTGGCTTCCGGCAATGCCCACGTAGACATCGCGAACATCGAAATCGATGAAGGGTTCCAGCTGCCTAATGACATTCTGCAGCGTTTCCACCACATCGTCCATCTCGTCAGGACGCTTCAGGGGCAGGGCCCCGCAGCAAAGAATCCGGACCGTGTTGTCGGGGTTCATGGCTCCCGCGAACAGGTTAATCTTGGAAGTCCCGATGTCAAGACCGAAAACCAGATCTTCTTTTCTCAATTCGTTGTTGTTGTCATCCATTGACACACCTCTTGTCAAAATTCCTTATGTACAAGAAACCCGCAAAACGCAAATCCACCTCTCGGGCACAGTTCATGTCCTGAGGGAACCCGCGCTTCACCGATTCGTATAAGGTCCATAGATTACTGTCCCATTCCCTTTCGGGGAACAGAACCTTGTAGCCCACATCGCTAAAGAACACTTCGTATGCCCGGTGCTCATCGCTCCAGGATACCTGAGATACAAGACCGTAAAGTTCGGCATTTTCCTGCTTGAGCTTTTGCAGGTGAGACGCCACATCCGCAATACGTTCAAAGGCCATAGAATCCACCACCGGCAAATGGAACGCCGTAGAGGTGGACATGGGCAAGAGAAGCCCCCGTTCCGAATAAACCGTAGCATGGCTCCCTTGGAAATACGCCACCACAGGCGAGGATTCCTGCACCTTGATGGTGAGGGAAGAGGGGAAATGCTTTTCCACCGTCACCTTGTGAATCAGGGGGAGTTGCATCAAGTTTTTCTCTACAGAATCCTCGAACACTTCGGACAGGAGCATTCCAGGTTCCACCTGGGCATTCTGCACCACGTCTTCCCAGGTGAGCATGCGGTTTCCTTCGATATCGATGTACTGCAGGTGTCGAAGTTCCATGGGGTTGAATCGCTGCAGGTAGAAACGGTTCGTCCACGCGAGGGTAGCAAGGATTACCAGCACAAGACCGATAATCCAGCCACGACGCTTAAACCAGCCCAAGCTTTTCTTCGCGCCATTCTTGATTTTCATGGCACGGGTGCGCTTGCGCTTTTCCTCGTTGTAGCCTATACGGCGTCCAAGGAATGTGGTTTTAGGACTCAAATACATTCCTCCAAAATCTTCTGGCCCAGTTTCCAGATGTTGCCGGCGCCCATCAGCACCACCACATCACCCGGCTTGAGTTCTTCTTTCAAAATAGGCAGCAGGTTCATCTGATCGCCCACAAAGCGGGCGTTCCGGTGACCAAAGGCAAGGGCACTTTCAGAAACCAGGGCTCCGGTCACACCTTCAATAGGCCGCTCACGGGCAGGGTAAATGTCGGTACACAGCAGCACATCGCAGTTGGCAAAAGCGCTCCCGAAGGCGTCGTGCTGATCCCTGGTGCGGGAGAATAGGTGGGGCTGGAAAGCCACAATCACGCGGCGGCCCGGGAAAGCATCCCTGAACCCTTGCAGAGTCGCCGTCGCCTCCGTGGGGTGATGGGCGTAATCGTCGAACACCAGCACATCGTTCTTTTCGCCCAAGAATTCAAAGCGGCGCTGCACGCCTTCAAAGGCGGCCACGGCACGTCTTGCCACTTCCACGTCGATTCCCTCTTCCATGGCAAGGGCCACGGCGGCGGTGGCGTTCAGCACATTGTGTCGACCCGGAATCTGCAGCTGGAATTCGCCGAGAGATTTCCCGTCGTTGAAAATTTCAAAATGAGGGTATCCCTTCTCGAAACGGAGGTTGTCGATATGGTACTTGGCCTGACGAGAAAACCCATAGGTAATCACCGGCTTGCGCACCTTGGAATAAATCTGCTGAACGTTGGGGTCGTCAATGCAAAGGATGGCCTGTCCGTAGAAGGGAATCTTGTTCACGAACTGGACAAAGGCTTCCTTGATTTCGTCAATATTTTCGTAAGTGTCCAGATGGTCGGCATCGATGTTGGTCACGATAGCGGAACTGGGCATCATGGAGAGGAAACTGCGGTCAAACTCGTCGCTTTCGGCAATGAGGTAATCCCCCTTGCCCACTTTTGCGCCGCTTCCCTTGCCCTTCACCACGCCACCAACGATAATGGTGGGGTCAAGACCCGCCGCTTCCCAGATTTCTCCGACAATGGAAGTAGTGGTGGTCTTGCCATGTGTACCGGAAATGGCCAAGGTGTATTTCATGCGCATGAGTTCGCCAAGCATTTCGGCACGGCGAATTACGGGAATGCGACGGGCACGAGCCTCTACCAGCTCGGGATTGTCGTATGGAATGGCAGAGGAATAAACCACCAGGTCGGCATCTTCCACATTCTTGGCCTCGTGCTTGCTATCCACGCGGATTCCCAGGTGCTTCAGGTAGTCAATGACAGAGCCCTCGCCCATGTCCGAGCCGGTCACCACAAAGCCGTTCTCGTGAAGGACTTCTGCGATACCGGACATACCGGCACCACCGATACCCACCATGTGCAAGCGACGGACACGTTTACAATCATTAATCTGCATTATGCACTTTCCTTTTCCAAAATCACCTTTGCAATCTTGTCGGCCGCATCGGGCATTCCAAGCTTCTTTGCCGCAGCCGCCATCTTGGCCAGTTTCTCGCTATCGAACAGCAGGGATTCCACCTTGTCCCACAAATGATTCTCGTCGCTGTCCAGCTCCACCAAGGCAGCCCCCGCCTTTTCGACGGCACGGGCGTTGTGCTCCTGATGGTTTGCCGTAGCATGGGGGAACGGAAGCAAGATAGAGGGCTTGCCGAAGGCAAGGATTTCTGCCAGGGCCGAAGCTCCTGCGCGGCTGATAATCAGGTCCGCATGTTTCATGTAGGCGTAGATCCCGTTCAAGAATCCCTTCACCGACACGTTGGGCAGAATTCCCAGACGACCAGTAATGTCATCTACATTCTTGACACCTACCTGCCACACTACGGAAACGTCCTCGTTCCCGGTAATCCGGCCGATACTTTCCTCAATTTTCGTATTGATGCCGACTGCTCCCTGAGACCCCCCCACGATAAACACGGCCTTCTTGCCCTCGCGGAATTCCACGGGGCGTTCCAGGCTGTCTTCGGCGGGCAATTCACGGACGGGGTTTCCAAAAATCATGGTCTTTCCTGCTGGGAAATACTTGGCGGCATCTTCGGAGGTCACAAAAACGGTCTTCGCGTATCGAGCGCCCATCTTGTTGGCAATTCCCGCCACCGCATTCTGTTCCTGCAGGTAAACGGGAATGCCCATGCTGCCTGCAGCAAGGACGATCGGGAGCGAGACGTAACCGCCCGTCGCCACCACCACGTCGGGTTTCACCTTGCGGATTACCTTCTTGGCATTGGACAGGGACTTGAGCAACTTGTAGGGCAGCGCCAGGTTCTTGAGGAACGGACCGCGATGGAGAGGCTCTGCGGTAATGTATTCGTAGGGCCAGTTGCCTGCCACCAGGCGTTCTTCCATAGAATTCTTACGACCGGCAAAGGTAATGTCTTCAACACCCATTTTCTTGAGGCTTTCGGCAATCGCCACAGCCGGGAAAATGTGTCCGCCGGTTCCACCGCACACAAAAAGGAACTTTTTCATCGTCCACTCCTTGAAGTTTCATAATCCGTACGGGGGCGCGTATCCGTCCTGTCCCCGTTTTTCATATAGGGTTCCCAGATTTTCGTACCTGTTCCCGGTTTCGAGATGTTCAAAAGGATCCCGATGAACAGGGCCGAGAAAATCAGGTTAGTTCCGCCAAAGCTAAGGAAAGGCAAGGGCTGCCCTGTGGTGGGAAAAAGCCCCGTACTCACACAGACATGCACCAGGAAATTCAGGAACAGGGAAATCGTCAAAGCCACCGCCATGTACTTTCCAAAACGGCTAGAAGAATTGCGGGCGATTTCAAAGCCCTGGTAGAACAACATTCCAAAAAGAAGGAGAATGGCAAAAGTCCCCACAAAGCCGAACTCCTCGCCTATCACCGCATAGACCACGTCTTTGTGGGCCTCGGGCAGGTAGCCCAGTTTCTGCACGCCCATGCCGAAGCCGGTCCCGAAAAATCCTCCGTTCCCGAGAGCTTCAAGAGCGTGTTCTCCCTGGTAGGCCGAATTCTGGTTCTCCGCCGGATTGAAGAACGCCATCAGGCGCTTGGAAGTGTGGGACTTGATCAAAAGCACAATCAGGCCCACCGGAATGCATGCAGCAAGGGAGATGGCAATGTACTTGAACCGGGCTTCCGCCACAAACAAAACCGCAAGGGTGATGCCCGCAAACAGGAGCAACATAGAGAAATTCGGCTGCAGGGCCAGGAGAATTGCCGAAATCCCGAAGGGAATCGCCGGCTGTATCAAGCTGCATTTCAGGGTCTTGATTTCGGTACCTGCCACCGCAAGTTTCGCGCATATCCATGAAATCAAGCCCAGTTTCAAGATTTCAGAGGGCTGGATTCCCCAAATCCACCGGTTGGCGCCCTTGACGCTTCCGCCGGCCACAATGGCCGCCACCGTAAGCACCGCCCCGATAATGAACACTACGCGGGAGCCCTTCATCCACACGCTGTAATCGACCTTCGAAACAACGAACATGATAACCAGGGCCGCAAGGACCTTCCACAGGTGGGCCTTCAGGTAGAATTCCGGAGAAAGTCCCCGTTGCAGGGCATGAGGCGTTGACGCCGTATAAACTACGGCTATGCCGAAGCATATCAACAAGAGCGTTGCAAGCAACAGCCACTTGTTTACGCCTATGGTCTGTATGTTATTCATCTAAAGACAGCTCCTTATACCTTTAAGCCTTGGACACCAGAGAAAGTTTCAGCAGGGCATCTACTACCTGCTCCATTTTCATCCCGCGGGAGCCCTTGACCAAGAGCACGTCGCCCTTGCTCACCACGTCCGAAAGGAAAACGATGGCGTCCTGCACAGTGTCAAAATGTTCCACGCAGGCCATGCCCTTTTCCTTCGCTCCCTTCACATAGTTCTTCGCTTCTTCGCCAACAGTCACCAGCAAGTCAAAGTTCATTTCGGGAACCAGCGCCCCGATACTCCGGTGCAGTTCCTTGGATTCCTTGCCCAGTTCCAGCATGTCGCCAAGGACCGCAATACGGCTACCTTCTACATTCATGTTGCCGATGGTCTGCAGGGCCATGCGGGTAGAAGAAGGATTCGCGTTGTAGCAGTCGGACACAATCTTGAAACCGTCGCCCTTCTTGATTTCCATGCGCATGTTGGTGGCGCGGAAATTCTTGAGCACCTTGGCGATTTCCGCCTTGGGAATACGGAAGGCCTCGCCCACGGCAATAGCTGCCAGGGCATTGTACAAGTTATGGGTTCCGGGCACGTTCAGCACAAAGTGGGTGCGGCCCACGTAAAAGTCGGCGCAGGCGTTTTCGTTCCAGCTAAGTTTTTCGGGTTTCACCACACCACGGCGGAGCCCGAAGGTCACCACCTTGTAGTTTTTGGTGGATTTCACCTTGCAAAGCCTCGGGTCATCGGCGTTCACAATGAGGGTGCCGTTCTTCTTGAGGCCTGCTGTAATGGTAATCTTTTCGCGGAAAACACCGTCCAGGTCGCCCAAGCGTTCCAGGTGAGAAGCGCCAATGTTGGTAATCACCGCCACGTCGGGTTCTGCCGCCAGAGAAAGAGGGCGGATTTCGTCGGGGCCGCTGGTGCCCATCTCCACCACGGCGGCTTCGTGCTTGTGCTTCAGCTGGAAAAGGGTCATAGGCACGCCGATATGGTTATTGAAGTTTCCGGCGGTGGCGTGGGTCACGAACTTGGAAGAAAGCACCGCCTTCACCATTTCCTTGGTAGTGGTCTTGCCGTTACTTCCAGTAATGGCCACCTTCTTCACCTTGAAAAGCCTCTGGTATCCCTTGGCCAGCTTGAGCAGCGCCTTGGTGGTATCATCTACAGGCGCGTAGGCCTTGAAGGTTTCGTTTTGGGTAGAGTATTCTTCCACGGCTGTCTGGTTTACAACGCTCATGAGCGCCCCTTCCTTTTCCATCTGGTTTACAAACTTGTGGGCGTCAAAACGGACACCCTTGATAGGCCAAAAGACAACTCCCTTGGCGCTTTCCCTGGAATCCATGCAGAGATTCACCTTGCGTTTCAGAACCTTGGGAGCAACTCCCACAGGTTCCGTTTCCAGAATCTTCAGCATTTCACCTATTGTCAAATCCAACTTCAGCATTTTTCCATAGCCTTTACTGCAATCTCGCGGTCGTCAAAATGATGTTTCGTCTTTCCGATAATCTGGTAGTCCTCGTGGCCCTTGCCCGCAATCACCAGCCAGTCACCATCCTTCAGTTCGGCACAGGCCTTGTAGATGGCCTCTTCACGGTTTTCCACCACGGAGAACTTGTCCGTCTTCATGCCGGCGCGCACGTCGTTGATGATGTCTGTCGGGTTTTCGGTACGGGGATTGTCCGAAGTGAGCCAGGCCTTGTCCGCCATGCGTTCGGCGATAGCCCCCATAATGGGCCGCTTGGTCTTGTCGCGGTCGCCACCGCAGCCGAACACGCAAGAGAGTTTGCCCCTGCAAAGGCTGCGGGCGGTAGAGAGCACGCGTTCTAACGCGTCGGGAGTGTGGGCGTAGTCCACAATCACGTGGCGACCGTTACGGTTCCACACCTTCTCGAAACGTCCCGGTACCCGAATGCCTGCCAGGGCCTTTCGCATGGCCGCCTCCGGCACACCGACAGCCTTCGCCCACGAAAGCACCAGCATCACGTTATCTACGTTAAAGTCCCCGCAAAGGGGTGTCTCGAAAGGCACGCCGCTAATGGCGGGCAACAACATCTTCAAGCCGTCTTCGGTGTTTTCGACAGGGCCTTCGGGCTTCACATTAGCGCTAACGATTCCAAGACGCGAGACAGCCACCTTGCGGCCCGCTTCAATCTCGGTCAGGGAATCGTATAGTTTCTTTCCGTAGAAATCATCTACGTTAATGACAGCCACACCGTCACTGGCGAGGTAACGGGTAAACAAAAGCTTTTTCGCCTCAAAGTAGGCGTCCATGGTCTTGTGGAAATCCAGGTGGTCCTGGGTCAGGTTGCTAAAGAGACCACTCCTGTAAAGTACTCCCGCCATGCGTCCCTGATAAAGGGAATGGGACGACGCCTCCATCACCAGGTCGGTGCAGCCCGCCTCTACGGCAGAGGCGGCAAAGGCGTACAGGTCCAAAAGCCCCGGCGTCGTGAGGGTCGCCTGCACGGACTTTTCGCCAATCTTGTTCTTGATGGTCCCCAGCAGGGCCACCTTGTGGCCAGCGGCGGTGAGCATGGCATCCATCAAGAAGGCGCTGGTGGTCTTGCCGTTGGTCCCCGTCACCGCATGGGCGGTAAGCTTACTGAATGGATCCTTGTAGAAAATCTTTGCCGCTTCGAGACGGGCCCTGCGCACATCCATCACCTGGATCCACTTGGCGGTCATCTTTTCGGGAGCGGGCATTTCGGCCACCACGGCGACAGCGCCTGCGTCAAGCGCCTTCTGGGCAAATTCTTCCGCCCCTTCGGTAGGCATAGAGAAGAACAGGTTCCCCGGTTTCACCCGGCGGGAATCGTCGCAAAGTCCAGTCACTTGGAGGTTCTGCATCAATCCTTCAGAAATCATCAGCCCTTCTCCTTCAGTGTCAGCTTGCAGGTGGCACCTTTTGTAAGTTCCGTTTCGGCCTTGGGGGACTGGGAAACCACCCTCCCCTTGCCTTCAAATTCCACGTTCATGCGGATATTGCCCATCACTTCCAGGGCTTCCTTCAAAGAAAGCCCCACCAGGTTCGGCATCTTGCTTGCCGAGGTCTCACCAAGATTCAGCACCACCCCGAAAGAATCCAGCACGTCGCTACGCTGGGACACCACACGGCCCCCTTCGCCCTTGAATTCCACCGGGCATCCGTGTTCTGCAGCCATCTTCTTTGCGGCCGCCACCGTCATGCCCATAAAGTCCACGTTGCAGCCGTTCTTGGCAGGCACTCTCGCCAGCTTGTGGGTCAAGGGAGAAATTTCCGGATGGTAATAGATACTTTCCACGATATTGCGGAAAATAGGCCCTGCCGTCACACCGCCGGCGTGCCCGTAGGACTTGTCAGAGTTGGGGTCATCTACAAGAACCAGGCAAACATAGCGGGCGTTTTCCACAGGGACCATCCCAATGAAAGAGGCCACCTGGAGCTTGCTGTCGTACTCGCCCGTCTTCTGGTTGAACTTTTCGGCCGTACCCGTCTTGCCACCAATAATCACGTCAGGGATTTTTTTGCTCCTCACCTGCTTCGCCGTACCGTCGCTGTCGTTCACCACATGGCTGAGCATGCCGCGAATCTTTGCGGCAGTCACTTCTGAAATCACCCGGCGAACTTCTACCGGCTCGTTCTTTTCCACCACCTCGCCATTGGCATCGCGCCATTCCTTCACAATCATGGGCTCCATCAACTTGCCGCCGTTAGCAATGGTGGAATAGACCATCACCATCTGCATGGGCGTCACCAGCAGGGCGTGGCCGTAGCCCATGGTTTTCAGGGTGCGGTCGTCGCGGGTCAGTTCGTAGGGCTGGTAAAGCTTGCCCGATTCCTCACCGTAGAAATTCTCCGAAGTCTTCATACCCAGCCCAAAGTTACGGGCCATGCGGTAAAGCTTGTCCGCCCCCACCTCGTTTGCAATCTTTGCAAACACGATATTGGAGGACTGCACCATGGCCTGGGTCATGTTCATGTCACCGTACACGTGAGAATCCCTGATGGGAGCCGATCTCGGGTTCCAGCTCCAGCTCTTGCCCTCGTTCGCAAACACCTTTTCCGGGTCCACCACATTATTCTCAAGAGCGGCGGCGGCGGTAACCACCTTGAAGGTGGAGCCGGGCTCATAAGACATGGAGACAATCTCATTCTTCGCCACACGGCCGATTCCCTGGGTCTTGGAATTGGGATCGAACGTAGGGTAACTGGCCATGGCCAGGATTTCACCGGTGTAGGGATCCACCACCACGGCAGAAGCACTGGTGGCGCTGTATTTCATCACGCCATCCTTCAGGCCCTTTTCCACCAGTTCCTGCATGTTCTTGTCAATCGTCAGCACCAGGTTCTTGCCCGGCACCGCTTCCGCCAGGTTTTCGGAACGGGAATACACTTCACGGCGGTGGGCGTCCTGCACACTCACCCGGAACCCTTCGTTCCCGCTCAGGCGTTCGTCAAACACGCGTTCCACGCCCATGACGCCATGACCGTTAAAGTCCAGCTTGCCAATCACCTGGGAGGCAAGTTTGCCTTGCAAGAACACACGGCTGTAATCCAGGGCCTTGTTGGCGGTATCCCTGAAGTTGTCCGCCAGAACCACCCCGTTACGGTCCATAATCTGGCCCCGTTCGGCATAGATGTTCTTGGAACGGGTCACCAGACTCATGGTCTTCTTCTGGTACACTTCACGGTTCAGCACCTGGATGTTGAAGGTCTGCAAGGTCAGCACCACCACCAGGGACAGCACTATCCATTTCAGGAATCCGAGCGGTTCAAGAGGGAATCTATTCACCTTTACCCTCCAGAACCATAATCTTCTGCGGGACCTCGTACAGCCCGAGCCCTGCGCTATCGGCAAAGTCGGACAGGCGTTCCAGCGAAGACATCTGGTTAATCTTCAGTTCCAGCAAGAGTGCGTCGCGCTGCAAGAAGGTCACCTGCCTCTCGAGCATGCGGGACTGGCCGTAAAGGCTGTTCAGGCGGTTCTGCAGGTACAGCGGAAGCATCAGGAGCAAGGCTCCCAAAAGCACAACGCAAAAGACGATTATAAAAATCGACCTGTTGGTTGCCGCTACCTTGAATTTCTCAGTTCCGCTCATACCCTCTCGTAAATCCTAAGCTTCGCAGAGCGAGCCCTGCTGTTTCTTGCAATCTCCTGTTCCGTAGGCAGAATCGGCTTGCGATTCACCTTTCTCAAACGCTGGTGGTTCCCGCCGCACACGCACACCGGCAAATTTTCCGGGCAGATGCAGGCCTTCTCGAACCGAGCCGCCGTTTCCTTCACGCAGCGGTCCTCCACCGAGTGGTAGCTCATCACCACCAGGCGGCCGCCCACCTTCAGGCAATCCACCGCGGCACTCAGGCTATCTTCAATTTCTTTCAGCTCGCCGTTCACTTCCATGCGCACCGCCTGGAAAACACGGGCCAGCAGGCCGTTCACTTCCCGCCGCTTGTCGGGGAACACCGATTCCACAACGGCCTTCACGTCATTCGGCAAAATTTCGCGGCCCTCGGCCGTAACCGCAGAAGCCATCTCCACAAGGCGGGTAGAAAGCTTGAAAGCCCTGTCCATATCGGCATTCTTCCGGAGCACTGCGGCCAGGTCGTCGGCACTCACCGACTTCAGCCATTCCTGGGCAGAAACACCTTCGCGACGGTCCATGCGCAAATCCAGAGGGTTGTTGCCTACGAAGGTGAACCCGCGGCTAGAATCGTCCACCTGGTGGCTGCTGATCCCCAGGTCGTAAAGGATTCCGTCCAGAGTGTTCGGGGCGATTTCGTTCTTCAGTTCACCGAACCGCACCGGATGCACAACGAACTTGCACTTTACACCCGCAAGGCGCCTGGTGGCAAACGCAACGGCTTCCTCATCACGGTCAAAGGCGTGGAGCGTTCCGTTCTCATTTAGTTTGTTCGCAATTCCGAAGGAATGTCCGCCACCGCCCAGGGTGCAGTCGCCGTATGTGCCGTCCGGCCTGATGCAAAGAGCGTCAAGACACTCGGCAAGCATCACCGGGTCGTGATAAAATTCATTTGTCTGTAATTTGGTTTGACGCAGGTCAGCGTTTTGCATCGTCGCCCTCCGTCAAACCTTCTCCGTAGAACGCAGCATCGAATGCGGCAATCGCATCGTCCGATTGCAGGCCATACTTGGCATTGAAGCGTTCCGGATTCCATAGTTCAAGAGTTTTACCGCTAGCTTGTACGTAAAGGACTTCACCCTTCAGCTCAGCATACTCCAACAAGATCTTTGGAAGTAAAATGCGGTTCTGGCCATCCAACTCCACGACGGTGGGAGCGAGGCCTCTCCGAACTAGGTCGGCTTGACGGCGGTCGGACCGGCTGTCCAGGTCCGCCATGAACTTTTCATATTCCGGCAAGGTAAACAACCGGAGAGTCTGGTTCGGGCCACGGGTGACCACGAATTCATCCCCTTCAGTTGGCCCAAGCTGACGACGGAATTCCCTGGGGAAGGAAGACCTTCCCTTTCCATCGATAGCCGTCTGGGCTTGACCTATGAAAGACGTAAAGTTCATACTAGTTTGACACATTTTACCACAACACAGCACAAATATACCACTTTCTACCACTCCGGCAACAAAAATTATGGATTTCTTACAAAATCCACCCCAAAAAGAACGACCGGACCACCAGGTCCGGCCACTTTTTAGTGAACATTCGTATATTACCGCAAGACCTCTGCCGGTCTATTCCGTACGCCCGCCCCAGGCTAATAAACTTTTCCGAATTCGGAAGCCCCTTCCAAACCGTTTATTCGACACAGACCATATTTTTTGCTAAAATCGTGACCAATCTCGCCGCAGCATTTCTGTAGCCGTACAGAAAGACTTGACAGAGCCTTTGTACGCCATGCCCCATTGGGCCCTTAAATCTCAATAGTTTCTTCGTCACTTTTGATAAAAGCATTGAGGCGTTCGATGGAGCGATCAAAATCGTTCTTGATGGAACATTCCCACACTGTGGCGACGCGGTAACCCGAGAGCGAAAGTTTCCAGTTCGTCTTGATGTCGCGAACGATATTGTTCGTGAATTTCTCGTTCCAGAATTCGGGATTGCTCTTGGGTTTGCTTGTAAACTTGCAGCCGTGCTGGTGCCAAAAACAGCCGTTTATAAAGACAACCACGCCGTACTTGAGAATGAACAAATCCGGAGAGCCGGGCAAGTCGCGACGGTGTAGTCTATATCGCAGTCCCGCCTTAAAAAGCGCCCGCCGTACAAGGAGTTCGGGCCGCGTATCTTCCGAATGAACCGCCTGCATCATTTGCGAGCGGTTCATGGGAATGCGTTTCTTTTGACGGCGCTTTTTCATCATTAAATTGGGCTATTTTTCCCACCGGCGGTAAACATTCGCCAAAATTGCGCCGGAGATGTTGTGCCATACGGAGAAGATGGCACCGGGGACAGTCGCCATGGCAAGAGACGAGAACGAAGTCGCTGCAAGGCTCGTGGCAAGGCCGGAATTCTGCATACCAATTTCGATGGAGAGCGCCTTCGTCTTGGGCGTCGAGAATTTCAATAATTTTCCAAGTCCAAAGCCGCAGCCATAGCCCAGCAGGTTGTGGAGTATCACCACGGCGAACACGATGGCGCCTGTGGAGAGAATCTTCATCGCATTGTGCGAGACGACTGCGGCCACAATCATCGCAATCGCAATCACCGAGACGAGGGGCAAGACCTTCACGGCGCGAGCGGTCCATTTGCCAAAGAACTTGTTGATGACGAACCCGAGGGCAATCGGCACGATAACGACCTTCACGATGGAGAGGAACATCGCCATCACATCTACGTTCACGGTGGTGCGGAGCAGCAGGTAAGTAATCGCCGGAGTCAGCACGGGAGCGAGCATCGTATTCACGCTGGTCATGCCCACAGAAAGCGCCACGTCACCTTTCGAAAGATAAGTGATGACGTTGCTGGAAGTCCCGCCGGGGCACGTGCCCACAAGCACAACGCCTGCCATGAGAGCGGCATCCAGCCCGAACGCCTTAGAGAGCAAGAACGCAAGTGCAGGCATTATAATAAACTGCGCCGCACACCCGATAGTAATTTCCTTAGGGCGGGCAAAGACAAGTGCAAAATCGCTCAGCTTGAGCGTAAGCCCCATGCCAAACATCACGATCATCAGCAAGTAATTCACCCAGCTGATTTCAATCCAGAGCGTGGATTTGGGCAGGAGCAACGAGAGCGCCGCGATAGCCAAAATGATAACCGCCATCCATTTGCCCACAAATTCGCTAATTTTTTCTAAGACGTGCATTTTCCCGTTTCCTTACGGATAAAAATTGCTTTTCACAAATATAAGAAAAAGACCGCAGCTTTTATTGCTACGGCCTTTGATGGTTTGAGTTGCTTATAAGAAAATAGGGATTCACAGGTGCTGCAAACCTTGGAGACCAGAGGCACCGTGCGGGAAGGTCTTCTTTTGGGCGTTCCCGCACATACATGTGCGGTCGGGCTATATTTGACGCCTACGGCGTCTGCAGCATCGCCTCAGCAATGAAAACAAGCTAGCTTGTTTTCGCTGCATTCGGCTCGCATGCTATTTATAGGTTGCCCGGTTCTCCACATAGTGGATAACAGCGACTAAGAACTAAAGTTCTAAGTCTTGTATAACTGCGTTCCCGCCCAACCTCATAAAACGGCATCACAGTGCCGCCCCAAGGGGTCACTATCCCTAACGCGAATGCGGCTAGGCTTGCTTTTTTTACTCAAAAAAGATATATTATTAGAAAAAGAGGACAAAATCATGACTACGGATGTTTTGAATAAAGAAATTCGAGCCCTGCCTAGCGAGTACATTTCGCAGGTAGAGAAGTTTGTTCTCTACCTGAAACTAAAAATGGAATTTGGGAAGATTGAGCGCGATATGAACGAGACTCTCAACCGCAAAGAGTCTTTTCTTGACGCACTCAAAGGCTGGCGTCAGGGTTGTTCGCCCGATGACGATTTTTCCAAGGACCTTGAGGCTGGACGTGTCGTAGAATATCCCGATGCAAGCAAGGCTAATATCTGGGGGTAAGATGGACAAGAGATTCTTGCTGGATTCCAACCTTATTTCCGAACTTTCCAAGCCACAGCCAAATACCAACGTTTTAACAAACATACAAAGATTTGAGCCTTTATGTGCAATCTCGGCAATAACCTTGCAAGAGGCTCTCTTTGGCATCGAACTTCTGCCAGACGGTTCCCGAAAGAACAGACTGAAAGAATATGTCGAAATCGTAAAGCAGAAATTTGATGTCATTCCGTATGACGCAACTGCGGCGGCTTATTATGCCGAGGTAGTCGCCAAATGCAACAAGGCTGGGCAACCAAGACCGATATGCGACTCTCAAATCGCAGCAACAGCCTTGGCCAACGATTTGATTCTTGTAACGCGGAATACAAAAGATTTCGAACCTATCGCAAAAATCACTCCCCTAAAATTGGAGAATTGGTTCGAAGCCTAAACATATTATCGTGAGCTGGTCGAAAGACCCAGGTTCAACCTAATCAGGCGGGGCAAACTGTCCCGCCATTTTCATAGCGACAAATCCCATATGACCAATAAAAGCAAAAAAACTTTGACGACAAGCACTCAACCTGAAGATGAAGTCCAGAAAGAAGCTGACGCGTTGTGGGAAAGCGGCGTATTAGGAGCTGACGCTATTGAGCAAATTGGCAAGGAGCATTGGCGAACACCGTATTTAGCCTAGCCTCCCTATATATTCTTCCCTGTTATACGGAAAAACGCTTGTTCGGGAGTTAAGGAATCAACTTCTACAGACGCTTTTACGTCAAGAAATTTCAAAGAATCCATAATAGGATCCAGCGTTATCAAATAGGAACGACCATCGCATTCTACCGACATCTTCGTGCTTGAGCCATCAGACGTCAGCGTCTTAATGCCCGCAGCCTTTAAGAGATTGGCTAGATAAGTTAATTCGTCTAACAAAACCATTGAAAACTTCGCTCCTATACATCACTCTAATATAACCAAAAGCCCTGTCGGAGTCAATACTTGTTTATTTTTCGCTGTTTTGAGAACTCCATGCTCAACCTAACTCGGCGGGCAGACTATCCCGCCATTTTTTATGAGCGTTTCCGCACATACATGTGCGGTCGGGCTATATTTGACGCCTACGGCGTCCGCAGCATCGCCTCAGCAATGAAAACAAGCTAGCTTGTTTTCATTGCATTCGGCTCGCATGCTATTTATAGGTTGCCCGGTTCTCCACATAGTGGATAACAGCGACTAGGAACTAAAGTTCTAAGTCTTGTATAACTGCGTTCCCGTCCAACCTCATAAAACGAAGCCTTGCACCCGAGAACATCAAGAAAGAACTGCCCGCAAGGCTCCGCCCCAAGGGGTCACTATCCCTAACGCGAAATTGGATTTTTTTTATTAATTATCCTTAATACAGCGCATGGATCCTTTACCATTCCATCCGACTGAAGAATCATAGCTCTTTTCTGCCCTTACTAGACGAGCAATGTCAGAATCAACAACGAAAACAAAGAGAGAATCTTTATCTATTTCATCTGATGTTATAAAATAGCTGTTGTCTTCTGCCGAAAATCCGTACAGGTCAGCTCCGTATTCATCACCTTTATTACTTCTCAAAAAGAAGCCTGCGATATTTTCGCCACCGGCAAAAGAAATCAATTTTTCATAATCTTCCGCAGATGGTACTTGCCATCCTTCGGGGCAAATTCCCTGTTTTGAAATTCCCTCCATGCAAAGCCTCCCATAACCACACAATGTATTCACAGAATCCATTGCGCCAGCAAAGCTATAGACTCGAGATGAGCCAGAGCCAGCACTCCAATAATGAGTCAATGAGCAGGTATCTTGAATATAACAGCCAAGTACACAGGAATAATTATCATAATAGACGCAATTTCCATAATACTGCATTGTGCCAGGGTCAAATCTTAAATTTTCCGCCATCCATTTCTGTGAACCTATCGTTACAAACTGATATTTTTCTTCATCCCTTTCATCTGTAAAAGTTTCCTTTTTTATTGTAGTATTAAATATTTCTTTATTTCTTGTTGACGGGGAATAATCTACGGAATCTTTTACACATCGAACAGACTTCATCACTTTATTTGCATATTTTAAGTTAGTTCCACTTATCAGGTATGACTCCGGCCGTTCCCAATTACAACCAAAACTATACATTTTGCGATCACTACTGTCAGTCCCCCAAAAACCAGCGTTTTCGGTAATATGGCGAAATTTTGCTTCACCCGTATAACCATAGTATTGTGTTTCACCCTGTCCAGCCGGCAAAAGATTAAATCCGTAAGCATCTGAACCATTTTTTTTCTCATGCCACAAATAAGCGGACTTTATTGGGCTACATGAGTATTGAGTTCCCATTTGAAAACCAATATTTTTTATGAGTGTAGCAAAATCTTCGTATGTTGGGATATGCCACCCATCTGGGCAAATGCCCTGAATAATTTTTGATGAGCAATCTACACCATAACCGCAACCTGAAGTTAATGAGTCTACAGCAGCTACCCATGAATAGAGGCGTCCAAATAGGTTGCAAAGATCTTCATTGCCATTATAGCACCACGAACGATCCTCAAGAATAGGAGACTTGATTGAATCTGCATAATTCAAGTTCTCTGCCATCCAAGTCTGGGTTTTTATTGTTACGTATTTATAAGTATTTCCATCACGACTATCAATAAAGGTGCCGTATAAAGTTTGATTCTTGTTTATTGAAGAACTGCTAGATTTAGTAGAACTAGAAACAGCATAAGAACTTGACGAATACAAGGAACTTAAATTTATCTGTACAGGAACATCTTCATCTAAAGAAGATGATGACATTTCTGCTTGTATTAGAATACTTCCGTCCGAAGAAGACAACGAAGATTCGCTTAAAGGACTTTCTGCATCAGACATAGACGGAGCATTAACCGCATCAGTACTAGCCTCAGAACCACAGGCGGCAAGCACCACTATCACGCTCGCGAGAATAGCACAATAGAGTCTCTTTCGTGTAAGCATTTTGTTTTTGCAAATACCCATGTTAAACCTCCGCTTCGTTGTTCGATTTCCCTTCATATCTTGGATTGTATTTGTAATGCAGACAGGCTTCTACCAGTTCACTTGCAAATGGATTTGTTTCTTTCCCATCAAAAAGGACATTTATTCGACGGCAATTTTCCTTGATCCATCCACCAATATTTTCATTGGTTAGTTTGAAATTCATTTTCATTTTATCATCATTCAAAATGGAACTTGCCAGGTTACTTTTGGAATAAGCTGGATTATAATGTTGATAAGAAAATCTGGCATTACTTTTTATCCCAACTCGTCCTATTTTAAGGAAACTCTTTTCCTTTGGGCAATAGAACATATATACAGCTGTTTTCCCTTTTGGCAAAGGCTTCGGTTTATGAGGTAAACCTAGGTCATCAATTTCATATTTTGAGGAAGGATTCTTTTCGCTCATAGCCTTCAATACTTTATTGACAGTCTTGGATATTTCTTTTAAGAAGGAATCGGATTTACCCTTAGTTATGGCAGTTGTTCTCAACTTTCCCATTTTAGTTTCTCCTTACTTGTTAATCAGCATCCTTTATGCAACGAACGGAAAAAGCGTCATAAGCAACACCGCTACTCACGTTTACGCCATTTGTAACGCTACTATTCAAAGATATATACCAAGAGCTATTCGAACTAGCCTTTGTTGAAGTCCAAAAATAAGCTTGTCCTCCAATTGATAAGTATTCCCCTTTATTTTTATTTAGATGACCATCCCATCTTCCGGCGGGTTTGGCAGAGAATTGATAAGTGTTAGCACCTCGTTCACAAAGATCACATAACGGCCATCCAAACATCGTTCTTAACGCAATGCTTATTGCTGAAGAATTTATAGGTGTATATATACTGTCAGTGTTATACCCTACGTATCTGAATAAAACCTCAAATTCGGTTTTTGAGGGGAGGTGCCACCCCTCTGGACAAATGCCACGTATTTTTTTTGTCGAATCAGTTTTACAACTTGATTGAAAACCGCATCCCTTACCATCATTAGAATATTTACCTATACTATCAATCGCTGCAATCCATGTGTACAACCTTCCATAAGCGGAACAAGAGTCTATTTTGCCATTATAACAGAAAAGGCCTTCTCTCCGATCATCAAAGTTTAGATTTTCTGCCATCCATGTTTGTGTTCCGATGGTCGTTGTCCCATATACTTTTCCGTCACGATTGTCATAAAGGGACCCAAAACTATAGTCTCCAATTGATGAAGACGATTGTTCATGTACCGCACTTGATGATGAAGAATGTGATAAAGGTTCCCAGCAGTTCCACTTTGCGTATAGGTTTACATCACTAGAGACAATGACCGATGCTTCATCTTTATAGACAACGTTACCATCAGGTGTTAATGCCCAGCCTAGAAATGAGCAGTAATCCCTTTTGTAGTTGTTTTTTTCTAAGTATTGAGGGATTTCGGGGAAAAATGTTTGAGCAGGCATCCATCCCGAAACGCTGTCAAGATTGGCAATGAACCTGACATAAAATCCTGAAGTTGGCCGAATATTTTGAGCAGGATCAGAACTTGATGAAACGAAGTCAATCATATTTGAGAAGGAACTAATCGTATTCAAATCATAATTAGAAGACGAAGAATATATAGGAATGTTTAGGTTAACACTTCCTTCATCCGTATTTGCCGTAGGTGATGGAGATTCACTACACGCAACAAGATAAATCAGCAATACAAAACAAAATATCTTTTTCATTTTCCTCACCTCCTTATAAGTGGGCAATATCCAAGCCAAATAAAACCTCACCTAAAAGCCCTTTGTATTTGTACCATAGCAATCGATCAAATTCTTTAAGCGTGAGTTTTCCTTCTGTGCCGTATAAAATTTTACTTTGTTCTATAATTCCGCGAACTAACGCAATATAGTCTTCATAACTTTTTTCTGTTTAAAATTCTTGACTTCATCTTTTCTGCAATAAGCCCAAGCGTAGTAGGGTAAAACATTTTGCAACACCTTGTCATAAGGCATAAATTTATCTTTTTCTCCAAAATGATAACGGGACATATAGGTGCAAAATTTAGAAGCAAAACTAAAATTATATCGATTATTTCCTTGGATGCCCTCTTTAGCTAAATCATTGACAACTGTTGGATCACCTTGTTTTATTCTCCTCAAAATATTTAGTTTGTTACCGACAATACATTTTGCAAAGAAACTCTGTTCACTATCGCTTAACCTTGTCGAATTCGTGTCATTTATCATTTTTATAACATCATGAAAACCATTGACAAAATTTTTGAACGCCCCTCTTTGTATGAGTTGACACAAATCATTTTTTGTCAAATCATCTTCTCTAATGGCACTGAGAGTTTTCCTTATCTTGGAAGCCTTTTTGTCAGCCGAATTATTGGCTGATGTATCTACTTTATCTTGTGCTAACTGTGCATTGATTTTTGTCAACTTAACAAAGCCATTTTTATTCAATTCAAATCCCTGCGCATCTACCCAAGCCATAACAGACTCCATCGTTTACACCTCTGGAGTTCGCCCTGTTCAGCAAAGAACTTCGTCAAATTTGCAAGGATACAAAAAAGGCGCAGATCGTTGCATTTATCCACGTGAGGCTGTGCATGCCTAATAGACGATAAACGCAAACGACCCACGCCCCCAAAGGGCTGTTGCCCTTGGCCTATCGACCAATAACCGGCTTATAAGCCGATACAGCAAACTGAAGCATACCGCAAAACGGCATACTTGCGTGAGCGTCCGCCTCGTTCTCGTCTATTTGAAATTTGCACATTTCACGTGGAGAACAAGAGCAAAACTCCCTATTTCGTTCTAAAAATAACATAAAAACGAGCCAATCGTTCAAAAAATTTACAAAAAAGAGTGTTTTTGTGAAGAAAACGGCATTTTTGAGCAAATTTGTAAAGCCAACGGGCTATTCCAACTTGGAAGGGGGTTGCCTTTTGTGCGGGTAAAAAGGTATATTTAGAAGGAACGTTATCGGAGTAAAACCATGATAGCAACTGCAAAAGGATTTTTCGATGGGCAGCAGATTGTGCTAGAACCACCTGTTCGACTAGAAGCGGGGCAGGAGGTTGTTATCGCATATACGGTCGTAGCGTCCTCTGAAAAAAAGAATGCAAAAGCGGATCTCGTTGACTCGCTTATTGGTGCTATTCCCAATACAGGAAAGTCACTAGAAGACTACCGTTCAGAGAGACTCGAAAAGTATGCAGAATAATGGTTGACACCAATGTTGTTCTAGATGTTCTGCTGAATAGAACCGCCCATGTGAACGAATCGGCAGCAGTTCTCAAGGCAGCATCAGACGATATCCAAGAATTCTCAGCTTCCGCGATTACGGATATCTATTATATCGCACAAAAGGAATTGAAGAAACCGTCCTTAACAAAACAGCTTCTTCGCAACCTACTCCAAATTGTCCATGTTTCTTCCGTATCAGAAGTCGACATTTGGGCGGCTCTCGATAGCGGATGGGAAGATTTTGAAGATGCCGTTCAAAATTCCGTCGCAGAACATCACCGGTTCGACTGCATCATCACTCGCAACACTTCCGATTACAGCAATTCCGCATTGTCTGTAATGACCCCGCAGGAATTCGTCAACAAGTTCGTTTCAAAATAATCTTTTTCAAGTATGATAAAAGGACCGCAGCATTTTATTGCTACGGTCTTAAATGGTTTTGGACCCTATCGCGTCCTATGGACGCTCCAGGGTGACAAATGCGGGTCTGGATCCTTCGACTTCGGGCT
>DGRZ01000016.1 GCA_002391195.1 Fibrobacter sp. UBA4375 | reverse complement strand
GCTCGTTCCGCCTCCCCTGGCATTCGACGTGCTCCACGCCATCGAAAAAAAGCTCCCGGGCTTCCCGATCGTGCTCCACGGTTCTTCTTCCGTGCCGCAGGACGAAGTGGACACCATCAACGCCCACGGTGGCAAGCTCCCGGATGCCGTCGGTATTCCGGAAGAACAGCTCCGCGAAGCTGCCAAGTCCGCTGTTTGCAAGATCAACATCGACTCTGACAGCCGTCTCGCCATGACTGCCGCTATCCGTAAGTATTTCGACGAACATCCGGAACACTTCGACCCGCGCCAGTACCTCAAGCCGGCTCGCGAAAACATGCAGAAGATGTACGAACACAAGATCGTCGACGTTCTTGGTTCTAACAACAAGTTGTAATCTATAGCGGCGTAAGCCGCACAAATGACAAGCTGAAAAACCGCAAGGCCTTTGCCGAGCGGTTTTTTCATTATTAATTTTTAGTTCCTAACTCTACATTCCGAACTCTGAATTCCGAAATCCGAACTACCATGCTCTGCCCTCACTGCCATTCCGAACTGAAAGACAACGCAACCTTCTGCCCCCATTGCGGAAGCGACGCTGACACCGGCTGGAAGGAAGGCGCGGAATTTACCGACCTGGAAACGCCGGACTATGATGAAATTGTCGAAAATGAATTCGGGACGGACGAATACGGCAACAAGAAGAAAAAGGCGAACCCGCTCGCCATTGCAGCTGCGGTGATTGTAGCCCTCGCCTTTATTGCGGCATTTGTCTTGCACTAGGCAAGGGTCTTTTCCAGCTCCTTGATGGTCTCCCCCGCTTCCGTGAAGTCGTAGTCTCCAATCTGGTCTTTCAACTTCTTGAGCAGAGCCTCTTGAGCGGAGCTGAACGCAATATCCTTGATGGGTTCAAAGTCCCGCTTGCACATAGTGGCAGAGCAGGCATCCACATGCAGCTTAAGATTTTCCAGAACGCCCTTCAGTTTTTCTGCAGCCTGGGGGTCAGTCTTCTTGGAACTCGTGTCTTCCTTTTCGGAATTCATATCGGCAAGAACCTTCGACAGAGCCTCTACCAACTTTTTAAGGGCTTCTTCAAAGGCAATGAGTTCGTTAAAGTTCTTCTGCTTATTCAGCAACGAATTTTCTAACGCAAGCCCCAGTTTCTGGACATTGGCAGCTCCGATAGTACCGGACAAGCCTTTGATAGTGTGAGCGATTCTTGCGGCGTCTTCGTACTTGGAGGCTTCTACGAACCTTCGTAAATCCTGGGCCTTGCTTCCGTAATCGTTGACAAAGCCCTGTACGATTCTGAGGTACAGAGTCCTGTTGTTGTTGGCGTGATAGAGGCCCGCAGAAATATCAAAGTCCGGAATCTTCTGGAATCTGGCGGCAAAGTCCTTGTCGTCAGAAGAAAGCTGTACAGAATCAGACGACACCACCGTAGTGGTCGTCTGAGTCTCGGCTGTTTCGGAAGCAATCGGCAGGAACTTCGCCATCTCTTCATAAAGAACGGTGGGGTCAATGGGCTTCACGATATGGGCGTTCATACCCGCTTCGAAACATTCTTCCTTGTCTTTCTGGAAAGCTCGGGCACTCATGGCAAGAATCGGGACTTTCTGGAAATACTCTTCTTTCTTTTCACGGATCTTCTTGGTGGCTGTCAAACCGTCCATAATGGGCATCTGGATATCCATCAGCACCAGGTCAAAGGAATTGGGCTTCAAAAGCTCAATCGCTTCTTTACCGTTGTTGGCAATCATGGCGGTAAGTCCCACACTGCTCAACAGGGAAACGGCCAGTTCCTGGTTCATCTTATTGTCTTCAACAAGCAAGACCTTGGCATCCTTGAAGTAAATCTTGCGCTTTTCTTTCTTGACGGCCTTCTGGTAAACCGGTTTTTCTCCGACGGCCTCCTGCATTGCAGTCAACAACGAACTGATCTGGATAGGCTTGGCAAGACAACTGTTGAACCCGATTTCTTCGGCATGGATACGGTTGCTTTCTTCGAAATGCAAGGGGTGCATCAAAATCTTTGGAATTGTCAGCATATTTGCTGGCAGACCCTTCACAAAGTTGAAGCCATCCGAAATAGGCATCTGGTAATCCACGATAAAGATATCGTAGGGAGCCTCCCCTGCCGATTCATGTGCCTGAATCAGGTCGATAGCCTCGTCAACAGAGCAGGCCTCTTCTACAACGCAACGGAACTTTTCAAGGGTGTGGCGCAGCACGGAACGAAGGTTTGCGCAGTCATCTACAAGTAGAATGTTCTTGTTCTGGAAGGAGTGAACCGACTTCCACTTGGGAGCGCCTACCTTGGGCGCAATGGGGAGCGTAATGGTAAAGTAGAATCGTGAGCCAACGCCGGAGGTGCTTTCCACCTTGAGCTGCCCGCCCATCAGTTCTACCAGGGACTTGGAAATCACAAGGCCAAGGCCTGTACCGCCGTACTTGCGCGTGGTTGAACCATCTGCCTGAGTGAAGGCGTTGAACAGGCGCTTCAGCTGTTCCGGAGTCATGCCGATGCCCGTATCCTTGACGCTGAAGGCCAGCTGGACATGGGTATCTGTCTTCTTTTCCATCTGCACTTGAAGGGTAATATCGCCTTTTTCCGTAAACTTTGTCGCGTTGTTCACCAGGTTGGTGAAAATCTGGGAAAGGCGAAGGGGGTCGCCCATCAAGGTTTCTGGGATTTCGGGGTCAACATCTACGATCAGCTCGATAGGACGCCCCGTAATACGGACTTCGGCCAGGGCCGCCACCTCGCTGATGGTATCTTGCAGCACGAACTGAATGACTTCCAATTCCTGTTTCTTGGCTTCAATTTTCGAGAAGTCCAGAATGTTGTTGATGATACCCAGCAGAGACTTTGCGGCACTGCTGATACGGTCCACAAAACTGTGCTGCCGCTCGGAAAGCTCCGTTTCTGAAATCAGGTGTGCCATACCGATGATGGCATTCATGGGCGTACGGATTTCGTGGCTCATGTTGGCCAAGAACTCGCTCTTGGCCTGTGTGGCCTGTTCTGCAATCTCGCGGGCCTCCACCACTTCGGAAATATCCACCATGGAAAGCATATAGCCCACCACAGATTCCTGGACCTTCAAGGTCACCGCCTCGCCACGGAACCAGATTTCGCCCTTGCCGTCCTGTGAATTCAAGGAGAAGGAATCTTTCCAGATTTCTTGCTTGGTAAACGAATTACCGATCGATTTTACGATATCTTCAGGCAAACCACACGAAATCAAATCATCAAGGGAATATCCAATAAGTTTACGCCATTCCTGATCAAAGACATCGGCCAGCTGCTTGGACATATACTTGATGTGGCGAGTCCTGTCGAAGATAATCAGCAGGGAACGGTCCGCCGACAGCATGATGGTATCCAAGATAGTATCCTTCTGGATGCCGCTGGTCTCATCGGTAATCATGAACAGGTAGCGGATACTTCCGTCGTCTTCCACCAGCAACTGAAAGAATACATTCCACCAGGATTCTTCCCCGTTTGGGCTGGTAACCTTCACAATGGTCTTGCGTTCGCTGGGGTGTAGTTCTCCGCCCATGGCCACCTTGCGGGCGAACTTTTCGAATTCCTCGCCCGGAAAAAATTTCCAAAGGATTTCACCCTTGATATCATCACCATTGTTCAAAAAATCAATAATGTTGGCACTGGCGTGGAGAATGTCGTAGGAATCGTTGGTCAGAATCAAACTGAAATTGGGTGTAGCCAACAGAGTGTCGAACAAGGTACTGGAACTGACACTTTCATTCAAGTCTTTTTCGATAAGCCATTTGAAAAGAAGGTGCCCAGCAACGGCGGCAATAATCATCATGAAAAGAACGGCCAATGTCACAAGGAGCATGATGGCATTCAGGTCTTCACGAAGCTTGGACACCACCTTGTTCTGCTGGATAACGTGTATGGCATACATGGGAGCCTTGGTCATGGGGGTCACCATAAACACATAGTTCTGGTGACGAGAATTGGCCCGTTCAAAGCGGAATACCTTTCCGTAGTTCAAAGAGTCGGTATTAAAACCTTCTAAAGCAAGGTCACGAAGTTCCTGGATTGTGTCCAGCTCGATTTTTTTGACATTGGTCTCGTAGGGGAAATAGGTATATACCGTTTCGTTGTCGTTTCCCATAAGGATAGTGACACCGCCCTCTTCCCTTGCAATGCTGGAAATCAGAGAACGAATCTTTTGCAGGTCGATATCTTCGGCCACGACTCCGCGAATCTGCTTGTCCTTGTCCCAAAGCGGGGCGGAAATGGACAAAACGTTTTTCTTGAGGGCGGGCTTGATATACGGCCCTGTCAAGGCTACGCCCTTGTTACGGGAAGCCTCCAGGTACCAGGACTTGGTTCGGACTTCGGAAACCGTTTTTTCCAGTTTATCCCCAAGGGCACTCATGTATTCGCCGTTGGAGAATCCGTAATAGACGTCGGAAATGTCCTCGTCTTCTTGCTGTTGCTTTGCAAGAACGGAGCGCAAGGACGCTTTTCCCGTCTGTTGAACCTTCTTCTGGAACTTGATGAAATCATCCTGTTTTTCTTGAAGGTAGAGTTCACACTGCCTAATGTTTTTCTTGAAGCTGTTTTCGGTACTGCTGTAGGCGCTAGAAATCAGGGTGGACTTGATATAGAAAAAGAATATGAGGATAAGGGCCACCGTGGCAATGAGCACGGGAACCATATAGACAAGGGAAATTCGCCAGTTCAGTTGACGGCGCTTATCATTTAGCGAATTATTACTCAAATTCCTTCATCCTTGAATTTCTGGTACAGGTCCGGCAGGCTGTCGGCAATTCCAGCAAAAGCCTCCACCACATCGGGGTCAAACTGCTTTCCCTTGCCCTTGAGAACTTCTGCAACCGCAACTTCGTGAGGCAGAGGTTCTTTGTAGGGGCGCTTGGAAACGAGGGCGTCATAGACATCGGCTACGGCCATAATCCTTGCACAAAGGGGAATTTCGTCGCCTTTGAGCTTGCGGGGGTAACCGTTGCCGTCGTAATACTCATGGTGACACCAGGCGATATCGGCGGCAATCAAGATCATGGTCTTGTCTTCGAGACCCTTGGCGGCATCCACCAACACGTTGTAACCCATCGCGGCGTGTTCCCGCATAATGGCGCGCTCCTCTTCGTTGAGCTTGCCCGGCTTGCGGAGAATCTCGTCCTGGATGCCCACCTTGCCGATGTCGTGCAAGGGGGCCGCCGTCGCGAAATAGTCCACATATTCTCTATTGGGAATGTCCTTTGCGAATTTCGGGTTTTTCATCAGGATTTCGGCTAGCTTCTGGACCACGAACTGGGTCCTCTTGATGTGACCGCCGGTTTCCGGGTCACGGTATTCGGCCAGAGCGCCGAGGCTGGTGAGCATGACCTTCAGGGTGTTTCTCAGGTCCTGGGTCTTTTCGATGACCAGCTCGTTGAGGTGGTCACGCTGGCGCTTGTATTCCAGCTGGTTCTTGATGCGGAGCAGCACCAGGTCCGGAGAGAATGGCTTGCCGATATAATCAACGGCTCCCAAATTCAGGCCGGTCTGTTCGCTCTTGGAATCGGACTTTGCCGTTAAAAAGATAACAGGCGTGCCGCCCAGGATATTCCGGGCCTTCATCTGGCGGAGGGTTTCGTATCCGTCCATCTCGGGCATCATTACATCCAAAAGAATCAGGTCGGGCTTGACCCTCTCGGTGAGAATAAGGGCCTTGTGACCGTCAAGGGCTACAAAAACATCGTAATCGTTTGAAAGAATTCCTTCGAGAACTTCGATATTGGTCTTGGTGTCATCCACCACCAAAATTTTCGCGCGCGTTGCTTCCATATTCCAAATATATGTATAAAAAGTTGAAATAACACAAATTGTCTTATTCCAAATTGGACTATGTTAACGCGTTATTACGCAAAAACTTACAAAAAACTTTTATGGACGCAATTGGGCGTTGCCGAGGGAGCGGTTCAGCTTGATGAAGGCGTTCACCGGGTCGGCGTAGTTCCAGATGCCGCCCAGGACGGCGATTCCCGCCGGGTCGAAGGGGCGGACGGACGGTAAGGTTTCTTCGTCCAGGCCACCCGAAAGAATAAGCGGGATATTCGAGGGATTGAAGCCTTCCCTATCGGTTTCCAGCCGTGACAGGTCCACGCAAGAGACAGGCTCTACCGCAAAGGCAGGCTGAAAAACCGGCCCGAGAAGGGCTCCGGCTACCCATGGAGGGAGTTTTGTGATTTCTTCTACGTTTTTGCAGGCGGCGACGGTATTTATCCTGTACCAGGAGGGCGGAATATCGCCGGCGAGGCGGGAGCTGTCGCAGAGGCAGCCCCGGACTTCCAGCCGCTCCGCCATATCCGGCGTGCCCCGGACCCAGATGCGGTCCCGGCATTCCATGGGGAGCCCTAGAAGCCAGCGTTCGTATTCGCTTTCGGAGGCGTAGGGAGCGCCGTTCCTCCCCCGCTTCTGGAGGATCAGGCGGGAAAGGCCCCGGGAAAACATCTGCTCGATGTCGTCGAATTCGGCGGAAAAGTCGTCGGGAGCGGTGATGAGCCACAGGTGGAGCATGGGGAGAATATAGTAATTAGGGGCTAGGATCTAGGATTTAGTAAGGCTGGTCTCAAGAGGTGTCATCCTCGCGAAGGCGAGGATCCGCTTGAGTAGGAACGTATGAGGCATGAGGTGTGAGATGTAGAACGGAAAATGTAAAGCGGAATTTACACGGGCGGCGGGTATTTTTTTCGGAAATCCCTTGCGTACGGGGTTTTAGGGGCGGGCCCCACCTTGGTGGCCATGCGCACTAAGGGGCAAAGCCCCTAAGTGCTGTCCGCCCTAGGAAAGGGGGTAGCGGATGCCTAAGGGAGATCCCCGCCTTGGTTCGGCTACGCTCACCACAGGTCGCGGGGATGACATTGGGCAGGAGCGAGGGGGACAACAGTCCCAAGGCGAGAGTTCTGGCAAACGAAGTTTGGCATAACCGAGCCGGTCTGTTGGGGCTTGAGCGTAGCGAAAGACCATTTCTCCCCATCTAAAAAAACCTTATATTAATGTCAATTTTCAAATTTTTTTCCCCCCGCCCCCTCAATCTTTATATTTTTCATCTCGGATTTTTCGCTTTTGGCTCCAAATGGGCCGAAAGTGCACTTAAATCAGATTTTTTCGAAAAAACCTAAAAATTGGAGACACACATGGCAAAAAAGATGATTGCGTGTGATGGTAACGAGGCCACCGCTAGCGTAGCATTTGCTGTTAGCGAAGTTGCGGCTA
>DGRZ01000041.1 GCA_002391195.1 Fibrobacter sp. UBA4375 | reverse complement strand
GCCTCGATGTTACGGAGCGTATCGACGAGCGTTTCGCCCTTCTTCACGCTGGAGTTGGAACTCGTGAAGTTCACCGTATCTGCAGAGAGTCGTTTTTCTGCAAGTTCAAAACTCGTGCGGGTGCGGGTGCTGTTCTCGAAGAACAGGTTCACGACCGTCATGCCGCGCAGGCTCGGAACCTTCTTTACCGGGCGTTCCAGAATTTCGCGGAACTGCTTCGCGTTATCGAGAATCATGCGGATATCGTGCTTCGATACCCCGCGCAGTCCAAAAAGGTGTTTAATCTCAAGCGCGCTCACGCTATGCCTCCACTTCTACGAGATAAACGGAATTTTCACTGTCAATGGGTTCAATCATCACGCGGACTTCCTGGTTCTGCGCGGTCTCAACCGTGAGGCCCACGCAGTCCGGGGCAATCGGGAGTTCGCGGTGGCCGCGGTCCACCAGCACGCAGAGCCGGATGGCGGCGGGTCGCCCGAGGTCAAGAATTGCCTGCATGGCGGCACGCACCGAGCGGCCCGTGTAGAGCACGTCGTCCACGAGGATTACCGTCTTGCCTTCCACGGAGGCGGGCATCTCGGTAAAGCGCATCTCGGTAGAGGCGCTGGGCTTACGGTAGTGGAAGTCGTCGCGGTAGAATGTCGCGTCGAGGCAGCCCATCTCGATGGGCTTGCCGAATTTCTGCGAGAGCCTGTCGCTCAGTTTCTTTGCCAGCGGGATTCCGCGGCTTGCCATGCCGAGAACAATCAGGTTTTCGGCGGAAGGGTGCATTTTCGCAATTTTCGCGGCCATTTCGTCGAGGGCGAATTCCATGGCCTGCGCGGAAAGCAATTCCTGGATACGTTTGCAGTTGTCTTTCATATCCAAGAATTTAGTAAACCCGAACGTATTTTGGCGGGGCCGTCCCCTAGAAAAGACCTAGCAATAACTAGTCCTTGAGGCAACGGACTGATTGAGCAGAATTTTGCCAGTAAAAATTAAATCCGGCCCTATTTCCACTATGCTTTATTTCCACGATGTGCACACTACCATAACCCGATACATTCGGATGCCTCGTTGATGTCGTAAAAAATTGAGCCTCTATACCTAGAGAACTGAATATCGGATAATCCAGATTTGACGGCTGGTACCATTCGCCTGCAGGGTATGCGGAAAAACCAAAAGAATCGGTAACATTAGCAGTATCTTCTCCAGGAATTTCACGCCAGCCACTGGTAGATCGCAAGTCAACATTTTCCCAGTACTCTTCTTCCTGTCCACCCACGGATTCAAATAATATCACAAATTCATCCACAGTGGGCACATGCCACCCCTCCGGACACACCCCGCGGATAGGGGGTTCCAAAGAACTCGCCGTATCGCTGTAACCCTTGTAAATTTTAGGGACAATGTGGTCAAAAGGACACTCCGCACCATTGCCACACCCTTCTGCGTCAGAAGAGAAAAGCCCCGCACTATCCATCGCCGCGCTAAATAGGTACAGACGGCCATATTGTTTACAGTTTTCGGGATCATTGTCATAGCAGAAACTGCTTGAATCCAAGGTTTTCGTGGGTTGCAGGTAAGCGTAGTTCAGGTTCTCCGCCATCCACCACTGGTTCCCAATTTTCACGGTCCTGTAAGTCTGTCCGTCACGATCGTCTTTTAGCTTGCCATATTCGCATGTTTCACAACCTGTCACCCGTGCTCCCGAACTCGACGAACCAGCTCCATTGTGCGAAGAACATGATTTTTCCCCGTCTTGAGGTTTGGCGATAAAGGATTCGTCATCACCGCAGGCGGTAAAATTCAAGGCAAAGACAGCGAATAAGGCCGTCCACGAAAGAAAAACGATTTTTTTGAACATTTTCGCACTCCTCTTTTCTGCAACATAATACCTTTATCGCGAAACCGCGTCAATTAAGGCATGTATTTTTACCTATATTAAGGCGGTAAATTCAACAAATCCAAGGAGATTCCATGTTCAACCAGCTCGACAAGCCCCAGGCAGGCGAAACCATCGCCATCATGAAAACCAACCATGGCACCATGAAGCTCCGCCTCTTCGAAGACCGCGTGGGCGAATGCGCCACGAACTTCATCGAACTTGCAAAGCAAGGCAAGTACGACGGCGCCCCCTTCCACCGTATCATCAAGGATTTCATGATCCAGGGCGGCGACTTCACCCGCAGGAACGGCACCGGCGGGCATTCTGCCAAGGGCCCGGGCACCACCATCGGCGACAAGTACGACCCGTGCCTCACCCACATGCGCGGCGCCCTCAGCTGGGCAAAGACCGCCATGCCGAACAGCATCGGCAGCCAGTTCTTCATTGTCCACGGCGACAATGTGCACTTCTTGGACCACGACCAGGTAGGCCCCGGCCCCGCCGACGGCTACTCCGTGTTCGGCCAGCTCTACGAAGGCTTCGACGTGCTCGACGATATTGCAAGCGTCAAGACCGACCGCCGTGATGCCCCTTACGATGACGTGATTATCGAGTCCGTGACCATCGAGAAGGCGTAATTAGTTATTGGTTATTGGTCATTAGTTATTAGTCATTAGTTCTGTAATTTGGGTCTTCGGCCCCTTTTTCTAGAGCCAGTGACCATTGACTAATGACCAGTGACCTTTTTTTATAATTTTTTTTCAAAATTTCCCTTGACACGCCCATTTTTTATTCTATATTTGGTGCACCTTTCGGGGTTATAGCTCAGTTGGTAGAGCGCCTGCATGGCATGCAGGAGGTCAGGAGTTCGACTCTCCTTAGCTCCACGAAAAAGACTCGCTCAAAAGCGGGTCTTTTTTTATACCCGGCCACGCAGGGAAAAACGGAGCCGCCGTAATAAATATGTATCTTTCTCCACATGAATACGGTTTTGAACAAAGTTATATGCTTCGCCCTCGGTTGTGCAGGCATTTCCCTTGCACAGCAGTCCCCCTGCAACGAAGAAACCATGGATGCGTTCGCCTACGAGGACTGCCTCGCCGAACATAACTTGCCTGTTCCCGGCGCAGAGGCCAAGCCCGCAAGCGACGGTCCCCGCCTGACGGTACTCGGCGCAAAGCAGCCCCCGTACAGCCCCTTCAACAAGGACGCCTACCTCACCTCGAGTTTCGGCGAAAACCGCGGTACGCGCTACCATGCGGGTTTCGACTTCTCTACGCAAATGGAGGAAGGCTGGGTCGTCTACGCCCCCGAGAACGGAACCGTGACCGAACTGAGCGTATCGCCGTTCATGTACGGGAAACTCATGCTATTCAAGGGCGAAAGCGGCAAGACGTGGGCGTTTGCGCACCAGAGCAGTTTCGGCAAGATCGACGAGATGGTGATGGCAAAGCA
>DGRZ01000054.1 GCA_002391195.1 Fibrobacter sp. UBA4375 | reverse complement strand
CCTCCCCATCCTTGGCCGACGCTTCTATTCTCTAGCCGCTTTACACTATTTGTTAAATTAGACAGTTGTCACGCTACAGACTTTTTTATTTTATAAAAAAGGTTTCGGTGATCCGAAACCTCTCTCGTCTTTCGTCTGTAGGGCCGTGGTTCGGCGACGCTCACCAACCTAGGCCCGTCCTTTCGTCTAAATTACACGTGCTTGATCTTGTTGTCGCCTTCGTCCCAGTACTGACCGTCGCAGACGAACTTGTATTCGTAAACGCCGGTGTCGAGGGTGACCTTGCCGACCCAGAGACCGGTCTTCTTGTCCTTCTTGAGCATATCCTTGTCGATAGCCCAGTTGTTGAAGGAACCGGCAACGGAAACGGTAGTGGCCAGGGGGCAGTTGGCTTCGAATACCACGGCGACCTTCTTGGAGGCCTTGGGGGCGGCTTTCTTTGCCGGAGCGGCCTTAACGGCAGCCTTTTTCTCGGCAGCGGGCTTAGCAGCCTTGGGTGCGGTGGCCTTGGGGGCGGCAGCATTAGTGGCGGTCTTCTTGGCCGGGGCGGCCTTTACGGCAGCCTTCTTGGCAGCGGGGGCCTTCGTTGTCTTAGCAGTAGCTTTGGTCATAGTTATCTCCTTTACTTAGTCCGCGCCAAAGATAGTAAAAAAAAGTTTAACTGTCTAATAAAAAATGAAATTATTCCAAAACCGGGGAATTGCAGTCGCGAAATTGTCAAAAATCGGCAAAAAAAGCGAAAATCCCTGAAATTCAAAAAATGATATTGGAAAAAACCACGTAACATTCTAATTTTATGTGCAAATAACCTAAAAAAGGAGAATTTCCAAATGAAAAAGAGCTTAACTCTCATGTTGGCCGTTACGTCGGCGTTTTTCTTCGCCTGTAGCGACGACAGTAGTTCGGACAGCGGAACCAATGGTGGCAGCGTTACTATTGAGGTGTCCGGAACCATCTCTGTTGACCAAGAAAACAAGGCTGTTGTTGTTGCCATTTCTAACGCCGAAGACGTGTGCGTCAACGAGAACAACACCTATGCCTGGAAGAATGTGGATTTCGGTGTAGATTCTTCATTCGCAAAATACCTGTTCTTGGGCGATACCCTGGTGATAATCGATTGCGAAGAAATAGGTAAGGATGGCGAACCTAGGTATTGCGACGACGAGGGTCAGATGTTTGTTGGCGGCAAGGCCGATGACCTGAACGGCACCTGGAAGTCCGTTTATTGCATGTACGATACGGACGATGAAACGAGCCAATGCTTCAAGGCTTGTAAGGACGTCGGTGGCAAGCTCACCGAAGAAGAAATGGCGAAGATGTACGAGGACATGTTCAGTTCCATGAGCGAGTTGGATATGGATGCGGAACCTGAAGTGGACCAGAAAATGATGGACCGCATGACCTGCCTTGACGACAATGATTTGAGAAAGTTCCCGGAATCGACCATGAAGATATCGGGTAATTCAATAACTTCCAAGGTTACCTATAGCTATGGTGATGATGACAACTTTGACGACTACATGAATTCCAAATTCATGTCCAAGTTCTACAAGAACCTGGGAAGTGGCGATCCTTCGATTCCCGACACTTACTACCTGACCGAAGAAGATTCTTCCGGTGTGGAAAAATACATCAAGTCGGCCGGTATCGAAGTGACGAAGCAGACCAAGAACAGCGTCACCTTCAAGTTTGCAGACCAGACCTTCTCGGTGAATATCAAGAAATTCAACAATTCTGTTGACGGACGTGAATTCTCTATGTCTGTTTCCTTCAACAGCATGAGCTGCGACCTGGATGCCGAAGAAGGGGAAGTGACCAAGAGCACTTGCAAGGCTGAATACGGCGAATTCTTTGACAAGGAAACCGTAAAGGATGCTGCCGGCAATAAGATTACGGTCGCCTATGAATACGAAAAGTCCAACGAAAAGGATTTTGACCGTTGCACCGACAAGATGGTGGATTCTGTGTATGCCGCCATCAAGGGTAAGGGCGGTTCGAGCGACGACGAATGTGATCGTATAATTCAAGAGTACTATGCTTGCTCCGCAAGTGGTTCCATTAACAGTAATTGTGACTTTGTGGCCTACCAGGAATGTGTAGCTGCCGCCACCGATGACGACACCTATGATGTTTCCAGCCCCGATTGGGAACTCTACAAGAAGGCCTCCTCTTCTGCCGAACTTGCCAAGAAGAAGTTCCTCAAGAATGCCCGCAAGATTGCCCGCAAACTGGAAAAGTTTGCCGAATAAGAAAAGGCTATTTGCTTGAAAATGATCCCGGCCTCTTGGGTCGGGATTTTTTATTTTTGTAGAAAGCCGAGAAATAGCGGCAAGAGGTTTTTATGAACGTTACGATGCAAGAGGTAATGAAAGAGTCCGGCGTGGCATTCGGTACCAGCGGTGCCCGCGGGCTTGTGACCGCCATGACGGACCGGGTGTGCTATGTGTATGCCCGCTCCTTTATCAAGTATTGCGAGACCAACTACCAGTGCGAACACACCATCGCCATTGCAGGCGACCTGCGGCCCAGTACCGAACGGATTCTGAAAGCCCTGGTGCAAGCGGGAAGGGACGGCTCCTGGAAGGTTGTCTATTGCGGTCGTATCCCGAGCCCGGCCATTGCACTGTATGGTATCGACAAGAAGCTCCCCACCATCATGGTGACGGGGAGCCACATTCCTGCAGACCGAAACGGCATCAAGTTTAACCACCCCCAGGGCGAAATCACCAAGAAAGACGAACAGGGAATCGTTTCCCAGTCCGTTGATTTTGACGAATCGATTTTCGATGGGGCGGGCATGCTGAAGTCGGCGCCGGAACTGCCGACGGTTGAAGTCGAGGCCGAAGAAAATTACCTGAAACGCTACCCAGCGTTTTTTGGGAGCAAAGCCCTTTCTGGGCTTACCATCGGGGTCTATCAGCATTCCGCCGTGGGCCGCGACATCGTGGTGAAGGTTCTGGAAAGCCTGGGCGCCACCGTGAAGCCCTTCGCCAGGAGCGAGACGTTTATTCCGGTAGATACCGAGGCCATCCGTAAAGAAGACGAAGAGCTGGCTCGGGATTTTGCCCACAAAGATTTTGTGGACGCCATCTTCAGTACCGACGGGGATTCCGATCGGCCGCTTTTGGCGGACGATACCGGCATGTGGCTCAGGGGCGACGTGCTGGGCATCCTCGCTGCCCAGGCGCTGGGTATCCAGCGCATTGCAACTCCCGTGAGTTGCAACACGTCGCTTGAAAAGTCGGGCAGCTTCGAAAAGATTTGCCGTACCCGCATTGGCAGCCCCTACGTAATCGCCGGCATGGAAAGCCTGGTGGAGGCCTCTGACAAGTCCGTGTCTGTGGCCGGTTACGAGGCCAACGGAGGATTCTTGCTGCAGACGGATTTGACCCGTGAATTTGCGGAACGTGACAGCAGCGGTAACGAGACGCGGGTGACCCGCACCTTGCCGGCACTCCCCACCCGTGACGCCCTGCTCCCCATGCTTGCCGTGATGGTGCGTGTCCGGGAAGAGCGGATGTGCGTGGTGGACCTGCTGAAAAAACTCCCCAAGCGCTTTACGCTCAGTGACCGTCTCAAGGAATTCCCGACGGAAACCTCTAAGGCAAAGCTTGCCGAAATCCGCGAGCAAAAACTGGGCAAAAAGCTTTTTGGCGCCCTTACGGCAAAGCCTAGCCGTTTTGCAAAGCCCGATGCAAACGGCAACATGCCTGCACCCTTCCACGGCGATATCGTCTCCATCGACGAGACCGACGGCTACCGCATGGAATTCGATTCCGGCGATATCGTGCACCTGCGGCCCAGCGGAAATGCTCCGGAGTTTCGCTGCTACGTAGAAACCGGCGATAAGGAGCGCTCCGCGGAACTCCTCGCCGGTTGCATGAAGATTATGGAAGGCTGGCGGAAATAATTTGGAAGGTTAGTTTCCTGTTGGGACAGGAGGCATGACAACACTATATTTTCCGTTATTGCATTGATACATGCAGTCGGCAGCACTGCTCCAGACGCTTATGGTAAGTTGTGCGACCTTTCCGTTTTCTTTACTGCAGCTAAACCCGTTGATGGGGTGTGTTCCGCAGCTATAGTTGGGCCGCTGGCAGTTGCTCCCGGGAGGGCATTTGTCAAGGGTGCTTTTATATTTCCAATAGCCTTCGTTGCAGATAAGGTTTATATCATTGACGGTCATTTCATCGCCTGATGGAGTGCAGTTGTCTCCGATGATGGCGAGCCTCCACCCATTATTGCGGCATACGGCATAAGCGCCTGTTTCGCAGTCCTTGACCGTGTCATAGTCTTGGCAGGTGCCTCCGTCTACATCGGAAACATGCTTGCAAGTTTCTTCTGTGCTGGAGCTGCTGTTGTCGGAGGCGGAACTATTGACGCAATACTCCGTCAATCCCTTGTTGCAGAGCTGTGTTGCGGAATAGCACTCCAGGGTGAGGGCCTGGCAGGTTACGGCCATAGACGAACTGGAATTGTCGTCAAGGGATGCCGATGATTCGTCCATTGATGTGGAACTACCTTCGCCCTCGGCGGAACTTTCAGCAGAACTTTCGGGATTGGTAGATTCGCTGGAATCTAGCCCATCGCCGCCGTTGCTTTCAGAGGAAATTTCTTCGGACGAGGGCTCGGTGGCGCTACTGCTGTCGTCGCAGGCCGTAAGCGTAAAGGCCAGTGCTGCTGCGGCAAACCCGCAAGCGATTTTTGTAAGATGTTTCATAGTGATTCTCCTTCTTAAAGTCTTGTCCATTTGTAGTTGATGCACTGGAAGGTATATCCTTCGACGATCATCTTTGCTCCATCTTTTTCGCAGGGGGCGTTATCGGGCAATATTCCCGTGTCGTCGGTCTTGTTGTCGCTGCAATCCATTCCCGCGTCGCAGGCTCCATGGACAAGCTTTTCTTCTGTCCATTTCCCGTTTTCGCAGAAGTACCGGCTTTCGGAAAAGGAGTCGTTCCTAGGGTCTTCGGGGTTGGTGTACTTGTAGAGAAACCTCGTGTAGCCGTGTACCTCCGGGTCGCAGGGCTCGTCAACCCAGGCGGTATCGAGGCAGAACTGCTTGATGCCGGTCTCAATGCACATCTTGTAGTTGTCGAAACCGCACATGGCCTTGTCGGGATTGCAGTCGTTTACTGGGATCCAGCGATTTTCGATGCACATGTAGATAAGTTCCTTTGCGCAGTCCTGTGCGATGGTGTATTCCGCCTCTTCGCACAGCCATTTTTTTGCAGGGTCCTGCTCGTCGGTGATGTGGCGGCATGTTTCCGCCTGCCCGCCGGAACTGGATTCCGCAACAGAAGAGGAACTTTCTTCAACGGATGCGGAACTTTGCGGATCGACGCAATTGGTGACAAGTCCCTGTTCGTTGTCCGTACAGTTGTTGACGGGACCGCTCCCGCTGTTGGACGAAAGCTCCGTCCCAGACGATAGGGGTTGTGCCGACGATTGCGGGATGCCGGAATCGCTGGACAGTTCTGGATTTTCCTGAACGGGAAGTTCCTCGTCCGCAGGACCGCTGCTACTGTCGTCACAGGCGGCAAGGGCAAAGGTGAGCGCTGCCACGGCAAGCCCGCAGCCGAATTTTGCAAATTTCTGGTTCATTTCGTTACTCCTTTTTTATCCCAAACTCAATTGCCGGCGGTGGTACGCGGTGGCGGCAAGTATTCATATTTCCCGTCAAGGCACATGAAGTGGCATCCGTCTATCGCTAGCAATTCCCCTCTCAGCTTTTCTTCGTCACAGGAAGTTCCCACAATGGCGTTAAGCCGGCAATCCTCCTTGATTCCTTCGTCTTCGCTATATTCGCTCCATTTACCGTCTTTGCATTGATATGGGACGTACACAAAGCTGGAGTAATCCTCTTCGTCGTCAACAGCGACTCTCACGATGCTACCTTCGGCAAGGCAATCCCCGCCCAGGATAACTAATGCAATATGCCATTCCCCGCCTATGCAGGTATAATCCTGGTAGTTTTTACAGTCCAGTGCCCTTGTACCATCCATGCAGGGCGTAAAGCTTACGTTGTCCCCGTAGATTTCCTTACGGTCAGAAATATGGCTGCATTTTTCTGTGCTCGACGATGAGCGGGGCAGGTCGACGCAGTTGACGTCGTTGCCGTTATCGTCGTAACAGTTGCCGAAATCTTCGCAATAGGTCTGGATTCCCATGTCGCAAAGATCCTGTTCGGTGTAGCCGCATTCGGGAATCAGGGCGTCGCAAGTGGGGTAGTCGATTGCGGAACTGGAGCTTCCGTCTTGATTCGCCGAGGAATACCCGTCTCCAGATCCGGAGCTTTCTGCGTCTGCAGAACTTTCGATGTCTAGGCCGCCATTGCCCTTGCCGTTATGGTTGTTGACGCCCTCTGCCTCGGAAGCGGACGAAATTTCTTCGGAATACGGCACGGTGGCACTGCTACTGTCGTCGCAGGCGACAAGCGCAAAGGCGAGTTCCGCCGCGGCAAGTCCACAACTAAATTTCGGGAATTTCAGTTTCATATCGTTGCTCCTTTTTTAGTACTGTCTACTTGCCCATCCCGTACTAAAGTCCAGGTCGATGCATTTGCCTGCCGGCTTTTCTATAGTTTTCATTTCCTTGATGATTTCGGCTTCAAGGTTTACATTACTGCAGTAAACAAACAGGAATGCATAGAGTTTTTCTTCTGTCGAATAGCTGCAGCCTTCCATTTCTACAATGGTGACCGTCATGGAATTTGCACTGACCGCAGTCAAGACGTTTGGCCTTCCGTCGCCTGCGACCACCAGTACATAGGCGCTGTAATCTTCAGCACCGTCGGCGCTGCAGGTTCCACCGACCTTGAGTTCTTCGATTTTGTTCTGGATTGTTTTCATCCCTTCTATTTTCTCGTCGGGAAGCTTGTAGATTCCGGGCTTATCGAAGTCCAACGAGGAACTGTTGTTGTCGCCTTCGCTGGTTGAAGGAGCCGTATCGGTCTTGTTCCGGACAACCGTTGCCGCGAGGACAGAATTGTCGTAATGGAGGTCCGGGATGCCGTACTGGACAATAAAGCTGTTGGGGTCTCTGCCCGAAACGGGAGTGGATGCACTCTGCCCGGGCTTGGAATCGCTTTCTCCGTAAGAACTGGTGGGTTCCAGGGAACTGCTGGAATACTGCGTACTGGAAGCCTCTGCTACAGAACTGGAGGACTTGCCCGCATCGGTGGAAGTTTCAGAACTGGAGGAAATAGAAATGATTTCGGAACTAGACGAGAGCGCATCTTGACCTTCGGCCATTTCATTAGTTTCTTCGGCGGTACCAGCAAGACCGCTCGTGGAATCGGCGCATCCTGTGCCCAAGAAGGCCACAAGAAAAAATAGCGCGAATAAATACAAGAGGAATGGCTTATTCATTTTCGCACTCCTTCACGTTTTTGGTCAAGGGGAAGAGCTGGAGGTTCAGGCGGTACACCTGGTCGATGTTTTTGTCGTCAGCGGCGATGGCGATAATTTGGCGGCGGCATTCGTCCAGCACTTTCACGATGCGTTCGTAACTTTCGCGGGACACTCCCATGGTCACTCCGCTGAAGTTGCGCTGTTCAACTGGCAGATCCAACGCAGGGGTGGCAAGCTTGGACATCTGGCGGTGCATTCCCCTGAGTGCAAGCCGCGTGGCGTCCGGCGTTCCTGTGATGGATGTTTCTGCCTGCACGAAAGCGCTGTCCCCTGCCTTCTTCAGGAGACCCGCTTTGGTGAGGAAGTTCAGACTTTGCTGGACTTCTGCCGCCGAGATTTCGGGGTAGCATTTCTTGGCGATTTCGCCCGGAGTGGCTCCCGGCATCAGCGGGGCAAGTTCACGTACAACGGGGTTCTGCCAGGAATCGTAAAACTCGAACAGGTCGCCTTCTAGCACGCGGACCTTGTGGACCTTGGCGATGGCGAGCATGTTTTCGTAGGCGGCCTTCTTTTTTTCTTCGGTGGCGGCCTGGCCGAATTCCACCATGGCGCGGAAATATTCCATCTCGAAACCCACGAGGCCCATGGCGGCCCCCGTGCGTTCTACGCCGATACGGGAGAGCTTGCTCTTGCCGTCGCAGACTACCTTCATGTAAGAAGACGAGGAGAATCCCGCTATCTTGGAGAATTCGCGCCATGAAAAAACGGAACGGCGCTTGCGTTCTTCGTAGTAGTCCAGCATGTACTGGCGGAAATCGGAATATTCGACTATCGGTTTCATCGTAAATAAATATACGACTATTTTTCCTGAAAGTCAATAGTCTATGCAACAAAAATGCTTATTTTGAATAAAAATACTAAAAATTTACATAATTTTCTAAAATATTTTCGTATATAGAACACTTTGTTTCATATACTGTTGCATAAAGAAGGAGCGATGAAGTATTTGCTAAGTACGGAGATGATAGGGAATCCCCGCCTTAGTTCGATGCAGCTCACCACAGGTCGCGGGGATGACAAAGAATGGTCGTGGGGATGACGAAAAGGAATATGGAAGGGGGTTTTAGGGGGCGCGCCCCCTAGGGGAGGGGGTGATGGAAGACGCGGCGAGATGGCGGCTCGTGGGCCGCCATGACGAAGCAAGGCTGCAATCAGGGGGAGGCTTCCCCCACCAAGGTAAAAAAAACCGCAGCTTTTGCCGCGGTTCTTTGAGGTTTCATTGGAGACTCTTACAGTGCGAGTTTCAAGATGTCCTTGATGGCGGCAGCGTCTAGCGGCACGTAGTGGCCGACCTTGCCGTTGCGTGTAGCGCGGGCGGCCATGGAGTCGAAATCCCGATCGTCGATTTTCAGTTCTGCAAGGTTTGTGGCCAGGTGCAGTTTCTTGAAGAACGCCGCCAGTTTTTCGGACAATATGTAGGCCCGTTCTGTTTCGCTGTAGTTGAAGGTATCCACACCGAACAGGCGGCTTGCGAGAAGGGCGAGTCTCCAGGGCTTTTTCTTTGCCATGTACTTGGTCCAAGCGACCGTCACCACCGCCATGCCTTCGCCGTGGGTGATGTTGTACTGGGCCGAAAGTTCGTGCTCGATTCGGTGCGAACCCCAGTCGGCGCGTCGCCCCGCATCTAGGAAGCCTCCATGGGCCACGCTGGCGAGCCACTGGATTTCTCCGCGAGCGTTGACGTCTTTTTGATTTGCGATGAGCTTGTCGGCGTTCACGAGCAGGGCGCGGATGGCGCCTTCAATCAGGTAGTCCGTGGTGTCGGAAAATTTCTCGTCGGAGAAATAGCGCTCCAACAGGTGCGAAAGCACGTCCGCGATGCCCACGAAGGTCTGGTACGCCGGTAGGCCCACCGTGTATTTCGGATTCATGATGGCGAACTTCGGAATGATGCGGTCGTCTTCGAAGCCCAGCTTCCACTGCCCGCTAGAAAGGATGGCCGCGTTGGATGTTTCGGAACCGCTGGATGCCGTCGTGGCGATGACGCCTATCGGTAATACCTTTTCGGGTGAAATTCCCCTCTCGAAGAAATCCCACACGTCCCCTTCGTAAGGTATTCCAAGCGCCACCGCCTTTGCGGTATCTATGGAACTTCCGCCGCCTACGGCCAGCACAAAGTCCACCTGGTTTTGTTTGCCTTGCTTTACCAGCTCGCGAACAAGGTCGATGGACGGGTTCGGCACCACGTTTCCGTTTTCGGAAAAACGAATGCCCAGTTCGGCGACGGCGTCCTTGATGACATCGTAAATGCCGAGGGCCTTGATAAAGTCGCCGCTGTAAACGAGCTGGAGCGACTTTACGCCGTGTGCGGCCAAAAGCGATTTCAGTTTCTGTTCGCTGTGTTCGCCGAAAATGATTTTTGCAGGGTTGTAGTATTCAAAATCAATCATTGTATTCTCCGTACAAAAAAGTGTCATCCTGAGCGGACCCTGGAGCGCAAAGCGCGATAGGGGCAGTCGAAGGATCCAGACCCGCGTTTATTTCCTAATGATGAAAATTACCGCTGGACTGGATGCTTCCTGGCCTACGCCCGTCAGCATGACGTTACTCAAAACTGACCTCTCATAACTCACGACTCGTTTAGATTGCCGCGAAGCCGTTTTCCAGGTCGGCGATGATGTCTTCGTAGTGTTCCGTACCGATAGACACGCGGATGGTTGCCGGAGTGATTTCGGCTGCGGCCAGTTCCTCCGGAGTGAGCTCCGAGTGCGTGGTGGTGTAGGGGTGGATCACGAGGCTCTTCACGTCGGCAACGTTTGCGAGCAGGCTAAAGATTTTCAAGCTGTCGATGAACTTGAAGGCTTCGGCCTGGCCGCCCTTGATGTCGAAGGTAAAAATGGACCCGCCTCCGTTGGGGAAATACTTCTGGTAAAGTTCGTGGTCCGGATGGTTCGGCAGGCTCGGGTGGCTCACGCGGGTAACCTTCGGGTGCTTCACCAGGTACTCGATGACCTTCTTGGTGTTTTCTACATGGCGGTCCAGGCGGAGCGATAGGGTTTCTACGCCCTGCAGCAGCAGGAATGCGTTGAACGGAGAAATGGCAGCGCCTTCGTCACGCAAGAGAATCGTGCGGATGTAGATGGCATAGGCCGCAGCGCCGGTGGCAACGAAAGGAATGCCGTAGCTCGGGTTCTTTTCGGTAAACTGCGGGAACTTGCCACTGGCCGCCCAGTCGAACTTGCCACTATCTACGATGATGCCGCCGAGGGTCGTTCCATGGCCGCCGATAAACTTGGTGGCAGAATGCACAACCACGTCGGCACCGTGTTCGATGGGGCGAATCAGGTAGGGCGTACCGAAGGTGTTGTCGATGACCAGCGGGATCTTGTTCTTGTGGGCGATCTTTGCGATAGCGTCGATATCCGGGATGTCGGAATGGGGGTTGCCGAGGGTCTCGATAAAGATGAGTTTCGTGTTTTCCTTGACGGCGGACTCGACGCTCTTGAGATCGTGGGTATCCACAAATGTGGTCTCGATACCGAAAGTGCGGAGCGTGTGCTGCAGCAGGTTGAAAGTACCGCCGTAAACCGTGCGCTGGGCCACCACATGGTCGCCCTTGCGGGCAAGTGCCGTAATCGCATAGGTAATGGCTGCGGCGCCGGATGCCACGGCGAGAGCGGCAACGCCACCTTCGAGCGCGGCAACACGTTCTTCGAGTACGCCCTGGGTGCTGTTGGTGATGCGTCCATAGACGTTACCGCCTGCCTTCAGTACAAAACGGTCTGCAGCGTCTTGGGAGTTGTGGAAAACGTAGGAGGTGGTCTGGTAAATAGGCACCGCGCGGGAATCGGTTGCGGGGTCTGCGTGTTCCTGGCCAACGTGGAGCTGAAGAGTTTCAAAATGGAGCTTGTTCTGTGTTGTCATGGTAAAAATTCCTTTTAGGTTGCAGCGAGCAACCGGGTCCCATGAGGACCCTTCGCTCGCTAAATTTTTTTTGAAATATCCTTAGGCTTGATTTTTCTAACCTGCAAAGCCTCAAGGACAAAAGGCTTCCGGCTAGTTTGTTTTCAGAATGCCTCTCGGCATTCGACATTCAGTACTCATAGGCGCTCCTTCGAATGCATTGGGAATCACAAACCATTTTACTATCCCTATCAATCTTGTAGGAAATAAAATAGAATAAGGATTTCCCTTCGTCAAGGCATAAATGCATACTATTTAATTATGGTTGGTGATAGTTTTTAATTATGGCCGATGCGTACAAAGGGAGATAAGTATTTCTTCCATTGGATCTTCTTTTGCTACATTTCTTTGCATGAAATCTATTGAAGTCGTAGCCGGTATCATCATGGACGGCGAAAAAGTTTTCGCCACCCAGCGGGGCTACGGCGACTATAAGGACTTCTGGGAATTCCCGGGCGGTAAAATGGAGCCTGGTGAAACCCCGCCGCAGGCCCTTGCCCGGGAGCTGAAAGAAGAACTCGCCATCGATGTAAACGTGGGCGAATTCCTGTGCACGGTGGAGCACGACTACCCGACCTTTCACCTGACCATGCACTGCTTTTACTGCACTATCGCGGGCGGAAAGGCTCCAAAGCTTTTGGAACACGAGGCGGCCAGGTGGCTTGCTCCCGCGGAATTGCGCGTTGTGAACTGGCTCCCCGCCGACGTGAAGGTGGTTGAGGCGCTGGAAAAGGCGTAAATTTGAAAATTACGGCCCTGCCATTGACAAAACGTCCATAGAAAATATCCCGAAACTATGGAAAATCCCCCTAAAAGGGGGTATTTTTTTGCCGGTGATTAAGGATTGTGGGTATGAAACATAAGCTTCTTACTGCTGTTTTGGTATTGGCCGCCATCTCTGAAGCGGCTGTAAACTTAAACGTCAGCTTGGGTGATAGCATCAAGCCGGTGACCCATGTGGCCACGGGTTCGCTCTACGGCCTGACTGAAGATCTTCCGAGCAACATTGAAAGGGACGTGGCTCCCCTCAAGCCTAACGTGTTCCTCGCTCCAGCCCGTAGCGGAAACGGGCGCCAGCAGCGTATCGGTGGCGCGTTTCTCGTAGCGCCTCGAGTGGAAGCGATTGGTGCCAAGGTGCAGATTCGCCTTGCCGATGTCTTGCCCGGTTGGCCATACAAGTTCCAGAGTATGGAGCACTGGAAATCCGAGGTCACCTCTGTCATCAAGGACAAGCTTGCGTCCAGCAACAAGAATTTTGACGGTTACGAAATCTGGAACGAACCGGACGGTACCTGGAATAACGAAAACGGAGACTTCAATTCGGTGCTCTGGAAGCAGACCTACCAACTAATCCGCGAAAAGGACCCGACGGCAAAGATTATCGGACCCTCGTACTCCTACTACAACTCCTCGCGCATGGAGGCGTTCGTGAAGTACTGCTCCCAGAACAACTGCATGCCCGACGTAATCAGCTGGCACCAGTGGGGAAGCGCCAGCTTTGTGGAAGTCGTGGAAAACTACCGCTATCTTGAAAAGAAATACGGTGTTTCACCGCGCCCCCTCAGCATCAACGAGTATTCCTCTACGGAACACACCGAAGAGGGCTGCCCAGGTCTTTCGATTCCCTTTATTGCCAAATTCGAGCGCCATGGTGTTGAAAGCGCCATGATTTCGTGGTGGTTCGTGCCGCTTCCGGGCCGCCTCGGGAGCTTGCTCACCGAGAATAACGAACGTGGCGGTGGATGGTGGCTGTACAAGTGGTACGGTGACATGAGCGGCTACATGGCAAAGGTTACTCCACCCAATGACAAGAGCGACGGCGTGGACGGCTTTGCAGCCCTCGATAAAAAGAAGGGCTTTGCAAGCATTGTGCTTGGGGGCAACACCCTGGGCGATATCAATGTGAACATTTCGGGCATCCCCGCTGCTTTTGGAAACAAGGTGAATGTGGCGGTGGAATACGTGGTGTGGGAAAACAAGGACAAGGCGGTTCCTTCGACCACGCCGGTATCCAGCAAGGAATATGACGTGAGCGATGGCAAGATTACGGTACCGGTGAATATCGCCAACACCAAGTACGGTTATCGCGTGTACGTGACAGCCATTGTCCCCCAGGGCCCATACAATGGAGTGACTACGGTAATTCCAGGAAAACTTGAAACTGAAAACTATGACGTGGGCGGCCCTGACAAGGCTTATATGGACAAGGACGACGAGAACAAGGGAAAGACCTACCGCGAAGATGCCGTTGATGTGGTGAAAGGTGGTACAGGCTACGCTATCGGCTACACCCAAGAAGGCGAATGGCTGAAATACACCGTGAAGGTGGACGAATCCGGCGAGTACAGCGTGTCTGCCAGCTATGCGACCTCTTCTGAAAATGCTGGGTTCAACTTGTACGTGGATGACGAAATGGTCTTAGAAAATATTGTATTCCCGCAGGGTAGCGACTGGGAAACCTACGCAACGTTTGATGCGGGAAAAGTGAATCTGTCTGCAGGGGAACATGTGTTCAAGTTGGAAATTGTAGGCAACTACGTGAACATTGACTGGCTTGATTTTGGTGCGGTCAATTCAGCGAAGGGTGATTCGACAACGGCAATCACAGTACGCTATAGGGTAGATTTCGGCGAGCTTAGAACTTACGGGGTCTACGGTCTCGATGGTCGCCTCGTGGCAAAATTCTCCGCTGCAACCGGCGAAAACCTGCAGGCAAAAACTGCAGCGATGGTCAAGCGCTCCGGTATGTATCTGGTGAAATCCAGAACAGGCGGAAGGGTTTATCGCATTAAGGTTTCGCAGCCGGACTAATCAAAAGAAATTATTCGTTCTCTCCCAAAAAAAATACCGTCAGCGTCCTGCTGGCGGTTTTCTAGTTCTAGAAATTGTTGACGAAATTTATGGGGTTTCGTACAATCCCTTGCTAAAGTAACGGTCGCCGCGGTCGGGGGCAACGAACACGATGTTTCCGCGGGCACCCGAGGCGATGAGTTTCTTGGCTGCGGTGAACACTGCACCCGAAGAGGAGCCTGCGAAGATTCCTTCTTTCTTGGCAAGTTCGCGAGCGCCGCCAAAGGCGTCGTCGTCGTTGATTTTGATGACTTGATCCACCAGCGACATGTCCATGGTGTCGGCGATAAAGTCGTTGCCGATTCCTTCGATGTTGTAGTCGCCATGAACGCCCCCGCCCATGGTAGAGCCGATGGGGTCTGCGAGCACACCCTTGATGTTCGGGTTGCGTTCCTTGAGTGCCTTAAGAATTCCGCTAAAGGTGCCGCCACTTCCTGCGCCTGCCACCACGTAGTCCACGTTTCCGTCGAGGTCTTCGTAGATTTCGGGGCCGGTGGTTTCGTAATGGGCAAGCGGATTGGCCATATTGCGGAACTGCCTGAGCGATACGGAGCCAGGAATTTGCGTCAAAAGTTCTTCTGCCTTCTTTTCAGCACCAAGCATGCCTTCTTCACGCGGGGTGTTGATGAGTTCTGCGCCGAGGGCACGCATGAGCGTCTGCTTTTCTTGCGAGAACTTAGTGGGCACCACGAATATCACGCGGATGCCGCGGTTGAGTGCTGCGAAAGCGATGCCGAGGCCGGTGTTGCCTGCGGTCGCTTCGACAATGGTTCCGCCCGGTTTCAGGAGCCCCTTTTCAATCGCATCGTTCACCATGTAAAGGCCGGTGCGGTCCTTCACGCTGCCCGAAGGGTTCCAGAGTTCCAGTTTGGCAAACAGGTTTACGCCTTCGGGGAGTCCCACGTGCGAGAGTTTTACGAGCGGAGTTTTCCCGATTAAAGATTGCATTGATTCGTAGTAATGCATTTTATGCTCCTTTCGCCGAATCGGACGGTGCGGCCGCCGCATTGATTGCTGCGACCAGGTCCACAATAATGTCATCGACTTTTTCGATACCTACAGACAAACGAATGAGTCCGTCGGTAATGCCCACCTTCTCGCGGATTTCCTTCGGAATGGAAGCGTGGGTCATCGTAGCCGGATGGCATACGAGGCTTTCGACGCCGCCCAAACTTTCGGCCAGCGAAATCAGCTTGAGGGCCTTGAAGAATTTTTTGATGTCATACTTTTCGTAGAGTTCAAACGAAATCATGGCGCCGCCGTTCTTGGCCTGCTTCTTGTTTATTTCGTAACCCTGAGCGTTCGGGAGGCCCGGATAATACACATGCTTTACGGCTTCGTGCTGTTCCAGGTAGCGGGCAATGCGTTCCGCATTTTCGGTATGTCGATCGAGGCGCACGCCAAGCGTCTTGATGCCGCGAATCAGGAGGAAGGAATCGAAGGGGCCGAGCACGGCACCCACGGCATTCTGATTGAATGCGAGCTTTTCCGCGATTTCCTTATTGTTCGTTACCGCAAGGCCTGCCACCACATCGCTATGGCCGCCCAAGTACTTGGTCGCAGAATGTACCACGATGTCGGCACCGAGTTCCAGCGGGCGTTGCAAATAAGGCGTCATGAAGGTATTATCGACAATGGTCAAGATGCCGTGCTTCTTCGCAATCGCGCCCACCCCTGCCAAGTCCGTCACGGTCAGGAGCGGGTTTGCCGGGCTTTCGATAAAGAAGGCCTTCACATCGGGCGTCACCTTGGTATCAAGTGCTGCCAAGTCGGTGGTATCTTCGATAGAATAGGTAATGCCGAGGTTCTTGAAAACCTTGTCCAAAACGCGGAACGTACCGCCATAGACATTGCTCGAGATAATGATGCGGTCACCCTGCTTAAAAAGCGAAAGCACCGTAGAAGTTGCCGCCATACCGCTGCCAAAAGCAAAGCCTGCGACGCCGCCTTCCAAATCGGCAATCAACGCTTCGAGAGCTGCGCGGGTGGGGTTACCCGTGCGGGAATATTCCCAGCCGGTATTTTCGCCGAGGCCCGCCTGCTTGTAGGTAGAAGTCTGGTAGATGGGCACGTTGACAGCACCTGTTACGCTGTCGCCATCGATGCCGCCGTGAATGAGTTTCGTTTCGATATACTTTGAAGTTGACATTTTGAAATTCCTTTGGCGCCTTTGTTGCCGCGCCGCGCATTGATGAAAGTTTGAATAAAAAAAATCCCGCTCAGGAATTGTATCTGAGCGGGATCGTGTTTAGAGTCTTGTTAAACCAATAGCCTAAAAACTAGTCGCCCGCTCAACATCGACACACGCAACACACGTTGCAAATTTTCTTTGAAAAGGCAGGTGAATTCATCGTGATTTTATTTCCTATAATTTTTATAGGAATAATATAGGCAAAAAGTTTCTCGCTGTCAACCCAATTCGGGCTATTCTGTTATACTATTTTTCTTTGGCTAGTAATAGTTTTTTACTATAACGCGACTAAATGACTAAATGATATTGCACTGTTTCCAAAAAATTTCTAAGTGTAGCCGAGTGGAACTTTGTACAAAATAACCACTGAGGCTATTTCTGCTGCGAAATATAGAACTGGGTTTTATTGCTGTCCAATACTTAATTCTTATGCTAGATTGTTGATTTTTTCTATATCATCGGGGGGGGGGGCTGGGCTTTATGACTCCGCGGGTTTCTAGAACCTCAATTTCGCCTTTTCCGCTATTTTTGACGGTTTTTCCGAGCAAAATACCGCAACATTCACCTGGATAGGCAGCTTTTGCGGCCTCCTCCATTTGACAAGACGAGATTTTGTTCAGATTGATTTCCATAAAAAAACGAAAAGAAGTGCCCCTGGGGCAGGATTTCGGTAAAACCCCAGGGGCACCATTGTACGGAGCTCTTTAGCCGATTACGAGACCTTCGTTCGTGGCAATATCACCTTCAATGTGGAAAGAGTTCAGCACCGGATTTTCGCGGTCCATGAGCGAAAGAATCAAGTAGCTCGCCCTGGAATCGTAGGCAAGACGCTTGTCTTCTTCCGACGGGCGCGAAGGGGATTCCGGATGAGAATGCCAGTTACCCAGTGGCGAAAGGCCGTTTGCACGCATGTCCTTGATGGCGGCAAGCTGTTCCTTGGGGTCCAGCGAAAAATGCTCGTTGGAATGGTCGATATTCGTGAGCAGATAGACCTTCTCGATATGCTTGTCGCTACCTTCAATGCGTCCCGCAATCAGCCCGCAGGCTTCTTCGGGGAGGTTCTGTTGGGCGTGCGCGAGGATTTTTTCGTAGTTATCTTTTGAAATGGAAATCATTTTTTCTCCAATGTCATCCCCGGCTTGACCGGGGATCTCTTTTCATTTTTAAGGGAGATGCCCGCCTACGCGGGCATGACAACAAAGGTTTAATGTTTCAAGTCGCAGACCGCCTGCTCGTAGTCGATGAGCTGGGTGATGGTCGGGTGCGTGCCGCACACGGCGCAGTCTTCGGTATGCGTCGGGAGCTTTACCTTGCGGAATTCCATGGTGAGCGCATTGTAGGTGAGCAGGTAGCCCGTAAGCAGGTTGCCCACGCCGAGAATGTACTTGACCGCTTCCATCGCCTGCAAGCTACCGATAACGCCGCCCATAGCGCCAATCACGCCCGCCTGCTTGCAGGTCGGCACGGCATCTTTCGGAGGCGGCTCCTTAAACACGCAGCGGTAGCAGGGACCCTGGCCCGGAACGTACGTCATGAGCTGTCCCTGGAAGCGGATGATTCCCGCATGGGAGAAAGGTTTCTTCGCCATCACGCAAGCATCGTTGATGAGGAACTTCGCCGGGAAATTGTCCGTGCCGTCGACGATAAAATCGTAATCCTTGATGAGGTCGAGGATGTTGTCGCTGGTGACGAAGGTGTGGTAGGTAATGACCTTCACGTCGGGGTTCATCGCTTCCATCGTCTCTTTCGCAGACTGCACCTTGGGCTTGCCTACATCGGCTGTAGCGTGGATAATCTGGCGCTGCAGATTGGAAAGGTCCACTACGTCGGCATCGGCAATACCGATGGTGCCCACGCCCGCGGCGGCAAGGTACATGGCTACAGGGGCTCCGAGGCCACCCGCACCAATCACGAGAACTTTCGCATTCAGGAGCTTCTTTTGGCCCTTCGCGCCCACCTCTTTCAAGATGATGTGGCGGGAATAGCGCTCCAGCTGTTCGTTAGTAAATGCCATTAGCAGCCGCCTCCCATGAAGTAGAGGAACTCAACGCTGTCGCCGTCCTTGAGCACGGCCTTGTCAAACGTTCCGCCTTCCACAAATTCCTCGTTTACCGAAACCGTCACGTAAAGCGGGTTGTCAATCTTCTCGGCTTCAATCAGTTCTGCGACGGTGAGGCCGTCCTTGTATTCTTTCTTGTTTCCTGCAACAGTAATAAACATTTTATACTCCTTAATAAACTTTTCCTTTGTCATCCCCGCGAAGGCGGGGATCTCCTTGGTTAATCTCCGACCTTCTTCACGATGAGCGTGAAGGTGCCGTCCTGGTTGTCGTCGAGTTTCAAGATTTCGTGTCCCTCTTCCTTGATGCTGCGCGGCACGTTCTGCACCGGTTCGCCGTCGTTCAGGCGGATAGAAAGGATTTGACCTTCTTCCAGCTCTTCAAGGGCAACCTTCGCCTTCACGAAAGTTGTAGGGCACACGACATCGGTAATGTCGATGGTATCGTCAATTTTGAATTCCTCAGCCATTGTAAACCTCCGTAATTTTCTTCGCAAAGACGTCGCGACCGATGCGGTCGATAGTGTACTTGAAGCGTTCGCCAGGGTTCGCGTTCTCGGCAAAGAACGTGATGGCCGCATCGCAGATGTCCAGCAGCTTTTGCTTGTCTTCGATGAAGGGGATAATCGTTTCGCCCTTGTTGATGTTGTTGCCGAAAAGCCCGCCAAAGGAGACGATATAGCCGTGGGTATCTTCCCAGGCGTCCGTGGGGCAAGACTTGTAGCAGCGTCCGCAGAAGTTGCACTGCGATTCGTCGAAGATAACCTTCTTGTTTTCGACCTTGATGGCACCCTTGCGGCAAGTCTTTGCACAGAGCCCGCAGCCGATGCACTTGTCTTCAAGCCACTTGACCTTGATGGCACCCTTGATGCCCACGTCGTTTTCTTCGGCCTTGAGGCAGTTGTTCTGGCAACCGGTCACGCCGAACTTGAACTTGTGCGGGAGTTCGCGAGCAAAGTAACGGTCGTCGAGTTCCTTGGCAAGCGCGTAGGTGTCAATGCATCCGCTAGGGCAAACCGCTTCGCCCTGGCATGCCGTGATGGTGCGCACACGCGGTCCACAAACGCCCGGTTCCACGCCGCCTTCGGCCAAGGCCGCCTTCACGTCTTCTACGTTTTCCAGCTTGATGAACGGGATTTCGACGCTCTGCCTAGAGGTCAAATGGGCGTAGCCTTCGCCATACTTGTCGGCGACTTCTGCGATTTTAGCGAGCTGTGTTGCAGTCAAATTGCCGCCCACCACGCGCACGCGCAGCGAGAAGTTGTTCTTCTGCTTCTGGCGCATCCAACCGCCCTTTTTAAGAGTTGCATAATCCGTTGCCATATTTTTGTGTCTCCGTTATTGTCATGCCCGCGAAGGCGGGCATCTCCGTTTAAATCTTCTTAATCGCTTGTTCGAAATCTTCTTTCAAATCCTCGATGTCTTCAATCCCGATGCTCACGCGGATAGTCCCTTCGAAAACTCCCGCATGTTCCTTCTGTTCCTTGGAACTGTGCGTAAAGATGGTGCTTTCCGGGTGTATCACCAACGTGCGGATATCGCCGATATTGGTGGCGATGGTCGCATACTTGAGCCCGTTAATCAGCTTGAACGCTCGTTCCTTCGTGCCCGCATCAATCGTGAGGATTGCGCCTCCCCTGCCACCAAGTTGCTTCTGCACCAGGTCGTAATAGGGGCTGCTTTTGAGGGCCGGATAGTTGACAGAAACGCCATCAAAACCCTGCAAAAATTCCGAGAGTTGCAGCGCATTGCTGCAAAGGCGATTCATGCGGAGTCCGAGTGTTTCAAGCCCGAGCGAATTCAGGAAAGAGGTCGCCGGGGCAACGCAGCAGCCCACGTTACGCCAGATTCCATTACGCAGTTTCGCAATGTAGGCAAACTTGCCGAAACGCCTGTATTCTTCGAGGCCCTTGTAGCGGGCGTAATCCCAAGGGAAGTTCCCGCTATCGACAATGAGGCCGCTAATCGCAGAACCGCTCCCGTTAATGTACTTCGAAGACGAATGCACCACGATATCCGCGCCGAAATCGAAGGGATGCACAAGATACGGAGTCGCCGTCGTGCTATCGACAATGAACGGGACGCCGCCCTCGTGGGCAGCATCCGCGACGGCCTTCAGGTCAACGACATTCAGTTTCGGGTTTCCGATAAGTTCGGTAAATACCGCCTTTGTCTTTTCGTTCAGCTGTTCGCGGACACTTTCGGCGGTCACTTCGGTAACGAACCGCGTCGTGATGCCGAACGCCTCCAGGTCGTGGAACAGGTCGATAGTGCCGCCAAAGAGCCCGGCACTCGCAATCACTTCGTCGCCCGCGTGCAAAATGTTCAAAAGCGAGATAGTCACCGCCGCCATGCCCGAAGAGCAGGCCACCGCGCCGATACCCTTCTCAAGTGATGCAATTCGGCGTTCAAAAGAATCGTTCGTGGGGTTCGCGATGCGCGTATATGCAAATCCCGGAGCCTTGTTGTTGAATACGGCTTCGAGCTTTTCGGCGGAATCCTGCGAAAAGGCGCTCACCTGGTAAATGGGCGCAAGCGTAGAACCGCTACATCGGTCGCTACCGAAATTCTGGTGCAATAAAGCAGTATTGAAATCCATTCAGAATGTCTCCGTACAATTTCCGTCCGCAGCCAAATATAGAACGGGATTTCACCCCCGTCCAATATTTAATTTTTATGCGGAATTATCAGTTTTTTCTATAGCGAAACCGCATCCGTTTGTTAAATCACCACCACCGGCTCACGCAGCGACTTGTTTTCGAGCAGGGTCGCGGTGTCGCCCTGGGTCACGAACATGCGGTAGATAAACACGTCCACGGCTTCGCCTACATCGATTCTCGGCTGGTCGAAAGACCGGCGGGCCGTAAGCAAGACCCCGTTCACGCGGACGCGCAGTTCGATACCGTAGCCGCGGAAATCCACTTCTTCCACAACGCCTTCTTCAGCGGAACTCTTGTATTTCTGCACTTCGTTTTTCTTGGTGACCTTCACGAATTCCGGGCGCACAATCGCGTTTTCCGCATTTTCAAGGATGTCGAAACGGCGGAAATTACTATAGTCCTTAAAAATGCTGGGCTGGCCGAAGAACGATGCCGTAAAGGCGGTTTTCGGGTTGCTGTAAACCTCGTAGGGCGAGCCCACCTGCTCGATGCGGCCCCGGTTAGTGATGATGATTTCGTCGGCCACCTCAATGGCTTCGTCCTGGTCGTGGGTCACAAAGATGCTCGTAACGCCGAGTTTCTGGATCATGCCCTTGAGCCAACTGCGCAGTTCCTGACGCACCTTCGCGTCAATTGCGGCAAAAGGTTCATCAAGGAGCAAAAGCTGCGGGTTCGGAGCGAGGGCACGGGCAAAGGCCACGCGCTGGCGCTGTCCGCCCGAAAGTTCGCTCGGGTAACGTTTCTCGAGCCCGGAAAGGCCCACCAGTTCCAAGAGTTCGTGGACACGTTCCTTGATTTCATTTGCGGGCTTCTTCGCAATCTTCAAACCGAAGGCCACGTTATCAAAGACCGTCATGTAGCGGAACAGGGCGTAACTCTGGAACACGAACCCGATACCGCGCTTGCTTGCGGGCACATTGTTGATGACCTTCCCGTCGATGATGATTTCGCCGCTGTCCGGGTTTTCGAGCCCCGCAATCATGCGGAGAATCGTCGTCTTGCCCGAACCACTCGGGCCCAGAAGGCCGATAAGCTTGCCTTTCTCGATGCCGACCGTTACATCGTCAGAGGCCTTGAAATTTCCGAAATGCTTGTTGATATGTTTGAGTTCGACGTACATAAAATCTCCTATTTCATAATCGTCATCCCCGCTGTCATTCTGGAGGGGCAAAGCCCCGATAGAATCACGGGGATCTATTTTTCAAGGCTATTTCTTTCTTCCCTTATGTTCAATGACGCTTCTTGCAACCAGAATGAGAATGGCAAGCATCACCAGTATCGACGCCACCGCAAACGCAGGCACGTACTGGAACTCGTTAAAAAGGATTTCCACATGGAGCGGGAGCGTGTTCGTCTTTCCGCGCAGGTGGCCCGAAATGACAGACACCGCACCGAATTCGCCCATGGCGCGCGCCGCACAAAGCACGACGCCGTAAAGGAACGCCCACTTGATATGCGGGAAGGTGATGCGCCTGAAAATCGTGAAGCCCTTCGCGCCCATCAGCGCCGCGGCCTCTTCCTCGTCGGTTCCCTGCGATTCCAGCACCGGAATCAGTTCGCGCGAAATGAACGGGAAAGTCACGAAAATCGTTGCAAGCACAATTCCCGGCACCGCAAAGACAATCTTGATATCGGCATCCTGCAACAGCGGGAAAATCGGGCTCTGACGGCCAAACGTGAGCAAGAAAATGAGACCCGCAATAATCGGCGAAACCGTCACCGGCAAGTCAATGAGCGTCGCGAGAATCTTTTTTCCCTTGAACTTGAACTTCGTGAGGCTCCATGCGGCACACAGCCCAAATACCGTATTGATGGCGACTGCAAAGAACGAAGCCTCTAGCGTAAGGAGTATCGCCTTGATGGTGTAATCGTCGGCAACCGCCTTGCTGTACACCGCAAAGCCCTGCTTAAAGGCCTCGGTAATAACCGTAATCAGCGGGAGAATAAGCATCAGGAATACGAAAAGAAGGCTTATGCCAATCAGCGAATACCTGACCAGCTTAGAACCCTTCGTATCGCGATGTAGCCCGCTCTGCGTAACTGCACTCATTAGCTACCTCCCTTGAGAATCTTGGCGTTCCTGTTCTGCACCACGTTCACCAGGAACAGTGTGATGAACGACGCCACCAGCATCACGAGGGCGATTGTGGTCGCGCTGGAATAGTCGTATTCCTGAAGTTCCGACATGATGATGAGTGGCGCGATTTCGGTTTCGAAGGGCATGTTGCCAGCGATAAACACGACGCTACCATATTCGCCGAGGCAGCGCCCGAAAGCGAGCCCGAAACCCGTAAAGATGGTGGGAATCAGTTCCGGCAATATTACCTTCCAGAAAATCCGCGTGCGACTTGCGCCCAGCACCCCTGCAGCCTCTTCGTAGGCGGGGTCCAACTTTTCCAACACCGGCTGCACCGCGCGCACCACGAACGGAATGCCGATAAACACGAGTGCCACCGTAATGCCGATGCGCGTGAACGCAATCTTGATGCCGAAATTCGCGAAAAAGCCGCCTATAAGGCCCGTATCCGCAGTGAGCGCC
>DGRZ01000014.1 GCA_002391195.1 Fibrobacter sp. UBA4375 | reverse complement strand
ACGTGGGAGGTGTTGATCGTGATGCCGCGGGCCTTCTCTTCGGGAGCGTTGTCGATTTCGTCGAAACGCTTGGCGGCGGCCAGACCGCGGGCTGCGAGGGTCGTGCAGATTGCGGCGGTCAGGGTGGTCTTGCCGTGGTCAACGTGGCCGATGGTGCCGATGTTGCAGTGCGGCTTGCTTCTATCAAAATGTTCTTTTGCCATTTTATTCCTCTTCTTCAGCAGAAGGTTTATCGCTTCAAGTCAAGAAGCCTCAAGGACTTCCGTTACTTCGGAGAGCATAGGAAGCGGTACTCGCCGAAATTGAGCCACAAATTTAGTAAATCAAGAAATAATTGCAAGCATTTTTCTTTGATTTTTTGCAAAAACGGGGAATTTTGGGGTTCGAGCCCCACGGTCCTTACCGTAATGGGCGTCAATATTATTCACAAAGGGGTAGTAAGCAAAAAATGGCGAATTTAATAAGAAAAAGGCACATTTTGCATTGTCCCTGCCCGAATCCAACAACTTATCAACATATATTAAACTGATGGTTGTAAAAAAGGCAGCAAATGTGAATTGAATACGAAAAATTTGTAAAAAGATTTTTACAAAGTGAAAATTTTACAAAGTTTACATTTAGACTCGCATAAAAATCTTTTTTCATTCCCTGGTATTCAAAACAATCACCTACATAACTATCTTGTTGTCAGGGATGGGGAAACCTAAAGGAAGTGATTTATGCGTACTGCTTTTTTGAGCGGACTCATTTTAATTTCTGGTCTTGCACTCTTGGGAGGGTGCAGCAGCGACTCCCCCTCGCCCGTCACGACCTGCGTTGACTCTTGTGCCGAAAACCAAGAAATCGCCGAATTCGTGGTGACCAACAACTGTTACTGGCTGCCCAGCGATCAGAACATCCTTAATCAGAACTACCTCATTTACATTGACGGCAAGGTCACCGACACCAAGGGAAACGAAATTGGGACCTTTGACAGCGCTACAGGAACCATGACCCTGAACGACGGGACTACTGTCGAAAATATTGACCTAAGCGCCTTGACCGAACTCACTCCCGAGAAAGTGGAGCAGGCCAAGGAAGATGTGCAGAGCGCCGCTTCTACCCAGAGCGCCCCTTCTTCTGAAGGAAACAACAACGACAACAACTCAAGCAGCAGTGAAAGCCATGGTACAAATAACAACGAAACTAACACAAGTTCCTCTACCGAGGAATCCAGCAGTTCTTTTGGAAAAGTTCAAGGTGGTGTCGCCGACCCGACAGGTTACCCTGTAGCCTCTTACAACAATTTGCTCGTTTCTCACGGCAGCGGGAACGGATGGAACTCCCGTTACTGGGACGCCTGCAAGCCCCACTGCGCCTGGTCGGAAAAAGTGGACGCAAACGCCAATCCGTACCAAATCGCCAGAAACTGCAGCATTCAAGACGAAGAAATTCCCGCTTTCACCAAGAGCGAAGACGGAACATGGCTCAAGGGAACCGTCAGCGCCTGTGACAACGGTGGCTTCGCCTTTGCCTGTACTGACATGATTCCCGTAGCCGTAAACGACACCCTGGCATACGCCTTTGTCGCCGGGCCACCTACCCAAGGTTGCGGGAAATGCTACCACTTTCAGTACGACGGCCATTTCCATAATGAAGGCGATTACAACAAGCCTAAGGAAACACACCAAGCCTTGGCCGGGAAACACATTATCGCCATGGCCTCCAATATCGGACATGACGTGGATGGCGGTACCACCCAGTTCGACCTGATGGTACCTGGTGGTGGAGTAGGAGCTTTTGACGCCCTGTCACGACAAACCGGATTTGATATGCGCAATGGCATCGAAGGGTATGGTGGATTCCTAACCAACTGCCAGAGAGAAATCGGCACCGACGCCTCCCTTGAAGCTTACCAATCCTGCGTCAAAGGCTATTGTTCCCGCGCTTTCTCTAGCATACCCAACCTACTCCAGGGTTGCAACTGGTTTGCCGACTGGTTCATGGCGGCAGACAACCCCAACTTCTATTGGGAAGAAGTGGAATGCCCGCAATACCTGGTGGACAAGTACGTCTCTACAATCAACACCAGCCCAAGACTTGCAGACGCACCCAATTACCAGAACTTCTAATTACCTGAATTTAATAGACAAACTTAGCAGACAAGCCTGGGACCAAATCCCCGGGCTTTTTTGTATTGCCTGACTTAAGCAAGATGGAGCTTGCGGAGGATCTTCCCCAGCAGCTCGTTCAGAATATCCTTGGCGTCCTTGCTGCCGAGATAGCGCTGGATAATGAGCGTGAGCACGAACAGCAAGATTCCTGCAGCACAGCTGTAGGCCACGAGAACGATAAGGTTTGCGCTACGGACAAAACTGCCGGAAACATGGTCCAAACCAACCGCAACCCCAATCATGATAGCGAAGGTAAACAACGCCCGAAGCATATTCATGAGGGCCGCCCCCATGCCGTCGGTGCCGTTCTTTTTTGCCCACATCAAGATCATGGCGAGCACCTGGAGTATAGCGCCTGTCGCGCCGATAATGGGAACGCTCCTGATGCCAAGCCCTAACTCGGGAGCGCCCAGCACGATGTAGGCGGGAATGGTAGCGGCAAAGATGCCCGTGTTGAGGAGCGTGGGCACCCACATGCGCTCGCAGGCATAAAAACTGCGGACCAGTACCGCCTGGAGGCAAAGCCCGAGGCTCACGGGCAAGTACCAGCGGAGGATTTCGGCAATGGCTTCGGTCGTTTCGCGATGGAAGGCGCCACGTTCAAAGAGGATACGCACCGCAGGGAAACTGAGGGCCCACACGGCGACCACCGCCGGGATCAAGATGCAAAACATGCGGGAAAGGCTTTTCCAGATTTTCCGGTTCAGGCTCGCGATGTCGCCCTCCTTTACAAGGCGGGCCATGTCGGGATAACTAGTGACGGAAACAGAGAAGCCGAACACCGCCACCAGCGTGTACATGACACGGTAGGCGTAGTTCAGGCTGGAAATACCTTCGGGTCCGAAATTCGCGCCGAAGCTACGGATGATAAATTCCAGGCCGAACATGGAACCTACGCCAAGGGACATGGGGAGCATCATCTTGAAATAGCGTACAATGTCCGGGTGAGTCGGCTGGACGATAAATTCGTAGCGCACGCCGCCAATCCGGGCGCCGAATATTTGCAGTGCAAAAAAGCCGATAAAGGCGCCCACCGGCACGCCCCAGGCGAAACCTTCTAGACCGAAATCCGTGCCAGTGTACTTACTGAGCGCAATTCCTACAGCACCTCCGCCCACAATGGCCACGTTATAAATTAATCCCGTAAGAGAGGGCACCAGGAACTGCTTGCGGGTATGCTGTACCGCCACCAGGATACTCCCTACGAAAATGAAAATCTGACCCGGCAAGATGATACGGCCGTAGTAGGTGGCGCGCTCGATAAGTTCCGGCGTAGCGCCATCGACGGTCAATAACTGCAAAAGTTCCTTCATCCAGATGAAGGCGGGAACTACGAGAATCAAGAGGGCAATGCCGAAGGTGTTCAGCACGTTGCTGAAAAATTTCCAGCCTCCCCTCTCGTCGCCTGCCACCTTGTAGCCCGTAAAAATCGGAATGAAGATAATGGACAGGAATCCCGTACTTACCACATGGTTCAAAATGTCCGGAACCATGAAAGCCAGGTCCAGGGCGTTCTTCTCTAAGGACACGCCCGCCGCATGGGCCAGGAGCATCTCACGGAAAATCCCGAGGACGCGGCTCAGGAGCATGGATACGGCAACGATGATGGCGGCTTTGTTCATGGGATAGGGGGGCTAGGATCTAGGGGTTAGTGGTTGGGATCTTGGGAGATGTGAAGTGTGGAATGTGGGGTGCGAAGTGATTGTTTCAAGATGTCATCCTCGCGCAGGCGAGGATCCGCTTGAGATGTGGGATTTGATATAGACAACCATGGGAGGACAAGTTAAGAGACTGTTTCAACATTTTCTCATAAATTAGAAAGATGGGACGGCGGCGGGGCTGCGCAACTGTAAATTTCTGGCGTTGTGCTATAGAATCGGCGGTGGGTAAAGCTGTACCACAGGGCAGGCTCTTTTGCAACGCGGGATTCCAGCCAGCGGTTGAAGGCCTCGATGACGGTCTCCCCCTCCCCTACCCGAAGCTTTTCGGCATGAAAGCGTTTTGTCCTTAAGTCAGGTTCTTCAATCCAGCAGATATAAAGCGGTGTTTCAGGGCGATGTTTCAGCAGAAAATCCGGCAGGGGATTCATGTGGGCCGGAGCTCCTAAAAATGTGCCGGACTGGGCGCTGGGAATGCGACTGTCCTGGTCGGCCAGCAGGCAGAAAAGCCGGCCTTCTTGCAGCAGGCGCAAAAATTCCCTGGGGGACTTGGCGTTCACGGAATAGGTCTTGCCGCCTACGGCACGAATACGGTTTTCTAGAATATTGTTAAGCCAGCCGGGTTTCACGGGAATATAACTTGCCGCAAGAGGAATACCGAGGCTGCAAAGCCAAGGGCCCATGGCCTCGTAGTTTCCGTAATGGGCCGTCAGGAAAATGCCGCCCTTGCGCATTTCTTGAAGTACGGTTTCGGAATCGGGAGCGATTTCGAAACGGATACCGCCAAGGCTGTACGGGTAAGCGAGCAACTCACGAGGAAGCCTCTTGAACAGGGGAAAGCAGAACAACAGTTCAGCGGCATGGCGCGACAAGTTCCACAGCAATCTCTCGTAAAAAAGCGGAAAGTCTTCCTTTATCGCAGACGGGTTCCACTTGCAGGCCACGTCATAGTTTGCACGGACCGTGGAGCGTTTCCAGTTCAACAGGAGCAACGCCCCGAAAAGAACGTAAGAAAAAAGCCGTGCAAGAAAGGAGTGAATCATGGTAGGGTAAATATAGTCCTTTACAGTTTTTGGATGCACCGGACTGAGCGGGAATCCCCTTTGCCAAAAGCGTTCAGGCCGGCAGCCTTGCTGGAGAAATCCAGAAACAGGTAGTAGGCAAGTCCGTCCAAGGTTTCGGTGGCGCTCCAGAAATAGGCGTAACCGCCGATACCGTCGTAAGCGCCGACCTCGCCTTCATAAACGGCGCCGCGATAGCCGGCAGGGAGCGCCTTGAAGCCGAACGCGTCGGAGCCGTTCCCCTTCTTGAACCATCCGTCCGTAGACTTGAGGGCATCACCAGCCTGAGACTCACCACCAGCCTGTTCCACAAGCTTTGCAAGGTCCAAGCTGTCGGGAAGCAGCCAACCTTCGGGGCAAATGTTTTGCGCAGCTTCCCAAGTGTAGAGCCGTCCATATTTCTCGCAATTGCGGGAGTCTCCCTCAGGGCAGGCGCTACCGTCGGTTTCATAGTCCAGATTTTCGGCCATCCAGGTCTGCGAACCGATTTGTACGACGTCATACGACTTGCCATCCCTGGAGTCGGTGAAAGACTGACTGCAGGCCATGGAAGAAAGAGCTGCGAGAAGAAGAGCGAAAAACAGGGCGAAACGCATGGCGTTTAAATGTTGTTTGATTTCCATCGTTTGAGCATCGGGAAGTACTTGCTAAGTTCCGCCTTGTACTCTTCGCGGGTCAGGCTCTTGCCTGTGTTCTTGTTGAATTCGTCCACGAACTTGGAACAGAATTCTATCATCTCGTCCATGGTGCAGTTACTGGTGAACGCTCCGTCTTTGTAACAATAGACGCAGTATTCTTCGTTCTTGCTACCGTCGGCGTTGGTTCCCAAGACTTCCGATGTGAGCGGCATCCCGCAGCTCTGGCAGAATTTCATTTCCATAAAGTTCTCCTTTTTTCATATACAAATGTCATTATTCTAAAAAGACCTGTCAAGTCTAGTGTGACAAAGAGCCCGGCATGACATATGCCGGGACAGCGATTGCATTAGCAAAATAGCCAAATTTCCAGTTTTTTAACCATTTAATCAAATTTTTTGATAAAAAACAAAGAAATTATATATTAGACATTATGGGTTTTTGAAAATATATTAGGGGTATCAAAGAATTAAAAAGAGAGGATAACATCATGAAAACACAGATTATGATAGCAGCGATCATGGGGATGACCAGCGTCTTTGCCGCCGACGGCGTGCGTTACAAAGACCGCCTTTTCGATGTCAGCGACGCAAGGACCGTGACCGTCGCCTACGATGTTCCGACCATGGACAAGAGCAACTACAATATCCTCTCCGAATTGATGGTGTCTTTCAAGATGGAAAAGAACATGCTGCACCTCCACGAATCGGAACAGGTGGTGATGGAGCCGGTCGTGATGGATATCTACGAACCTGTGAACGACAACGGTACAGACAGGGCGGCGGTGGTGATTTGCCACGGCGGGGCTTTCGTGGCCTCGGCCAAGGACGACTTTGACCAGAAATCCGTCGCCTACGCGGATTCCCTGGCCGCCCGCGGTTTCGTGACGGCGTCCCTGGAATACCGCAAGGGCGTGGTCATGACGGGCAGCGGCAATCCTTTCCGCATCGACAGCGCGAGTTTCGCCCGCACGGTCTATAGGAGCGTGCAGGACCTGCATGCGGCCATCCGTTACCTGAGACTGAACGCAAAGGCACTGAGAATCAACCCCAGCAAGATTTACGTGCTGGGCAACAGCGCAGGCGCCATGATGGCTCTTGAAAACATCTATGCCCTGAGCAAAAGGGATTTCCCCTCTTACATCGATTCCACGTCGCAGTTTGTTGTGAAAGACAACAAGAAGGAAATTGTCCCCTGGGGCAAACTGAATCAGTATGGTGCAAGGGACTATAGGGGTACCGCCGACGGCGTGGTGGCCCTCTGGGGAGGCATCCACAATATTGATCTCGTGAAGAACAGCGATGTCCCGGTGTTCCTCGCCCACGGCGATTCCGACTACGTGATGCCCTACAACGTGGGACACGCCATATCCAAGCCGGACAAGATGGTTGCCGAAGCGGTGCCCGAAAAGTACAGCGCCTTTGCAAAGGCCTTCAAGTTCCAAATCGAGACCCCCACCATTTATGGAAGCTACGCCATTGATTCTGCCCTGACGGCAAGGGGCGTGGCCCACGAATTCTACAACCCGGTGGGTTACGGTCTCAAGCACGAGTTCTACAACAGCACCCGTACCGCAGAAGACGGCAGCGAGATCGTGTTTGCCGACAGCGTGCAGGACAAGGCTTTCGACTTTTTGTACAAGCTCGCGACCGGGACCTACGGCAAGCAGGAACCGGTGGTGGCCCTCCAGAAGTCTGCCGCTCCGGCAAGCTTCGAAGCCGCAGGGAAGCAGGCGCCTGCATTCGCGAAGGTCTCGAAGATCGCCATGGGCGACAAGAACCTGAGCTTCACGGTTGTGGAAGGCGACAACCTGGCTTACGGAGTCTTTGACCTGAAGGGCAAGAAGGTGATGGCGGGCCGCGCCTCCAGGGGCGAAACGGTATCCCTGGAAGCGGTTGCCGGCGGAAGCTACTTCCTGAAGGTTCAGGGCGATGCCACTCGACGGATTGTCGTGACGCACTAGGTTCCGCGATAGAACCGTCGCTTCAAAAAGTTCCTCTCTAAAAGCAAACGGCCCGGATGATTCCGGGTCGTTTCCCAATAGGGCTTTATCGCAGTACGCTTTGCAATGTGCTGGCCCTAATGTTCGTGGTTGCCGTTGGGGCTGTATGAACAGCCTGAACCGTAGCTGGAAGAGCCACAATAGACGCAACTGTCGTCATCGTGGCCGTGCTTGTGCTTGCCGGTGGGGCTATAGCTGCAACCCGAACCGTAGCTGGACGAACCGCAGTAGACGCAACGGGATGAGTCGGCGTTATGGACATGCCTGCCGGTGGGACTGTAGGAGCAACCGCTCCCGTGACTGGATGATCCGCAAAAACGACAACGAGACATAATTGTACCTCTGAATGTAATATATATAAAAAACACCCCCGGCCGTGAAGTCGGGGGCGGTTTAATGCGGGTCTGGATCCTTCGACTTCGGCGCTATGCGCCTCCGCTCAGGATGACGCCTTTGGCGTCACTTCACAAATGCGCCGTAGATAGCCTTGATGGCCTTCTCGGTGTCGGCTTCGTCAACACCGGTGATGATGTTGATCTGCGAAGAACCCTGATCGATAATACGGACGTTCACCTTGTTGTCGGCGAGAGCGGTGAAGAGCTTTGCAGCCACACCGATCTTGTTCGTCATGCCATGACCCACGGTTGCAATCAGCGAGATGCCCGGGAACACCTTGATACGGTCGGGGCGCATCT
>DGRZ01000086.1:11132-11561 GCA_002391195.1 Fibrobacter sp. UBA4375 | reverse complement strand
GCTTGATGGACGCTGGCGTTCCTATTAAGGCTCCGGTCGCAGGTGTCGCCATGGGCCTCATCTCCGAAAAGGGTTCCGTGAAGGAAGGCGGCAAGATCAAGATTTTGACCGACATCACCGGTACGGAAGACCACCTCGGCGATATGGACTTCAAGGTGACGGGTACTGCCGAAGGTATCACAGCCTTCCAGATGGATATCAAGATCCGCGGCATTACTCCGGAACTCATGCGCGAAGCCCTGGAACAGGCACGCCAAGGCCGTCTGCACATCCTCGGCAAGATGGCTGAGCTGGGCCTCGCCGCTCCGCGTCCGCACGTCTCCGAGAAGGCTCCGACCATGATCAAGATGCGCATCCCCACCAACAAGATTCGCGACGTCATCGGTTCCGGTGGCTCCGTGATTAAGGGCATGCAGTCTCAGACGGGTT
>DGRZ01000086.1:0-11042 GCA_002391195.1 Fibrobacter sp. UBA4375 | reverse complement strand
ACGATGGCAACATCGACATTGCCGCTCCGAGTGGCAAGGCCGCTGCAGTCTGCCGCCGCATGATCGAAGAACTCACTGCCGAACCCGAACCGGGCCGCAAGTACAAGGGCAAGGTCAAGACGATCCAGCCGTTTGGCGCGTTCGTCGAAATCTTGCCTGGTCGCGACGGCCTCGTGCACATCTCCGAACTTGCCGACCACCGCGTCGAGAAGGTCGAAGACGTTGTTCACGTCGGTGACGAAGTCGAAGTGCTCTGCCTCGGTGTTGACCCGAAGGGCAAGGTGAAGCTTTCTATGAAGGCTCTGCTCCCTCCGAAGCCCGCTGCAGAAGCTCCGGCCGCTGATGCACCTGCTGCTGAAGCTGCTCCGGAAGCCCCGGCTGAAGGCTAGTCGAACAGATTAACTCGTTCGTTTTAGATAAATTAAGCATCCCGCCCTTTTGAGGACGGGATGTTTTTTTTGCACCGAAGGTGCCCACGCGAAAATACGCAAGCCAACATTTCTGTCGAGAAAAGCGTATTTGAGCGTGTCGGGAGGGGCTTAGGGAGGGCTTGTGCCCTCCCTATTCATTAAAGCAATATGATAATTCCGTAGCAATAAAAACAGATTATATGCGAATAATTCCAAAATAATTTGTTCAAACCGAAAAATTCAATATATATTTAATGTTGGAAGCTTGAACGGATAGGGGTGTTTGGCAATGCTCGTTGCTTATTTTGCAACTCTCTGCGTTATCGCAGCGATTAACATGATACTCCAGTATCGTGTTAATTCCAAGCAGAATGGGCATTACTCCCTGCTGTTTTTTTCCGTATTCATTTCGTGTTTGGGCCACCTGATGCTGGCCCTGTCCTCTGGCCGGGACGAGGCGGTCCTTGCGAACAAGGTGATATACGCGGGGACCATCTTTTTGCCGCTTTTCACCTTCGATGCGAGCCTGTCCGTTTGCAAGATTCGCATACCCGCCTTGGCTCACGACCTGTTCATGCTGGTGGTGTTTGTCATTTTCGGCATGTCGTTGACGGTAGGTTTCAACGATTTTTACTACAAGTCTATCGAATATATCCAGATTGAGGGTGCCGGTAACTATACCGCCGTGTACGGGATTGGACACACTATTTTCAACTGTCTCATGGTTGGCTATGTGGTCTGCAATGTGACACTGATTGTCTATGCCTTCATGAAAAAGAAGAACGTGTCATTTAATAGCCTTATCGCCCTTTCGCTGATCGAAATCGTTTCCATTTTGTCGTTTTTCACGTCACGGTTCTTTGAATATGACACCCTGATTATGCCTGCGGTTTACGTGTTCGCCCAGTTCGCGCTGCTCTACATTTGTTACCGGGTCAAGCGTTACGACGTGGAACAGTTTATTTCCCAGGTGCTAGAAGGCAGGAATACGGACAGTTTTGTTTTGGTTACTTCGAAATACAATTACCTGGGCTGCAACGAGGTTGCTTTCGAGACATTCCCGAACCTGAAAAAATGCAGGATCGATTACAGGTTTCCCAATAATTCCAGGTTGAACCGGCTGCTTATTGTCTGGATTAAGGAAATGTCGAAGGGCATATTTGTCACTGAGAAAAAGTTCAAGAAGGCGGACAAGTTCTACAAAATCAGGTACGCCGAACTCCCTCTTTCTAGGCGAGAAAAGGTGTACATGTTCAAGATAGAAGACGAGACCGCCATCCACAACTACATCAATATGCTGGGTGCCGACAATGTGCGCCTGGAGCAGATGCTCAAGGACAATGATTCCCAGATTCGCACCCTTCAGGAACAGATGCTTATTGGCATGGCCCACATGGTAGAAAACCGCGACAGCAATACGGGAAGCCATATCAAGCGTTCCAGCAACGTGGTCTCGATTCTTGTGGATTACCTGCGTAACAAGGATAGCCGCAGTCTTCCGGATTTCTTCTACGACACCTTGATTACGGCGGCTCCCATGCACGATATCGGCAAGATTGCCGTGGATGACCGTATCTTGCGGAAACCCGGCCGTTTTACTCCGGAGGAATACGAAGAGATGAAGAGCCACTCCGAGAAGGGCGCCATGATTGTGGAAAACCTGCTGACTTCGGTGGAGACTCCCGAATTCGTGAAGATTGTGTGCAATGTGACTAGGTATCATCACGAGCGTTACGACGGGGGAGGTTACCCGAACAAGCTGAAAGGGGAGGACATTCCTTACGAGGCCCGCATTATGGCGGTGGCCGACGTGTACGACGCCCTGGTGAGCCAGCGTTGCTACAAGGAGGCTATGTCCTTCGACAAGGCCTATTCCATTGTCGTGGAAGGAATGGGCTCCCAGTTCGACCCCTCCCTCAAGGAGTGCTTCGAGGCCTGCCGTGCCAAGCTGGAGGCCTACTACCGCGGGCTGAAGGAATAAAAACCTATATTTTCTGCAAAAAAAATCGGAGCTTATATGAAAGTCTTTATGGCTCAGCTTTTTGTGCAGGCTGGAAAACCCGAAGAAAATTTTGAGGCGATAAGGGTCGCCGTGGAACGAGGCAAGGCGGCCGGTGCCGACCTGGTGCTTTTGCCCCAGAACGCTATCGAAGGTTCGACTATGTTAGGTTCCCTAGGGGACGAGGTCGAGTTTCTCCAAAAATGTGGGGGCTTCAGGGACAAGGTGGCGGAACTTTCCCAGGGAATTGATATCTTGCTGGGCGGGAGCGACATGCTTTCCGACGGTGGGGTGTTTTTTAGCGACGGAAAACCTGCAAAATGGGGCTACGATTTCGAGGTTCTTTCTGGACTTTCCACCTTTACGGAAGGCAAGAACCTGGTTGTCCGCAACGCCTGTGCGGGCCATGCCCAAAAATTGCAGTGGCCGATTTTCTACCTGGATTTGGTAGGTACCGAAAACAGCGGCAAGAACATTTACGCCATGGACGGCGGCAGCGGCATTTGGGACAAAAACGGAAACCAGGTGTTTGCCATGCCCCGGTTTGAATCGTCGGAATGCCTGGTAGAGGTGGGTGAGGACGGTTCTGTTTCCGGATTCCCCCAGAATACCGTTGTGGAGCCTGACCGCATCGCCTTTATTCACGACGCCCTGGTGTTCATGATTCGGGAAAACCTGAAAAAGTTCCATATTCCCCGCATGGTCATCGGGGCTAGCGGCGGTATCGACAGCGCCGTGTCGGCTGCCCTCTATGCGGAGGCCATCGGTGCGAAGAACGTTTACCTGATCAACATGCCCACCCGTTTCAATTCGGCCACTACCCGGAATGCGGCGGCGGACCTAGCGAAAAATCTGGGTAGCCCCTATATGGTGGCGCCTATTTCTGCTATCGTAGAGTCCGTTTGCAACAGCTTGGGACAGTGCAAGTTCGAAGGGGACGATACACCCATAAAGGTGGAAGGCATCAACCACGAGAACCTGCAGGCCAGAACCCGCTCGGCGTCGGTACTGTTGACGGTGGCCTCTGTGCTTGGAGCGGGCATTACCTGCAACGGCAACAAGAGCGAAGCTACCGCCGGTTACTGCACCCTGTACGGGGACAGTTGCGGTGTCATGTGCGCCTTGGGCGACTTGTGGAAAACAGATGTGTATGCCTTGGCCCGCTACATCAACCGCGACAAGGAAATTATCCCCCAGGCTTCTATTGACGTGCCTGCCAGCGCGGAACTCAGCGACGCCATGAACGTGGACGAGGGAAAGGGCGACCCCATCAAGTACCCGTATCACGACAAGCTCTTTGCCGAATGGGTGGAATGGGGGAGCAGTCTGGAAAGCACGGAAGCCCGCCTGGCGGCAGGCTTTGAAAGCTACTGCAAGGATTTGGGCGTGGACCAGGAGTATTTCAAGTCCCTGTTCAAGACTCCCGAAGAGGCTCTGCAAGACATGCGGGCCTGGCACAGGCGTTTCCGTGGGATTGCCCTGGCTAAGCGTATCCAGTTCCCGCCAATACTTTCTGTTTCGGGTCACGCCTTTGGCGCGGAATACCCGGAATCGCAGGTGTAGATTAGGATCTAGGGGCTAGGATTTAGGGGCTAGGGGCGAGAACTGACGGAGACAAGAAATTAATGTGAAATGTGTGATGTGAAATGATAAGTTAAGAATAATTCATTCCACACTTCACATTCCACATCGCCTCACACCCCGTGATGTTTGTCGTGGTTGGGGCAGCCGCAGCCGCCCTTGCCATCGCAGTTTTCCTTGTGGCCTTCGCCGCCGCATTCGCACTCGTGGCCTTCTTCGCCGCACTTGCAGTCCCCTTCGCCCTTGCCGCCACAGCAGCAGTGGCCCTTGGGGTTCAGTTCTTCTTCGGTGGCCTCGCGTACAGAAACAACTTCGATGGCGAAGTTTAAGTTCTTGCCCGCCAGTTCGTGGTTGGCGTCGATTACCGCCTTGTCTGCTGAAACGGACTTGACCCGAATAGGCATGGGGCCCATGGGCGTCTGGGCGTAGAACATCATGCCGGGTTCTACCTTTTCTACTCCCTGGAACACGTTCAGCGGGACCTCTTGGGCGAGGGTTTCGTCGTATTCGCCGTAGCCTTCGGCGGGGATGACCTTCACGTCGAACTTGTCGCCAACGTCGTGGCCTACCATGGCCTTTTCAAGACCTACCACGATCATGTGGGCGCCCTGGATGTACTGGAGCGGTTCGCGACCTTCGGAAGAGTCAATGACTGCTCCTTCGTCGGAGGTGAGGGTGTAGTGCATCTGGACCACGGTCTTGTCGGCGATTTTCATGTTTTATCCTTGTGTGATGGGGTAAAAAGTAGGCGAAATATAGAAAATTACGCTTTCTTGCGGTCGTGCCAGACACTTTCATTGAATAGCTGGCCTTCGGATAGACCGTATTTTTCTTCGACTCCTGCCATACGGGTGGCTTCGTCGATGGAAATTCTTCCGCGAATGGCCTGGGTGTAGATGGAAACCTTGCGCCGCACCGTTTCGGCGTCTTCTTGCAGCATTTCGAGACGGAAATGGCTTACGGCGTTTTTTTGCAAATCCGGCAACAGTTTCAGCGCCGATTGGGGCTTGCCAACGAACAGCGTGTTTCGGCATTCGGCGTCACTTTGCAGAAAATGCCGCTCTCCCTTGTGGTCCAGAATTTCCACCTTGTGCTGGGTGCAAATCTTGCCGCATTCGGGGAACCGCCTGCCGGTTGTGAGTGCCCGGGCGAACGCGCAGTATTCGGAATGGAACGCGGGCATGTACTGGTGGAGCGTGAGTTCCAGACGGCTCCCGTCGATATCGCCAAGCAGGTCGAAAAGCTGTGTGGAGTTCAGGTCCCAGGAGGGGTGAAGCGTTTGCAGTCCCTGCGAGAGCAACCAGTCGTAGCTCAGGCTGTTGGCGGCGTTCAGGCTGTAATCACCGGCGAGCGGGATGCCGCTTTCGCGTAATATGGCCAGTGCACCGAGGTTTCGCACCAGCGCAAAGTCGGGGCAAAGTCGCAGGATGTTCTTGAGGTAGTGGCTTTCTCCCGGCTTGTGGATGCGGAGGGTGGCCATGCCTGCCTTGAAACCGAGTTCACGAATTTGTTCTAGGGGCTTGTCGTATTTGACGCCCCAGTCAAAGTCCATGATGATGCTGTCTATATCAAGGCCTTCAAGGGCGGCAATTTGTTCAGGACGGCGGACAAGGACCGAGATGAAGGGTCGCGTGACGCTTTCGCTTGCAACCTTCGTGCCAAACTTTACGCTGTTGAGAAGTGTCCGGCCTGCATTGGCGCTTGGGTTCAGTTCGTGCCATTCGCAGCGTGCATTGTTGAGCTGTTCTATGGCCTTCTGGCGGAGTGTCCGCAGGAGTTTTCCCGGAATGAAGGCTCCGCCCTCGATGTCGACTTTGAGTTTCCCGAGACGGTAGGCTGTTCCACTAAGTGCCGAAAGTTCTTTCTGAGCAAGTTCGCAAAGTCCATTGGCGGTGTCAACGTCTTTGTTCCGAGAAGCCTCCAGAAAGGTTTCGCTTTCGGCTATCACCTTGTTCTGAAATCCGTCGCTTAGCTCCAGGCGGAGCTTTTCTCCGATGTCACCCGAAAGGATCATGTCGACGGGGATTCTTTTCATGAATTCCCTGTCGGTAAAGGTCTTGCGCAGTTCCCGTTCCAGGGCGGGAGAGTCGTTGCGGTAACATTTCATTCCCGCAGTGACTTTGCGGGTGTCGAAATCCTTGCCGAATGTCAGGGTAAGCGTTTTTCCCTGCACCTTGATACCGTAGAGTCTCGAACCTATGCTGATATCCCTTTGCGAATCTTCAAAGAGTATTCCGTCGCCAGGGCGGGGGAGACCAGCGTTGCATTCAATGTCAATCTGCCCGCGCCCCACCTTCATAACCGTTCCGAGGAACATTCCGTGGTGGTTGCTGAAGGTGCCATCTACAAGTTCCTGGTGGTTGTCGCCGTCGAGCCAGCCTGTCCTAAGCCCGCGGCTGAAGAGCACTTCCAGGGGCTCGGTGTCTATGTCTTGCAGGGGCTGGCTGTCAAGAGCCTTGCGGTAGGTTCTTGAAACCGCTGCCACGTATTCAGGACTTTTAAGGCGACCTTCAACCTTGAGGGAATCCACGCCGATTTCTTCAAGGTCTTTCAGTTTCGGGAGAGCACACAGGTCGTGTGGGCTGAACAGGTATTTGGCGTCGGTATCCCGGTATTCCTTGCCGTCTACGAATATGCGGTAGGGGAGCCTGCAACTCTGGGCGCACTGTCCCCGGTTGGCGCTCCGGCCTCCGAAGTTTTCGCTGGTAAGGCATTGACCGGAATAGCTTACGCACAGAGCCCCGTGGATAAAAACCTCCAGTTCCAAATCTGTGGCGGATTTTATGGAGGCGATTTCTTTTAGGGATAGTTCCCGTGCCAGAACGGCACGGCTGAATCCCAATTGTGTCGCCAGGTTCACCGCTTCGGCACTGGAAAGTGTCATCTGGGTGCTGGCGTGAATTTCCTGGCTTGGAGCGATGGCCCGGATTAGCCTTGCTAGTCCAATGTCCTGGATGATGAAGGCGTCGGGTTTTAAAGATATGAGCTTTTCCAAAAAATCGGGGAGTTCTTGGAGTTCTCGTTCAAAGACCAGTACGTTCATGGCCAAAAAGGTCCGAACCCCCCGAATACGAGCGTAACGTATCATTTCGGCTACATCTTCGAAACTGAAATCTTCGGTACGGCCTCGGGCGTTCCAGTGGGGCACTCCAAAATACACCGCATCGGCACCGTTGTTGACCGCGGCGATGAGCATTTCTCGTGTCCCTACGGGGAGTAGCAGTTCAGGCTTTTTCACGATGAAAAAATAGTTTTTTTCTTATATTTGCAGGACAGAGGTTGTTTATGAAGTTTTTTTATTCCCTGGTTCTCCTTGCCCTGTGTTTTTTTCTGACGAGTTGCAATGGTGTCGGAAGCAAAGATACCGTCGTGGCAAGAATAGGCAATGAAACGCTTTATGCTGAGGATTTGGATTTCTTGACCCTGCAAAATCCTGGTGAGTCAAACTCCGAAAGGTACAAACTTGCGACAGAAAATCTCATGTTCTCTTTGGCTAAGGTTTCTAAGGCGACTGGCGAATCTAGATCCTATGACTCCGCATGGAAAGTTTATGAACCGATTGTTAGGAATCGCTTGCTTACAATTGTCTATACACGGTATCACTTGATGAACCGATTTGGATATACCGATGAAGATTTGAAAAAGTATTTTGACGAGCATCGCCGTGAATTCGATAGTACGGCGACGTATATGGCTGTTCGTGAAGAAGTTGCTGGACGATACTACCTGTCACAGAATCAGGATTCCCTGAAGTCTTATATTCAGCAGACCTTGTCTGAAAAAAAAGACCCCGCCAAAGCAGGTTTTTCTAAAGAAGATGATATCAAAGAACTGGAGCGGTCCTTTATCAAGTTACATAAGCAGGCGATGTCGCAAAAGGTAAAAGAAATGATGTCTGATCTGGGAACGGTTGTCGTTGAAAAACCTGTTCCCAAAGATCTCCATAAGTTCTATGAGGATAACAAGGACAAGTTTATGACGGATCCAGGTTATGAAGTTTATCATGTGGCCATGAAGGATTCCGTAGTGCTAGCAAAGACTATGTCCAATGTTAAGGATCTGGAATCTTTTAAGGCCGTGGCGGCAACCATTAGTGAAAAAGAAGAAACTTCGGATAGCATGGGCTATGTAGGCCGAATCAAGAAAAATCATGCGTTGCCCTATGGAATCGGGTTGATGCCTGCCTTATGGCCCGAATTGGAAAAAAAGGTGGCTGGATATATATCCACTGTGATTCGGTCTATGTCTGATTCGCTCTATCACAGTTTCTATGTACAGGCAGTCATTCCGTCGGAACCCAAGTCGTTTGATCGTGTAGAAAAACAATTGGGAAATATGTATGCCGAAGATGTGGCAAGCCTTGATTCGGCAACGGCCTTGATTTCTGATAATGGAAAGATTGTTTATACAAAGGCCGACTTGCTAAAAATCTTCGAAGCAGAACCGGGGATTCCCTACAATAAGGACACCCATTACAATATAGTCAAGATGCTTGCTCAGGCTTATGCCGTTGGAGAAAAAGCTAGACAGGAAAAGATTGATGCTTCTTGGGAATTCAGGGCGCTTGTGCGGGGAGCCCGTATGGAATTTATAACAGCTCTTTATGATAGAAACCTGCAAATGAAGAAACCCGTGGATTCTCAGATTGTAAGCAATCTCAAGAAGTACGAATATCTCTTGAATAAGGAAACGAAATATAAAGGCCGTTCTTATGAAGAAGCGGAAATCTTGGTCGAAAATAATTTGAAAGGTATCGCCATGATGAACGAAGATATTATCGTCAATATGGAAATCTGGAATAAGACGAATGTATTTTTTTATGACCAATCCAAGGCGATTTTTGTTCCGGTTACTACAGCAGATGGGCTCATGGCTTTGGGAGATTCTGCTGCCCAAAACCAGAATTTCGATACTGCAATTGCGGCCTACCAGAAAGTGATAGATTTGTTTGCTTATCGGGATACGCTTTTCCGTACGGCGGTTTATAATTTGGCTCAGACGTACTCTGATGCCCAAAAGTATGAGCGCTCGGCTTCGGCTTTTGAGGCTTTCCTGCAGATCTGGCCAAATGCTCCGGAAGCCGAAAAGGCAATGTTTAGCCTGGGCTTTGTTTTGAACGAAAACTTGAAGCAGAACGACCGCGCCCTGGAGGTCCTGGAAGACTTCCAGAAGCGCTTCCCCAAGAGCGAACTGAAGGAATCCGTCGATTGGCTGGTGGAAAACATCAAAAGTGACGGAAAACTGGCCGAAGACCTGATGAAGAAGATTGAGGCAGAAGAGTAAATTCAGAATTCAGAATTCGGAATTCGGAGTGAAATACTTCGGCTACGTCCGCAATGACGTTTATAATTCTGAAATCTGAATTCCGAAATCCGAATTATATCTATATTTCCCACATCTTAAACTAAAAGGTACCTACTATGGAAATGACATTTGCAATGATTAAGCCCAATGCCGTCAAGTCCGGCCTTATCGGGCGCATTATCGACCGTTACATCGCTGCAGGCCTCTCCGTCTGCGCCGTGAAGATGCACCAGATGACCTCCGACGATGCTCGCGGTTTCTACGCCGAACACGTGGAAAAGCCGTTCTTCCCGGAACTGGAAGCCTATATGACCAAGGGCCCGTCCGTGATGCTCGCCCTGGGTGGTGAAAATGCCATTGCCAAGGTCCGCGCCATCAACGGTGCCACCAATCCGGCTAAGGCGGAACCCGGTACCCTCCGCTACGATTTTGCCCCTTCCATGACCGAAAACGTGGTGCACAGCTCCGACAGCCCCGAGTCTGCTAAGCGCGAACTGGACTTCTGGTTCAAGGAAGACGAACGCTACGCTTACGAAATGCCTTCTCTCAAGGCTTGCTGCGTTCTCTAAGTTTAAACAACCCCTCAAGGAGACACAACTCAATGCAATGGATCATCAAGTATCTTACCTCTTCCATTGGTAAGAAGCAGATCATGGGATGCACAGGCGCGTTCCTCGCCCTGTTCATCTTCGGCCACATGTGTGGCAACTTCCAGCTCTTGAACTTTGACCAGGTGTCGGCCCAGGCGTCCTACAACGCCTACACCGAGTTCCTGACCGGGTTCAATCCGCTCCACTTCCCCATCAAGATGATTTACCTCGTCGAACTGGTGCTGGTGGCTGCCTTCGCCCTCCATATCTTCCTTGCCATCAAGCTGAAGATCGAAAACAAGAAGGCCCGCGGCGGTATCGACTACGAACTCAACGTCCGCAAGGGCAAGAAGACCTTCGCCACCTTCACCATGATCTGGTCCGGTCTCTTCATTCTCGGCTTCCTCATCCAGCACCTCATGATGCTCAAGTTCGGCGAACACTACCTGTATATGAACGACAAGGGTGAAATCGTCCGCGACATGTGGCTCACCACTATCCAGATGCTGGGTAATCCGGCCTGGGCTGCCTTCTACGTGATTAGCATGTTCGTCATCGGTATGCACCTGTTCCACGCTATTTCTTCTGCATTCCAGACTATGGGCATTGCCCACCAGAAATGGACTCCGGTCATTGACCTTGCTGGCATCGTCTATAGTGTCGTCGTGGCTCTTGGCTTTGCCGTCACTGCCGCCGGTGCTTTCTACCTGGCCAATCAGCCTGAGACCCAGGCCCTGATCGAAAAGTCTCGTGCCCTGCAGCCGCAGTACGAACAGCAGCAGAAGGAAAAGGCTGCTCAGAAGGCCGCCTTCGTGATTCCCTCTGTTGGCGAAGTAGAAGTTTCTTTTAACGCTGAAATTTAAGGAGACCACTAATGATTCTTGATTCTAAAATCCCCGGTGGTTCCATCGAAGAAAAGTGGACCAAGCACAAGTTCGAACTCAAGCTCGTGAACCCCGCCAACAAGCGTAAGTTCACCGTGATTGTGGTGGGTACCGGTCTTGCCGGTGCTTCTGCTGCCGCATCCCTTGCCGAACTTGGTTACAATGTCAAGTCTTTCTGCATCCAGGATAGCCCCCGTCGCGCACACTCCATTGCTGCCCAGGGTGGTATCAACGCTGCCAAGAACTACAAGAACGACGGCGACTCCGTTTACCG
>DGRZ01000073.1 GCA_002391195.1 Fibrobacter sp. UBA4375 | reverse complement strand
GCGGCCATCACAGAGGGGTGGAGTTCGCCCATGGTGCCGAGCACCACGCCGTCGGCGAGGATTTCGGTCTGCTTGCCCGGGTGCAGGAAAATTTCAGGCTTGGCGGGCACGCGGAATTCAACCACGAGACCCACGCGCTTGAGGAAGCTCTGCACGAATCCCTTGAACGCGGCAAAGTCAATCTGGGCGGGCTTGTCGTTGAGCGGGTTCACGTCGAAGTTGCCTGCAATCGTGAGGGCGACGAGGTTCGATTCGTCGAAGCCCGGGTCGCGCACGTCCTTGCGGTCGCGCTTGAACTGTCCCTTGGCCACTTCGAACAGGCGCACGGAACCGGGGCGGTTCTTTTCGTTCTCGGCGACGCTCTTGAGGAGGTTGGGGAGGAGGCTCGTGGGCACGGCGCCCAGCTCTTCGGAAAGCGGGTTCAGGAGCAGTGCGGGCTTGCTGCGGCGGTCGTCGCTTTCGGGGCCGAAAAGGGCCTCGGTGCGGGCCTTGCTCGTGAAGCGCAGGCTCAGGCATTCATGCAGGCCCATCGCAGAGAGCGTCTTGCGAATCTTCCTGTTCAGAACTTCAATCGGCGGGAGCTCGTTCGGCTGCATCTTGAAGGAGGGCAGCGTGTACGGGATGTTGTCGAACCCGACGAGGCGGGCGACTTCTTCGATGAGGTCAACTTCGCGTTCCAGGTCGGGGCGGAAGCTCGGAATCTTGAACGTGATGGAATCTGCCGTCTTGGAGACGACTTCGAGGGCGATGCCCGTGAGGAACTTTTCCACCTGGGCCATGTCGAGCTTCATGCCGATAACACGTTCGGCCTGCGCAATGCGGAGCGTGACCACGTTGCATTCCTTCTTGTGGTCGTCGCCGGTGTATTCGACAGTGCCCTTGAGAATACGGCCACCCGCGACTTCCTGGATGAGGGCGCAGGCGTACTTGCTGTATTCGTCCTGGGTCGCGAAGTCGATTTCGCGTTCAAAGCGGTAGCTCGAGTCCGTGGAAATGCAGAGGCGCTTCGCCTGCTTGCGGATGACGGTCGGGTTGAACCAGGCGCTTTCGAGGAACACGTTCTTGGTGGCATCGACGATTTCGGATTCGACGCCGCCCATCACGCCGGCAACGCAGGCCGGACGGTCGCCGTCGCAAATCACGAGGTCGTTTTCAACGAGTTCATGGGCGGTGTGGTCAATCGTTTCGATCTTTTCGCCCTTCACGGCGCGGCGCACCTTGATCTTGTTGCCGTGGAGCTGGTCCATGTCGAAGCTGTGGAGCGGCTGGCCCACGTCCATCAAAATGAAGTTCGTGATGTCGACGACGTTGTTGATGCTGTTCATGCCCACGGCATGCAAAAGCTTGGCGAGCCAGGCGGGGGACTTTTCGACCTTCACGTCCTTGATGACGCGGCCCACATAGCGGGAGCAACCGCAGCCGGGAACCACTTCGAGGCTGATGGCGGAACTTGCCGGTTCGGCGTCCTCGTTCAAGGTGTAGGCGAGCGGCTTGAGCGGGCGGTTGAACTTGGCGGCGAGTTCGCGGGCGACACCGCGGTGGCTCAAAGCGTCCGGGCGGTTCGGGGTCACGTTCAGTTCGAAGCAGACGTCGTAGAGGCCGAGGCTCACGAAAGGCGTACCTGCCGGAATGCTGTCGTCCAGCACCATGATGCCGGCATGGTCGTCGCTGAGGCCGATTTCGTCTTCGGCGCAAATCATGCCGAAACTTTCCACGCCGCGGATCTTGGACTTCTTCATCTTGAGGGTGCCGCCATCGGGGAGCGGGAGTTCCGCACCGATCGGGGCGAGAACCACGGTCTGGCCTGCGGCCACGTTCGGGGCGCCGCACACGACCTGGAGCGTTTCCTTGCCGTCGTTCACGGTGGTGATGTGCAGGTGGTCGCTGTCCGGGTGGGGATCACAGGTAAGAACCTTCGCTACAACGAGCTTTTCATAGACTTTGCCCGGTTCTTCCATGCCTTCGACTTCGAGGCCGATGGAGGTGAGGGCCTTTGCAACTTCTTCCGCAGATTCCGGAAGATCAACGTGACGTCTGAGCCAATTCAAAGAAACTTTCATCTTTTCCTCTTTGGCACGGTTTTCGCACCGTCAGATAGCCGCAAAATCCGTGCCTTCTTAAATTTTCCCGGGTAAATATAGAAATTACGCCCTTTTTAACGCAGCGGGTATTCCTTGTATTCCTTGACGCCGAATTCCTGACGCAGGTAATCCCAGCGCACCAGACGGTTTTTCCAGTAGTACTTGCGGTACAAGCGGCGGGCTACGCGGCTGGTGAATTCGTAGGGAATGGTGTGGTGGTCGTCGGCCACGCTTTCCATGGAAATGCGGTGGTCCAGTTCGCCGTTCACCACATCTACCGTCTCGCCAACCTGCACGTCGGGAATGTGGCTTACATCTACCATGGTGGCGTCCATGCAAACGCGCCCAAGGATGGGGCAGAGCTGCCCACGGATAAACAGGAATCCCTTGTTGTAGCCACCGCGGAGGTAACCGTCGCCGTAACCGATGGCCACGGTGGCGATTCGAGTGGGCTGTTGTGCCATCCAGTAGCCGCCATAACTGACCGTCTCGCCGGGCTTCACGTCGTGAATGTGGCGGATGGTTGACTTGATTCGCATTACGGGCTTGATCGGCCACGGCGAAGGGGCAGCTCCCATGCAGTTGTAGCCGTAGAGGGCAAGCCCCGGACGCACCATGTCAAAGTGGCTTTCGGGGCGGGTGAGGGTGCCGGCGGAACTGCTGCAATGGCAGATGGCGGGCCGGAGTCCTTCCGCTTCAAGTACATCCACCAGCCGCGTAAATCTCTGGATCTGGATGTCGGTCTTGGGGTTCCCCGGCATGTCGGCAGTGGCCAGGTGGGTGAACATACCTTCGAAATGCAGGTTCTTGAGGCTGAGTGCCGCGCGGATGTTGTTGAAGTCCTCGGCGTCAAAGCCGTAACGGTTCATGCCCGTATCTACGGCCAGGTGGGCCTTGCAGGTGGTGCCCGTCTCTTTCAGGAACTGGTCGAAGGCCATGGCGGTACGGATGTCCGTGATGGCGGCAGTCAGCTGGAATTCCACGAAGTAGGCAAAGTCAGAAGGAGTGCATGGGCCAAGTACCAGGATGGGCAGATCCATGCCGTACTGGCGGAGGAGCATGCCTTCGCTGATGTGGGCCACTCCCAGGTAGTCTGCACCGCCGAACTTGGCGGCAAAGGAGCAGGCGAGGCTCCCGTGACCGTAGGAGTCGGCCTTTACGGGTAAGAGAATCTTGGTGTTTGCGGGAATCTGGCTGCGGATGAACTTGATGTTGTTGCAGAGGGCATCCAGGTTGATTTCGATCCAATTGGGCCTTGCAATCTTGTTCAGGTCCGGCGGATTTTTTAGAAGTTTCGGTTGTTCGCTCATGCTTGCTATCGCCATAAAAAAGGTGCAAGACAATCTAGCAAATTATTCTATAGAAGAAATCCCCTTCAGGCTTTCTTCCAAGCATTCGCCCAGTAGTTTGGACAGGGTTTCCGCCGTGACTCTCGGTTCGCGACTGTCGGTGGACTTGCTCTTGTCGCACTTGCCTTCCCAGAGGGTGGTTCCTTGGGATATATCCGTGAATGAAATGCCGAGGAGCAAATGTGCCGACTGGCCCCCACCGTTATCGATTTCTTCAAGGGCGCCGATGTTTCCGGAGAGTTCATAATCCGGCATGGTGCCGCCCGCCGCAATGACCGACTTGAACAGCCCGCTCTTTTCGGCATATTCGGCGACAACTTGGGTAATCATGTGCTCTGGCCGGCTTGCCCACAGGTCCAGTTCGTAGAACATGAAATCGTAGGGGGATTCCCGGTAGACGATTCCCGTGCGCTGGTAGGCGGGGTCGATGGTGAATTTTTTTATGGCTACAGTTTTTTGTGCAAACTTTGCGCTTGCCTTGGGCTTGGAAATGTTTTCTACGGCGAGGGTGTAGTAACGCGTGGGTTCTGTGGTTCCTCCGCCGAAACATCCTACCAGGGCAAACGTTAGCAACAACAAGGCTGCAAGATTCCGGGCCGTGGTACGGAATAACGAGCAATTAATCATTTGCGCCTCTCCTTGGTTTCTGAATGGATGAGCATCGAGGGGTTGTTCTTGATTTTCTGCGAAAATTCCTCCAGGTTCGAAAGCACGGCGTTCAGTTCCGTGACGGCGTTTTCAACCTGGTCTTCGTTCTTGTAAATCATCTGGTCTAGCCGTTTGGTCAACTTGTTGACCGATGCCATGGCCTGGTTCAGGTTGTCGTTGATGTTTTTTGTATCAATGGCATCTAATTTTTCTCTAAGGACATCCAAGTCTTCTCCCGCCTTGGCGGCAATTTTAGCCTCCTCGATTTCGGTCATGATATTTTTCATGGAACCGGCGGCTTCCGAGATGTTGCTTATGGGCTTGTCTAGATTCTGGGAGAGGCTGCTCAGGTTCTTGGTGGCCACTTCCAGGTTCTTGATAGCCTTGCTGATGTTTTCGGCATTTTCAGAAGAAAATATGTTGTTCAGGTTATGCAACAGCGTGTCGACCCGGCCGACGATGTTTCCTGCCTGGGAGGCTATTTCGTCAAAGGCGGATTCCTCTGCTGGCACAAAACCGCCTTCGGGCACGTCGGGCTCGTCAAAGTTACCGCCCGAAAGGATTATCTGTTTTTCGCCGGTAAGGGAGATGCCGTGGGTCATGCCTGCCCGCGTCCCTTTTTTTATGGGTGTCCCCTTGTCTACGCGGAAGGACACGATGACCTGGTTCAGGTTGGCCGAGTCGATGTGGATTCCGGTTACGTTACCCACGTCGATACCGTTCAGCTTCACGTGGGCCTCGCCGTATAGACCTGTGACGGACTTGTTGAAGATGGTGTAGTAGTTGTCGTATTCCCTGTTCAGGTATGTCGAAAGCACATATCCCAGAAATACCAGGATAAGGATTCCGCATAGAAGCATGAATGCGCCAATTCGAACCCGCTCTTTTCGTGTGGTTTCCATGGTAACTCCAAATCAGTCCACAAAGTTAAAATGGTAATAGTCCTTGTTGTCAATCTCTTTGGGACTTTCCCTGTTAAAGAAGGATTTTAAAACGGGAAGCTCGCTTTCCATACCCTGCTTCAAGGTTCCGTCCATGAGCACGTATCCGTCCTGTAAATAAATGAATCGGTCGCAGATAATCTTGATACTTTCCAGTTCGTGACTCACGATAACCATAGATACGCCCAGGGTATCCCTGAGTTCCAGCAGGAGTTCGTCCAGGGAGCGGGCCGTCACCGGGTCTAGGCCTGTTGAAGGTTCGTCGCAGAACAGCAGTTCCGGCTTCAGGGCTATGGCACGTGCAAGGGCGGCGCGCCTCTGCATGCCTCCCGAAAGTTCCGCCGGATACTTGTGGAACGCGTGCAGCAGGTGCACCTTTTCGAGCCTGTCGGCCACGATGGCCTCCATCTGGCTCCTGGGCATGTAGGGCATACTCCGGATAAGGGGCATCATGGCGTTTTCGGCGACGGTTAGGTCCGAAAGGAGCGCCCCGTTCTGGAAAAGCACGCCCATGCGCATTCGGGTGACATAGTCCAGCCCGCTTTTTGCCGAGTAGGTTTTTCCGAAATAGGTGATGGTTCCGCTGGTCGCTTTAATTAGCTTTAGGATGTTGTTCAGGAGGGTTGACTTCCCGCAGCCCGAACTTCCAAGAATCATGCGGATTTCGCCTCTCCGCACGTCAAAGGAAATGTCGTGGAGGACTTCTTTGCCCTTGTACCCTGTTCTCAGGTGTTCTACTTTGAGTGTAATATCGTCGTCCATGGTAACTCCTAGTAGAATGCGAAACTGAAAGCGCAGTCGGCGACGATGATGCTGGAAATGGAAATGACCACGCTGGAGGTGGTGGCGTGTCCGACGGCGTCGGCACCACCGACGGCGGTCAATCCCTTGTGGCAAGAAATCATGGTGATGAGCCAGCCAAACACCACGGCCTTTACGGTACTTTTCAAGAAAAGGATTGGTGGAATTCCGTCGCGGATTTCCTGGAAGTAATTGGCAAAGGAAATGTCAAAGAAGAAGAAGGCGATGAGGAACCCGGCAAGGCAGCCAGCAATGCCAGCGCAGAACGAAAGGATGGGCGTGCAGATGGTCATGGCGATAAAGCGGGGAACCACCAGGTACTGGACAGGAGAAATGGCCATGGCCTTGATGGCCTTGACCTCTTCGCAGACGCTCATGTTGGCAATTTCGGCGGCAATGGATGAGCCGGAGCGGCCCGCCAGGATGATGGTGGTCAGGAGCGGACTGATTTCGGCAAAAATCAGGTAACCCAGGCCCGAGGCCAGGTAGGACCCTCCGCCTACGGCCTTGAGCATGAAGGAACTCTGCAGGGCCATGGTAAAGCATATCAGGGCCACCATTAAAAAACAGATGCCCATGGCTTCGGCACCGAGCCTGTTGATTTGCTTAGCCGTCCCGCCGAACTTGCTTTTTCCCTTGTCGAAGTGTCCGTACAGGCTCCAATAGATGCAGGTGTTCAGGAGGACAAAAATCTTGGCGACACTCCTTGCGACAAGAATCGTGTTTTCGCCGAGCCTTTCGAGAAAGTTCTGGTTGACCTTGTTCTTTGGGGGAATCTTCGGCTTTTTGAGGTGTTGCAGATGAAACTTGATGTCGTCGTTAAAGTGGGCGAGGGTAAGCTTGTAACCGCTTTTTTCGCTGGTGTCTGCCAGAAGGGCGAAAAAGGCGTCTCCGCTATAGTCCATGTACTTCAGGCTCTTCCCATCCAGGAGGAGGGGCCCGCGCTGCAGGGCCTTTCTGCAGTTTTGCAGCAGGACCCTGCTGTTTTCAGCGGTGAGGCTTTCCGGAAGTATGATGGTCTTGCTCTGCATGCAAAATCCTAGAAATTGTCATCCCGGTCAAACATGTGGGTTACGAATTCTACCACCAGTTTCTCGTAGGCTTCGTCGCTAAAGATTGTCTTTTGCATGAGGTCTATCGCCTCTTTTGAGAGTTTGCCTGTCTTTGCAAGTTCTGCGCCGCCTTGCCAGTACCGTTTGCGCAAGATGTTTAGCCTGCGTTCCCCGCCCCGGTGGTGCAGGGCCCGCATCTGTGGGCATGCTATGAGCTGGTAGCCCTCATGACCCAAGATGATGTCGAACTGCTTTATGATGGGTTCGTAGACCACGTCCAGGTCACACCAGGCACAACTGGACAGCAAGATGATTTTCTGCCCTTCTTTCTGGAACTGGAGCCCGTGGAGCTTAGAATTGGCCGCGTTAACGCCCTCTCCCAGTTTTTGACCCATGTAGGGGTGAACCATTCCCACGATACGGTCCATCAGCACCTTCATCTGTCCGGGGACGCCGAATAGGAACAGCGGGAAACTCCAGATGACGATGTCTGAATTGATGAGTTTTTCACGGATGGCGGGAACGTCGTCGTCCTTGATGAAACAGCTTCCGTCGGGCCGGCCCCAGCAGCTAAGGCAGCCCCGGCAGGGCTTGATGTTCATCTTGTCGATGAAGATGTACTCGGTTTCGAAAGAACCGTTTTCTTCGAGGCCCTGTACAAAGGCCTTGGTGGGAATCAGGGTGCCACTCCGTTCGTTCTTGGGGCTAGCCACCATTACAAGAATTTTTTTTGTTTCTGCCATTCGAGGGTCCTAGTTCCGCTAAACTTAAATTTCCAGAAAAGTCTTCAGGTCGTCCATGCGCTGCTTGGCCATTTCGACGCCGTGGTTGTAGGATTCGTTCATCTTGTCCATGTCGGTGTCGAACTGGTCACATAGGTCGATGAGGGGCCGAATCAGGAGCAGACGCCCCTCTTTTTCCAGGGCTTCCATCTGGATAAACTTTTTTTCGTACCGCTTGAGCCGTACCATCAATGCTCTAAAGAGATTGGGGTATTTTTGCTTGTACATGGGGTTGAGTATCGCTCTGTACTTGCGGAAATCCGTCACCGCTTCTCCCGGGTAGTGGGTAGAAATGGCCACTACCTTGTCGCACCCTTTTTCGAAGGCCCGTTCGTAGGGGATGGGTTCGGTAATGCAGCCGTCGGCGTAGTGCTTGTCGTCTAGCTTTGCCATGGGGAACAGCATGGGTAGGGCGCAACTGGCGCTGATCAAGTCCAGAAGCCGCTTCTTGTCTTGCTTTTCGCTCTTGAATTCGGCGCGACCCGTCTCACAGCAGGTGAGGCCGATTTCGCATTCGACTCTGGAACTTGCGTAGGCTTCAAAGTCCAGGGGCATTTCACCGTCGGCAGACAGATAGTTCAGCGCATGGAACTCTTTCTGGATGCCGATATACTTGCTGGCCCATTTTTTGCCCTTTTGGAGTCGGGTGGGCAAGACGATAAAGCGGAGACGCCCCTGCTGGCGGGTAATGTAGTTGATGGCCGCGTGTGCCCCCGCAGAAACGCCTGCAATGTAGTCGAAGGGGATGTCTTCGTCCATGAAGGTGTCCAGCACGCCTGCGCTGAACATGGTCTGGCGAGAACCGCCCTCTAGAACCAGCCCCGTTTTCATGCCGGCACCTCTTCGGGAGTTTCTGCGGCAACGGGCAAAGCCTTCGGCTCGGCTATGTCAAGGGCCTTCTGCTTGAGTTGCCAGACCTTCTGCCTGAAATATTCGCTTCGTTCTGCCAAGTGCTTAGAAGAGGGGATTCCCTTCACCCGTTCAATTTTTTCGGCGTCTCCCACCACTATATGGGTGCGGTGTCCAAATTTGTAGATGCCGTCAAGACCGACAGAAAGAACCGGCGCTCCGGTACTGCGTGCAAGGAAGGCAAAGCCCGTCTTGAATTCGTTCAGCAGCCCGTCGTAACGGCACTTGCCTTCGGGGAAAATGATGACGTTGTTCCCTTTTTCCAATTCCCGCCTGGCAAGTAGCGCCCATTCGGTATCCATGTTGAACCGGTCACAGGGAATCACGCATTTTGCGCGGGTCAGCGCCCAACGAAAATGGGGATCTTCAATCTGGTCCTTGGCCACCACGATACTCTTGTGTGAAAAAAATACGGCAAGCATCATGATGGGGTCCAGCATGCTGGTATGGTTGGCGATAATCACCGACGGAGTTCCGAGATGAACTGACTTGACCGATTCACCTGCAAAGATGACCTTCGGGCGGAACCAGGCGAACATAAAGACCCGCACCGTGTATATCACCACGATGACAACGAGATGCATGATGCATTCCACCAACGGGTTTTTCCTTGAGTTCCTAGCCACTAACCACTAACCACTGACCACGGATTTCTATTTCCCTAAGGATTCCTTTGGGATACTCGTAAAGGTGAGGGCGCCCTTGGCGTGGACGTTTCCGTTCACCTTCACGATGCAGTCAAAGCCTACCAGCACGCCCCCTTCCTTGGTCTTCTTCACGGAAATTTCGAGCTGGTCGCCTGGAATCACCGGCTTCACGAACTTGAACCCGTCAATTTTCAAAAGCACGTACAAGTTCTTTTCCAAGTCCTCGGCAGGTTTTTCAATCACCAGCGAGCAGAGCTGGGCGCAGCTTTCCACAATGAGAACGCCCGGCATAATCGGGGTTCCCGGGAAATGCCCCGTAAAGTACGGCTCGTTCACGCTCACGTTCTTGAGACCCACGGCCGATTCGTTCGGCGTAAGTTCCGTCACTTTCTCGATCATCTGGAACGGCGGGCGCTGTGCAATCTTTTCACTGATTTCGTAAATGTTCATCATAGGGAAAGTCCTCCATCCAGCACGAACACCTGACCGGTCACATAAGCGAACTGGTCGGAAGCAAGTGCAGACACAATGTTTGCGACTTCGTCGGCAGAGCCGAAACGCTTCAGCGGAATCTTTTCGAGGTAGCCCTTGCGAGTTTCTTCGGGAATAGCCTCGATCATTTCGGTTGCGATAAAGCCCGGGGCAACCGCATTCACACGGATGCCGAAACCGCCAAGTTCCTTGGCGAGGGTCTGGGTCAGCGAATTCACGGCACCCTTCGTGGCACTGTAGACAGCCTGACCCGCGAGAGCGAACTTCGAGGACACGGAACTCATGTTGATAATCACGCCAGATTTCTGCTTGTACATCTTCACGGCCACCTGCTGGGCACAGTAGAAGTAGCCCTTCACGTTCAGGTCGAAGCACTTGTCCAAGGTTTCCGGGTTCATCATCATCAGGTATTCGTCGCGAACGATGCCCGCGTTGTTCACCAGCACGTCAATTCGTCCGTAGGCCTTGAACACCTCGCGGACCATCACCTTCACCTGGGAGAGGTCGGCCACGTTCGCCTTGTAAACCATGCCGTCACCACCTTCGGCCTTGATCTGGTCGAGCGTGGCGTTCGCAGCCTCGTCGGAACTGGAGTAGTTCACTACGACGGTGTAGCCGTCGCGGGCAAGGCGCAAGGCGCAGGCCTTGCCGATACCTTTTGAAGCACCTGTTATCAAAGCAACTTTCATGTTTTCGCTCCTTCTACCTGAAACTATTTACCGAAAATGACAGCGCTGTAAGACCCGCCTGCCGCAAACGAAATCACCAAAATTTTCTTGAGGCCTGTCGCATTGACCTTCTTGGATGCCACGGAGCCGTCGGCTGCCACAAAGTAGGCTTTGTCGCCAGCAAGTTCACCACTCAACAGGAGGGCCGCTTCGGCTGCAGCCAGGGCGGCAGACCCCGCACGGCCTTCACCGGTGCGTTCCTTGACTTCAAAAAGCGGCAAAGACGTCAATTTTTCGCCAAACACGCGCTTGAGGGAACCCTTTTCGATATCGTCAATCCGCTTGCAACCATTGGCGAACCCGCAAACCGCATCGATGTCGCTTACGGTGATGCCCGCATCGGCCAGGGCATCTGCAATGGCCTTGTCGAGGGCGTTTTCGGAACCGGCGAGTTTTCCAAATTTCACGTTCTTGCGGCCGTGCCCAAAGCCCAGCGCATAGCAGTAAACCTTGGCTCCCCGGGACTTGGCATAAGAATCTTCTTCGAGCATGATAGACACGGAACCATCGCCCACCACAAAGCCGTCGTTTTCGGCATAGGGTGCGACCACATTATTTGCCGCCACGCCAAGTTTCTGGGCAAATTCCGTAATAATCGGCAGGTTTTCGTCTGTACCGGTGGCCATCATTGCCTTTTCCTGGCCGTCGTGAATCACGTTCATGGAGTAGCCGATACTGTCGAGTCCTGAAAGTGGGCCTGTGGTAATGGTGACGCCGTAGCCCTTGATGCCGGAACAAATGGAAAGGTATCCGCCAGCCGCATTGTAAACGGTGTGGGGGAACTTGAAGGCCGACCCCTGGGAGTTGCCTTCCCGTGCAATCAGTTCCTCGAAATCGTAGGTGGCGCCGAGGCCGCCTTCGCTGGTGCCTACGATGATGCCGATATCCTTGGCATTGTTGTCGGTCACCGTAAAATTCGCATCTTGGAGGGCGCGCATGCCGGATACCGTCTGGAGTTGACCTAGGTTGTCCAGTTTACGGTAGAAGGCCATCTTGACCCCAAGTTCCTTGTAGTCTTCGAGGGCGATTGTGGAATGTACCGATGGGGATTCGGGCTTCTTGTCGGCCTTTACTGCTTCCAGGTAGGCCGCCTTGCTGTTCCCTAGCGGGGACACGATTCCAAGACCGGTTACGGCAATCTTCTTGCCTGCCGCAGACTGGGCGGCAACTTCGCCGGGGATTTTCGAGAAAACAATGGCCGCATTCGTGCCGCCGAAGGCCACGTTGTTGCTCAAGACACACTTGAGTTCCTTGTGGCGGGCTGTGTTCTGCACAAAGTCCAGCGCTCCCACCTTTTCCTTGAGGGCGGCGGACTGTTCTTCGGTGTAGGGGAAGGTTGGGAGGACCGTATCCGTGGTTAGTGCCTTGATGCTGAATACGGCTTCGATGGCGCCGGCCGCTCCCAGGCAGTGCCCTGTGAGAACCTTTGTGGAACTTACGGAGATATTGGAGTTGTTTTCGCCAAAGAAATTCTTGAAGGCGGTAATTTCGGCATTGTCGTTTTTGCCGGTACCCGTGCCGTGGGCGTTCACGTAGCCGATATCGGACTTGTCGATGCCGGAATTCTTGACGGCGCGGCTGATGGCTTCCATCAGGCACACGCCATCTTCTCTGGGGGCGGTAATGTGGTTCGCGTCGCTGGTAACGCCAGAACCCAGTATTTCGCAGTACTGCTTTGCGGAACGCTTCTGGGCATGTTCGTAGGATTCCACGATGACGATACCCGCACCTTCGCCTAGGGTAATGCCGTTACAGCGGTTGAAGGGGGAACAACCGTTTTCGTCCAGGGCGTGGAGCGAAAGGAATCCAGAATAGGGAACCGCCGCAAAGGAATCGGCTCCGCCTGCGATGACCACGTCTGCCTTGCCGGCACGAATCAGGTCACAGGCGACGGCAATGGAAATAGTTCCCGCCGCACAGGCGTTTGCTACATTGGTGACGATTCCGCCTGCTTCGCAGGTTTCGGCTACCTGGGAGGCGATTGCCGCAATGGGCATCTTGGCAATCTCAGAAACATCGCGACCGTGTTGGTGGTATTGTTCAATAGAGAGAACGCCGCCTACGCAACTGCCGATAACCACGCTTACGCGCTGGTCGTCGTTAAAGTTTGCAAGGCCGGCATCGGCCAGTGCTTCTTTTGTGGCCTTGATACAAAGTTTGGAAACTCGGTCTTTTTCTTTTGGTGCGTCGATTTCGTCTAGGGTGTCGCACTTGACTTCGGCAGCCAAGTCCGCATAACATTTATTGGTATCCACCGAGGTGGTCTTGTGGATTCCCGAAACAGAATTCAGGGCGCTTTTCCAGGTTTCTTCAACATTGTTACCGACGGCGCAAATAACGCCAAGGCCAGTAACTACACAGCGGCGTTCGTCAGGAGTCATAAGATGTAGATTAGGTTATGCTTTGTGAGCTTCGATGTAGGCGGCAATCGTATTGATGGACTGGAAATGTTCCTTGCCGACACCGGTCATGGACACGTTGAAGTTGCTGTCCACGAAGGAGATGATTTCCAGGGAGTCCACGGAATCCAGGCCGATTTCTTCGCCGAAAAGCTCGGTGTCGTACTGGAGAACATCGCCATCTACGCCCAGATCCGACATGAAAAACGCCTTCAATTTGCTTTTGACTTCTTCTTGATCCATTTTTTACCTCGAAAATTTTAAAATATAACAAGGTAAAAATAGAAAAATATTGGTATTTTCTGCGAAAAAACCTTTTTTTCCCGATATACAGACCGAATTCTAGGACAAAGAGAACACTAAATCCCTTTATTCTGGGAATATCTTTTTGACCTGCTGGGGCAATTCTCGTGTGGGTTGTCCATTTTTTAAAAAGCAGTGCACAGATGAGCCTGTGGTGCAGAGTGCTCCATCGACAAAAACCTTGTAGTCGAATACGAAGTGGAGAGCCCCCTTTCGGGTCAAGGTGGTCTCGATATCCACAAATTCCCCATAGTGGGTGGGGCGCTTATATTGGACTTCCAGCTTGAGGACCGGGCTTACAAAGCCTTCTTTTTCTATTTCCAGGTAGCTTGCTCCCAAGGAGCGGAAATAGTCGGTACGGGCCAGTTCGAACCAGACGGGATAAACGGCATGGTGGACCACCCCCATCTGGTCGGTTTCGGCATAGCGGACTTCGATTCGGGTGGTGTGGGTGTGGTTACAAGGGGTCATAGGGAAGTTGTTGAGTTAGAGGTTGGTTAAAAAGCCTGTCGGACATAGAACGAAAGACCCAGGTGGTCGAAATCCACCCACGAAAAATCCGCGCGGGCGTATAGGTTCTCTTTGAGGTTCAAGGCCAAAAGAGCTCCCGCTCCGACGGACTTGTGCCATTCGTTGCGAACCAGGTCGCTGAAATAGCCGCCGGACTTGCCTCCTTCGAAAAAGACATGGCTCCCGAGACGCCAGAACAAAAAGCGCCGGATTTCTGCCTGAAGGATGACCGCCTGGTTGTCGCCAAAATAGAGACTTTCCACTCCGCGGAATCGGCATATTCCGTCTGGGCCCGCTAGCATGTCGAAGGGAACGTCTCCGCCGGAGCGCATCCAGAGAAAACCGAGAGCCAGGGAGGTTTGCAGGGGTGTTTCGGTGTAGCCTCGCAAGTCCAGGGATTCCGTGTCGAAGGTGTAGTCTCCGAGTCTATCGCTGTAAAACAGCTGTTTCCACTCCATAAGAAAACCGTGGCGGGTCCAGTTGGTGTTGTCCCGCGTGTCGAACCCAAACAGGTAACCGGCGCCGTTTCGCCAGCCCGAATGGGTATCCGGGGTCTTGATGGTCTCGCTTTCCTCAAAGTCTATGTCCGAATGCTCTACGTGGATTTCGACGCCGTACTTGAGGCTCTGGGGCAGTCCTATCCTGGATTCGACCCTTGTGCCCAGCTGTAATTTTTTTCGGTCGTAGTTGACGAATTTGTCTATGTCCGGGTCGTTGCCCCTCCCGAAATAGCTGGCGACCCAGTCCTGGTACTTGATCAGACTCCAGAGGGTAACCTGGTCATGGAAAAAATAGAAGTAGGGCTCCAGCACCAGCTGCAGCTGCTCCCGTGTAGAGCCGTAGGCCGTAAGGCCTATTTCTGGAACCTTGCCGCCATCAAAATCCGGTTTCAGAAAGAACAGGGCCATAGCGCCAATCTGGAACTCCGTCTCTTCGGTGTAGCCGAGTACGGGTACCAGGGAATAGCGCTGAAAGGACTCCCCGTCGGAGTCGTCCGTGTTTCCGAAAGCGGCAGACATCAAGACAAGAAAAGCCGCGGCAACCACTCTGAAGATGTTCATCTGAAACATTGAACTGGTCGCCGGTCTTTAGAAAATGCCATTGATTGTTTAAGCCTGGTTTGCTTTTTCCAGCTCGCGGGCGTTGATAATCAGCATCTGCAGGCGGTTTTCGATGTTTGCAAAACTGGTATCCGGGTCGTAGTCAAGACTAAGAATCTGCACGTGGGGGCAGCGTTCCTTCACAGCCTTGGTGAGGCCGCGGCCAGAGATGTGGTTGGCAAGGCATGCGAACGGCTGCAAAATGATGTAGCTGTTGATGCCGTGCTTAGCGTTGTACAGGATTTCGCCCGGAATCATCCAGCCTTCACCCGTGTTGTAGGTGGGGTCGATGATGTCGGAAACGTAGTCCTTGAGTTCCACGCAGTCGGCGTGGTGCTCGTACAGCTTGAACTTGTGCATGGACTTGCGGGCGGTTTCCACGGCGTGGGTATAGACCCTTGCCGTCACGCCGCCTTCCACGCGGTCCATGATGGGGTTCGCCGAGAACCCGCGCTTGATTTTTTCGGCGCGGACCACCTCGTCGACGCGGAAGAAGTCCGTCATACCCGGCAGGTAGACTTCCATGCCGTTGTTCATCAGGTAGTTTTCCACAAAGCCGTTGGCGCTGGGGTGGTAATTCATGAGGATTTCGCCAAGTACAGCTACGCGGGGCTTGCGGATGCCCTTCTTGCGTTCTTCGGTGATTTCGATTCCGTTGAAGGCCTCGATGCACTGTTCAAAGACTTCGATGAGCTTGGAGGGCCGCACTAGCTGGGCTGTGGTCAGGTGGCCTGCGACGGCAATCACCTTGGGCATCCATTCATCGTAGACCTTCTGGGTGTCGCCTGCGTTCACTTCGTAGGGGCGCACGGCACGGTACATGGTCTCGATGGCGTCCATGGTCACAAGGCCCCACAGCATGTGGAGTCTAAAATCGAGACCCAGCTGGAAGCCGGGGTGCATGCCCTTGTAGTCCACGCCGGTGGTAATGATGGTCACGTCCTTGAAACCTGCTTCGTCAAGTGCCTTACGGGCCAGCACCGCGTACTGCACGGCGCGGCAGTTTTCGCAGTTCTTGGCAAGGCACATGGAAACCTGGTTCTGCGGAACTTCGGGGTGTTCCACCAGCCAGCGGAGGGCTTCGCCGATGTTCACCTGGCAGGGGAAGCAGATGTCGTTGTGCACGAATTTCTTGCCGAGTTCGATGGCCTTGCGGTCGGCTACCGGCAGGTATTCGGCGATGTAACCTTCCCGCTTCATGTATTCGCTGGCGAGCACGGTAAAGGCGGGGGAGAGGTTCGGTGTCAGAATGCGGCGACGCTTCTTGTCTTCGGGCAAGAAGGGCGTATGGAACAGGGGCTCGTGGCTTTCGGGCTTGTCGGGCAGGTTTGCCGCGCGGCGGGCCTTTACGGTTTCGATAAAGCTCTTGACGCGGATTCCCACGGGGCCCCGGGCATCGCCCTCGTCCAGCTTGAGCATGAGCATTTCCTTGTTGGAATCAAGGTGCAGCATGCGCATCATTTCGTCGGTCAAAATCGAGTCGTGTCCGCAACCGAAACTTACGATTTGCGCAAGTTCGATGTTCGGATCCTTCGCCGCAATCATGGTGGCACCAATCATGCGCAAGTGGAAGGTGTTCTTGATTTCGATACGGGTGTGGCTCGGCACATCCTGGTCGTACACGCCGGGGAGCGATTCGGTGGTGAGCACCGGGATACCCATGGCGGTAAAGTGGCTTGCGATGTTGTGGTTGATGAGCGTGTCCGCATGGTAGGGGCGGCCTGCAATCACCACGGCAAAACTGTTCTTGGCCCGGACGTCGTCCAGCACCTTCTGGCCTTCTTCCAAAAGCGTGGTGCGGTAACTGTTGAGCGCCTTCTCGCCTTCGGTCACGGCCTTGTCCAGAAGTTTCTTATCCAGTTTCCAGTGTTCGTGGAACCAGTCAATAGTCTGGCTGCGACGGAGCTTGGTGTTGAACCAGTGGAATATGGGCTGGTCCATAGGTACGCCGTAATTCTTTTCGGGCTCGTCGGTGTTCTTGCAAACGTTGGGGTAGGCCTGCACCACGGGGCAAACGGAGGTGGCGGTGAACTTGGTGTGGTCGCTGGGGATTGCAACCATCATCGGGAAGAAGATTCGGTCCACCTTCTTTTCGATGAGGCTGAGCACATGGCCATGTACAAGCTTTGCCGGGAAGCAAACCGTGTCAGAGGGCACGCTGTGGAGCCCCGCTTCGAACATCTTGTAGTCGCTCTGGCGGCTCACCACCACGGTGTAGCCGAGGCTCGTGAAGAAGGCCTTCCAGAAGGGGAGGCTCGCCCAGAATTCCAGCACGCGGGGAATACCGATGGTCTTGCCGTTGTTTTCCACGAGCTTTGCCGGAGCGTAGTCCTTCACCAAAAGCTGGTTCGTGCGCTTGATCATGTCGGGCACGGACTGCATCTTCTTGTTGATTTCGGCGATGAGGGCCTTGGTCTTCGGGTCGTTGGGGTCGGCGGTGACTTCGCCGCGTTCGCAGCGGTTGCCGGTCACAAAACTCTGGCCGTCGCTGAAGGTCACGATGGTACGGGAGCAGTGGTTGGTGCAGTACTGGCAGAGCTGGCCCGGCTGGTTGTGCCAGCTGAAGGTCTTCATGGCGTCAAGCCCGATAAAGCGGCTCTTGAGTTCCGGTTCGGTCTTGCGCTTTTCTTCCATAAACTTCTTGGTCAAAAGCGCGATACCGATGGCACCCATTTCGCCCGGACGTTCCGGACGGATGGGCTTTAGGCCGGTGTACTGCTCGAAGGCGCGGAGAACGGCATTGTTCTTGAAGGTTCCGCCCTGGACCACCACCTTCTTGCCGAGGGTGTTCAGGTTGCGAATACGGATGACCTTCGTAAACACGTTGTTGATGATGGAGCGGCAGATGCCCGCGATAATGTCTTCGGGCTGCTTGCCGTCGCGCTGTTCCGTGATGATGGAACTGTTCATGAACACCGTGCAACGGGAACCCAGCTGAGAGGGGCTCTTCGCGTTGAAGGCCAGTTCCGCAATCTTTTCCATGGGGATGCCGAGGCTGCGGGCATAGGTTTCGATGAACGAACCGCAGCCGGAAGAGCAGGCTTCGTTCAAGATGATACCCGTGACCACGCCGTCCTGGACGGAGATGGCCTTCATGTCCTGGCCACCGATGTCGAGGATAAAGCTTACGTCGGGGCAAATCTTCTGGGCGGCGTTGGCGTGAGCGACCGTTTCCACCGTGTGGAAGTCGGCATGGACGGCCTTCGCAAAGAGCTGTTCGCCGTAGCCGGTGGTGCCTACGCCCAAAATATTCAGGGTGCAGCCGTATTCCTCGTAGCGGTCACTGAGTTCATTCAGGGCGTTCTTGAGCACCTGCAGCGGTTCGCCGTTGTTGCTGGCGTAAAATCCGTCCACGATGTTTTCTTGTTCGTCCATCAAGACGAACTTCGTGGTGGTGGAGCCCGCGTCGATACCCAGGTAAACGTTCAGGGTAGAGCCCGAGGCGGGCTGGGGGTAGTTGTTGCCCGCCATCTTGTGCTCTTCCAGGAACAGCTTGTATTCGGCGTCGTTCTTGAAGAACAGGTCGGCGGCGGCCTTGGCCTTGTTTTCGGCCTGGCGGGTTTCGTTGAAGTGGATGAGGGAATCCAGGGAGCCTTCCCGGCGGTACTGGCATTCCTGATCCGCGAACATGGACCCGAGGGAAAGGGCGGCACCCATGGCCACCAGCACTTCGGAGTGTTCCGGCACAATGGCCTGCTCGTCGGTAATGCCCAGGCGTTCCTTGAAGGCACGCACCAGGGTCGGGTTAAAGGTGAGCGGGCCACCTTCGAATATGACGGGGGGCTTGATTTCCATACCCTGGGCCAGACCGCCGATGGTCTGCTTGGCGATGGCGTGGAAACTGGAAAGGGCGATGTCTTCCTTGGCCACACCGCTGTTCAGCATGGGCTGGATGTCGGTTTTCGCGAACACGCCGCAACGGCCCGAAATCTCGTAAACCTTCTGGCCCCGCTTGGCAAAGCCTTCGAAGGCTTCGGTCTTGATGCGCAAAAGCTCGGCCACCTGGTCGATAAATGCACCCGTACCGCCCGCGCACACGCCATTCATACGCATGTCGCTTGCAATGAGTTTGCCGGTAGTCTTGTCTTTTTCGAAGAACACCACCTTTGCATCTTGGCCGCCCAGTTCGATGGCGACGCGGGATTCGGGATAGGTGGCTCGTACCGCAAGGGCGTTGGCCACCACTTCTTGCACAAAGAAGGCATGGGTGGCCTCGGCAAAAGGCTGACCGCCGCTACCGCAGAAGGCAACCCTGAAATTCTTTTCGGGGAACAGCCCGTGGGCTTCCCGCAGCACCTCGTAAACCTTTTGCGCCTGCATGGCGTTGTGGCGCTGGTACGTATAATGCAAAAGCTTGCTGGTCTCTGGATCGACAACTGCGATTTTCACGGTGGTGGAACCCACGTCCACGCCGACCCACAAATCGTTCTTCAAATTGCTCATAGTGGGCTCAAAGATAGAAAAATGGGGCAAAAAAACAGTGGTCTTTGGTCAGGGAAACGACAGAACCGCAATAAAACGGGACTAGCGGTTGCTAAAAAGGTGGGGGAGGTCTCCCCCTGCTTGCAGCCTTGCCCTTCCGCCATCCTGTGAAGACTGCGGGTGTCATCCTGAGCGAAGGCGCAAAGCGCCGAAGTCGAAGGATCTAGGGCAAGTCTTCCAGCACCCCCTCACCTAGGGGCTCCGCCCCTAAAACCCCGTTCCCGTGTCATCCTGAGGCGAAGCCGAAGGATCCAGACCTGTTTTTTTAACAAATCTTTCCCTCGATGTGAACATTCCCTCGCTCACAGATTCACTTTGTTCGACTGTTCACTCGGGAAACACACATCTCGGTCGAAAAAATACAAGTGGCGATTTCGGTTTACAAGTGCTTTACGGTCAAAATCTTTTTGGGTAAGTGCTGTTCCTGCGGGTGGAAAATCTTGTGACTGTTAGTCACTTCGATTTTCCTCCGAGAGGCTTTTACAATGTTTCTCCTTCACCCTTTCGTGCTTTCGCTTACCTTCTCAATGACTTCCTCAGGTGTTACAAAGTTTAAGACGCTATAGGCGGTCCACAATTTGCAAATCAGTCGCAATTTTGTGTTGGTTTACGGCATAGCCCTTGAGTATGTAGTCTTTCAGGACTTGATTCGCCCAGCGGCGGAATTTGACTCCATTTGCCGATTTGACACGATAGCCGACGGATAAAATCAAATCTAAGTCGTAATGTTCAACCTGATATGTTTTCCCGTCGTCGGCAGTTGTCGCAAATTTTGCGACAACTGAGTCTTGGCACTCTTCTTTCAACGCATTGGCAATATGTTTGCCGATTGTTTTGATATCACGGTTGAACAAAAACGCTAACTGCTGGCGATTGAGCCATACAGTGTCATTTTCAACACGAACTTCTAGCCGTACTTCGCCTTCCGGCTGGTAAAGTACGATTTCGCCCTTGTTCTCTCCCATAGTTATCCTATGGAACGCATGCCCCTTGCGGGCCCCTGTCGGGGGATATGGGAAAGGTCGGAAATTCCGACAAAAAGCCGAGTAATCAGCCAATGGCTAGAATATAGCAAATACGTCTTGACAAAAGTGACATGACGGATTATTTAGGGGGAGTCCCCCACCGCTTCGTCACTCCTTCACGCATCGCACGTTCAGGTAGTTGCCCGATGTCATGGACCTTGCCGGGTAACCGACATTGAGTCCGTCAAAAACGAGCGTCCCGAATTCGCTTTCCGTGTCCGTCCATAGGTAGGCGGTCACTCCCATTGACGAGAATTTCAGGGTGTTCCCGATGATGCTGTAGCGTCCTGCCGGGTAAAGGCTGAATCCGTAAAGATCGCTTCCGTTTCCGCTTTCCCAGCCTTCGGTCGTCCTGAGAGCAGTCATGTCCTTCCCGGTGTTATCCTCCAGGTCTACAAAGTCCTGGGCGGACGGCAGCCGCCAACCCTCCGGGCAGGCCGTCTTGGCGTCGTCGGGAGAATACATCCTGCCGTATTTTTCGCAGTTCTCGTCGTTGTCCTCGTAGCAGTAACTCGTGAAATCCCCCTGGTATTTCAGGTTCTCGGCAAGCCATGTCTGCGAACCTATCGTCGTGGTGGCGTAAGTCCGCCCGTCGCGCTCGTCCGTGAAGGTCCCGGCGACAACCTGAGCAGGGTCCACGGCGCCCCAGGGAATATCCGTCGCCGCGCCCTTTATGCAGCGGAGCGATTCGAATGCGTATGGCGAAGTCAATTGGACAATCGAGCTGGTATCGCCGAAAAGGAGTCTCCAATGCTGTATGTTCGTCGAAGTCATGATAAAGAAGGCCCCGTAGCCGAAATACTTTTCCTGCCTTTCCGTTTCGGGCGGCAGAACGGAATAACCCGGGAACAGTGCCGTAAACCCGTAATCGTCCGTTCCCATGAACTCTTCTGCCGCCGCCTTTTTCCCGGCGACGTCGCGCCCGCCCATTTCTTCTTCGAGAATCTCGAAGTCGTCAAGGTTCGGCACGCGCCAGCCCTCTGGGCATATCCCCTGGACATTGCGCCCGATATCGCAGGGCTCTTCGGTGCAGCCCACTGCCGCGGCCCATGTATAGAGCCGCCCGTATTTTTCGCAGTTGGCGGGATTTCCTTCCGGGCAGTAACTGAGGGAATCCATGGTTTCCGAAGAAGCCCGATAGGCGTAGTTCAGGTTCTCCGCCATCCACACCTGTTCGCCGATTTTTACCGTCCTGTACACTTGACCGTCCCGCTTGTCCACAAGGAGCGTGGAATCGGCTTCAGCGTCTTCTCCCGGGGCGTAGAATTCGGCAATGCAGATATCCTTCATTCTCTTGGCCGTAGCCTGCAAGTATTCATCGGCGGCAACTTTCGGCGTGAACTTCATGACGCATGTCAAGTGAAGCACGCTGCAACGGTCCAGTTTGAAAAGGTCCGTCACGGCCCCGCCGTTTTCGGCACAGTAGTCTGCGAAGGCCGTAGAATCCGCTCGGCAACTTGCTGTGGCGCTGTCGCCGTAAGAATTGTCCAGGTGATCCTCCACTACAGCGTCCAGCGAATCCCGATTCAAAAATTCCGTATAGATGTTCTTCTTGTAGGTGCGAGTCAAGTTCATGCGGACGCCGTTCTGTTCGGCATACAGCTCCACGGTGCAGGCTTCGCCGACGGTTTCGCTAGCATGCTCGTAGTAGGGCTTGGCGGCTGTGGTAAAATCGACATCGAACCACGACAAGCCCCGTTCCTTGTCCTTGACTTCCACGAGCTTCAGGGCGACCTTGGGTTCCCACGTCATCAGCCTTGCGTAGGCGGCGCTATCTGATGTGAACCCCGAAAGTTGGACAAAACTTTCGGGGTTTTCATATATGAAATACACAAAAGAAGAATGGGAAAAGGTCTTTGAACTCTATCAAAAAGGGTATGGGCCTGCACACATTTCAAGGATTACCGGCATACACAGAAAAACTATCCAACATAGATGCCGACAATATGACCTCTCCGGCGACAGGTACACGCAAAGGAAAGCGAATGTTCGCCCAAACCCGGAACTAAAAAAGACCGTCATAGAATCCGTTGAACAACAATCGCTATCTTTGGCTGAAGTTACCGTCAAGTACGGAATAAGCCGACATTGCCTACAGGCCTGGTTGAGCAAGTTCCGACATGGCGGCTACGAAGAACTACTTGCAACCAAACCGAGAGGGAGGCCACCCAAGGTGCCCAAGCCAAAGCGAACCAAAGGAATGAGCGAGGTAGAGAGGCTCAAGGAGAGAATAGCCTACCTCGAAGCGGAGAACGCCTACCTAAAAAAATTAAAGGCCCTAGACCAGAAAGAGAATGCCGAGATGTTCGGTATAGGGCCCAAGTCATCCAAGAACTAAGCGACAAGCACGCTCTGAAACATCTCTTGAAGGCGAGCGAGCTGTCCCGCTCCACCTACTACTACAACCTCCGCAAGAAAGTTGACCGCTACGCTGACGAGCGTAGCCGAGTCAAGATAGTGCACGCACAGAACAGGGGCCGGTACGGCTACCGCCGTATTTTGGCCCAGCTCAGAAACGAAGGCTACACGATCAACCACAAGACCATCTACCGGTTAATGAAAGAAGAAGGCCTAAAAAACGTGCGTAGGCGCAGCAAGTACCGCTCGTACAAGGGCGAAGT
>DGRZ01000085.1 GCA_002391195.1 Fibrobacter sp. UBA4375 | reverse complement strand
AGCTCCAGATGCTCAAACATCGGGCCTTCATACTCTTCGTAGGCAAAACTTTCGGCGACTTGGCGCCAGGTATCAAAAATGTAGTTCTGGATGCGTTGTGCTTCCGGGTAAAAATCGCGCGTGCCCTTGGGCAACTGGGGGATAGAAATGCTCATAGTGTCACACAATTTAGAAATTTTTGCGAAATATTTGCACAGGCGCGGTCATGGATATATATTCAAAAGAAGGAAACTGAATGGAGGTGTTTATGGAAAAATCTTTCGTTACGGTAATGCGCATTATCTGCGCTTCTGCGCTTGTTTCTTCTACGGCGGTATTTGCAAACCAGGTCAATGTTTCTACCGTCGCCGACCTCACTTCGGCGACGCTTGGCGCGAAGGCGGGCGATACCATCTGGGTTACCCCGGGCAAGTATGAACTGCCCACATCCAACTGCAAGAACGACAAGTTCGTGAACGAGACTGGTCGCGACTGCGGCCTCATCTGGCTCGGTGCCGATGGCACGAAGGCCAATCCCGTTGTCCTTGCCGGTTCGGATCCAAAGAATCCTCCGGAGATTTTCAGTTCCGATTACAAGCACAACTACGGCGTTCACGTAACGGGAAATTACGTTATCCTAAAAAACCTGAAAATCCATTCCTTCAGCAAGGGCGTGGTATTCGACAATTCCGTCGGGGCTCTGATGGAAGACTGCGAGGTGTACCACACGGGAAACGAGATTGTCCATGTTCGCGATTCCAGCCAGCAGGTGACACTGAACCGCAACTTTATCCACGGTTCTGGCTATGAAATTGCCAAGTACGGTGAAGGCATCTATGTCGGAACCTACAATACGGGGTGGGCCTCTTCCCAGCAGGCCGACAGGGATGCTGGCTTTTGGGGGACTGACGCCTCACAACATCGCTATAGCGGCTATGACTGGCGCGTGAACGATACGAAAATCACGTGCAACATCGTCAGCGGGACTACTGCCGAGAACATCGACGTGAAGGAAGGAACGGTCAGGGGATTTGTCCAGGGCAATATGTTCATTGGGGACAGTCTTGATTACAACGGCGAGGTGTCCTATGACGACGCCAACATCGACATGAAAGGCGCTTCTTGGACTGTTACCGGAAACTACTTCTATAATTCCAAAAAACAGGGGCTGCCTTATTACAATCCCCATTTCAACTATTTTGTGGAAGAAGTGGTGATGCCGTCAAACGGGAATAAGGCTGGGAGTAATATTGAAAAATACGAGAAAGCTGTTGGCTACGTGGTCAGCGTCGACAAATACGCACAGAAAGGCTGGTGTGACGACAGCGCAATCGATTCGAATGACTGCGTAGAAAGCAAAAATACCGTGGTAGAGGAAATACGGGAAGTTCGCAATGACTGCGAGGAGCTTTTCAAGATTCCGGAGTCCAGCATCGTATATTTGCCGGGATTTGCGCCGCCGTCCAGCGCGTCGGTAAATCCATCCAGTTCCTCGGTCAGCCCGTCCAGTTCTTCGGCGGGGAATGAATCCTATGAGGCCGTGCGCTACGAGGCGGAGGCCGCGACTTGCACCGGGTGCACCGAGAAGACGAATGATGCGGCGTCGGGAGGCAAGTACATGCGTACTGAAACGACGGGCAACATCACGTTCAATATCAGTGTTCCTGCGGCCGGGCAGTATGAGGTTGTAATCCGTTTCAGCAACACCGCTTCGAACGCCAAGACTCAGGATATCCATGTAAATGGGACGAAGGTAAAATCCCAGGAATTCCCGGTAACGCTTGAAGGGAACTTGGGTGGAGCCGCCGCTGCCTTTGAGGATATGCCGGTGCAGGTGTCGCTCAACGCGGGGGCCAATACCTTCGCCATCATCAAGAACTGGGGGCATGTGGACGTGGACTATATCGAGGTGAAGGTGCCTGGTGGGTCTACGCGGGTTGCGGGCTTTTCGCCTGTGGCGGGTGCAAAATTCCATGTGCAGGTGTCGGGTCGCAACGTTCACGTATCGGGAACGGACGGCGCTCCTGTCGCCATCATGGATATGCAGGGCAGGGTGCTGCGTTCCGGCTATTTGCAGGGAGGGCGCGGGCTCGATCTCCAGGTGGAACGGGCCGGCTCGTATCTTGTGCGTGCAGGTTCGGCGGTGCATCGCGTGAATATTGCCCGGTAGGGGAAAGCTTTTCGGGCACGTTTGCGGCGATTTTCGGGTGAACGGCGGTGCGTTTCGATGAACGCCGGACATTTTGCGTGCAATTTTGGGTGCAATTCGGGCTGGAAATAGGACTAAACTATGCAAAATAGACCTTTTAGTCCTATTTATGGGCGCTTCAAATGCGCTGAACGCGGAAAAGATAGGACTAAATGCGTCGAAAGTGGCGGTTTAGTCCTATCTTTGCGACGGTTTGACTCTCTTGGAGAATGCTTTTTGTCCGAAAGTGACCTGTTTGATAGGACTAAAAAGGGTAAAAAGTGGGTTTTGGTACTATCTAAGGGCGCCTTGCTCTATAGCTACCAGGCAAATAAAAATGCAATTACTGAAATGAATATTGCAAAAAGGGCCAGGCCTATGTAGTTGCGTTCTTTTATACAACGGTAGCCGTACTTGAATGGTGCCAGATAATAGAATTGCAACTGCGTTTTGAACATAGAAACAAGGTCGTTCTTAGAGTCATCCCGAGGATTCATTTTTTGCTCGCTGTCGTACATAAATCCCAAGACCCCTAAAAAGGGAATGCATATTAAAAAAACGAATGCAACAAAATAAGTGGAATTGAAGTTTATTATATCCGGATATTCGGCAATAAATGCGTCTCTCGTTATCACGGTAAGACATGTAATTCCGATTATGAATAAAATAAGCGCTGCAACGTAACGCTTGGAATACAGTCGTGTCTTGAGCGGGAGTTTTTTTTCGTCGATCTCGACTGGCTCATCTTTTTCGTTAGAAGATTCTTTATGAGGCTTTGGAACTCCGCACCAGGGGCAGCGGGGCTCAGAGAAATTGTAATGCTCACCACAGTTCGGACAGAACATTACAGGGAATCCTTATTTAGGTTGAGTCTTCTCACAGTTTTGAATATACATTTTTTATTTTTCTACATTTGAGGCAATGGAAAACTGTTCCCTGAATGTCTTGATTCTGGCGGCAGGGCTCGGGACGCGGCTTCGCCCGCTCACGAATGATGTGCCCAAGCCGCTCGTGCCCGTGGTGGACGCTTCGATTCTCGATTTGCAGGCCCGCAAGGCGCGTGCGATTGGCAACGTGCGACTGCATGCGAACGCGCATTACCTGGCAGAGCAGGTGGTCGCGGCGGGCGAGACTCTCGGATTCGAGAAAGTTTGGGTGGAACAGCCCGAAATTCTCGGGACGGCGGGGCCGCTCCACCGCATTTATGCTGCGGGTTACCGAGGCGGCCTGCTCGTGATGAACGGCGACGCCTATTGCAGTTTTGATTTGAAGAAGTTTGTGGAAAGCGCCGTGTCGCGGGCATCTTTAGAAAACGGCCCGCAGGTAGCGCTCCTTGCGGTGGACTTCCCGCAGGTGAACACGTTCCGGGTGGGCGCTGATGGTCGCCTGGCGGGCATTGCCGGGCGGTTCGGCGCTACGGAAGGCACGCCCGCGACGTTTTCCGGTGTGTCGTGGTACAGCGACGCGGCCC
>DGRZ01000082.1:1228-29896 GCA_002391195.1 Fibrobacter sp. UBA4375 | reverse complement strand
CGGGCAATCAAGAGATTGTCCCCCTGGTACTCGTACCCGTAGCAACTTTCCAGAGAACGCATGGACCATTTCTTGTATTCATCTCCGTCCGCATTCTCTTCGACCACGCGAAGTTTACGGTCCAAGAAACCAATGCGATCCTTGACCTCGATAAAATTTCCATCTGTAGGGTTGTAACGGCTCGTCACGAAGGGCGCTTCGCCGCAGGTGATTTCAAGCCTTGTCTGGTCAACGTATTCTTGCCAGGTTTTTCCATCGTTAAACTGGATTTTTTTACGGTTTCTAGTCCAAGCCCTATCGCCTTCGGCATTGAAAGCTCCCGTATAGCCCAAATAATCATCGTCCAGGGCGTTGTTCATTTGGTTGCAAATCCACGATGGCGTAAAGACTTCGGCTCGCTTCTTGGTGCGGTCCCTTTGTGCATCAAGGGTCTTGGCGATTCGCGGACGCACAAGCATCAGGCTCCCGCCGGTAATGTCCTTGAATTCTATTTCGCTTTTCGGGGAAATGGCGTCGTATTCGTCCGTGGCCCACAGGATGTTCTTGCCCGTGGTCTTATCCTTTAGCAATATGGGGAGTACGGCTCCTCGATACACGTCAAAGATTTGCCGGACAGGCGTGTCAGCCGCAATGTTTTTCATTCCATTCTCCCGAACTTCAAGCGCAACGTTCTGTTTCGCTCCCGTTCGGGGACTGGATTACGGCGATTTCACAAAAAGAGAATACACGACGCCCTAGGCATACAATACGCCCACGCCAAAACGGGGCGCGCATGCGTCCGGATTTCTGAGTACCCTCTTATTCTTTCGTTCTGAAATTGTCGAGATTCCATGCCAAGAACAAGAGCAACTCGTGGGAATTTCTCTTGTTCTGGCATTTTACCGCACAAAAAAAGGCGTGAGGTTGAATACCCTTACGACATGAGGCTCTCGACTGCCTGAACGAATAAGGATAAACAACCCACGCCCCATAAAGGCCGATACGCACAAACGGACCGCATGAATGCGGCCTGCATAGCGAACCGTTGCCGGCACTTGCATGCCGACAGACGTGAGCGTCCATCTTATCCTCTCGTTCGAAATTGTCGAGATTTCATGTCGAGAATAAGAGAAACTCTCTATTTTTCAAGTTGAATATAGATTATTATTGTTGAGGGTATACTTGCATTGAAATTTTTTTCAATATCTAACTCTTTGGCAGACAACAAACAAGAAACATTTTCGTTTTGTTTTGTTTGTTAAATAACAAAAACTACTTGTTTTTAGTCAAAATTTAGAGTATATTTATGTTGTGAAACAGAATATCCGGCCCCAAAAAGGAAGGACCTCCAATTGCAGTCAGAGGTCCTTCGGCGAAGAGTTTTTGGGTTCGCAGTCGCCCCTCCGGGGCAAAGGAAAAATCATGACAGAACCATACATCCCGTACACAAACTCGACCAGTTCTTCTACCGGACTTCTTGCAAGTCTTTTTGTACCACAGCAAACCGCACCCGCAAGCAGCACGCGAGTTACACAACCGACAACATCGGTTATACAATCTCTCCGCAAGCGTCCCCTGCCCAAACTTCCCACATACAATAACGATTTCGCAAAGCCCACACCTTGGCAACCAATGCCTAAGCCCACGTTCAACCAACTGCTGCAATCCATCAAAGACATGGACAGCCTCGTTGTCCTCCCAGAATGGCATAACTACATCAGCAGTGAGCGCGCACTTGAGCTTACGCGGGTACTAAGGGATTACGGCGGTTACAACGGACTTGACTGGAACCTAACCTCCGGCTTCGCAAATCCTCGTCTGGATTCCTTGATAAGATACAGATTCCCCGATTATCCACGTAAGTTCTCCCAAGCGGACAGCACATCATTCAAAGGAGTCCACATTCCCGGCACAAATATCGGACTCGACGTTCCGCATTTTAATGCAACACTGAGCAGGTATTTGGACAACGACGTATACCGCCGCAACATTCCTGCGGAATGGGCAAGTTGGGCTGGCGACATGTTTACTTTTGCAGATAGTTTGGATTATATGTGGCGCAAAGGCATAGAAATAGACAGTCTAAACCGTTTAGCCAAATCAAATCTCGGATTTTCAACAAACTGGAAAGGCAATCCATTTGGTCAAGAAGATCTATATGCTGATATTGACGCACGCAACATATCCGTACTCATCAACAATGGGCTATCATTTTACGATGCAATGGATAATTATTACAACAACGGACTTTACAGTCGCTTCGGGCATTTCGTGAATTCTTACGGCGGCTGGAAGAACTTCAAAAATCGAGTAAACAGTTACACCTTTTTCCCGAAGACTCCATTTGTTAATCCTATCTTTGTAGAGGCCGCAAAACAAGCATTTATAAACAAAATCCGTGAAGGCTGTTTGAATGAGATGGATTGTTACATTCCTTGACGCAATCGTATTGGCATACTCCCTTTACGGCATCGTCGTTTGGAAAAACGTTTTTCCGGAATATATTCATTCTGAATATGCAGAGAAATTCAGCGAAAACGGCCTGGACGTAGCTCTTTTTGTCAATGTGAATCCATACATTCAATTTCTGAGACCCCCAGCCTGCACCTATGACGTCTTTATAAAAAAAAATGGCGAATCCTCGTACAGCAAATTAACAGGGGGATACTTTGGAAGGGGGGCATCTGGCACAGATGGTTGTTCAAAAGGAAACATGGAAACACCCCTTGTTCGAGTATTCCGTACAAAAAACGGTTCCAATTTTATTGGCGTGTATAGAGAAGAACAATACCATTACAACGAAGCCACTTTTGATTTGTTTCTCGACTCAAACAAGACGGACCACTCCGTTTTGGTACTGAGACCCACTCCAAAAATAAAGAATCCATCGGACGATACTACTTATACCGACGACGATTTGCTATCACTGTATCTGGACAATCGGACTAAAGTCGACTGTGAATTATACACTTTCGACCGAGAAAAATATTTCGGAGCCAACAAACAAAAAAACAGCATAAAGCAAAATGCTAAACTCTTTTTTAGCGACAGCACAAACATTAATGACCTATACGATGTTTTTTCGCAACTACATCTAAATCCCAAGTGCATACATTCTCTCGCCATTTTTGCAAAAAACGATCAAAGCAGCATAGAAACACTTGACGCGCCTTTTAATTACTACTGCGAAGATTACCAATGTATATTTTGGTAGCAGACAAGAAAATTAAACAAATGTACACTTGCATTGAAATTTTTTATATCTAACTCTTTTGACTTTTGAATGAAATCGGTTTGGATTAAAATGTTATTCGTGGTTGTCGCCGTTGCTGTGGCAACCATCCTTTTTTTCGTCATTGGGCATCTTGTAAAGGGAAATTCATTCACAAAATTTCTTTTTTCAGACCACGTAAAAACGGTCGTTATTGGAAACGTGGAATTTGCGGAATTCATTGACAAACCTGGCCAAAGATTTCTCCAATATGACGACAATTACGAGATTCGAATATGGTACAGATTCCTTGATGAATCTGATTACAGATTTTTGCATGATTCTTACTACTACAATCGCTATGTCAGCCCTAGTCCAGACGAAGTTTCATGCATGGAAACCTTTGAACGAAATGGATTTTCCTATATAGCGGCAACACCCAATATCGCAATCCTTATCGACTCTACCAAAAAAAGTCCTCCGCCGACAACAGCCGTCTATGTAGTAAACCCCAAAGAAAAACGTTTCCCACTACGTATAGAGGTGGGTTACGACATTTATGGAGATATCACGGAAAGTTACTATGCCAATTGCAATCTACCACGAATAGATAAGCATATTCATTCAAACTGCAAAATATCGACAAATTATTCTTATTGGCCTCGTAAAAAAAAGGAGGCAAAAAAATTCGGGGAAGACTTCGACGCCTACAAAAAACAAATGATGACCAATTCCACCTTTATTTCAGGTCTTTACGAGGCATTCAAGTCCTTTAATTTGAATACAGACTGCATCGATTCTCTTGTGGAGCATTATGTCAAAACCAAATAAAGTTTTTTCCAACCATTGCTTGACGAAAAGCTTTAGAATAGATATATTTGGCATACCTAACGGGGATATAGCTCAGTTGGTAGAGCGACAGGTTCGCAATCTGTAGGTCATGGGTTCGACTCCCACTATCTCCACTCAAAAGAGGCAGACAAAAGTCTGCCTCTTTTTTTACATAACAAGACCGTTCGCGCTAAATTTCGGTGCAAATTCTCCGGCCTGCGCTCACTCTCGCAACCACGCCTCGTTAATACGAGGCGTTTGTTGCTCACGATTGGTCGGCATTTGCCGGCCTTTTGTTTTTGAACTTTGCACGGTAATCAATCCCTGCCTAGGCAAAATAGACGAAACTGGTCTTTTTCAGTTCCTTCAGGGACGTCAGCACCGCATGGTCCGGGCCGTTCAGGGCAGACAGCACAGAACAGACGCTTTGCTCCAGTTCGGCTTCACTTTGCCCGTGGAACATGGCGTAAACATTATAGGGGAAACCTTCGAAAGGGCTGCGCTCGTAGCAGTGGGAAACGTGAGGATCTTCGGCCAACAGCGCTCCCGCCCGTTCCGTGTCCGCAACAGCAAGGCACACCATGGCGTTTGCGTCAAAACCCGCCTGCTGGTGTCTGAGGACCGCCCCGAATCTGCGCATGATTTTTTGATCCAAGTCACCGCGGATTTCGGCGACGTCTATTCCCAAATCAGAGAAGGGCGTTTTGGTGTGGGGAATATCCTGGCACAGGAGGTTGATCCGGCGACGGTCCTTTGCCTCAGGGACAAAGGGTTCGGCACCTTTCGAATCCAGCTTATCAACAACCTTACTTTCCGTGGCCTGGCCCGACGCAGCCTTCATCACCGTATTGATCTTGAACATCTTGCTGGCCGAGAGCACATGGGCATCGTGCAGGGCCGTTTCCGCCTCCAGGCCCCGAACCGTTTCCTGAATTTCGGATTCCGACCGGGCGATGACGGTGAACCAAACGTTGTAGGCGTGACTGCGGACATAGTTGTGTGTGATGGCAGGAATCTTATCCACCGCCGCAGCAAAACCTTCCAGTTTATCTTCGCTCACCACTCCCGTGCAGAGTCTGGAGATGTAGCCCAACCTGCGGGAGTCATAGACGCCACCCAGACGACGGATGACGCCGGACTTGCGAAGGCCTTCCACGCTATCGAAAGTCTCTTCTTCTGAAACGCCAAGAAGCCTTCCCAGCGCGGCGTAGGGGCGTTCCTCCAGCGGGAAACCGTCCTGGACAATTTCCAAAATTTTCTGGTCTAGAGCTTCCACGAGAATCCCCTACCCCGAATTTCGTCCTTCACGGTTTCGCCCGCCTGGACGGCAGCTCCGGCGAACAAGATGGAATTCTCGACACGAGCGCCTTCGGGCAGTTCCACTCCATTCTGGACAACTGAACAGCCAACCTTCGAAACGTGACTCTGCACCGTTGAATGCAGATGGTCGCCAGCCCAGCTGTTCAGCCCCAGTTCCTGCAGGCGGGCGTCGCAGGCGGCCTTCAGGCCCGCAGGGCTTCCCATGTCAATCCAGGTGGCGTCCATCTGGCTACAGTCCACATAAATCGGGTGACCCGCCGCAAGTTCCTGTTTCCAAAATTCCCGGATGTCGAATTCGCCGTCCTTGATGCGGGCAAGGGCCGCATCGCTGTACCAGGACACTCCCGAGAAGGTGGCGGGCTTGCCCTGTTCTGAACCGAAACGGCCCGCAACTCCTGCCAAGTGTCCGTTTCCGTCGACACGGAAGGTATTTACCTGAGGGAACTCCACCGCCAAGAGCGCCACGTCGCAGCCATCGCGGCGGGAGTTCTCCATAAATTTGTTCAAGTCGAAACGACAGTAGGCGTCGCCGTTCATCACCAGGAGCCCGCCGCGGTAACCTTCGTTGTATATGCGTTTCAGGGGGCCTGCGGTCCCGAGGATTTCCGGCTCTTCCCAGACTTTCTCGAACCCGAGACGCGCACCTTCGGCTATCACCTGTTCTGCAAGGTAGTGAGCGTTGGCATGGAGCCGGACGGGTCCCAGTTCACGAGCGCGCTGGGCCTGGATTTCCAGGATGCTCTTGTCCACCACGGGCACCAACGGCTTGGGCATGTCTTCGGTCAAGGGCCGAAGCCTCGTGCCGAGGCCAGCCGCAAGAATCAAGACGTTGAGTTTTTCCGCTTTCTCAGGCATTTCGTTTTATAGGAGATCCCCACCTTGGTGGCCATGCGCACTAAGCACTAAAGTGCTAAGTGCTGTCCGCCCGCCTGCGCGGGGATGACAGTCTAAAACGGGACTACTCGCCGGTGCGGTAGTTGGGGGCTTCCTTGGTAATCGTCACGTCGTGGGGGTGAGATTCGCGGAGGCCTGCACCCGTAATGCGCACGAAGGTCGCCTTCTTGTAGAGTTCTTCGAGGTTAGCAGCACCGGCATAACCCATGGCAGAGTGGATACCGCCAATCAGCTGGTAAACGGTGTCGCGGAGGGGGCCCTTGTAGGGCACGCGGCCTTCGATGCCTTCGGGAACGAACTTGCGGGGTTCCTGCACGCCACCCTGGAAGTAGCGATCAGCAGAACCGGCCTTCATGGCACCGAGGGAACCCATACCGCGGTAGCTCTTGTAGCTACGGCCATCGGCCAAGATGACTTCGCCCGGAGCTTCTTCGGTACCGGCAAAGAGAGAACCCACCATCACAGCGTGGCCACCAGCGGCCAAGGCCTTCACGATGTCGCCCGAGAACTTGAGGCCACCGTCGGCAATGATCTTCACGCCCACCTTGCGGGCCATCTTGCCGCATTCCACCACGGCGGAGAACTGGGGGTAACCCACGCCCGCCACGATACGGGTGGTGCAAATAGAACCGGGGCCGATGCCCACCTTCACGATGTTGGCGCCGCACTTGGCCAGTTCCGCAACCGCTTCGGGAGTGCAGACGTTGCCTGCGCAAATCGTGAGCTTCGGGTATTTTTTGCGGACAGTCTTCACCATGTTGCGCACACCGATGTGGTGGCCGTGAGCCGTATCGATAATGAGCATGTCCACGCCGGCGTCCACGAGGGCGGCGACGCGTTCGAGTGTATTTGCAGAAGTGCTCACGGCAGCGCCAACGAGCAACTGTCCGTTCTTATCCAGGCTAGCGTTGGGGTTGTTTTCGCGCTTCAGAATGTCTGTCATAGTGATAAGGCCCTTCAGGGCGCCGGAAGCATCCACCAGCGGGAGCTTCTCGATGCGCTTTTCGGCCAAAATTTCCTTGGCCTTTGCGAGGCTCACCTTGGGGCTTGCCGTCACCGGATTCTTGGTCATCACGGTGCGAATCTTCGCGTTCATGTCGCTCACGGTGCGCAGGTCACGGCTGGTAAGCATGCCCACCAGCTTACCCTTGGAAAGAATCGGAAAACCGCTCACCTTGTTACGGGCGCGGAGTTCAAAAGCGGCAGAAACCGGCTGATCAGCATCCAGGGTCACCGGGTTCACAACGATACCGGACTGCCACCGCTTGACCTTGCGGACCTCTTCGGCCTGGTCTTCGACGCTCATGTTCTTGTGGATAATGCCGATGCCGCCCTGCAGGGCGAGGGAAATGGCCAAAGGAGCCGTAGTCACGGTGTCCATGGCGGCACTGATGATAGGAATGTTCAGCTTGATATTGGGGGCGAGCTGAGTGCTCACGTCGGTCTGGGCCGGCAAAACAGAAGATTCAGCGGGAACAAGAAGGACGTCGTCAAACGTCAGGGCTTCTGGCAAAAGTTTCATAATAGACCTCTTTTGCGTAGTAAATATAGAAAAAAAGAGGCTAGGGTCTAGGGTTTAGGGGCTAGAAAAAAGCGTAAAAAAAGCCTACAGCGAAAAGACCCGCTTGATGTCGTCCACCCGTTCCGTTACCGTGAGGGCGAGCTTCAACAACACCGCCGCCTTCTGGGGCGCAAGTCTCCCTGCGCAAATACAGCCGGGGGCAAGAGTTTCGTTCAACGTCACCAGCCCGTGATGGGTGCGGCTCGCTATGACCACAGGAATGTCGATACGTTCCAGGACCTTGGCCCAGGCCTGGCTGAACTCGCCCGAGCCCGCCCCCGCAATCACAAGACCGTCCGAAACGCAGGAGGCATATTCCAGCACCTTCGGGTTTGCATCTACCGTAAAATAGACCACGTTCACCCGAGGCAGTTCCTGGAGTTTCGACACGTCAAAAAAATTCTGCTCCTTGAGGGCATTCCAGTTGGAGCCTTCGCCGGGAGCATCCACCCCCATGGCGTTTATGGCCGAGGCGCTGCATTTTTGCACGCCGCGGGCATCAAAGAGTTCCCCTGCAAAAAACACCCACACCAGGTTTGCCGGAGGGTCGTCGTCGATGGCAAAACCTACCGCTGCACGGACTGCACCCAAGAGGTTCGCCGGACCGTCGGGGTCCTTCGCCGTAGCGGGCTTCATGGAACCTGTCAACACCACGGCTTTTTCGCATTTGACCGTAAGGCTTATAAAATAGGCCGTCTCGTCCATGGTGTCGGTGCCGTGGGTCACCACAATTCCGTCGACGGTTTCGTCTTCTTGCAGTTCCCTGATGCGGTTCGAAAGCTTAATCCATAATTTGTCCGTAATGTCGTCGGAATTCACGTTGCAGATTTGCTCCGCCGTGACTTCGGCGTATTCCGAAAGTTCGGGCACTGACTTTACTAGGTCTTCGGCAGAAATCTGACCCGAAACATAGCCCGTGCTCTTGCCGGGCTCGCCTACGCCGGCAATGGTTCCGCCGGTGGCCAAAATTACAATTCGCTTCTTTCCGTTTGCCATCTCTCCCCCTACAAGTCCCGCGACGGAGCATTACCCGAGTTAGACTTCTCGTCACCTAATTCGTGCTTTCCGCCACCCATCTTCTTGAACTTTTCGCGGATGAGCTGCAAGTCGTGCTGGTAAGGATTCCGTTTGAAATCTTCAAAGGCCCAGGCCGTAGGGTGGAACTGCCCCTTGGCATAAGTCAAGAGCATGTCCAGCCACACGCCTCCGCCCGCATAAAGCTTGAAGGGTCCCCGCTTGTAACTGGGAAGCACCACCTTGTCCAGGTCCATGTAGCCGATGTCGATATTCACCCGGCGGGCATCGGGGTGTGCCGCCTGCGCCATGGTCAGCTCCAGGGCGTTGCTCCGCTCCTTCTCCAAGGCGATGGTCTCCGGCGGGATTTCCTTTTCAAATGATACAACTCCGCGATACAGACCTTCCCCCATTTCGGGCGTGTAATAGGGAGTCTGGTCGAAGGGAAACAACTTTCCCTTGTGGCGGATACTCCCCCAGGTGCGTTCCAGGGCGTCAATCACCTCCGGAAGCCACTCGGGCCCCGGCTGCAGCACAAAGGCCAGCAGTTGCGCATTCTCCGAAAATTGCGATGCTTTCACCTTGCCCCCACTACTTGCCGTTGTAGCGTTCCATGCACTTTTCCATGCCGAGCTTGAAATAGCATTCCACCAGGGCGGGAACTTTCGCGATGGCCTCTTCGAAAACGGGCCGGTCCTCGGGCGAAAACTTCGCCAGCACCCAGTTACTCAGGTCGAACTTGGGCGGACACTTGCCCACGCCAAAACGGATTCGCGGGAACTTGTCCCCCACATGCTCGATGATGTTCCGAAGCCCGTTCTGCCCACCGTGACTGCCGTCCTTGCGGCAGCGGATACGTCCCACGTCCAGGTTGACATCGTCGCTGAACACCAGCAGATGATCCACCTTCACCTTGTACCAGGTCATCAGGGCCTGCACCGCCTCGCCAGACAAGTTCATGTAGGTCTGGGGCTTTACCAGCAGGCATTCCTCCCCCGCGATGTTCACCTTCATGGTAAGCGCCTTGTGCTCGCTTTTCCAATCCTTGTTCGGGTCGGCCAATTTCTCGACGGCCATAAAGCCCGCGTTGTGGTGGGTGTTGCTATACTGGGTTCCAGGGTTTCCGAGTCCGACGATGAGATACATATTAGTGATGAGTGATGAGTGATGAGTGATGAGTGATGAGTGATGAGTGATGAGTGATGAGTGATGAGTGATGAGTGGTGAGTAGTGAGTGGTGAGTGGTTGATGGTTAGGGCTGAAGGCTCGGAGCACGAGGCTAGAGGTGAGAAATGTTTGGTACTGGAAATTTAATTTTTTGTGAATGGGTGGGGGAAGTCTCCCCCTGGTTGCAGCCCCGCCCAGCGTTTGTCATTGCGAGGAGTGAAACGACGAAGCAATCTCATTCCCGATTCTTTGCCGGGGCTTCCACCACCCCCTCTAGCGGGGACACACCACCTAAAGGTGGCCATGCCCACATAAGCGCTGAAGCGCTAAGTGGTCAAAGGCCGCAACACCCCGACTGCGGACCAAGGGAACGCCCCGTGAACACTTTGTCATCGTTGTAAGAAAATCGTAACAAAAAAAACAAGGAACAACTGCATTCTTGACTTATATTTAGGACAAACTTTTAACATTGAAAAAAAGGAGCAAAAATGCTTTCCAAAAAAATCTTCTTCTCTGCCGCTTTCGTATCCATGGCCGGTCTTGTGGCCTGCGGCGACGACAGTTCCTCCAACTCCGGTTCCGGCGAACTCCCCAAGAGCGTTCCCACCTTCTTTGACCTGGCCGATGTGGAATGTAACGCCGACCGCAAGTGCGAAACGATTATCGTGGAAGAAGGTCCCGACACCTACGAATGCGATGGCGTCAGCCAGTGGAACATGCTAATTAACAGCATGCCCTCCAAGGTCTGCCCCGCCAAGGAAGAAGAAAAGGGCACCGAAGGTGACGAAGAAGGCAAGACCGAAGGTGACGACAACAAGACTCCTGAATCCTCCGCAAGCGAAACTACTTCCACCGATAGCGGTGCCGAATCCACCGACAGCAACACTGAATCTACCGACAGCGGTGAAGGTTCCGAAGGCGGTGAAGAAGGCGGCGAAGGTTCCGAAGGTGGCGAAGAACTTACCGGCCCCACTGGCGACCTGGTTTCCTGCGCCATGGAATTCTTCGGAGAAAAAACCTGTGACGAAGTAGCCAAGGCCGACGAGGCTAGTCTCTCCGCCCAGTGCGAAGCGATGGGAGGAACAATGAACACTGCTGGTGGCTGCAAAGCAGAAGACTACGCCGCAAAGTGCACCTGCAAGAAGGGTAACCACTACGATTCTTCTTGCGAAGGCTTTACCTGCAACGACTAAGCCCTTGTACTCCATAGACAAAGAAAGGGTCCCGTTTGGGGATCCTTTCCTATTTATCCACTCTGTAAATCAAATAGAAACATAAAACAACAAAGGAACACACATGCTTTCCAAAAAAATCTTCCTCTCTGCCGCCCTCATCTCCATGGCCGGTTTCGTGGCCTGCGGTGACGACAGCAGTTCAAATGCCACCGACTCTTCCGACAGCAAAGACAGCACTATCACCAGCAGCAACTCCGAAGAAACGGATTCCAGCGAGAGTAATAGCGAAGAATATAACACTGAAGAATCTTCCGAAAGCAACGAAGACTCCGGCAAATCTTCGAGCAGCAACACCCCCTCTGCCGACAGCGGCGAAAAATCCTCTGGCAGTGCCCCCGTCGCTATGATTTCCTGCGACAATCTTCCCGAAGAAGGCCAAAAAGCCTTTGGCACCATGGGCGAAAAATGTACAGAATTTGAAAAAGGATCCATGGCCGCCTCCGCTCTGGAACTGCGTTGCGAAGACCACGGTGGCACCCTGGGCACAGGATGCCCCGCCAAAGAAAACAAGGGCAACGACAACTGCATTGACAAGAGCCAGTGCGACGCCATCGTCAGGGGAGATTTCTCCACTTGGCATTTTGTCCGTGCCGATGCCTTCGGTGAACCTACAACCTACACGTATTCCGTTGACGGTTCAAAGCTAATTCTGGACATCAATGGTCACAAGGACGAAAATACCTATAGTTTTTACGACATGACCAAAGAAGCCAGCCAAGAAATGGCCTTTAGCGCCGTCAAATCCACCTGCAAAAGCGGCATGGAAGTCGAAGGCGCCAACTACTGCGACTAAACCTATTTCGCAGAAAATTCCCGCTCTATCCGAGCAAGATCCTCGCCCCATTCGGCGAGGATTTTTTGTTTCAGTTTCTTGGCCAAAGAGGGAGCGCGCCCTTGGGTAGAGACGGTTACCGCTATATTTTCGCCAAAGTCCATACGGGCCGGTACAATAAAATCCCCGTCCAAGTAGTCGCAGGCATTGTTCACCAGAATGCGACGGGCACGGGCGTCATTACTCACCTGGGCGTTTACCGCCGGTTGGTCAGTACAGATAAACACCATAAAGACACCACGAAGGTCCAATGGTTCGTAGGGGCGATTTTTTATAGCTATGAGGTTTGAGGTATGAGGTCGGGCTTCGCCCTTTGAAGTAAGTTTTTCGAATTCCGGGTCAAACTGCGGAGCAACCACAGTAATACGTGCTCCCGTAGGCAAAAGAGTCTTGACCTTGCGGAAAGCAATACGGCCTCCACCGACCACAAGAACGTTACGGCCCTCTAGGTTCAGTTCGATGGAAAGAAGGGACCTATTCGGAGTTTGGATTTCAGAATTCGGGGTTATCGAGAGGGCATTATTCTCTACGGCACGCAATCCAGAAACTACAATGTCGCCAAATTCCTTCCAGTCGCCAAGGCAAGGCAAAAGGGTTATGGGAATCTGCGGAAATTCGGCCTGCAAACGGGCCACCACACGGGGCACGTCATTTTTGGCGTGCTGCCCGTTCAAAAGCAAAAACGGCAAGAGCGTCACCGATTCCACATCTTCCCGAAGCAAGGTCCGCAAGTCATTTTCCAGGTCCAAAAGGCTGGTACTCGCCACACGGGTACCGGGCAAGTCATGGTGCAACTTGTCCAGGATTTCCTCGAAGCCCTTGTAGGCTCCCGGTAAAATGCAATGATGGGCGATAATCAGGATAGCTTTCACGAGTAATATTCCACAATTTTTTTCACGAGGGAGTCCATGGTGGTCTCGTCAGAGGTGATAGTTTCAAAGCCATGCTTACGGGCGGTAGCTTCGGTCAGACGGCCGATGCAGAAAGAGGTTCGAGGATTGAGATTCGAGGCACGAGGTTCGGGGTACGAGTCCGAACCTTCAACGCTTTGTGGCATGACTTTAACAAAATTTTCCACGGCGCTGGAACTTGCAAAGACCACAGCATCAGCGGATTCAACGGCTTCACGCTTCCATTCGGGGAGTTCAGAAACAGGAAGAGTCTCGTAAACCACCCAGCGGGTCGCCTGCGGCAAGTGTCTCAAAAGTGTATCGTCAGCAAGATTACCCTGCAAGAGGAGGATTTGAGGTATGGGGTTTGAGGTCGCACCTTCGGTGCTTTGAGGTACGAGCGTTGCCAACAGTTTTCCCAGTCCCTCGCCGGTATGGTCCTCGGGCACATAATCGCAGCGGATACCGTATTCCAGCAATTTCTTTTCGGTAATTTTCCCGACACTGGCGATTTTCTTGCCGGCAAGGATGCGCACATCATAACCGGCGTCAAACAGCTGCTTGAAGAAACTTTCGACGCCGTTCACGCTGGTAAAAGCAAGAAGGTCAAAGTCTGCGAGGGTGTCAAAAATGGCAGAGGAGATCCCCGCCTTGGTTCGACTTCGCTCACCACAGGTCGCGGGGATGACAGAAGAAGGGACGGGGATGACAGAAGGGCATTCCAGCGTGCGGGTTTCTATCATCGGGGTCTCGATGACTTCGGCGCCGAGAGCCGTAAGCCTTGCAGTAATCCCGCTTGCTTGCTTTGCCGCGCGGGTTACTACAAGTCGTTTACCCGAAAGGGGCAAGTTCTTTTTCCAGGCGAGACTCTTTCCAAGCTCGACGACGCCCCCCATGATGGTGATGGCAGGGGCCGTCACCTTTTCGCGAACGATGGTCTCCCCCGCCGTCGCTAATGTAGCCATTACCGTCCGCTGGTACGGAGTCGTTCCTTTCTCGATAAAGGCAACCGGCGTTTTCGGGTCCTTACCGCATTCCACAAGGCGCTGTGCGATAAAGTCCATGTTGGCAATGCCCATCAAAAAAATGAGGGTGCCGGGGCAACGGGCGAGAGCATCGAAGTCTAGAGAGATCCCCGCCTGCGCAGGGATGACACCGGAAACGGGAGCCGCAATGACATCTCTCTCATGCCCCGTTATGATATGGAAACTAGTGGCAATCCCGCGATGGCTTACGGGAATTCCCGCATAGGCCGGCACAGAAATGGCAGAGGTGATGCCCGGAACAATCTCGAATTCCACGCCGGCATTCACAAGCTCCAGGGCCTCTTCGCCGCCACGACCAAACACGAAGGGGTCGCCGCCCTTGAGGCGGGCAATGGTCGCACTCGGCATTTCGCAGGCGAACTGCACCAGCAGCTTATTGATTTCGGATTGCTTTACCTTATGGTACTGCGGCATCTTGCCTACATCCACCATCTTTGCCTTCGGATTGCACATCCCGAGTATAGCAAGGGACACCAGGCGGTCGTAAACGACCACATCCGCCTTTTCGAGAATCTCCTTGCCGCGCAAAGTCAAGAGTCCCGGATCGCCGGGACCAGCACCAATCAGATAAACCTTTCCAGACATCTGGCGTAAAAATAAAAAAAGAGCGCATGTCCGCAGACCCGAACACGCACTCAAGAAGTCTTTTTCTCTAACCCCTAAATCCTAGATCCTAACCCCTAAAACCTCCAGCGGATCCCCGACCAGAGCCTGCCCTGAGCTTGTCGAATGGGTCGGGGATGACATACCTCATGTCCCGAGCCTTGAACCTCACACTTCACATCCCACATTTCCCTAAATCCTAGCCCCTAGATCCTAAACCCTAGCCCCTACATCATAATGCTCACGCATGTAGGCCAAAGCCTTTTCGGGAGCCAGAGGCTTGCTGAAATAGTAGCCCTGGATGTAGCGACAGCCTTCCCGTTTCAAGAACTGTAGCTGTTCTTCCGTCTCTACCCCTTCGGCAATCAAGTCCAGGTTCAAGGTGTTGGCAATGCTAATCACCATCCGTGCAAAAGTGGCATCCTCTTCGTCGTCGGCGATGTGGTCGATAAAGGACTTGTCCATCTTGAGGGTATGCACCGGATAGCGTTTCAAATAAGAAAGGGAACTATAACCCGTACCGAAATCATCGATAGAAATCTGGAGTCCCATGTTGGAGAGAGCCCGCATAATGTCTATGGCCTTTTCCACTTCGCACATGGCAGTGTATTCCGTAATTTCCAGCTTCAAGTTCTTGGGATTCAGGTGGGTTTCGGCAAGCACCCGCTTCACGTCGTCCACCATGTTGTCCAGAGTGAACTGCTTTGCAGAGAAGTTTACGGCCACACGGATATCGCTGAAACCCATATCTACCCATTTCTTGGTCTGCTCGCAAGCCATCCGCAGAATCTGGGCACCCATAGGCACAATCAGGCCAGTCTCTTCGGCCAGAGGGATAAATTCTGCAGGGGAAACTACTCCGTGCTCAGAATTATTCCAGCGGACAAGTGCCTCGAAACCGGACACCCTGTTCCCGCGTTCGATATCTACAATGGGCTGGTACACCAGCACGAACTCCTGGGCCTGTATGGCCCTGCGGATTTCGTACTCCAGCTTATACAGTTTCATGGCCTTTTCGCGGATTCCTCCTGCAAAGAACTGGATTCCGCCGTGATTACCGCCCTTCTTCAAGTCCCTGAGTACCGCCGTGGCGTTAGACAGCAAATCTTCTACGCAGTCCACGTCCTTGTTCACCACGACCGCCATGGACACGCTGATATAGAGTTCACGGCCGTCCAACTGGATAGGAGTTTTCACCTTGTTGTGGAGGCGCTTTACCGTTGGCATCAGTTCGTCGTCGGAGCCCTTGCCTTCAATATCGTGAATCACTACAGCAAACACATCGGGACCAATGCGGGCTACGCAGTCGTTGTTCCTACAGGTGGAACGAATACGGTCGGAAACAATCTTCAGAACGTTGTCGCCAAAATTCATGGAATAGGATTCGTTGATGGCACCAAAGCTGTCGATATCCAAAAGAACTACCGCGAATGTGTAATCCGGCTTCTGGGCGGCCATATCCACGTCTACCTTCAGTTTTTCCAAGAAGAACTTTCGGTTATACACGCCCGTAAGGGCATCGCGATAAGCGTAGAACTGACGATTGCTTTCTTCTTGTTCGTGGGCGCCTGTAATAGAGCCGATTACACGGATTGGTCTTCCCTCTTCGTTACATTGCGACCGGCCCGAAACAATAATTTCAGAGTTTCCGTCTTTCGGCACATTCAAAAGCCGAAGCTTCGCCGAAAAGGGCGCGTTATCCTCTAGGGATCGGGTGAATTTCTCCTTAAACGTGGTCCAGTCGCTTTCTAGAACCGCATTCTTGAGGGTGTCAAAGGAATCCACGATGCTCGTTAGCGGAATATTCAAGAACTTTGCTACCCTATTGGACCAATAGACCTTTCCCGTGGGCACATCAAAGGTCCAAAATCCGTCAGAGGAAACATCCACCAGCATCTGGAACAGTTCATCCTTTTCGGAAAGATCCTTCTGGTAATCGCGGGCGGGAACCTGTTCCACCTTTTCGGGAATCACCACATCGTTACGAATCTTTTTTCTGTTGCCCTGAACAGGAAATTTGTAAAAGAGGGCCACGTACGCAAGGAAGAAAATCGCAAAGAAGTAGGGAATAAACCCCATGGGTTTTTCAGACAAATGAATAATATCTGGAATAAATGCGGTAAATAAGAAACACGCAAATAAAAGCGCAAAACGCAAAACCGAATGTTCGTCAAACAATCTCATAGCATCCCTAATGAGGTGAATATAACTTAAAACAACAGTTCTTTGGGGGCTCTCTGCAGTCCAATTCAAACTATTCCAAATTGGAATAACTGACGCTATTTCTGTTCTTCTAGCCTAGAATAAAGGCTATAGAGCTTTTGGACCCCATTTTCAAGCCCGTAGTAGTGCCTGATGTAAGGAATAAGTAAGCCCAAAAACAGAATATCCAGAACCAGAACTAGGATTTCCGGCATAGCCACGAAAAAAAGAAACCCGCCTACCGTGAGCAAGGCAAAAAGGATCATGACCAGCTCGTGGACCAGTCTTTCGTGCTGGAAAAAACCAATGTGAACCCTGACCGAGAGCAATTCCTCGGACGAAAGAGCCGCTCCTTGAGCAACACGATGTTCCAGATAGTTGGTGTAATCCTCTAGTTTCTTCAACATGGTTCCCAATATATAGTTTTTTTTCAAAAAAAATGAACTTTTCGCCCATAAGAATGTTATTTTCAGTGTATGGAGTCCCTAAAATTCAATTCGCTCCCCGAACTATTCTTTGCCACCTGCCATCGAGAGGATTTTGGCGGCTGGTACCAACGGCAAAACGGGGACTGGACTCACTTTTCAAAGGAAAACCTGGAACGAGACACCCAGGCCTTGGCCCTTGCACTCCATAGCCACGGGGTTAAAGAAAGAGAAAGCATCGGGATTATCGCCGGGAGTTCCCCCTACTGGATCATGGCAGATATCGCCACCCAGATCAACCATGCCCGTGTGGTTCCTCTTTTCCCGAACATTTCTTCGGAAAATTTTGCATTTCAATGCGAAGATGCCGTCGTACACATCTTGGTCATAAACAACATGAATGACTTGGATGCGCCACTAAAAGAAAATCTTTCGGGATTTTCCACCATCATCTGCATTGACTCCGCCTCCCCTCTCCCGGGCAACGGCATTTACTGGGACGACCTTTTGACCGAAGGCTACGGATTGATGCAAGACCCAGAAAATACAAGCTGGCTACACCAACAAATTGAGTCTATACAGCCCGACGACCTTTTCAGCATCATCTACACCAGCGGTTCTACCGGCAGGCCCAAGGGGGCAGAACTCTCCCACCGGAACATGCTTTCCCAAATTCAGAGCATCTTGGACCTTTATACCGTGGATCCTGAAAAAGACCGGTGCCTTACCATGCTGCCCGTGGCCCATGTTTTTGAGCGAATGGCTGTGTATTTCTACATCTTGAATGGCGCCACCATCTATTTTGCCGATTCCCCAAAAAATGCGGCCAAAATCATGACAGAAGTCAAGCCCTCCGTAATGATTGTGGTTCCGAGGATTCTCGAGCGACTTTACGAGAGCATGACCGCAGCGGCAGACAAGGCCAGAGGGCCTAAGCGGCTCCTTATCAAGAACGCCATCAAGCTGGCCAAGTTAAACGACCCCACCAAAAAACGCAGCCACGCCATGCGGTTTTACGACAAACTGGTTTACTCCAAGATGCGTAGCGCCATCGGTGGAAACTTCAGGCTTATTATCTCCGGCAGCAATGCGCTAAACAAGAGTATTCTCAGGTTCCTGCTGAACATCGGACTGCCCGTCTACGAAGGTTACGGCCTCACGGAATGCTCCCCTGTAGTCAGCGCCAACTGCGACCATGCGATCGCTCTAGGCAGCGTTGGCAAGCCTCTAAAGCATTTACAGGTAAAAATTGGCGAGAACAACGAAGTCATGGTGAAAGGCGACAGCGTGTTTAGAGGCTACCACAACATGCCGGAACTCAACGCCGAAATCTTTACCGAAGACGGATTCTTCAAAACCGGCGACCAAGGAAGCATAGACGAAAACGGTTTTCTTTCCCTTACGGGCCGCATCAAGGAGCTCTTGAAGACCAGCACCGGCAAGTATGTAAGCCCGAACCCCATTGAGCTAGAGATCAGCCGACACCCCCTAGTGGAGCAGGCCCTGGTCATCGCCAACAACCGAAAGTTCGCCTCCGCGCTTATATGGATCAACCCGGAAGGAGCCCGTCGTCTGCTCCGGATTTCCAAAGAGGATTTTCGCATGGATTTGGCATTGAAGTCCCTCCGTGTAAGAGAATCCGTATTCCGTCACATTACCCGCATCAACCGCAAGTTGAACCACTGGGAAAAGATATGCCGATGGGTCCTGATTGGAGACGAACTCACCATAGAGTCCGGATTGTTGACCCCCACCTTAAAAATCCGTCGAAAAGTGGCCGAAGAACGCTACGCCGACAAGATTGAAGGGATGTATCAATAGCCAGTCAAGTACCCCGGGACCATCGCAAGCCCCACCAACCAGTCTTTCCCTTTTATATTTTTTCTCTGCTGAAATTAGATCAGCAAAAAAAAATAATTATTGTCATTTTTTGTCGTAAATAATTAGCTAGATTAAAGGACATGGAAACAATGACTGCTACACAAGAAAATATCCAACAGCTGGTCGCCGAAATCCAGAAGGCGCTCCTTGCCCGGGGCGAGATGCTCGCTACCGCGGAATCCTGCACCGGCGGGCTCATCGCCTCCGAAATCGTGAACGTGGCGGGCAGTTCCGCCGTGTTCGCGGGCGGCATCGTCGCCTACCAGAATTCCGTCAAGCACGAGCTTTTGGGCGTACCTGCCGAAATCCTCGAAAAGCACGGGGCCGTGAGCAAGGAAACGGTAGAGGCCATGGCCAAGGGGGCACGGGAAAAGTTCCATGCCGACTGGGCGGTGGCCACCTCGGGCATCGCGGGGCCAGGGGGAGCCGAACCCGGCAAACCTGTGGGTACGGTGTGGATGAGTGTCAACAGTTGTTTGCAAAATGAAGCCTTTTGTAAAATTTTCGCAGGAAATAGGCAAGAAATCCGCGAAAAAAGCGTCTATTACGTGTTGGGCAAGCTACTTTTTTTGCTAAATAACCAAAAAAGCACTTGCACAAACGAACACTAAAATGTATATTAAACTAGAAAACAACAAAATGGAGTCAATCATGGCTAAGAAAACGACAACACCCACAAGCAACCTTTCCAGCGAAAAAGCGAAAGCCGTCGAGGCGGCCATCGCACAGATCGAGAAGAACTACGGTAAAGGTTCCATCATGGCCCTCGGCAGCCAGCCTGTCGAAGAAATCCCCGTCATCCCGTCGGGCTGTATCCAGCTGGACATGGCCCTCGGCGTGGGAGGCTTCCCCCGGGGCCGCATCATCGAGATTTACGGACCAGAATCCTCCGGCAAGACGACCCTTACCCTCCACGCCATCGCCGAGGCCCAGAAGCTTGGCGGCGTGGCGGCCTTCATCGATGCCGAACACGCCTTCGACGCGGTCTACGCCCGCAAGCTGGGCGTCGATATCGAATCCCTGCTGGTGTCCCAGCCCGACACCGGCGAGCAGGCCCTGGACATCGCCGAAACCCTGGTGCGTTCTGGCGCTATCGACATCATCGTCATCGACTCCGTGGCAGCACTTGTCCCCCAGGCCGAAATCAACGGCGAAATGGGCGACAACCACGTAGGCCTCCAGGCCCGCCTCATGAGCCAGGCCCTCCGCAAGCTTACCGGCATCCTCTCCAAGTCCAACACCTGCATGCTGTTCATCAACCAGCTCCGCATGAAGATTGGCGTCATGTTCGGCAACCCCGAGACCACTACCGGTGGTAACGCCCTCAAGTTCTATGCCACCCAGCGTCTGGACATCCGCCGTATCGCCGCCATCAAGGACGGCGAAGAGGTCATCGGCAACCGCACCCGCGTCAAGGTGGTCAAGAACAAGGTGGCCGCCCCCTTCACCCAGTGCGAGTTCGACATCCTGTACGGCTGCGGCATCTCCCGCGAAGCCTCCATCCTGGACCTGGCCTCCGAACTGGACATCATCCAGAAGAGCGGTTCCTGGTTCAGCTACAACAACGAGCGCATCGGCCAGGGCCGCGAGAACACCCGCCTGTTCCTCAAGGACAATCCGGAGCTCTGCAACGAAATCGAGCAGAAAATCCGCGAGAGCATGAAGGACGTGGAACTGTTCAAGCTGGGCGAGCAGGACGCCGTTTCCGCCGAAGACGAGGTCTCCCTCCCCGACACCGGTTCGGAGGGCTAGCCCCGACAGTTCAGCATAAGCAGAAACCCAATTAGCGAAAAGGCGGGACTCCCCCGCTTAAAAACAGAAGGCCCGAACCTTTTTAGCCATTGTACGGTTCGGGTCTTTTTTTTGCTGTATAAGACCCACCACCAAAAAAAATTTCGAGCTCAAGCAAGACGCTTTTTCTTGCGCATTTTTCCCGAAAGTAGGCTTTTGTCCCTGCAAAAAGAGAAATTCGTCACACCTTGACCAGTAAATAGTTGCACAGGCCCAAAGATTAGGTTATATTACCCATAGGGAACTTAATCAAGGAGTAAATATGAAATTCTGGAAACTGGGCCTCGCCCTATCCCTCACTGCCGCATTCGGCATCACCGCCTGTGACGACTCGTCCAGTGCCGACGAAAAAAAGATCGGCATCGACGATGCAACCTACGAAGCCGGAAAAGTTGCTTGCGTGGTGACTTCCACCGTAGCGGAAACAGGCACCTTTGTCCAGGAAATGAGGATGGATGACCTCAAGATCACGATGACAGTAAGCATGGATGACAAGGGCGTCATCACGGAAAAAATCGAGCACAACAAGGAAATTTCCCAGGACACCTGCGAACACTACAAGCTCGACCCGCTTTACAAAACGGTTGAATGCAAGGCCAAGACCATCACAGCTGTAAACGAAGGAACCTTCGAAAAGTCTGAATTCGAAGCCCTCACAGAACTTATCAGCGCCGCCTGTAAGGAATCCAACGGGCAGGATATTCCCAAGAAAGAAGAAATTGAAGAGAACCTCCCCAAGCTTGGCGCCTGCAGCGAAAATAACAAAGGCGAAGAAACCGAAGTCTTTGAAGGCAAGGGCGTATTCGTAGTCTGCGACGGAGAAAAGTGGGTACCCAGCAAGAACGAATGCAAGGGCGACGCCAAGGTCGATATTGCTACCATCACGCTAGCTTGCAAGGACGGCAAGTGGACACTCAGTTCCGACAAGGAATGTGAAGAAGGCAAGACCGAAATCAAGAAGTTCCCCGGTGTTGAATTGAGCGTCACCTGCACCGACGGAGCCTGGGTAATCGACGTTCCCGAAGCCAAGACTGAAGATGCCGGTGAACCCGCAACTGAAGAAACCACCGAAGAAGAAGGGGCCACTGCCGAAGAATAATCGGATTAAAGCCTAGTCTATTAGAAAAGTCCCGCGGAAATCCGCGGGACTTTTTTAAGCTTTATCGGCACATTTTAAAGGTCGGCGTATCGTACAAGTTTCCGTCCACTGCCCAAGGCCGTCCGCAAGATATCGCGGACCTCCCCCGCCCTTGCTGGAAAATCCACCAGATGGAGGGCGATTCGCGGGAGCCCAAAGGGGACTTTCAAAATAAGCTCGCCAAACTTGAAGGCCGGCTTTATCAGGAAATCCGGGATACCCGCAAAACTGGTCACAAGAGATGCGTAGCGGTTCCCGCGCATTGTCGTAAGCGAAAAACGGTCCTCGAAAAGCATCCCCCGTTTACGAACTTGCCTGCACAGGAAATTGTTGCTGTACCAGGTCGGCGGGATGAATGCCACGGGCTTTTCCGCCTGTTCGCCAAAAAGTTCGTTCCACGCCGCAAGCCCAGCCTGCAAAAGTCTGTCGGACTCGTACTCGGAGAGCCCTGCAAATTCAGCCTCCCCGTTTGTCAGGTTCATGCCGATAAGTCCCATATAACTGCGGCCCTGGCTGAACTCCGCCTTGTGCTTGTAGCCGTGGAGCGCAAGCTCAAAGCCTTCGCTTTTTAGCCGAAGGAGCGTTTCGCGAAAGCCCTGCACCGCCTCGGCCAACGCCTTCTCGGTGTCGGGAATGACCAGCACGCTAAAGGGCGCACCCACCAAATCCTTCAGTTCCTCGAGAACCGGAGTCACTTTTGTGTAGTTCCAGACGCTGAAATCGTGAAAACAGAGAAGAAACTTGCGAGCCATGCTTTGAAGATAGTAATATTAGACGAAAGAACGGACCTTCGGTCCTACAGACGAAAGACGAAAGAGGAATAATGGCGCTTCGCGCAACGAAAAAAGAAATAAACATCTCTCGTCTCTCGTCTCTCGTCTCTCGTCTAAATGCTACATTTACCCTACTATGATCGAATCCATCATCCTCGGCCTTTTACAAGGCCTCGCCGAATTCCTCCCCATTTCCAGCTCCGGCCACCTCGTGCTGGGCCACGAACTCCTTGGCATGAACGAGGCGGGCATGTTCTTCGATATCATGCTCCATGCCGGAACGCTGCTTTCCATCTTCGTGGTGTTCCACAAGAAGATTACCGACATCATCGTGGGTTGCCTCCGCCGCGACAAGGATCAGTTGCGCGAAGCGGGCTACATTATTTTGGCGAGCATCCCCACCGCAATGATTGGTCTCGGTTTCAAGGACTTGCTGGAAGGCCTTTTCGAGAACCCGCGGGCCGTATGCGTGGCCGAACTTTTTACGGGCTTATTGCTGTTTACCTCGCAGTGGGGCGCTACCGGAGCCAAGCATCCGGATAACGAGGGCGTCAAGATGAACTGGTGGCGTGCGTTGGTGACGGGCGTCGTGCAGGGAATTGCGTGCATTCCGGGCATCAGCCGCAGCGGCTCCACCATCAGCGCCATGATGTTTATGGGCGTGAACCGCAAGTACGCCGGCGAATTCAGCTTCCTCATGAGCATCCCCGCCGTGGGTGGTGCAGCCCTCCTCGACGTCATCAAATGGGCCAAGTGCCAGAGCGCCGAAAAGGTCGCGCAGATGGCTCTCGAGAACCCGGAAAAGGCAGCCCAGTGTGCCGACGCCGGCAGCTTCACTCCCGAACTTTTGGTGGGCATGCTCGTGTCGTTCATCTTCGGCATTATCGCCCTCAAGTGGCTCATGACCTTCTTGCAGAAGGGCAAGTTCCAGCACTTCGCCTGGTACGTGTGGGCCGTGGGTATCCTAGGGTTGATTTTCATCTAGGGCTACATGATTGTCTGTAAGAAATGCGGCGAGGAATACGAAGACGATATGCCGCGCTGCCTTTGGTGCGACGCTCCGAATCCGGAGCACCCGCTGAATAAAGCCAAAGTGGTCGCACCTTCCGTAGTCGTCACCACACAAGCAACGCCCCCTATGCCTGCCGTAACTTGCCCGGGCGTCACCGAACAATCTGCTGACGAGCCAGCCTCGCCTGTGGCAACCGATGCCAGCAAAACCGTCACGGTCATAGACCCAGAGCAGGACCTGGATACCGTCATCGAGCAGCAGTTCCATCAAAAGGGATTCCTGTGGAGCGTTATTCTTGCGGGTCCCTTCATATCATGGCTATGCCATTACAAGTACCTAAAGAAGGGCGACAAGTTCAGCACAAAGTTCTTTTTGCCCCTATTCGGCATTGAGTGCGTGTCCAAATCTTTATTCTACATGCTTTCAAAGGCTAATTATTCTGGATTAGCCTTCGGTTCCTTTTTACATGCCGTCATCACCATCATCGTCTGCCTGTTCTATTGGTTTTTCATCGGAAAGCTAGGCTACGCTCTACTCAAGAAAGCCGTTCCCAACTATGACCAAAAGGCTTTCAAAAAACGGGAACACATCGGGATAGCTATCGGCATTCCCATCTTCGCTTTAGAATTTATCGCCGGATACCTTCAATACGGCACTGCCGCAAAAATGCTGGGCACCTGGCTTGGCAGCGCTTTGCGGTAACCGGCCAAACTGGTTTTATTTCAGCAGCAACGTATCTACAAAGATTGACGGAGTCACCGCAATAACAGAATCCTTATAGTCTTTTGGATCAAACGGGAAGGCGTTGTCACGGCAACAATCTATGCCGATGGAGTCTTTCATTTTTTTTGCACGGTCGCCAATATAAGGAATCCTTATACCGTCAAAAGCATGATCTCCCATATGGATATACCTGTTCGGATCCACCAGAAAAATCTTATTCCCTATTTCCTGACAATACATCTTGGAAGTTATATCTTCCTGAACACCATCATCGTAAGTCTTATCATCAAAGACCGTTTGATCCCTTGTCACCAAACTTAACATGGAATCATCCAAAGGTACAATAACGGAACCACTTCCATCAAAGAAGATATCGTTGAACATTTCCCCCTTCAGCCAATCACAAAAACGAGCATCCAGCACATGCATTTCTACAGGCATCTGCGCCTCCAAAAGAAGCTTTCCCTCCACTTTTTCTACAACTTTCCATGCCATTGGAGCAAGATGGCCATCCGAGTCCCATTTACGCAACCCCAAGTTCAAAAAATCACCCCTAGTCAAGCCATGCCTATTCTTGGAGCGAGCCTGCACCATCAGTTCCCGACTGTCCTTATAATCAAATTCGCTCAAGACCATAAAGAAGCGGGACGCAAAAATATAGTTCTCGGAATCCATCGCTTCTTTGGCCGCCTGGTATATTTTTTCTTCTATGTCCTCTGGAGTACCAAGCATCCGTACGGCCAGCTTGTGTCCCATCGCCTGGAAAAAACTATCGAAGGGAAGCAAATGAGCGAAAATGACATCTCCTCGGTGCACGACATAGGGGTACTTGTGCAAAGTCTGGATATAATGAAGTTCCCCATTGTAATGCACCCTTGTTGTCGGGGATTTTAAATACTCACTAATTTTTTTGCAATTGTCCCGATAGTTCGAGAATCCTCGGTCAAAAATAGACACCCAGCCGATTATCCATAACAGCAACAAAAGGACAAAGGGCGCGGAGAGGCACCCGATTGCAATTTTCCCACCCATCCTCATTTTGAGACTCCTTTATAAAGTTTCCCTATGGCGAATATATATCCTTTTGGCACGGTTATTGCATCTTCTATAGCGAAAACAAGGCGGGAATGTCGTTTTGTTTCATTTTGAAACGTTTTGGCGGACTAAACCGCTCGAAAATTAAACATCAAGGAGATTCCCGGTCAAGCCGGGAATGACAAAGGACAGAAAAAATGGCAACAGAGAAGATGGAATTCCAGACCGAAGTTCGCGATATGCTGAACTTGATGATCAACTCCCTTTACAGCAACAAGGAAATTTTCCTCCGCGAGCTCGTTTCGAACGCAGCGGACGCACTGGACAAGCGCCGTTTCCTCTCGCTTTCTAACGCCGACCTTTTGCCGCAGGGTACGCAGCTCCGCATCGATATCTCGGTGAACAAGGAAGGCAAGCGCATCGTTGTCGAAGATAACGGCATCGGCATGAACAAGGAAGACTTGATCAACTGCCTGGGTACCATCGCCCGTAGCGGCACCAAGAACTTCATCAAGAATTTGAAGGAAGGCGACAAGGGCAGCGTCGATTTGATTGGCCAGTTCGGTGTGGGTTTCTACTCCGTGTTCATGGTCGCAAAGAAGGTCGAAGTGTTGACCTTGAAGGCCGGCGAAAAGCAGGGTTACCTGTGGGCCTCCGAAGGCACGGGCGATTTCGAGATTTCCGAAGCCCCGCGCGACAAGGTGGGCACCAAGATTACGCTTTACCTCAAGGACGACGAAGACGCGGGCGATTTCGCCAGCGAATGGAAGATTAAGGACATCGTCCAGAAGTACAGCGGCTTCGTGAGCTACGGCATCTACTTCCACCCCGAAGCAACGAAGAACGACAAGGGCGAACTCGAAGAAAAGCCGGAAGAACGCCTGAACGAAAAGCAGGCCTTGTGGCGTCAGAGTGAAAAGGAAGTCACCGAAGAACAGTACAAGGATTTCTACAATGTCATCAGCCACGAAGCCGATGATCCGGCCGCTTGGAGTCATAGCCACGCCGAAGGTTCCCAGGAATTTTGGAGCCTCGTGTACATTCCGTCGAAGGCCCCGTTCAACATCTGGCACAATGACGCTTTGCATGGCCTGAAGCTCTATGTGAAGAAAGTCTTTATCATGGACGACTGCAAGGACCTGCTGCCGCCTTGGCTCCGCTTTGTGCGTGGCGTGGTGGATAGCGAAGACTTGCCGTTGAACGTGTCGCGTGAAATTTTGCAGAACAACAAGATTATCACGAATATCCGCAAGCACGTGATCAAGAAGGTGCTCGACGCCTTGCAGAACATGGCCGACAAGGATGTCGCCAAGTACAACGCCTGGTGGCGCGAACTCGGCATGGTCTTGAAGGAAGGCTTCTACATGAACTGGGAACATCTTGACGAACTCAAGAAGCTGCTCCGTTTCGAAAGCACCAAGACGGAAGGCGACGCTCTCGTGGGCCTCGACGAATACGTGAAGCGCATGCCGGAAGGCCAGAAGGAAATCTACTACCTCATCGGCGACAAGAACGCCGTGAAGTCTAACCCGATGCTCGAAGCCTTCAAGGCGAAGGGCTACGAAGTGTTGCTCATGAGCGACGGCATCGACGAGTTCATGATGTCGAGCCTCACCGAATTCGGCGACAAGAAGTTCCACGACATCGCCCGCGGTGACGTGGACTTCGAAAAGACCGAAGACGAAAAGAAGGCCGAAGAAGCCAACAAGGGCATTTTCAAGGGCCTCTGCGAAAACTTGCAGAAGGTCTTGGACGAAGACATCAAGGAAGTCCGCGTGTCTAGCCGCCTGAAGGATAGCCCCTGCTGCCTCGTCACCAGCGAAGACGCCATGAGCGCCCAGATGGAACGCATGATGAAGGCGATGGGCCAGAAGAACTTGCCGAAGAGCAAGCGCATCCTCGAAATCAACCCGACACACCCGATTTGCGAAATGCTCAAGAAGAAAGTCGAAGCCAAGGAAGACCTGGGCGATTGGCCGAAGGCCCTCTACGGTCAGGCTCTGCTTGCCGAAGGTTCTCCGCTCCCGAACCCCGCTGAATACGTCAGTGCGATTACAAAATTGCTGACGGCAAGTGTGAAGTGACGCAGAACGAGAATGCGTTTTGCGTCATCCTGAGCGACCACAGGTCGCGAAGGATCCAGACCCCAACATTAAAAAGACCGCGATCCAATCGCGGCCTTTTTTTGCAAATCTTCGCGCCAACTAGAGAAAAGTCATTAAAAAGTCGTATAGACGAGTATAACGAGGCCGCAGCCCCGAAGCCGTACTAAGTACGGCGAGTTAGGGCGAGAACGCCGCTATGCGACGCTTAGACGACTTTTTGTTACCCGTGGTACAGGTTACCGGACTGGTAATTCGGCTCGGTCGTCAAATTCACGCCCAGACGGCGGAACACGCCTACATCCACCTGGGAAAGGATCACGCTGGAATGGACCTCGCAGTGGCGGAGTTCCGGTAACTTCTCGAGAGCGATTTTTGCGTTGTAGTCCGTGAGGGCGCAAACAGAAAGCGCCACCAGGGCCTCGTCCATGTGCAGGCGCGGGTTCTTGTGTCCGAGCTGCTTGGTCTTTAGATTCTGGATAGGTTCAATCACCATGGGAGAAAGCAAGCGCACTTCGTCAGGAATATGGGCCAGATGTTTCAGTGCATCCAGAAGCATAGCCGAAGAAGCCCCCAGCAGGGACGACGTCTTCGCCGAGATGATGGCGCCGTCGTTCAGCTGGATAGCAACCGCCGGACCGTCGGTCAGTTCGGCCTTTTCTACGGCAGCGGCAATCACCGGGCGGTCGGCAGTGCTAATCTGCGCCTGCTCCATGATCAATTCCTGCTTGTAAATCTGGTCCTTTTCCGCATTGCCCTTGCGCACGTCGCAAAGGGTGTTGTAGTAACGGCGGATAATTTCTTGCTTGGCGGCCTCGCACACGGCGGCATCGTCAATAATACAGTTGCCCGCCATATTCACGCCCATGTCCGTAGGACTCTTGTACGGGGACTCGCCCAAAATGCGGGTAAACAGCGCATTCAGCACCGGGAAGATTTCCACATCGCGGTTATAGTTGATGGTGGTCTGCCCATAAGCTTCCAGATGGAAGGGGTCGATCAT
>DGRZ01000082.1:0-1104 GCA_002391195.1 Fibrobacter sp. UBA4375 | reverse complement strand
CCAGATGGGGAACGTCTCGAACTTGGCGTAACCGGCCTTGATGCCCCGCTTGTTCTCGTGATAAATCTGGGAGAGGCACACGGCCATCTTTCCACTCCCGGGGCCGGGAGCGGTCACCACCACCAGCTCGCGGGTAGTCTCCACAAATTCGTTCTTGCCGTAGCCGTCGTCGCTCACCACCAGCGGGATGTTGCTTGGGTAACCGGCGATAGGATAATGACGGTAAACCTTCAGGCCAAGACCCTCTAGCTTTTTCTGGTAGGCGATGGCACTGGGCTGTTCTTGCCAGCGGGTCAGCACCACAGAACTCACGTACAGGCCGTAGCCGCGGAAGGCGTCAATCAGGCGGAGCACATCCTGATCGTAGGTAATGCCCAGGTCGCCGCGGACCTTATTCTTCTCGATATCGCCTGCGTTGATGGCGATAATGACTTCGGCCTTGTCCTTGATCTTTTCCAGCATGCGGATTTTACTGTCGGGTGCGAAGCCAGGCAACACGCGGGATGCGTGATGGTCATCGAACAATTTTCCGCCAAATTCCAGGTAAAGCTTTCCGCCAAACTTCGCAATGCGTTCCGCAATCTTTTCGGACTGGGTCTTCAGGTACGCTTCGTTATCAAAACCTACTTTGAACATCTTTTTTTCGCCTATCAATTAATCAAAAATTCAACCTCACAAAGATAAAAAAAATGGGAAATATTCCCATACCTTTTTTCTGATATTCTTGCGGGAGGGGACCCAGCTCAGAGTTGCGAAGGCCGCACGGTCCCCTCCCTGCGCCCTCCCCTTCCTTGGCCGACGCTTCCATTTTCGTGCCGATTTTCTACTTGCATTTTTTTTAAAACTCATCCTCGCTAAAAAATATGCGCTTATAGAAAAAGCCCGCCAAAAGGCGGGCTAAATTTTCGCAATTTCAAGAACGACAAAACATCTTTCTCGAAAGTTGGATAATCAAGCAAGACAAGGCGCGAGCCCCCGTAGCGTACTAGAGCGTACGTGAGGGGGCGAGCAACGCCGTATTGCGCCGATTAGACAACTTTCGTCATGCCGGACATGCGTTCGCGCAGCCACGCTCCAACTTCTTCCACCGGATGCTGACGGATG
>DGRZ01000055.1 GCA_002391195.1 Fibrobacter sp. UBA4375 | reverse complement strand
CGGTCGGATTGCGCTTGAGTTCGGTAAAGTTCTTCACCAGGTAGTCGATTTCGTCCGGAGAGAGCGCGAGACCCATTTCTTTATCTGCTTTTACGAGGGCGTCGCGGCCCTGGTCGAGCACCGGAATCACGTTGAGCGGGCGCGGTTCTTCCTTGCTGAAGAGAACTTCCAGGGAGGCGGTGTCGGCGAAAACGGCCTGCGTCATGCGGTCGTGAATCTTGGCCGCAATCTGGGCGCGTGCACCGGCAGGAGTAGCACCTTCAAACTTCACATAGTATGCAATAGCGCGTTCGATGCGCTTGATGGCCGGGAGGCCGCAAATGTGAGCGATATCGGTCGCCTTGGAACTCCACGGGCTGATGGTACCCGGCCGGGGGCAGACCACAAAAAGTTCGCCTTCGAGAGCCTTGGGTTCGCGGGCCGGACCGTAATGCAGCACCTTCTTCAGAGTTTCGGTTTCTGCATCGGAGAGTTCGGCGGACAGGTCCACCACATGCAGGAATTCAGCGTAAACGGAAGCGACAGAGAGCCCCGCAGCCTTGAAATCGGAAGAAAGTTTCTGGAGACGGAAATCCGACAGAGCCGGCGTACCACGAAGAATGAGCATTATAAACCTCGGTTTGATTTTTTACGAGGGGAAAGATAGAAAATAGGTATGAGGTATGAGGTCGCTCGTTTCACTCGCTTTGAGTTATGAGCTTTTATAATCGCGCCTTCGGCGCCATATTTTAACTCAATGCTCAGACCTCAAAGCCTTGCCTTGGCAAGGCGCGCTCATAACACAAAAACGGCCCGCAGGGCGGGTCGTTTGGTGTTATTTTCTAACTCGTTGAGAGTCAAGAAGATGCCCTCGTAGGGGCGGCAACTATTCCTCGCCTTCTTCTTCGCCATCCTCATCTTCAGCGACGGCGGCAGCGATGGTGGCATTGCCAAGCAAAGCACCGACGTCAATGGACTTGAGGCCGGCAAGGGTCTTCAGGTCGGTCTTCTTGTCCACATCCACCTTGTCAAAGGTGGTGACGATGTAGTAGGCCGCGGTCGGTTCAAAACGACGTGTCTTCTGGGAAATGCTGTTGGAACCCTTGGTAGCCGGGAAATACTTGCCTTCCAGCTTAGCCATGTCCTGGGAAGTCTTTGCCCCCTGCACAGCATCGCAGGTCAGTGCCCACAACATCTTGGTGGTGCCAGCGGTAGAGTTCACGTACTCGATAATCTTGCTGGAGCCCTTGAAGCTGTTGCCCGTAGTCTTGTTGTAATGCTCCGTCGCCTGGGTTACGTAGTTTCCCTTCTGCATAAAGAGCATGGCGGCAATGGCCACCACCAGGACGGTCAAAACGATTGCAATGTTCTTGATATTCATCCTAAATCTCCTTATTCAAAGTGGAAAGCCGCAGGAGCTTCCAGTTTAAAGGCTTCGTCCATGTTGTATTCCACCAGGGCCTTGTAATCGCTGTCCTTGAGCTTACCCTTCACAAAAGTAAAGCTGAGGGTGCAATTCTTGCCGCAAGCCACTTCCTTTACGCCGCCCTCGTCCTTCAGCAGGAACTTGTCGGCAAGGCCGCCCTTTTCGTTAATATCGTTCTGGACCTTGTCCGGGATACCTGCAGCAGTGTACATGTAAGAAAGCTGTTTCAGGCGGGCATCCTTGTCGCCCTCGATGGCCTTGACGGCGGCATCGAAACTTGCCTCGGACTTGTCACCGGTAAGGGTCGCATACACTAGCTTCCAGGCCATGCCGTACTGGTCCATGGATTTCCACTGTTCCTGGAGCATTCCGTTGGCCTTTTCCTGGTAGGCCCCCACCTGCTCCTTTACGGAAGCCTGGGCCTGATCGTTGTAATTACCCTTGAGAATCATCATGACCACAATGAGGACCACGATAAGGACCGCATCCACGATGGCCAGAATCTTGAATTTTTGATTGTTCATATAAAATCCTTCTTGATAGAACGGTTTTAGTAGAATTTAATTCTTAATTTGCAAAAAAGAAGACTTTTTTTGAAAAAAAGTCAAAAAAGGGGACTATTTCCGTAAAAAAAAGGAAATCTCCCTTAAAAACTCCATTTTTCGAAGCGAACCTTTTTATATTGGGGGCGATGGCAAACGAATCCGAAAAGACAAAAATCCCCTCCCAGATTATCTTCGAGAACCTGAAGGAACTCCTACGGGCAAAGAACACCGCCCACGAGTCCATGTTCAAGTTCCACTGGAAAAAGATGTGGCCCTTCAGCCTTATCTGGCCTCAGGTGGACTACGAGCGCATCGTTCGGCTCATGAGCGAAATCCGCAAAAACGCCATCATCCAGAAAAACCTGGTTTTGCAGGCCAAAAATGTCGCCAAGGAGTTTGAAAAAGAATTCCTGGATGCACTCCCCGCCTACCTGGGCGCCCTGGATATCTCCTGCCAAAAGCTCTCCGCTGCCGCCCAGTGGAAACAGGACATGCTCCTAAAACGCATCCACAAAGACGTGAAGTTCCGCCGGGATGTCTCAGAATACAACCGCATTCTTAAAGAATACGAAGAAGCTCAGGGCAACCTGGTACGGGCTGGAGCCTTTGTGCAGATCGGCTGGGGAAAAGTGGTGCAGGCAATGTCAAATGTGTAATGTGGAATATGAAGTGTGTAATGAGGAATTTCACATTACACACTACACACTTAAAAAAATTGCTCTTGCTAAATCAAACCGCCATTTGGTTTTTTGAAAAACACCTGCAGGTGATCTTCCGATGTGCGTTGCGTTGCCAGAGTGTTGGCGGTATTCAATAAGAGGCTCCGTAACATACGACACCCTAAAAAATTTCTCAGCAACAAGCCCTAACCATTGATCGTGCATGGGAAGATTTCTAGGGAATGGAAGAGCCCTATCCAAGATACTCCGGCGGAATGCCATACAGCAACCCGTAAAGGAATTTTTCCACCAATTGGCAAACACCCCCTTCGTGTAAGGGCGAATTTCGCTCAACTTGCCATCGCGAACCCACGAGGAACCGGACGGCTCGGAAGGTCGAAGCATCCATGCATCATGAATCACGAGATCGGCGTCTTTCAGCGCCGCAAGAACTTTCTCCGCTTTTCCCGGAAGCCAAATATCATCTTGATCGGCGAGGAAGATGAATTCCCCCTTAGATGCCTGCAGGGCACGTTCATAATTATAGATAACGCCCAGATGCTTTTCGGCGGGCAACGCACGAATGCGCCCAACACCAAAAGAATTCACAATAGCGAGGGTATCGTCAGTAGAACCATCGTCAGCGACAATAACTTCGGCATCAGTGGGCAACTGCGAAAGAATACTTTCCAGCTGTTCGCGGATAAATTTACTGCCGTTGTATGTCGCCATGCAGACCGAAATCATATCCAACAACCCCTTAATGCTTCAAAAACACACTAGGGATAAACAACTTGGGCAACCGCTTAACAAAGCCCATCGAAAACGAAGCCAACTGAGGAAGTCGCTTTAGAGCCTCCCCCTTATTGTTGTACGCCAAGGCAGAAAACCAGGCCGTCTTAAACGCCTGGCGAGCCTTTGAATATAATGAATGACCTTTGTAGCAATCAATTGCCCTAAGCATTCCCTCGTAGATCTTGTTTATCGTCTCCTTATTCTTCAACGACGACAAATTGTTCCCATGGATGCGGTAATGACAGCAGTTGCAGCTAATGACAGGTACTTTTCCATATTCATACAGTAACTTGAGAATCATGGGAAAATCTTCCTGAAAACAGGATTCATTATAACCACCTAGCCGACGAAACTCCGCCACGTCTATCATTTCAGAACAGCCGTGAATTTCCTTTCTACCCAGAAAAAACTCTTCAAAGGAAACTTCGGGAACAGATTTCAAATACCTCGGGTCAGGATTTGGATTCACAACCCCATTTTCGTCCATTGTATGGATTTGACCAAAGCAGGCCTTGTACTGTGGGTGATTTATCAAAAAATCGCTCTGGACTTTCAACCGATCCGGTGGCATTATATCATCTGAGGCAAATGAACAAAAATACTTGCCACGCGCCATAGACAAGAGTTCGTTCATAGTCGCTACGACTCCCCTATTTTCGCGATGGACATAGGTAAATCGCAATTCGGAGGAAAGTTTCTCTAGAATTTCGGGAGAACTATCTGTACTGCCATCATCGATAACGACAAGTTCAAAAGTCACCCCCGTCTGTGCCATTACCGAACGGACCGCCGCTTCCACAAAGTTTTCGTGATTGTAGCTGGCCATAAGTACCGACACTACAGGCGGAAGTTCCCGCTGTTCTGTCTCGACCCCTTGAGCGAAGGCCTTCACATAGACATTCTCGGTCATCTTTTCGGCAAACATGTTGGTTACGGAGTATTCCACTTGAGCCTCCGAACCAAGATGTAAAGTGTGACTAGATACAAGAAATTTTCCGTAGCATAGGCAAGCATTGGACCATTAAAATCGACAAGCTTGACTCCAACAAGCGTTCCGACAGACAAGAAAATCTCTGAACATATTTCAACGGTTATAAACTTCACCGTTTCTGCCCGAGCAATTAGCACAAGGGCCAAGGCATAGCCGCCGGCCCTGAAAAAATCACCAACAAGCTGAAGCGGCATGTAGTCCACCGCCCCCATATAGGCCGAAGAAAACAGCACCTGAACCAGGAGACTCCTGCCAAAATACAACGTGGCTATCATCACGAGGGATATTCCCATGACCCGAAGCAAAACTGGGTGGAACATACCAAAAAAATCTGTCCGGGACATTTTGGGAGAAACTTTTGGCAAAATGATCACAGTGAGAATCGCCGACATCGCCATGAACAGAAAATCAGAAACCTTCCAGACACTTTGCCAGATTCCCGCCGCATCGTTACCAAAATTGGAAGCTACGGTCAGACGCATGACCGTGAGCACCACCGGAGTGAGCGCCATGGGGACAAGCCCCATAAGGGCATAGGACAGCCATGGTCTGCGGGTATCAAGAGCCGTTTTCCAAATATATTTAACGCTAAAGCCCGCCTGACTTGCTATGCGGATGGCAAAGAACGCCGCTACGATGGATTGGGTCGCAATAATCGAAAGAACGGAAAGTCGACCCGTAAACAAGAAAAACGCAACCCAGAGCACTTGCCAGATAGATGACGCAATATTGATGGTCGCCCATTTGCGGTTCTCGTCAAGGCCATTCATGACTGCAGCCGTAATGGTTATGATATTTGCGGCAAAAATGCCAGGCAATGCAAACAGAATCGCAGCCTGAGCAAGGCGAGTGGGGATTCCCGGCAAGAGGGTGTCTAGCGGGGCCATGAAACAGAACAGAAGCGCTGCAATAAAGGTAAACAAACTTGCAAATGTGGTTAAGCGAAGCCCGCCCCGCCAAATACCCAGCAGTTTTTCTTTAGAATTCTTGTTTTGGGCGGTAAGGGCAGTCCAGCCGTTCTGCAAGGCAAGAGAAGACGTCGCTGTGCCGATACTCATCAGATTGAGGAATTGTCCCACACAGGCAAATGCCGCCGGCGGCAAGAAAATAGCCAACAGCTTGTTAATGGCAAAAGCCCGAATGGCGTTCACCAGGGTTACCGCCCCGGAGCCAGCAAAAAGTTTCGTGAATTTCAAATCAGAGGATTTCATCAAATAAAAGCATTTATAGATTCTATAACGTATGCGACCTGATCGTCGGTCAAGGACGGCCCCATGGGAATGCTGAGTTCCGTACGGGCCAGTTCTTCGGTAAGGGGAAGTGCCCCATGGCGGAGTTCCCCGCGATCTACGGCACCCACAAAAGCCTCCTGCAAATGAGGTGGAATAGGATAATGGACAAGAGTCTCAATTCCACGAGCCTTCAGGAATTCCTGTAGTTCGTCCCGCCGCTCGCAAAAAACAGGAAACACATGCCATACGTGAGCCTTAGGGTTTGCAGGCAGAGGCGTCAAACGGACCTGCGGATTCTTGATTTCGGCACAATACCGAGCCGCAATTTCTCGGCGACGATTGTTCCAATTATTTAAATGCTTCATTTTTTCTAACAACACCGCAGCCTGTATTTCATCCAGTCGAGAATTCACACCAACATATTGATTTACGTATTTCGTTTCGGAACCGTAGTTGCCGAGCATACGCACAATACGAGCCAGTTCCGCATCGTCAGTGACAACCATGCCAGCATCGCCCAGTGCGCCCAGGTTCTTTGTCGGGTAGAAACTGTAGGCTGCAGCATTTGATAAGAAATTTTTTTCGTCTAAAAAAGCTCCGTGAGCCTGGGCAACGTCTTCAAACACGAGTATGTTATGTGATTTTGCAAAAGTACAAATAGCTGGCATATCCGCCAAACGACCGTAAAGGTGAACAACCAAAATTGCACGTGTTTTTGGTGAACAAGCCTCTTGCAAACAGTCTACATCTAGATTACAGGTATCGCGACAAGGTTCCACCAATACAGGCACAAGCCCAGCAGCTCTCACGGCAAGTATCGTTGCGATGTACGTGTTCGCGGGCACTAGAATCTCATCGCCCGGTTTGAGCCGCCCAAGCTCTATGGATGCGCGGAGCATCAAGGTCAAGGCGTCCAGGCCGTTCCCGACACCCACCCCATACGCACGTCCGCAATAGGCGGCAAATTCTCGCTCAAAACGTTCGCAATAGGAGCCACGGATGTACCATCCGGACTCTACGACCGCAGTTGCAGTGTTTTTTAACGCATCCATGTATGGTGCATTCACCTGCTTCAAATTCAAAAAGGGAATCTTCACCGATAGTTCTCTCCCGCCGGTTCGCAACCGTCGAACTCAAACGTATACTTCAAATCAGCGAAGCAACCTACGCTTTCCTTGAAAGTACAAAGGCCCTCGCTCGCAATCCCGTCCGATGCCGCCGGCCCGAGATCAAGATAATCAAAGCCCTGTTCCCGGTAATACCGAAACATTTCACGAGCAATCACATTCAGGGGGCGCTTGTCCAAGGCGGACTGGTCGGCACCCCAGTAAATCATCTGCGCAACCTTGTCGCTGACCCTGTAAATGATAGTCGATGCCACTGGGAAGCCATCTACACGCAACAGGCAGAAATCAACGGGAACAATTTCTGCTGTTTTCTTCAAGTCCTCAAACTTCATCCACAGCGTATAGCCCTTCGCCTTGTAGTGATCCTGAATAAAACCGTAGACGCGGCGCTGCTGTTCTACAGCCGTTTCCTGCGTAAATGCGCACTCGCTATGGGCAAACTGCTTGTAATTTCGCGCACCCATGTAATGGAGGCGTTTTTCGTACGGTGTCGAGTCCATAAAATCAAACGCATAATTCAGGTTAGCATACGATTGCCGAAATCCATTCTGGAGTAGCGCCGACACAACCTTGGAATAAAACATCCGATCATAAAAAATTGGTGGCAGCGTAACCTTAAAGGACTTCTTCTGCAAGAGCAGCAAGTCCTTCAATTCGCGCATAGCAAAATTCAGGCACGCAATCGTCTGTATCTGGGAGCAGACAAAACCGCAAAAAGGAGCCGAGTAAGGAGAGCGCCACTCATCGCCCTTCTCGCCCACGGCAAGGCCAATGCGCATTCCGTTGTCTTCAAACGCAAAGAAACGGACTACGTCCACCTTCTCCGCATTCAACATATTGAAATCCGCCTTCATGTAACAGGCGACCGGATTTGCAAAATGGCGAGCGTACTCGTCCGCTGTAATTTCAAGCCACGCCATCTAAGCCTTCTTGAATTCGAGGTACTTGCCGTAACTGCGCCAGTAGTCGCTCTCGTCAAACTCGTGCGAAGTCAATACTAGGCAGATGGAGCCCGAAGAGAAATTCAGTTCTTCGGCCCAGACTCCGGGCGGGACATGCAGGCCGTAGTACGGACGGTCCAGCCTGTAAATCTTCTCGTTCTTGCCGTCGGAAACCTTCACGTCAAAAGCTCCGCTCGCCGCCACCAGCATCTGGTGGCATTCCTTGTGAGCGTGGCCTCCGCGGTTCTCGCCACCGGGAATATCGTACAGGTAAAAGATGCGTTTCACGTCGAAAGGAATGTCCTTGGAGTTCTCGAGCGAGGTCAGGCTTCCCGAACGTTCGCTATGGCGAGGGAGTGTCAAAAGGGCACAGTCATCTATGGTCGCGGCCTTCACGGCGACAATGTCCGGAGCTTTATCACTCACGGCGTCAGGCGCATATTGTAGCGGTATCGGCGTCCACGCGGACTTAATCCGGCAGAACTCGTCGCGTTCCCAGATGTAGTCATCTTCCTCATACGGGGTTGACGAAATTACGAGCGCAAGGGAGTTTGTCGAGAAGTTGTCAAGCGTACGGTAGTGCATGGGTGGCAGGTAGAGCCCGTAATAGGAGCGAGAAAGCGAATAGCGCTTTTCTTCCTTGCCGTCGTGAATCACGGCGTCGAAGCTCCCCGAAAGGGCGACAATCACTTCGTGTTGGTTCTTAAAGGCGTGGCTTCCGCGTAGTTCGCCACCGGGAACATCGTAAATCCAGTAACAACGGCGAAACCGGAAAGGCACTTGTTTTTGCGATTCCACCACACTCAAGTTCCCGCGTTCGTCGAGGAACTTAGGAAACTGGACGATTTGCGCCTTTTCTTCAAAAATCGGCATATTCAACTATCAATATACAAAAAAAGCTAATGACTCTATAGAGTTTCTACATTCACGACAAGACTAGGGCAACAGTGTAGACTTTTACCATTTCTGATTTCAAGTCATCAAATTCAAAAAGTCAACAACACGTTTTGAATATGATTCAATGGAAACTCGATCTAGTAATTTTTCAGCATTTTCTTCGTTCACGATTTTTTCGCCAGCAAGCACCCGATCTAGCACTTTCACGTATGCCGCAGCATCAGTCGGTGGATCAATGAGCGGACACACCCCTTCCAGGTTTTCAAGCAACGCTGTCGTTGCACCAGCAACAGCGGGCGTCCCGCAACTGATTGCTTCCACTGGAGGAAGACCAAATCCCTCAAGCAATGATGGATACACCATTAGCTCCGCATGATAATAAAATTCCCGCAACTCAGGCGCATTGAATTCTGGAAAATGAAAAACGTTATAAAGTTTTTTTTCATCTATAATGGACCGATAATGCGGAGTCAACTTACCCACGCGGACAAACGCAACATCTGGGCGCATGCGGGCCATTTCATAATAGGTTTCCACATTCTTTCGCGGTTCAGCAAGCCCCACATGCACGCACATCGACTTGTAATTCTTAATACCATACCTACGGCGAAAAGCTTCACGTTCCTCAGGTGTTTTCTGCGTTTCCAAACGCTTAAACACAGTTCCGTCAATCGGGCAACCAATAACTGCACCCGGAGCATTCGCCATACGCGGTCCAAAATGCCTGCATACGGCGTTCTTTGTCCATTCAGAATTAAACACAAAGCCATCGGCATTCAACGTTGGATTGATATAGAACTTGTTGAGCAAGATAAACTTGATGTTGTGGGGATACTGGGTTTCAGCAAAATCGTCATGCAAATACAAAACTGTCTTTGCGTCGGGGCCACCTTCCCCCTTTGTTTTTTCAATCGCCTTTTTCGCCGATGAAATCAAGAAACCAAGCTCTGGACGAATAAAAAATACTATGTCTGGTTTTATGTTTCGAACGCAATCATACACAGGTTTGCGCAGGCTCCAAAATCCCGTATAAAGAGACTTAACCCATACCTCATGTGCCGTATACGTACGAGGGTCAGCGACGATTTTACCGCCATCAGCCGTATGCTCTGGATTTGGAAAGAACTTGGGTGTTTTCATCCACAAAACATGTGTTTCGAATTCTTTGGACACCGCCCTAACAAGGTTCAATGTCAAGCGTCCAAAACTTGTACACTCGTTCTTATCGCAAACAAATAGGATTTTTTTCATATTCAAATTCCAACAATTGCACAATATATAAAAATTATATTTTATATTGTGGAATATGACAAAACTATGCGTCGTAATGGCTACGTACAATGGCGAAAAATATCTTTCGCAAATGCTGGATTCGCTCGTCAATCAAACAAGACCTGCTGATTCTGTCATTGTCGTTGACGACGGCTCTACCGATTCGACTGTAAAGATACTTGAAAGATATACTGGCACCCTTCCCCTAAAAACCATTAAGTTTGAACACAATCAGGGGCACCGAATTGCTTTTGCCAGAGCTCTTGAAGAAGCACAAAAAACACTTACCGAAAACGACCTTATTGCTCTTGCCGACCAAGATGACATTTGGCTTCCAGAAAAACACGAACTTTTAATTAGGGAAATTCAACGCCATAATGTTGACCTTATTTTGGGAGATGCCAACGTTATTGATGCCGAAGGGCGCAAAATTGCCGATTCATGGCGCACCTTCGGAAGTATTCCCGAGCATCTTTCCCTACGAGCTATTATAACCGGCTTTACCAATGTGACCGGCTGCATGGTCATTTTTAGAGCTAGCCTTCTCAAAGATATTCTCCCGATTCCTCTAGAAGCTCCCGTCCACGACCAATGGATTACATTCTGTGCTTCAGCAAGAAACGGTTATATTTCAATTAATCACCCTGTTATCCAGTACCGTATTCACGATTCTAACGCCATTGGTCTCGGCCATTCACACACATGGACAGGCAATTTGAAGCTAAACCTGCAGTGGGCAAAAATGATTCGAGAAACACGACATTTTCTAAAGTTGAAACAAGACGACCAAAAATTTCTGAACGACTATATTGGCTATGTCGAAAAGCGTCTTTCTAAAATTCTCCTGCCAGGTTATCTTTTCTGGATTCTCCGAAACTCTCATTCCTTGTACCCACACATCACAAAAAAATACGCCTTGATTCCACGTGTTTTGTACGGAATCATCGGAGCTAAACTTGCAGTTAAGTTGATGGGGAGGTCGTAATGCCGGTTTGCACTGTCCTTGTCAACTATAAAAATGCCGAATTGACCATACGTTGCCTGCATGCGTTGGAACACGGTACAATCAAGCCCGACAGGATTTATGTTGTTGACAATGGAACAAGTTCTGAATCCCAAGATATTTTTAAGGCCGAAGTTTTTTCTTTACCAATCCAGTTTATTTGGAACGAGCGGAACATCGGCTTTGCACCAGCATGCAACTTGGGAGCGACTAAAGCCATCAAAGATGGTTTTCATGGTTACATATGGTTTTTAAACAACGATACCGAGCCATCAGAGGCGGCTCTTGAAAAACTACTAGAAAAAGCAACAGAATCACATGCAGGCATAACAGGTTCCCTTATAGTAAATGAACAAAATCGCTATATCGGTGGAGTCGGATTGACCCATTCCAAATTTGCCTCGGTAAGTCGTCCATCAGCCCCGCAACGCGGAAACATTCCACACTTTGACTATGTCGAAGGATCTTCTTTTTTAATCTCCCCTGACTGCATCAAGACAATCGGTTTATTGTGCGAAGATTTCTTTTTGTATTTTGAAGAAAGTGATTATTGTTTTAGGGCGAAAAAAGCAGGTTTTACACTTGCCTGGGCAACCGAAAGCATCGTCGTCCATCGAATTGGCTCAAGCACCGGGAGCGAAACCGCCAAAGGCAAAGTTCCCTTCTTTATCGATTGCCTGATGATTCGAAATCGAATTCATTTTGCCAGGCGGAACAATTTTCCTAGTATTGGCATTTGGATAGGCTTTTTAATATCTCTTGCCCTGCGTGTAAAGCGACTTCAGTTCAAGAGGGTCCTAAAAATCATCGAAATAACCATTTCCTCAAAAAGGCTAAAAAAATTCATCGAAAAAAATGGTGGCTACTATGAAATTCAAGATTAAATTTACAGCAAGCCTCATTCTTATATTTCTGCATGCAACGTTTGCAGAAAATGCACACGTTTCGTTTGTCGACTCCGCCCGGCACCACGAGGTAAATATCGGAGCCGAACTTAAGGATTCCCTGACCGTCACCAACCTGAAAAACGCCCCCACCCACTACGACAACTCCATGTCTGTCCGGTTCTTCCTGGATGGTCACTTTACCGACAAGTTCTTGTTTACGGCCCGGGTCAACGTCAACACGGACTACACCAACCGAGAAATTCTGGACCACAGCTACAACCCCGAAGAAGGCATCCCCTACAACAAGCAGAGCGACAACCGCCGGACCTGGGACCTGTTTGCGGCCCACGCCAGTTACCAGCTGGACCCGGTGACGCTCCTGGCCGGATTCGACTACTTGAGCATGGGTCCTGCCCGCAGGAACCACGTGATTCTCAGGGGCGAACAGAACCCCTACCGCCCCTGGCAAGACAGCAGCAGCCGTCTGCAAAAGCCTGCCCCTACCCCCTATTTCGGTTACCGCTTCGAATTGGGCCCAGTAGAATACACCCAGTACGCGGCCAAACTCTTTGAGAAAAAAGGTTACAACAAATATGTCCACGTTCATCGGCTGAACCTGAACCTGCCGGAAAACATCACCTTCGGCCTTTCGGAAACAGCCCTTTACGGGGAAACCACGGAACCGGCCGGATGGAATCCCAATCCCGACGCTGACAGTACCTACCGGGATTTTGAATGGGCCTACGTGATTCCCTTTATCCCCTACGTGTTCCAGGAACACCTGCAAGGGGACCGGGACAACATCTCCTTGGCCTTCGATTTAAGCGTCAAGACCATCCGCCACTGGGAACTTTATGGAGAACTCCTGTGGGACGACATGAAGTCGCCCACCAGCATGTTCGACGACAGCTGGTGGGGTAACAAGTGGGCCGCCTCCATAGGTATCGCCCGTGACAGCCTGCGCCTGGGTCCCGCCCTGTTCGGCTGGTTCACGGAATTCACCCGCATAGAACCCTGGGTCTATACCCACCACAAGGGGGGCGGCTACACCTACGCACATTACAACCAGAGCCTGGGAAGCAATCTTGGCCCCAATAGCGAAGAACTGTACACGGAACTGGACGCCCATATCGGCTTTGTCGACATGACCCTCTTTGCAAGCATGGTCAAAAAGTGCAACAACTTCGGAAGCCACATCCGGGACATCCACACTCCCGACAGCCCCACCGACAAGCATTTCTTGAAGAAAGGCTGGACAGACGAATACACGGAATTCGGCGGTTCTCTGAAGATCACCCCCTGGGACTTTATTTCGGTAGAAGCCGGATACTCCCGATTCTTCGGGGACTACGAAGGCTATACGGCTAGAGTGGCTGGGAGCCTGCAGTGGTAAAGTCCACGGACTTTAACGCAGCCGCCATATCCTCCGGAAAATGAAAATCCGTAAACACCCTGGGTTCATCCCAGTAAGGCAGCTGCAGCTGCACCTTGTAGGCGTAAAGCATCTGGTGGTGAGCCCCCAGAAGGTCAAAGTCCTCTTCGGATAGCGAACCACCGCCGGACATCTTCTGGTAGAATTTTCCATCGAAACTGTACAGCCGGTCTCCAACGATGGGGAACCCCAGTTCTGCAAGGTGGGCACGAATCTGGTGCTTGCGACCGGTCAACAGTTCACATTCCACCAGGGAACGGCCGGAGTTTTCGGCAGCAGTTTCTGACGAAACGGATTTTGACGCAACACCCGGCAAAACGGCAAGCCTCCTGAACACCGTAGAGCAAGGCTTTCCGCCCGGAGTGTGGTACATCTTGATACGGATAGGTGCCGACGGATTTTCCGCCAGAGGCAAGTCGCAACGGACCTTCCCTTCGGGAAATTCCCCAGGAACCACCGCCAGATAGAACTTACGGAGCAGAATCCGGTCCAGATGTTTCTGGAACCTTGACGCCGTATCGGCACTTTTAGCAAACAGCATGATTCCGCCGGTATCCCTATCCAGACGGTGCATGGGAGTAGCCGTCTCGCAATCAAAGCCCCGACGGATAATGGCGGTAAAGGTGTTGTAGAAAATCCGACCCGTATGATGGACAGGAACTCCGGCAGGCTTTGCCACCAGCAAGAATTCTTCGTCTTCGAAAAGCGTCTCGTAATGGGTGGGCACGTCGGGTTCGCTGTAGTTTTCCACATGGTAAACCACCTTGTCGCCCCTGTGGCCCAGCGTTTCCAGGTCGGCAGTTTTCCCATTGATGGAAACTAGACCTCGCAAGAGGCGGTCCATCCATTCTTCACGACTGTGGTAGGTGAACCGTTCCGAAAGGATGTCCAGCAAAAGCCGGCCGTTCTGTTCCGGCCGGACTTCACTTTCAAAGAACATGTCCTTGGGGGCGCTCACCTGAGAGAATCCCTGACGTAGCCCGAAGAATCCCGAAGTTCATCTATCACGTCGAAGGCCAGTGAACCAATCACCGCACCGTCCTTGTAGGCGGTCTCTACGCGGTACTTGCCTGCCGGGACCTTGCTCTTCTTGGAATAGCTCCGGAATCCCTGTTCACGACCGCCATTGATGACCATACGGCCAGAAGAAATCTTGTCTGTAAGGCGGTACTCCCCCGTAGAGGGGTCCTTGTAATACCAGCGGTACTCTAGCTCCGCCTTCAAGGCAGCCGGCGCATAGACGGAGGCCAAGAAATAGACCTCCCCATCAGGAGCCTTGTGTACCGAAGGTGCCTGCAGGCCGAGCTTCTGCAAAAATCCTGGAGCATCCACGTCACAGGAGAAATTCTTGCGGTCAAAATTCTGGCAGGGGATCTGCTGTTTCAGCACGAGAGGAACCGGCGGCACCCAGTTCATCAGGTAAGCCACAATCAGCAGGGAACTGATAAAGACCGGTGCAACCAAAACCGCCTTGCTCCGGTGGGAAATTTTCCAGATCCAAACGCAAAGCCCCAAGGAAAGAAGAGTGCTGAGCAAGAACCAGAAAAAACCGATCCGATGGACGACATGGGGAATGATAAAATTCAGGAACATGGTTCCCAACAAGCAGAAAAAGGCAAGGCTCACACCAAAGCTTTCGTACTTTTTCTGCAAGAATTCATTGCCCACCAGCATGCACGCAAGGGCAATGACCAGCAAGAACGACGCCAAAGAACCGCTACTCTTGAAATAACAGACCACCAGTGCACTGAACAGGCCGCCGAACAGGAACTGGACTGCCCAGGTAAAACGGGCTTTCCATACCGGACTCCATTCCCTGTCCAAAAAACGATGATGCACCACGATAGCATTAACGGGAACTGCCGTCGATTCGTAACCGATTCTGTCGGCAATTTGTTGAGCCTTGTTCTCGGCAGCGGATTTAATTTTCTCCGCAACTTCTTCGACCTTGGTCTGGGGTTCCTTGGAGGTGGCAGGCCCTGGAGCCGTCTGAACTCCCTGGGCTTTCGCCTCAGCGGCAAGGCGTTCCTTAGTCCAACCTTCCGGGTGGTCCAGCTTAGCCGACAACAAAATCACCAGAATAAAGGCACCAACATAGTACGCCAAAAGAATCAGCAAGTCAGAACCATAGACCATAGTACCGAGGGTAATGGAATCCCAGCCGAATCCCGCCAGAAAGGCGATAGCAGGGAAAAACTTTTCAATCCGCTGGACAATGGGGTTCGCCCTTAATTTTTCAATCCGTTCCTTCGCCTGCATCTTTAAGCCCCATAGAGATTGTTGTCCAGAATGTAGCGGTAAATTTCGGGTAGCAAGCCTTCGGGGCAAACGCCCCTGTTCTTCAACAGGCTCCGACGGATTTCGGTGCTGGAAAACCTGCCCACGAAGCCCTCCTTGGGACCGAGCCAGAACATACCGGCATAGCCCTTGGCCTTGTGTTCTGCCGGATCCAGTATTGGAGAGCCAGCGCGAGCAAACACGATGATTTCGAATTCCTTCATCAGCTGTTCACCGTTAAATTCCGTGCCGTAAAAATGCAAGGGGTCTCGCCACTGGGGCATGGTCTCGTAACTATCGGCACCGGTCAGCAAACGGAAATTGATGTCGGGAAACTTTTCCCGCAAGCTTTTCAAGAAAATGTAGGTCCCGCGGTAATCTCCCTGCTCGATTTCCAAGTCCGAAAGAATAAAGCGGGGTTCGTGGCCGGTGGCCATTTCCAGCATCTTGAAACGATGTTCCGGAGACGCATTGATAATCTTGTCCCAACGGTCGGGACTGGGCATAAACCAGACCTCGTCGCAGAAGCCTTTCTTTAGGCAAAGTTCCGCCACATAAACATGGTCCCTATGGACCGGGTCAAATGCCCCGCCCATGACGGCAACGGTCTTAGAAGACATAAGCGGCAAACCCGAAATTGAGCTGAATGCGGCTTCCGGAAACCGATTTCCCCATAAAGGGGTCGTAATGGTCCAGCACCCAGCGGTAGCTGACTTCGGCAAAAAGCATAGAAGTCGTAAAAATGTTGACGACAGAGCCGAATCCGGCCCCCCATTCATTCCAGGCGATGTCGCCCAAGTCACTGAGTTCCTTGGCCCTGGAATAAGAACCGGTAATGTAGAATAGGCTCCAAGCATGGATTCCCAACTCCACATCGAAATTGGAATGGTCTATCTCGTACTTTTCATCGTCAGATTCTTCTTGATAATCAAAAAATCCATACCCGACCCTCAAGAATCCAAGACCAGGGTACCAAACGCCAATCATGGGCTCAATCTGCCGTAGGCCAAGGCCCTGGCTTGCACCCACTCCCGTTCCCGAACCAAAACCAAGAGCACCGCCCAAGAACAGAGGCGTACGGATTCCTGCCAAGGTTCCGCCATCCTGGGCAAATGCACCTGCCACAGAAAAGGCTAGGAAAAAGAGTAATGTTCGCAAAAAACGAGGTTTCATATAGAGTCCATCTACTATCTACAAAACTAAAAAAAGCGCAATGACAAGCCCAAGCAGGGCGTTCAAAAAAGCATCCCCCTTGGACAATAAATAGGTTTTTCGGGAAAAATCGCCAGTCCGTAAAATCTGGAGCAAGGCCAAATCAGAGCCGACCAGGGTCAAGGCCAATTTTATGGCGACAAAAACCGTTATCCACACAGCGAGCCCCGAAAAGCAGGTCAGGGCAACATAGACCGACGAAAGAACGAAGGACAGCAAAAAATTGGACCGGCGCATAGCCCCTTCGCTAGCTCCGTTTATCCTGGCCATTTCCTTCAGCTCTCCCGCCTTTTCAGAAAGAGACTGAAAACTGGCCAAAAATTCCGATGCGTTATAGCCCATCATCACAATGGATGCCACCAGCATTATCTTGGATGCAATATCCACCTAACCCGCACTCCCTAGTTTCTTGAATTCAAGATTCTCAAATAACTGGCGTAACGTGCCCGGGAAAGCTTTCCCGACTCTACAGCCTCCCGCACCGAACAGCCCGGCTCCTTCAAGTGCAGGCAGTTGCTGTACTTGCAGGTGAACAGATCTCCTTCGAAAAAGCCCGGGAATATCTTTGCCAAGGTCTCGCCGTCCATGTCGTCTTCGCCATTAGAAAGGCCGATACTCCGGATACCCGGCGTATCGATGACGTAGCCCCCGCCAGGAAAATCGAACAGGCTCGAAGAGGTGGTGGTATGCCGGCCCTTGCCGTCCCGTTCCCGAACGGCCCCCGTTTCCAGTTCTGCTCCAGGCACCAGAGCGTTCACCAGCGTAGACTTACCTACACCGCTCTGGCCGCTAAATACCGAAGACTTGCCCTGTAGCTCTTCGCGCAACCTGTCCAGACCTTCGCCGGTCCTGACGCTTACCGGAATCACCTTGTCCACGATGGTCATGAAGTCCCGGATATCGTCGGTCAAGTCCGCCTCGCCATTCGGGAGCAGGTCCATCTTGGTCAGCACCAGCACAAAAGGCAGGTTGTTTAAGTTTGCCGCCAAAAGGAATCGGTCCATAAAGCCGTAGTTGAATTCCGGTTGGGCCACGCTGGCCACAATCACCACCTGGTCGATATTTGCCGCCAGGGTGAGCTTACGCCTGAAACTGTCCCGAGGGCCCGGACGCTTGAGTTCGCTCTTTCGCGGAAGCACCCGCACCACGCAGTACTTTTGGGAACCTACCCCCTCGCCGGTATCTTCGTCTTCGTTCACCTGGCCAAGCAGCACCCGGTCCCCTACGGCAGGGAATTCCCCTAAAGCCTTGGAAGTGGTGGCACGGTACATGGCGGTGACAGTATTAGACGAGAGACGAGAGGCGAGAGACGAGAGAGGCGTTTCTTGAAGACAATTTCTCTCGTCTTTCGTCTGTAGCGAGCAATTTGCGAGCGTTCTCTCGTCTAGTCGGACTTCGCAGGTGCGGCGGTGGACTTCTACCACCAGGCCTTCGACGCAGTCCTTTTCGTCTATCTTTTCCAGCGGGTCCTTGATTTTCTTGATGCGGGGATTCTTGAATTCGCGACTGAAACGCTCCTTGACGGGGCGTTCATCCACCACGCCAGATTCCAATTCCCGCATCACGTCGATACGGCGGCTGCGATGGTCCCGACGGGTGGGCCTTACACGCCGAAGCGGTTCCGGTTCGTCATCGAATTCGTTATTTTGCATCTTTCTTGGAATTTAGAAAAGCGGGGAGCGATTCTTCCAGTTCCTCTTCGGTAACAGGCCGATTCTGTCGGATGGACTCCATCAGAAAATGAATTGCCTTGAGCCGTCCGTTGCACTTTTCGATGCAGTTGTCGTAAAAGCCCTTGGTCTTGTAGTCCCCTTCTACCACCCGCTCCGAGGCATAGAGAAAATGCTCCACGCAGATGGAAAGCTGGTCAGCTTCAGCCCGAAGGTCTTCAAGGTTACTCTTGGTAAAAAACGGCATAGGGTAAAGATAGTAATTAGGGACTAGGATCTAGGGGCTAGGGGTTAGGGGTTTGAAGTCGCTTCGCTTTGAGGTATGAGGTCTACCCAAAGGGCATAACTCTACTAGGGCAACGAATTGCATCGCAATTCTAGTTGCCAAGTATCGTTTAGGCGCTTTGCGCCTTTGGGGTGCGAGGTATTAGGTACGAGGAATTATCTAAGCTCTAAGTTCTAATTTCCAATTCCACACCTCACATTACACATCGCTCGAGCCCCGAGCCTCGTGCCTCGAACCTCATAACTCACCACTCACAACTCATAACTCACCACTCATAACTATATTTACGCCATGCTATTTGCCCTATTCAAAATGATTCGGCCGGTGAACGTCGTTATCGCCATGGTGACGCTTGCCATCGGTTACTACCTGCTTGGAGTATTGCCCCTACAGGAAATGAACATCAGCTGGTTGACCTTGATTTTACAGGCCCTGGGCTTTGCCTTCGCCATCGGGTTTGCCAACATCCAGAATGACATCTGGGACCTGGAGACCGACAAGCTGAACCGTCCAGAACGTCCCCTTGTAAACGGAAAAATTTCAGTCTCCACCGCCCAAAAGGTATGGATCGTTCTTCTTGTTCTCTCCCTTCTTTGTGGCCTTGCCGACAGTCTTATTACAAAGACGGGATTCACCTCCGCCATCTTCTTTCTACTGCTGGACGCGCTACTCATCGCCTACAACAAAAAACTCAAGCACATCCCGCTGCTCAAGAACATGACTGTCGCTTTCCTGTGCGCGACTCCCTTAATCTTGTGCCTGTTCTACCCAACCGGAATCCCGGAAACCGAAGACCTGATGTGGACCCCTACCGACAAAATCGGTTTTCTGTACCCCGCCATGATGTTCGCCTTTCTGCTGACGACGGCGCGGGAAATCTACAAAGACCTGGAAGACGAAATCGGAGACCTGAAGGCTGGCATCATGACTTTCCCGCTGATCGCCGGAGCACCCACCGCAAGGCGCCTCGCAGGCTTCATCTGCATTTTCTGCTGGGCACTGCTCCCGCTTCCTGTGGTGCAAGGGTTCTACCCCACCTTGTTCCTGATTATTACGGCAACGGTTCTCACGCCCACCTTTGTGGCCATTCTTGTTTTCGCTCACAAGAAGAAATACCGGCGGGCTCAAAAACTTGTAAAGGTCGCCATGTTCGCAGGCCTTGTAGCCCTACTTGTCTGCAGTTTCTAGGTTATGACAAACCGTTTATCAATAACGGACGACCACAAAGTTCAGGCCCGCTGTCCAAGACTTGGATGTAGCAGCACCTCCGTTAAAGAACAAACCGTCCATGGTAGCGTTGGCAGAAATTCCAACACTCCATTGAGGAGCAACACTCCATAGCTTGCCAAATTCAACAGACATGACCATACCGGTTTCGGCAATTTCAAAATCTTCCTCATAGCTGTCATAGTAATCGTATTCCGTGTCAGTTCCGGCCGCTTCAAATACGATTCCCACACCTGCACCTACAAAGACCCCGTGCATGACACTGTTGGTATCTGTAGAAAGGAAAAAGTTCGTTCCTGCACCCAGCGCAAAGCGGAGGGCGTCCATCTCGTAATCAGCACTGATAATCTGGCGACCGTTGCTGTAACGCCTCACCTTGAAATCCCCCGAAGATACGGCAGAAAGGGACGCATTGAAAAAGAGGGCCAACCTGTTGGACACAAGGGTTCCGAGTTTCATCGAAATATCCGGACCATATCCGGAATATTCCTTGCGGATAGAATTTCCCTTGTCACCGATAATCCAGACACCGTCTTGATTAGGGTCCTTGGTCCGAACGTATTCCTTGAAGGACAAGTCGGCATAGCGGAGTCCCAGTCCAAAGGTCAAGAAAAAACTGTTCCTTTCGCGAGCTTCCTTTGCATCGGTCTTTTGGGCTTGTGCCGCCAAAAGTGATCCTATAGAAACCTGCACTTGTGGACGAGTCTGAACCGTATCCACAGACGCTGCTTCTTCCTTTGCAACAGGAGCTACCTCAACCTTAGCCGTATCGGGAACGGCAGCGGCAGTGTCCTGCAAAACAGTATCCTGAACAGGAACTGTTTGAGCTACAGGAGCTACGGAATCGGCCACAGGGGCATTCTCTGCCGCGATGGGTTCGGAGTCCACCCGAACAAACAGGGTGTCAGAGGCAGGATTATTTCCTTCATCGGCAGCCAGGGCAGCCACCGCAAAAGCAAGGGGAGCAAAGTAAGCTAATCTCATAATGACCTAAATATATATATTTTCTAAATTTTAGTTGAAAAGAGCGGACCTACAGGCCTACAACCTAAAACCTGTAACCTAAAACCTATTTATGAAGAACGTCGATACTATTGCAGTTTTGGACTTTGGCGGGCAGTACGCCCACCTGATTGCTAACCGCGTGCGCCGCTTGGGCGTGTTTACCGAAATCCACTCCCCCGCCGCTCCCGTCAGCGAACTCGAAGGCGTGAAAGGCATCATCTACAGTGGCGGCCCCAGCAGCGTGTATGCGGCCGATGCCCCGGAATACAATCCCGAAATCTTGAACCTCCCGGTACCGAAGCTCGGCATCTGCTACGGTCACCAGCTCATCGCCCAGCAGCTGGGCGGGCACGTGGAACCGGGCAAGGTCAAGGAATACGGCATCGCCGACCTTATCGTGGGTGACGAAAACTGCCCGATTCTGAAGGGCCTCCCGAAGGCCAGCCCCATGTGGATGAGCCACGGCGACCAGGTGACGAAGCTCCCGGTCGGCTACAAGATTGTAGCGAGCACCAAGGATTGCGAAATCGCCGCCGTCGCTTTTGACAGCGACAAGCCCGAACGTCAGATTTTCGGCATCCAGTTCCACCCCGAAGTCACCCACAGCAAGTTCGGCATGAAGTTGCTGGAAAACTTCGTGGACTTTACCGGTGCAAAGAAGACCTGGAACATGAAGAGCTACCTGCCGCTCATCACGGAACGCATCAAGGAACAGGTCAAGGACCGCAAGGTGTTCCTGCTCGTGAGTGGCGGCGTAGACTCCACCGTTGCCTTCGTGCTTTTGAACCGCGTGCTCGGACCGGAAAAGGTCCTCGGCCTGCATGTGGATAACGGCATGATGCGCCTCGGCGAATCCCAAAAGATTATGGAATTCTTGAAGGCCGAGGGAATGAACAACCTCAAGGTCCGTGACGCCAGCGAACACTTCCTCGCGAAGCTCAAGGGCGTGACTGCGCCGGAAACCAAGCGCGGCATCATCGGCAAGGAATTCTTGACGGTGAAGGACGAGGAAATGGCGAAACTCAACCTCGATCCAAACCAGTGGATGATGGCGCAGGGCACCATCTACCCCGACACCATCGAAAGCGGCGGTACCAAGAACGCCGACAAGATCAAGACGCACCACAACCGCGTGCAAGAAGTTTTGGACCTTATGGAAAAGGGTCTCGTGCTGGAACCCCTCGCCGACCTGTACAAGGACGAAGTCCGCGCTCTCGGCGAAGAACTCGGCATTCCGCACAACCTCGTGTGGCGCCACCCGTTCCCGGGTCCGGGCCTCGGCGTTCGCCTGCTCTGCAGCGACGGCATGCTCTCCGATGATATGGTGAAGTTCGAAGACGTTCGCGACACATCAGGCCAGTCCCTCGCCGACTACCTGAAGGCGAACAACATTGCAGGTCGCATGCTCCCCATCAAGAGCGTGGGCGTTCAGGGCGATGGCCGTACTTACGCACAGCCGTTCCTCATCACAACCCCGGGCCTCTCCTGGAAGGATTGCGAAAAGTTCTCCACCGAACTTGCGAACCGCTTCAAGGCCATCAACCGCGTGATTTACCAAATTGGCAGCGTGGCTGACGAAGACCCGAAGCTTGTGGAACAGTACGCCACTCGCGAAAATTTCGATACGCTCCGCAAGTTCGACAACATCTGCACTGAATTCCTGCAGGCAAACGACCTGTACGAAAAGATTTGGCAGATGCCCGTGGTGCTCGTTCCACTCCGCACGGCAGGCAAGCCCTGCATCGTGATGCGCCCGGTGAACTCCACCGAAGCCATGACCGCCAATTTCGCCGAAATCGACCAGGGCATGCTAGCCGGACTCTGGCGCAAGTTCGAAGCAGAAGGTGCTGGCAGCCTGTGGTACGACGTGACCCACAAGCCCCCCGGAACTATTGAGTGGGAGTAGCGCGGAGCCGAGTGTCGCAAAAATGAGCTTGCTCATTTTTATGACTGAGGCGAACAAGCAGACGCTGAAGCCGTAGGCGTAAGCGTCAGTAAGGCGAGTGTTATAGGGCTGCTTGCAGACCTATAACCGAGCCGCGTGAACACGCGCTTGAACAAAGTGAAAGCGCCGTGGGAGTAGCGCGGAGCCGAGTGTCGCAAAAGAAATTATTTGTGCTAGGCTAGGCCCTCGTCGAACCAGCGCTGCAAAATAATGGCGGCAGCAGCACAATCAATGACAGCCTTGTTGGCCTTTTTCTTCTTGACGCTCCAGTGAGCCGTCTGTTCCTGGGCCTGCACGCTGGAGTAGGACTCATCCTGAGTATGGATTTTCATACCGGGGAAACGAAGTTCCAAGTCCTTGATAAAAGCCTCCACCACCACGTTCTTGCCGTCCTTGCGGCCATCGGGGTGGTAGGGCATGCCCACCACGAACTCGTCCACCTTGTTCTGCTTTACTAGCTGGTCCAAGCGTTCAAAGAGATTTGTGGTCTTGCAGTCTATCGTCTCACGCGGGAACGCCATGCGAATCTCGGAATCCCCAAAGGCAATCCCTACACGATGTTCACCGTAATCAATGGACAGGTAATTCACGCATTACTCCGGATAGGCGCAACAGCGGAAACCGATAACGGGAGACTTGTAATAAGCAGAAGCTCCACGATAGGCCGTGGTCTTGCCCGTCAAGAACACCACTTCGATATGGTCCGGCACGTACTTGAGGCCATTACTGATGGTCTCGAGCCATTTATCCCCGCCGTTCTTGTATTCGGAATAGAGGGCGTAATCTGTACCGATAACCGCACCTGTCGTGTCCTGAACCTTGAAGAACTGCAAGGAATCCTTAAAATCCTTGGTCCGCAAAAGCTTGTACAGGGTCCTCGTGGTATCAGCCGCATAAACCGTATCTACCTTGGCACCTTCACGATACAAGAAAACAGAATCCTTCACATATTCCAGACGGGTAAAGTAAGGGAACGACCGATTCGTGCAATAAGCAATTTCTTCCCTTTCCAAACCGTTGAACACTTTATAGCTTCCTCCCTTCACCACGGCAGCCGAATCTTCGGAACGGCCCTTTGCCCATTCCTGGAGCTGTCCCGGGAAATCCCTAATGCCCATAGGGTTCACACAACGCGGGTTGCGTAGAGATATGTCGTTTGCACTAGCAGAATCATTGGTTGCCACGTTACAATAACTGAACAGGTATTCCGTAGCATCGATTTCGTCTTCTTGAAGCACCCCGTAAGAAAGCGTGCCGCCAGAAAGACAGACCCGTTCCCAATCTCGTTCGTTACAGAGGCTCACCTTGAAACCACTGGCCGAAATGGCTTCGCAGGCTGCCAGGGCTTCGGAGTACAGCACATTGCTCACGAACTTGCCGGAATCATCCTGGTGTTCAAACCTTTCCATACAGAAAACCGTATCTTTAGAAACAGACACCGGCAGGAACCCGTCTGGGCAAGTCAACTGTTTTGCAAGGCTCCCCGGGGACACCGCAATAGTATCAATCAATGCTACAGAATAATATCCCGACTTATCCTTGGAACGGATCCTTAGAATCAAGGTATCCCCAGGAGAAACCCAACGAATAGTGTCCGTCACAAAGGAACCGGTAGAGGCAACCTTCATGGTATCGGCGCTTCTTGTGTACAAGATGGAATAACGGCCTTCTCCACCCACGTTATCGTAGGTTATCCATTCCTTTGAAGCCGTGTCGTAATAGTCGACTACGTATGACGCGACCGTATCAAAGCAAATTCCAAATCCACAGGTATCGGGAATCCACAAAACCGTATCCGCAATAATCCCGTGGTTCTTGTTCGTTGGATCAAGGCTTCGATTCCAGAAAATCCGCAGGCGGTTGTTGCTGTCGAGCCGTGCCATTCCCGGGAACAGGGTATCTTCCAACACGTAGAGCTTTGTAGGCATCAAGGGCGCAATGGAATCGGTAGTCATGAACAGTTGATAAGATTCTACCGTGGCCACACCCTCGTTACCGGAGGAATTTCCGCTAGAATCCCAAGACGAGAGCCCGATATTGTATTTGGACTGCGCCTTCAGGCCTTCGAACACCACGCGGAATCGGTTCAGGCTATCTGTATCAAAGTCGAATCCTTTACCATCCAACACCACAAAGCGCAAATAGTTCTTCACGTTATTATCGTGGCTAACTCCGTCCACCCAGACAGAATCATTGTTGGCACGGATTCTGGCGTGACGCTTGTAAAGTACGCCTCCCGTCATATCCTGACCATTGGGCGCATAGAGGCTAATCTTGACGTTGCGCAAGTCCTCGTTCTTGTCCGGAGAATAAAGGACGATGTTATAGCCCACAATGGGGCCAGAGAGTTCCATGGGCTTGTAAAAATCCGTCTGGTCCGTAGGCCGATACCACTCAATCAGGGCGCCTGTAGTCCATACGGAATCGTAGAGGCTCACCCGAGACGGCGGCATGTCATCGCCAAAATGAATGAACACCCGCTGTACAGCTCCCGGATCGTCATTGTCGTCGTATTCGCAATAAAATGCCACCTGAAGACTGTCATAGGTTTCCCGGAACTCCTTCACGTACTCCGTCACATCGATGGTGTCATAAAGAGACTTGGTCCCTTGAGGGTAGTCGAAACTGGCCGTTGCCTTCGAAATCTGGTCCGAAGAAACCGCTTTGGAAGTGTCGTCCAAAACGGTAGTGTCCACCCACATGTAGATGCGGGCCAAGTTTTCCGTTTCAATGGGATAACGGAGCCTAATACGGTAACAGGCAGAGGTATCGCCTTCGGTAGCGCAGGACCGGAGCACGCTCACATCCGAGGCTTCCCTGTCAAAGAGGAACTCAATAGTACTGTCGTCGTCGGAACAGGCCATCAAGGAAACGGCAAAAAAAGCCGCCCACATGGTGAGCACAGCCGGCCAAAACAGGGGCCTACGACACAGTTCTTTCAGACCGCAAAAAATCATCTCGCCACAATATAGAAAAATGGCCCGTTCCAGGACAAACCTACGATTCGCCACAAAATAAAAACGGCCGCTACAAGAGCGACCGTTCAAATCGAAACAAAATCGAATTAGGCTTCTTCGGGGTAGACAGAAACCTTCTGACGCTTTGCATCGAGGCGTTCGAACTTCACCTTGCCGTCAACCAGGGAGAACAAGGTGAAATCCTTGCCCATGCCCACGTTCACGCCACTGTGGAAGTGAGAACCGCGCTGACGAACGATGATGTTGCCAGCCTTGACGGTTTCGCCCGCGTACTTCTTAACACCAAGATACTTGGCGTTACTGTCGCGGCCGTTACGTACTGAACCTTGACCTTTCTTATGTGCCATGGATTAAGCCTCCTTAGCCTTGCGCAGAGAGTTCTTCTTGACCTTGGCGGGCTTTGCGATACCCTGGGCAATCTTTTCCTTGCGAGTAAGGGGCTTGTTCTGCTCCTTCTGCTTGGCGAGCGCGGCCACGCGAGCGCGGTTGCGTTCAATCACCTTGGGATCGACCTTTGCGGATTCTGCGCCGGAGCGAAGTTCCGTGACCAGCACCTCGGTATAGCCCTGACGATGACCGTTACGGCGTTCGTAACGGGTGCGACGCTTCTTCTTGAAAACGATGACGGTGTCATACTTGCCGTGGGCAAGGACTTCCACCTTCACGGAGGCGTCGTTCAGGACAGGGGTGCCGATTTGCACTTCTTTTCCTGCGAAAAGAAGAACGGACTTGAGCTCCAGTTCGGAACCAACAGCGGCGTCAAGAGTGGGGACCTTGTAGGCCTTGCCCAGCTCGACTTTATACTGGAAACCACCTGTTTCAACAATAGAATACATTTTGTAATCCTTTTTAGTTTGCTATTGGAGCCCCAAATTTAGTAAGAAACAGGCAAAAAGTAAAGGGGATTTTCCCTTTTTTGGCCCTTATTTTACCGAAAATCCGGCTTTTTTTAGGTTAGACCGGCACAGGAGGAAGGGGACCGTGAGCCGAGCGGTCGTCTGTGAGCCACAAGCGACTCGTATCAACGAGTCGTGGTGGCGAGAGCGAGGCGAGTTCGTAGATGCCTCAAATGCGGCAGAGCCGAGCGGTCGTATTACGCTCCGGCGTCTTCCAGGCGCTTTACATGGCAATAAGCCAGTTCTTTGGTCTTTTCGTCCCGAAGGTGCAGGCTGGAGCCCTCGCAGTAGCGCCAGTACTTGCAGGTCTTGCAGTCGCCGATCTTTGCCCAGCGGCGGTCCCGCATCACCTGGTAGCGGTTCTGCCACACATCCCAGATGTCGTCCTTGTAGATGTTCCCCTGGATGTAGTCCCCCCGCAGGCTCGGGCAAGCCGAAATGCTCCCGTCGCAAAGAACGGAACTGACGTTCACACCGGCGCGGCAGAAGAAGGGGTAATTGCGGGCTTCCTTCTCGTAGCTCCCGAGGAACCCTTCGCAGCCGTAATTCACGTTGATGACCTTCAGGGACTTCACCTCCCGGATAAAGTCAAAGACTTGCCGGAATTCTTGGTTGGTCAACTGGAACAGCGGATTGTCCTTGGCGCGGCCCTTGGGGAACACCGTCGCAATACGCCAGCGCTTCACGCCGATTTTCAGGAGAATTTCGAGAATCTTCGGAAGTTCCTTCAGGTTCTCCCGGTTCACACAGGTCATCACGTCGAAAGTGAGCCCTTGGGTGTGAGCGGCCATGTCGATGGCCCGGAGCGCGTTGTCAAAGCTGGTGGGGGCGCCGCGGAAATGGTTGTGGCTTTCCCGGAGGCCGTCGAGGCTAATGGTAAGCGAGCGGAGCCCGGCGTTCAAAAGTCCCTTGTAACGCTCTGGCGTCATGGCAAGGCCGTTACTGACCATGCCCCAGGGATAGCCCCGCTTCTTGATTTCTTGCCCACATTCTTCAAGGTCAGGGCGCATCAGGGGCTCGCCGCCGGTAATCACCACGATAAAATGTTTCGGGTCTATGTGTGGGGTAAGCTTGTCCAGAGCCCCCAAAAAATCTTCCCGGGGCATGTCCGGGATGGCATCCTTCACGCAGTCGCTACCGCAATGCAGACAGTGCAGGTTACAGCGCAGCGTACATTCCCAAAAGAAATAGGTCAGCGGGTGCGCCTTGATCTCGTTATGTCGGTAGAGGCGATAGGCTTCGAGGGCGAGTTTTTTCTTAAAACAAAGATGCATGGAAACTATTCATCTTCCGTCGGCTTTTCAGGGCAGTTTATGGTGGGAAAACACCCGGCCAATGGGTCAGGGTCAAGGTTGGGATTGCGCTCTATGCAAACTTCCTGGGCCGACTCGCAGTTCTTGGCCTTGTCGGAACCCGCCTCAGGAGCCAGGGCATCCACACCTTCTGGGAGCACCACCCCCTCCCCCGTGGCATCGGAAGGATCTCTCAAGTACCTGTTTCCATCGGTGCAGTCGATAATCTTGAATTCCTTGCCTGCTTCGTTTTTCGCAATGTCATTAAAACATAAGGTTATAGACTTAAAATCAGCGGGCACACCGTAAAGGGCGACTACCATGCCTACGGAATCCTCAACAGACATCCCCACATCTTCTTTCTTGTCAAATGACGAGTCGTGGTCTGATGTAGAATCGTCACAGCCCGCCCAGAAGAATCCGGTCAGTGCAAGCGCAATCTTTTTCCAATGCCGATAGAACATTTTCGCTCCTTCACTACCCAAGCCTATCCAGCAAAATACAATTTTTTGATAAACCCATCAACGACGCACGTTCCTATTTGTGTGGACAGTCGATAGTCGGGGCACAATATTCTTTTTTGGAGCCACAATCTGTCTTTGCACAGGTGTCTGGACCAAGTTTACAGTTTTTGGCATTCTTTCCGCCTGGTTCCGGGAAGCCAACAGTGACATCTTCCGGTATAGAAATCGGGTTTGTGGCACATATAGAGAATGGTGCCTGTTCCCGTGTCCATTTATGACCGTCATCGCATTCAACAATGTCAATCTCTACGTCGTCCTTGTTTTTTACCGATGTGGCATAGCAGTTGGTTGTTGTCGTATCAGGTTTGTAGGGACAATCGATAGTCGGGTGGCAGCCACCATACTGCCTTCCCTGGGAATCGATTTTATCGACACAAAGCGGCGCCGCGTTGAAATTGCAATTGTCGCCCTCGATTCCCTCTCGCGGTTCGCTCCATAGAATGTCCTTCGGGAGTCTGTCTTTTAAGCCCTCCGAGTACACGACAAAATCCTTGAGGTATTTTTTCCCGTTGTCGCATTCAAAAATACTATAAGAGGAGCCGGCGGTATCTTTTACAGACGTGGTGTAGCAGTTGACAGGCGCTCTGCCGTTGCTAGAAGTGCTGAAAGGCTCAACAGAATTGCTACTGACTGTTTCGTTCGAACCGCTGGAAATTTCGTCATCGCCGACTGTAGCGGAAGACTCGACATTGCTGGAGTTGCTGCTCTGGTATTCCGGTGGAGGCCCATAAAGGCACTCAGCTTCTGACGAAGAATCGTCACAACCGGCCCAGAAAGAACTGGTCAGGGCAAGCAAAAAGACTTTCCAGTATTTGTAGAACATCATCTGCTCCTTTTCGCCCATTCCCTATCAGTAATATACATTTTTTTACCGTTCTAAAAGCACTTTTCAGAAAAAAAGGAAACCCATATCACAAAAAGTCCGCCTCGTGAGAAGCGGACTTGAAAGTTTCTAGGAGATCCCCGTGATTCTATCGCCCTATCGCTACGCTCCAGGGCTCCAGAATGACAGCGGGGATGACAACTCGGGGATTAGCCCAAAGTGACGACGACCTTGTGCACACCCTTCGTAAAGATAGGTGCCACGTCGGCGTCAATCTTCTTGCCATCGACGATCATCTCGGCGACACCCTTGCACACGTGCTTCGGGTTCTTCACTTCGATTTCGTAGGTTGCGCCGCGGAACTTGCGGGTCACCTTGAAGCCGTCCCACTTGGAGGGGATGCAGGGGTTGATAATCAGACCCTTGAAGCTTGCGCGGACACCGATGATGAACTGGGTGGCAGCCTGGTAGGTCCAGGAGCTGGTGCCAGAGAGCCATGCGTTACGGCCCATACCGAACTGCTTGTGTTCGTCGCCGAGAATGTTCTGCGGATAGCAATACGGTTCAGATTCGAACTCGTCGAGCTTGGTGTTCTTGGCAGCCGGGTTAATTTGGCTGTAATACTGGAAGGCCTTGTCGCCACGGCCGAGAATCGTTTCGGCAATCATCACCCACGGGT
>DGRZ01000013.1 GCA_002391195.1 Fibrobacter sp. UBA4375 | reverse complement strand
AGGTTACGCACGGATTCGTTCGGCACGAGGAACTCGTAGATACCGCAACGGCCCTTGTAGCCCGAACCATCGCACTTGTCGCAGCCCTTGCCGTGATAGAACTGCATATCCGGAGACAGGTGCAGTTCTTCGCGCAGGGAGTCGGAAATTTCCACCGGCTCCTTGCAGTACTTACAGATGCGGCGCACAAGGCGCTGGGCCAAGATGCCCTTGATGGCAGTAGAAACAAGGAACGGTTCCAGGCCCATTTCCAGCAAGCGCGGGAACGAACCGGCAGCATCGTTTGTATGCAACGTACTGAAGACCAAGTGACCCGTCAATGCAGCTTCGATAGCCATGGACGATGTCTCCTGGTCACGCATTTCACCGATCATGATAACATCCGGGTCCTGACGGAGCAGGGCGCGAATGCCCGCCGCGAAGGTAAAGCCCGCGGCGTTGTTAATTTGTCCTTGGTTAACGCCATCGATGTTCAATTCCACAGGGTCTTCCATGGTAGAAATGTTAATCGTGGAATCAAGAATCTCGCGAATGGAAGCGTAAAGCGTAGTAGACTTACCGGAACCCGTCGGGCCGGTCACGAGCACAATGCCGTTAGGAGCGTTAATCGCATCGATAAACTGCTTGAACACGCGCGGGTCAAAGCCCATGTCCTTCAACGGGAACTGACCCGAGTTCGGGTCCAAGATACGCATAACAATCTTTTCGCACACGCCGCGCTTACGCAGCGAAATCGGGAACGAGCTCACACGAAGGTCAACTTCGGAACCCTTGTAGCGCACCGTGAAACGTCCGTCCAAAGGTTTACGCTTTTCAGCAATATCCATCTTGGAAAGGAGTTTGATACGCGAAAGAATCTGCGGCATCAGTCGCGCCGGAATCGGGGCCATCACCTGCAGGTCACCGTCAATGCGGTAACGCAGCTTGAGGAAGGTTTCCTGCGGTTCCAGGTGAATATCGGATGCGTGGCGCGCAATCGCTTCGTGGATAAGCGTCGTCACAATCTTCACGACCGCGCGGCCTTCCTCGTCGGTCAGTTCCGGTTCGTCGTTGCCGCCCTGACCGCGTTCCACGGTCTCAAGTTCTTCGCCATCCTTGCTTTCGCTGATAAGTTCGGCAAGCGATTCTTCTTGCGGGCCATGACCGGCGTACACACGCTCGATGGTCTTCTGCACGTCGACTTCGGATGCCATCACGACATCCACTTCCATCTTGACCTTGAACTTCACAATCTGGATGACGCGCATGTTCGTGGGGTCGGTCATCGCAAGCGTCAAGGCCTCGCGAACTGCCTTGCGGTCGTCATCGTTCTTCGAAACGAACAGCGGTACAATCTTGTACTGCTTGCACATGTCCTCGGGCAGGTACGTGTAGGCGTCCGGGTCGATATTGAAGTTCTCGAGCTTCACGTACGGGACTTCGAACTGCCTCGAGAGAATCTCGACAAGCCTCTCTTCGGGCATGTAGCCCAGTTCCACGAGCGTGCGTCCCAGGCGCTTGCCCGTAGTCTTCTGCGTTTCGAGAGCCTTCTCCAGCTGTTCGGGCTTGATGTAGCCCTGCGCGAGGAGCATCTCGCCGATACGCATCTTGGTCGTGGACTGCATCTGCACGCCAAGAATGCTCGTGAGCGTATCTTCCGACACCATGCCCAAGCGCACAAGGATTCGCGCGAGGGGAATGCCGGTACGCTTGTGTTCGGATGTAGCGTGAGCCAGCTGGTCTTCGTCGAGCACGCGCTGACGGAGCAACAACTCACCGAGGTTCATTTTCACGTTACTAATCATAAATGTGACCAAGCCTGTGCTTTAACAATCGAAACCTTCCCGTCCAAGCCCCGCATGCGGACTTCCGTACCTTCTACGACAGTCCCAATCCTGTAGGCTCCGCCCGGGAGGGCCCCTTTTTCAAGAAATATATCATTTTTGAAAGATTCGGTGAACAGGAGTTCGTACTCTTCGCCACCATTTAACGCAAAATCAAGAGGGTCAAGGCCATAGCGCTCTGCCATACGCAAGACTTCGGGGTCTATCGGCAACTTTTCGCAGTCAATCTCGATACCCACGTGCGATGCGCCCGCCAGGTGGTTCAGTTCCGAGGAAAGCCCGTCGCTTATGTCCATACAGGCTCCCGAGACGCCAAGTTCCACAAGGCGTGCCCCGCAGCGTTCGTCTATTACGGGAGCAAGATGATAATTTACCAGCGTCGGGAATTCATCGCGCGCTTCCGGGTGGTTCATCAGCAACCAGAGTCCAGCAGCGGACTTGCCGAGGGTGCCTGCGACATACACGGCATCGCCCGGTTTGGCACCCGAGCGCACCAGAGGCTTTTCACCCGCACATGTTCCCAACAACGTTGTACTGAACATACCGCATTCACCCGCAACCGTATCACCGCCAATCAGCGCTATTCCACGCCTGGCGAAACCTTCGGCAAGGGCCTTGCCCACGCGGGCACGCACCTCATCGCTCCAGCCCCTGTTCACGCAGAGCCCGCAAACGGCAAACCTGGGCACGCCTCCCATCGCGGAAATATCAGAGACATTGCTCACGATATGCTTCTCTACCGCCTGCTCAGGGCTCGACCAGTCCATGCGGAAATGCGTCCCTTCCACGGAAAGGTCCTTCGTCACGAGCCAGCCGTCGAACATGGCGCAGTCATCGCCCACGGGGAGCCAGCCCCTCTTTTCGGGAGCAAATTCACCCATCGGGAGCGACTTTTTTAGCACGGAATCGATAAACTTGAACTCACCCAAATCAACAGACATACCGTAAATTTAAATAAGTCTTGGAACCGCGCAAAAAACATCTTGGCGACAAACGGTGGATAAGTTGGCTATAATCGTGGGGTAAAAAATAAATTTTGAAAATACCCCCAAAAATCTATCCACAATCCGCAATAAATACCTATCTTTTAGGGCATGGGACACATCTTCTTCATATCGCCGTCCGCCCCCGGCAGTCTTGACAAGATGAGCCAGTGGACTCTCCGCTGGCTGCTCGAGAACGACATGGCGGAAGACTGCACGATGTACACCTGCAATTCCGTGGAAGAAGCCACCGGAATCCTCGAAACGGCGCTCATCGTCGGCGAATCCCCGTCCCTCATCATCTTCGACCATGCCGACCGCCCCACTGACGTGAACATTGCGTTCAGCAAGACGCTCCACAGCAGCATTCCCGAATCGTGGATTGTGGAAATCGTCCCGGACTCCATGCCCATCCAGAAAAGCGACGACAGCAGCCTCTACTGGGTACGCAGGCCGCTCGACGAGGACGAATGGCGCGAGACGCTCGAGCAGGTGCTCCGCAGGACCCCCACGCCGCAGTGGGCGAATGATTAATTGATAATGTATAATTGATAATGGATAATGAGAGATAATCAATCATCAATCATCAATCATCAATCATTATTCTTTCCACATTTTAAGTTTCAAATACTAAATTCTACACATGATTAAAGGTGTAAGTTACTTTGGTGTGCGCGCGCCCAAGCACGTTCTTGCCGACATGGCCGACATCAAGGCGGCAGGCTACAACGCGGTACTCCACACGTGGAGCGAGGAAGACCAGCAGTATTACTACGGCACCATGAAGGAAATCGTGGACGGGAGCGCCGGAATGGGCCTCAAGGTCTACGTGAACCCGTGGGGTGTGGGCCGCGTGTTTGGCGGCGAGGCGTATTCGGAACTCACCGCACGCAATCACGACATGTGCCAGGTGGCGCTCGATGGCAAGCCCAAGGTGGCCGCCTGCCCGAACCACCCGGAATTCCGCGCCTACATGCACAAGTGGATTGAAAGCGTATGCGCGACGAAGGTCGACACGATCTTTTGGGACGAGCCGCATTTTTACTTTGAGAAGGGCGGGCTGCAGAACTGGAGTTGCCGCTGTTCGCATTGTCGCGAGATGTTCCGCGCAAAGTTCGGGTACGAGATGCCCGCAGAACTTACCAACGACGTGAAAAAGTTCCGCGAGGACAGCCTGATTGATTTTCTGAAGGAAATGACCGAGGATGTTCACGCGCGCGGGAAGCGGAACTGCGTGTGCATGCTCCCGCCGTGGTTCCCCGCGGGGCTCGACGACTGGGGCCACGTTGCAGGCCTTGCGAGCGTTGACGAGGTGGCCAGCGACCCGTACTGGGAGCGCGGCGCCACCGAGGAATGGGTCCGCGAGAAGTACGCCGAGACGGCCCGCAAATTGACGGATGTCGCGGCCCGCTACGGGAAGGCCGTGCAGATGTGGGTGAAGGCATACCAGATTGAAGCGGGCCGAGAGAACGACCTCGCCATTGCCGTCGAAGAAAGCCGCAAGGCTGGCATCGGCAATATCTTCGCGTGGAGCTACCGCGGCACCGAGACGCTCACCTGGCTAAAAAGCGACAACCCGGACGAAGTCGCCCGGGTGTTCAGGAATGCTTTAAATGACTAGGGAGGGCTACGCCCAAATCTTATTTCAGGCTTAAATGTCATTATGTTGAAACAGCAAACTTTCACCATGTTTACGCATACTTCCAAAATTCAGAATAGAAACAAATGGAACAAGACTCTAACATTCTCGCTAAATTCCTAAACGATGTAATTAATAGCAAACTATTTTATCTACTCATTGGAGCGCTACTCAAGAGTATCATAGACGATATTAAAGCCCCATTTCTCAACGTCTCTGACATTTGGCAAAAATATTTAAAACATTCTAACAACGAATTATTGTCAAAAAAAGACTTTCTCAAATTTAAGAAGAATAAATGGGACATACTCGCTAAAGAGCTCATCAACAGCACTTCCCAAAGCTTATGGCATTATCCACACAACCATATTTGGCTAACAAATCAATTTGTTATGCTCATGTGTTCGTGGCATCAGGTAAGGATTCGACTTGAACTAAAATGGTGTCGAATTCGTTTGGCCCACATAAAAAAAAAGATTCGCCACAACAAGCAAAAAGAATACTCTTTCAACGTCAAACAATTAATCAAAAGCATTGACGAGTACAACAGGATACAACAAGCCTTAATGGAAAAGAAAATAGATGATTTTTGGGAACGCGGATGGAGAGAAATTCACCAAAGAAAATCAAGTAAATCAGACCTAGACATCAACACCTAACCATTCAACCGTATTTCAATTAATAACAAAGCACGGTGATTTCAATATTACCGTCAATATTCCTTACTTATAATCTTAGCATTGTTTTTTAGAAAGATTCTTTAAAACAGATATCTTTCTTAACATTGTTATCTAATCGCCCTTAACGTTTTTTTCAGAAAACTTTTTTTGCAAACAGCGAACAGAAAAAGCATACTCAGGCTTTTCACTCCGCAAAGAGACCTCGTCGCTAAGATAACTAAGAAAAGCACCATATGCTCCAGCAGCACTCCTTGTGGAACTCCAAAAATAAGCACCAGCACCTTCGTATAAAAAATGATCTGGATAATTATTCATAAAACCAGCAGGCAATACAGAAAAAGAGTAGGCATCCAAGCCGTTGCCCTCTCCATTCCAGCCGTCTTTTGATTTCAACATTTTACCAGCTACGGAAACTCCTCCTACGGAATAAAATAACGTATCCCATTCATCCTTAGTCGGCAATCGCCAATCTTCAGGACAAGCTCCAAACGCAGCATTATAAGTGTAAAGTCGACCAAACTTTGAACAGTTATTTGTATCACTCTCATCACAATAACTACTTGAAGTCACATAATTAAGATTTTCTGCCATCCAAATTTGTGATCCTATTGACACAGTCTTATAAATTTGGCCATCTCGCTCATCCGTAAATACACCATACTTACAGGTATCTGTACTATCAGTCTTACATGGCTGTACATGAAAAGGATTGCTACTTGAACTCGAGTTCGCTGAACTGCTACTAAAATTTATAGATACTTCATCATCCCTGAGGCAACGGACGGAGAAACCATTATTCTTAGTATCGTACTCCAAGTTCGCAGCATTGTTGAGATAACCTAAAAACACACGATAAACATAGTAGCCATCATACTCAGAAGAACTCCAAAAGATAGCATTGAGATTCACACTTTCGTACCCCCCATTGATTTCTCTGCGACCAGCAGGATACGCCGAGAAGCCAAAGTCATCCGTACCATCACCGTAATTGTACCAATCTAAAATAGATTTTAGAGCTTTTGCAGCAACTTTTCTTCCGCCTACAGCGGTAAATAACGTTTCCCATTCGACCTTAAGTGGCAGGTGCCAACCTTCAGGGCAAACGCCCTGAATATTTTCCGATGGCAACGAACATGTTCTTCCATAGCCACATTCGTTCTCTGACATGCCTACCGCGGCCGCCCATCTATAAAGTCTTCCGTACTTTTCACAGTAAACGGCAGAATCCTTATAGCAGAAACTAGAGTCTACCATGTAGTTAAGATTCTCTGCCATCCATTCCTGATTACCAATTTTCACAGTCTTATACGCCTGCCCATCGCGGGAATCAATCAAATTCCCATATATTATATTAAGATTGGAGAAATCACTGCTAGATGAAGATTTCGTTTCAGTCAATACCGTTTCTCTACTTGAAGACAATTCTACACTCTGGCTACTATTTGAAAGCTCAGAGCTACTACTTAATCCTTCATGGCTATTTCCACTCAAAATGACATTAGAGGAATCTTCATCGGGAGTCCAGTAGCCATCTAAGCAAACATAAGCCATTTTTTTGTTCTTTATATAGGCTGTAACCCCTTCGCGCTTGGTCGTGCAAACAGGAAGCTCGTCAAATGTTGACGCAACCAAATCGGACTCAGAAGAGCCACTGTCGCTAGGGCCACTAGCGTTGCTGTCACCACCGCAGGCAACGAGAAGAAACGCCGCAATTGCAGAAATACATTTTTTCAAAGACATAATTTTTCACTCTTTCACATGCCGTTATCTTTAATTTACATTTTGCTTTTATAAAAAGCAACATTCATAAAAAGAAAAACCCCAAAAGGGGTTCAAAATACAAGGAATTGCAGTAATATTACTTCATCACGCGTACTGTCGTGGAGCCTGCGCGGGATTTTGCGATGAACGTGCCGCCGGTTTTCACGAGGGTTTTCGCGCTGGCGCGGAGTTCCTGCATTCCAGAGGCCCGCACTGTTCCCAGATAGTTGCCGTTCATGTCAAAGACGCGGTAGTTTTCGGCTCCGGTCGCATGCGATAGCGCAGGCCTTACAAAGTCTGTGCATCCGTCAACGCAAACGATTTCGTCTTCTCCGAACACAAAGTAATCCACATCCATCCACGAGCCTGTCACCGTAAAGCGCAATATGTGTTCGCCCGCGGGGAGGTTCACCGTCGCCCATACCTTGTTATAGTCGTCGTAGTTGTCCTCGCCTTCGTTTTTCGGGACAGAGATTACTTCCGTGATGTTCTTGCCGTCAAGCGACATCTGGAAACCGGAAGTCTCGTTTGCGGATGCAACCGCCGCCAAGAAAGCGTACTCGCCCGCTTCCTTGACATTCACGCTGTATTCGAGCCATTCGCCTTCCTGGTTGTAGCCCACGATGTAGCCCGTCGCCTTCTTGTAAATATCGACGCCTGTACCTTCGCGGTAATTGCTGCCGCCGTGGTCTTCGGAATCGTTTTCCTTGTAGGAGTCGTTGCCCGAGCCGACACCCGGGATGTCGAAGTCTTCCGCCTCGATCTTGCCCGGAATTTCAAACGGCTTACCCTTGAAAGGCTTTTGCGGTTCGGGAACCACCGGAGCGCGGTTTATTGCCTTGAGCATCTGTTCGGCATAGCGCTTGCCAAATGTCACGTAGGCATCGTGACCGAAGTGGTAGCGGTCCACGCCGTTGCCGTCAAGGCCTTCGGAAGAAGCGTAATAGGTATTATCCATCGTGTTCGGGAGTTTGGACACGCGGTCGGAATAGCAGCAGCCCGAACGCAGGAGCTCGCCCGCCACGAACGGCACCGTGTCGGAACTCATGTCGAGCGCCTTGAGGATGTCGTCGCGGGTCTTCTTCACGATTTTCGGCCAGTCCGGGTAGCCGCCGTCGGTTTCGCCCTGGTGGAAGATGAACCCCTTGATGACGCCCACCTGCTGCGCCTTCTTCGCGATATCGATAATCGTCTTGGTGACGTTGCCGTCGCTCGCGTATTCCTTCGCGTAGTTCTGGAGCCAGCTTTCTGCCGTAGAGAGGTAGCTCGCATATTGGTCCTGGTCGAACAGCTTGATGCTTGCGCCGCCCACCGCAACCGGGATAATCCCGATGGTCACGTCCGGCATGCTGTCGGCCATCGTGCGCCCGAACCAGTCAGCAATGGAAATCGTGTTGCCGCAGTTAAAGAGCGATGGCACCGCCGGATAGACCTCACCGATGGTGTTGCGGCCCTTGCCGCTGCACTTTTGCGAGGCGAAAATCTTGAAACGCGGGTTTTCGACCTTGTCTGCGTTCTCGGCGTTCGCCGTACCGCCCATGTTGGACTGGCCGTACGCGATGTAGATGTGAAAATTCGGGTCCGGAGCGGCACCAGCAGGCGCGGTTCCGAACGCAAAGAAGCCCGCGGCAAAACACGCCACGGACGCAAACCGTGAGAGTTGTTTAAACATTCCCATACATACTCCTTTCAAACAACACTCTAAATTTACCCTCCAAAATGCAAAAAAGGCGCCCGAAGCGCCCTTATTCTATAGACAGATTGTCAATGCGTAAACTTTTTGAAAGGGTTAGGGATCGTCCTTGAGACAACGGACGGAGAACCCGTACTTCT
>DGRZ01000066.1:56475-60220 GCA_002391195.1 Fibrobacter sp. UBA4375 | reverse complement strand
GAAAAGCTCCGCCTCCGCGAACATGCCAAGGAAGAACTTTCCCACTACTCCAACGGTACCACCGACATCGAATACGAATTCCCGTTTGGCTGGGGCGAACTCTGGGGTATCGCAAGCCGCACGAACTACGACTTGACGCAGCATCAGAACGAATCCAAGGTCAAGCAGGAATACATCGACCCGGTGCAGAACAAGCGCTACATCCCGTACGTTGTGGAACCGTCCCTCGGTGTGGAACGCCTGCTGTTGGTGCTCCTATGCGACGCCTACGACGTGGAAAAGCTCGAAAACGACGAACGTACCGTGCTCCACTTCGACCCGAAGATTGCTCCGGTGAAGGTTGCCGTTCTCCCGCTCGTGAAGAAGGGCCAGGTGAAGGCCAAGGCCGAAGAACTCTACCAGAAGCTTTTGAACCGCTGGAACGTGGAATACGACGAAACGCAGTCCATCGGTAAGCGCTACCGCCGTCAGGACGAACTCGGCACGCCGTTCTGCGTGACTGTGGACTTCGACACGGTGGGCGAGGGTGAATCCGATCCGGCAAAGCTGGGCTTCGTGACGGTCCGCGAACGCGACTCCATGAAGCAGGAACTGGTGAAGATCGACGAACTCGAAGCTTACCTGTCCGCCAAGCTCGGCTGTTAAGCGGCTTCGCCGCGATGTGAAGTGTGAAATGAGAAGTGTGTAATGATTAATTACACACCACACACTACACACTTCACATTAAAAAGGGCCCGGAAACGGGTTCTTTTTTGTATATTCAGCTATATGAGACTATGTCTATTGACAGTTTTGTTGTGTTTCTTGCTTTCCATCGCCGCTCAGGAGGAGCCCGTTGTCTATGTGCGGGTGGATGGCATCCCTGTGGAAAATCCTACGGATAGTCTGGCAAGTGTACCAACAAATGTTGAACAACCTCCCAAAAAAGCGAAATGGCTTATTGTCTCTGCGATTGTATCCGCTTCTTGGACCGGTATTTCGCTAATGCAGTTGAAAGATTTTGATGACAAGACAGAATCAATATACAGAGAGTCCCACAGGAAAGGTATAGATGAGGAATACTACCAGAATCGTAAAAATCGTATAAAGGATAAGCAGAATTGGCGTGATTTTTGGTTGGGTAGTTCTATTGTTGGTTCGGCACTTTTAGTATTGTCTTATGGATCATACATTGTTATCAATTTTTAAAAAGGGGTATATAATGGTTCGGTTATTTTGGGTGCTGTGTGTAGGTCTGATGGTAGCAGTGTTTACCTCTTGTACGGATTATGCCTCGTCTTACGAAAATGAAGTCGCAAGGGCTAATGTGACTTTGAATCTTGAAAAAGGGAAGTTTACCGATGAGCGAGATGGAAACAAGTATGCGGTCATCTTGGTGGGTGACAAGTATTGGATGGCAGAGAACTTACGGTACGTAGATAGTTCTAAAACCCCGAATCTTAAAGGGAATACGTGGTGCTTGAAAAACTCCAAGGACAGTTGCTCTAAGTATGGCCCTCTATATTCTTGGACGGCTGCGTTGGATATAGATGAAAAATATGTGTCTACATTGTTTGGGTATGGAATTGTTCAGGGAATTTGTCCTGAAGGTTGGCATTTGCCGTCTTTTTTGGAATGGGTATCGCTGAAAAACACCCTTGCCCAATATACCGTTGGTGAAGATGTTGGCTCTGATATGAAATCCGTGAAAGGGTGGTTAAGGGAGGGCGAATCTTCACTTGCGTCGAACAGGTTCGGGTTCAGCGGAATGCCCGCAGGTCGTAGGAATAGTGAAAATGGCGAGTTCATGAGTAGTGGTAAATATGCCTTTTTCTGGTCTTTGGATGAGAACGATGTCGGCACGGCTAGTGGATGGGCCTTGCGTTACGATAATGATCGGTTTGACCCCGGAAACTACTATAAGGACCATGGAATGTCTGTTCGTTGTGTCCTGTCTTCTGATGATGTCTGGAGGATAAATGGAACGTTGGATTCGTCGTATCTAGATGAAATACCTTTCGAATATGGGAAATTAGAACTAGACGGAAAGAGTTATAAGACGGTTCGTATTGGTTCGCAGAACTGGATGGCGGAGAATATGAACCAGGATACCGAAGAAAGTTGGTGCTACAACGACGATTCCAAGGAATGCGACAGGTACGGTCGCCTGTATTCGTTCAAGAGAGCCAAGACAGTCTGTCCGGAAGGATGGAAACTTCCCTCTATTGAAGATTTACAAGTTCTGGTGAATTCCGTGAAGTATGCAAGTGCCTTGAGGTCACGGACCGGCTGGACAGAAAAGGGAAGTAAAGGCTGGAACTTGTGGGGCTTTAACGCAAAGCCTTCTGGAGGAAGAGAATCCGGCGACTATTTTGATTCTATGATTAGCGCTTATTTTTGGACAAGTGACCAGCAGGTCCTTTGGTTGCGCTACTATGATGACAAAATGGAATTTTTGCCCAAAGACGAAAAAACCGCTTTTTCAGTACGTTGCATAGAAAAAGCGGTTGAATAGGGTTTACAAGATTTATGCCCTAATCACCGTATCCTTGGCAATCCGGGCGTTCTATTTGCATGATTGTCGTTACCTTGCCTCCGGCATCCTTCGACGGTGCCCCGCAGTGGAATAGCTTTTCGCTGTCCAGACCGTAGTCCAGATAACTTCGTAAATCATTTATCCAAGTCCGCCCACATTTCGTCCATGTCCGTATAGCGCTTGGTCTTTGGGTCGGCCTACACGGCCACCTTGAAGATTATTCCGCCGGTCACGTAGCGGTGAATGATGGAGTTGATGAGGGTCTGGTAGGGCATTCCGGCGGCTTTCGCCATCTTCTTGATGCCGGCTAGGTCGTCTAGCTGCATGCGGATGGTGATGTTCTTCGCCGAGGCGGACATGATGTCTGCACGGATACGCTCTTCTTCCCCTTTTGGGAGCGGAACGGCCTCGCCGTTCTCGACAGCTTCCATGAGGGCGCGTTCCTCTTCGTCAATCGGCTCATCTAAGAATTTTGAGTTCGCCATTTTCAAACCTCCTTTGGAAAAACCTTCCCGCCAGAATTTCCTGCCTTATGGACTCCATGTCGATGTTGTGCTTCTGCTTGACCACGAGTGCCTTACTCGGATCAAACCTCACTTTCATTCCTATGCTTATAATATACATATTCTACAACGTATTGTCAATAGTTTAAGCCCTTTTTAGTTCGAGGGCCGAAATATACAACCGAAAGCGGCAAAAATGAGCAAAGTATTGTCTGCTTGCATTTTCTTTTGATTTTGTTGGACAAGCGACATTCTTTTTGTCATCCTCTACTGTATAAAACGAATTTTTTGCCCAAAATAGACCGTAAAATTATGTTTACGTGCGGATGCGTAGCCATCCTTCGTTTAGAGGGCCGAAAGCACCCCGCACCGCCCCCTGTAGGTTGTCCGTAATTCCCCCGAAAACTATATTTGCTCGTATGTACGCCCGCTTCCTCAAACGACCCCTGGACTTCTGCTGCGCGCTGGCCGCGATTCTCGCCCTGAGCCCGCTGCTGCTCGTGCTCACCGTCCTCGGCGCCGTCAAGATGCATGGCAACCCCTTCTTCACGCAGCCCCGCCCCGGCAAGGGCGAAAAGATATTCAGGCTCGTCAAGTTCCGCACCATGACGAACGAGAAGGACGCGCAGGGGAACCTGCTCCCCGACGACCTGCGGCTGAACGCCTACGGCAAGTTCCTGCGCTCCACCAGCCTCGACGAACTGCCCGAACTCTTCAACATCCTCAA
>DGRZ01000066.1:25698-56428 GCA_002391195.1 Fibrobacter sp. UBA4375 | reverse complement strand
TCAACATCCTCAAGGGCGACATGTCGCTTATAGGTCCGCGTCCGCTTTTGGTTCAATACCTCCCTTATTACACAGAAACGGAAAAACATCGACATGATGTTCGTCCTGGTTTGAGTGGACTTGCTCAAATTAGTGGTAGGAACTATGTGAAATGGGACCAACGGTTGGCTTTAGATGTTCAGTACGTGAATAGCATTTCTTTTTTAGAAGACATCAAGATTATTTTTCTGACCATAAAAAAAGTCGTTTGCAGAGAAGATGTTTCTCCCGATTCTGAGGCTGCCGATGAAGAATATCTTGATATTGAACGTGGAGGCGTAGCAAGCAAATGAATAGCCTCAAAACGCCATATTTCGTAATTAATAAGGATTTTCTTGACGAAGAATTGCATAAATTGAAGAATGCCCTTCAAAGGTCTTGGGGTAACTATATAGTTGGCTATTCTTATAAGACGAATGCTTTCCCTTGGGTGATAAAGTATTTTCGTGATAATGGTTGTTATGCGGAGGTTGTTTCGGATGATGAATATGAGCTTGCTAAGTCGGTAGGTGCCGACAAACTCATATACAATGGTATTGCAAAATCTAAAGAAACTTTTTTTGAGGCGGTCCGCAATCATTCTATAGTCAATATTGACGCCGAATATGAAATCAATTGGCTTGCAGAACTTGAGCCCAATAATTATGAAGTCGGCATACGTGTTAATTTTGATCTTGAATCAAAGTGTCCGGGGCAGACACAATGTGGTGAAGATGGCGAAAGATTCGGTTTTTGTTATGAAAATGGCGAATTAAAAAGGGCAATCGATAAAATTGAAGAAAAAGGTGTAAAAGTTGTTGGATTACATCTCCATAAGAGTTCCAAGACAAGAATGCCTGATATCTACAGGGCAATTGCAGAGACAGCTGTTGAGATTTCGGAAAAATATGGGCTGAAACTTAAGTATGTCGATATTGGTGGCGGCTTTTTTGGGGGATTAAGCTCCAAACCGCAGTTTCCTGAATATTTTGACATGGTTGCGGGAATTTTGAAACAATGCTTTGACCCGGAAGAAACCGCGTTGATCGTTGAACCTGGTATGGCGCTAATTGGTGCTGCTGTAGATTACTATACGTCCGTTGTTGATGTGAAAAGAACAACCCGAAATACCTTTATAGTAACAGATGGAAGCAGGACTCAAATTGACCCTTTAATGACGAAGTCCTCGTACTTCAAGGAAATTGTCCGAATTGGTTCTGAACCTCGCCAAGTTTTCGAACGACAGATTGTTTCTGGTTTTACATGTATGGAACATGATCGTTTATTTGAACTTTCAAATGAACTGGAAATATTGACAAACGACCAAATCGTTTACCATAAGGTTGGAGCCTACACAATGTGCCTTTCTCCGCTTTTCATTAAATGGTTTCCTGCCGTTTATGTGAAAGAAGGGGAGCATATCATAAAGGCTCGTGACAGATGGACTGTTGCAGAATATAAAAGCCGTTGTATCGGAGATAAAGAAAAATGAACATGTTGATTCTTTCGGCAGGAACCCGTAATAAGGTTGTCCAGTATTTTAAGAGGTCCTTTAAGGATGGCAAAATTGTTGCTACAGACTGTAGTGATATTGCCCCAGCACTTTTTGATGCCGATAAGTATTACATTGTTCCTCGCATTACTGCGGATGGTTACCTTGATGTAATCCTTGATATTTGCAAGAAAGAACAAATTGATGGCGTTCTTTCTCTGATTGATCCGGAACTTAACTTGCTAGCGAAGAACCACCAATTGTTTGATGATGCTGGTGTAAAAATCATCGGCTCTAGTTTTGAACTATGCGAACGAAGCCTTGATAAATTCAAGATGTATAATTGGCTAGTTGAACATGGCTACAAGTGCGCAAAGTCCTACATGGACCCAGCAAAGTTTTATGCTGATTTGGAAAAGGGCAAAATCAGTTATCCTGTGTTTGTTAAACCGTCGTGCGGAAGTGCCAGTATTGCAATTTCTAAGGCACAGGATAAAAAAACTGTTGATTTGCTATGCACCCATTCCGAAGGAATGATGATACAGGAATTCTTGAAAGGTCAGGAAATCGGTGCGGATGTATATATTGATATGATTAGCAAGAAAGTCGTATCGATTTTCACCAAGAAAAAGATTGTAATGCGAGCGGGCGAAACGGACAAGGCAGTATCTTTTAAGGATCCTAAGCTTTTTGCGCTGATTCAAAAATTCGTTGAAGAAAGTGGCTTTACCGGACAAATAGATATAGACATTTTTGACATAGATGGCGAATACTACATTTCTGAAGTGAATCCCCGTTTTGGTGGTGGCTATCCGCATGCTTTTGAATGTGGCTGCAACCATATGGTTCTTATTGAAAATAATCTTAAGGGCATAGAGAATAAGCCTAACCTTGGATGTTATGACGATGGCATCTATATGATGAAATATAACGAGATTGCAATTAAGAAGACTAACTAATTTTGCTAAGGTTGACTGAATGCTTGTTTTAACAATTATATGGTGCATTGCTGTATTTGTTGCTTTTTGGGCAATGGTCGGTTATCCGTTATCATTGGTTGTTTTAAGCAAAATGTCTAAAAAGGTAAATGAAAAAGATTATTCTTATGAACCGACTGTGTCAATTATGGTTGTCGCTCATAATGAAGAATCTGTCATAGCAGATAAACTTCAGAATCTTCTAAATATTGAGTATCCCGCTGAAAAAATTGATTTCCTAATAGCTTCGGATTTTTCAACAGACAAGACTGATGAAATTGTTGAAGCTTTTATTGCGGCCCATCCAGAGCGCAGGATTCGCATTCACAAGTCAGAAAAACATTATGGAAAGACTAATGCGCAGAATGAAACGCAAAAGTTGTGTAATGCAGAAATACTTGTTATGACAGATGCGAATGCGATGTTTGAAGCGAATGCGGTTAGAGAGCTTGTGTCGTATTTTACTGATCCGTCTGTAGCGTATGTCACCGGTCAACTTCGATATGTTAATACGGATGGAAATAATACTGCGAATTCAGAGGGCTTTTACTGGAAACTTGATTTGATGTGTAGGAACATTGAAAGTAAGCTTCAAACAATTACTGCCGGCAATGGAGCCATATATGCTGTACGGAACGAATATTATATCGATGTTCCTCCGATTGAATGCCACGATTCTAGTTTCCCCTTTGTGTATGCGTTGAGCAAGAAAAGAGCGTTGTATAATCCTGATGCTATTGCTTATGAAAAGGCGGGTGAAATAGATGAGGATGAGTTCAAACGCAAAGTTCGAATGAATCGAGATATTTTGACGGGTATTTGCCCTAATGTTTGTGTGTTTAATTTTATTTCTTATCGGTGGTTCTCGTATTTCTATTTTGGACACAGAACTTGCCGTTACCTTCTTTGGCTGGTGCATCTTACTGCACTCGCGGTAAACATTCCTATGGCTGTTCTTGGATGTCTCTTTTGGAAGGTCACTCTAGGATTACAGGCTCTGTTTTATCTAATTGCCCTTTTAGGATTGATTACGAGAGGTTCTAATAGATTGGTGAAGATTGTTTTTTACTATTGTATGACTGTTGTGGCGCAATGGAAAGGTGTTGTGAATATCATTACTGGGAAGTCTAAACCTGTTTGGGAAAAAGCTGAAAGTACAAGGTGATTTTCACCTAGCTTATGAGGTGTTATGATAGATTTTGTTGTATCTGTTGCTTGTTACAATAATGAAAAAGAAGTTATCCAGTTTGCACAGGGATTACGAAAACAAACAATAGCAGACCGAATAAAACTTGTTGTAACGTGTAATTCTTGTTCTAATCCAGAGTATTTTTCTAAAAAACTAAAAAAAGAATATGAATTGAGTGAAGTCTATATTCCAAAAGAAAACCTTGGATATCTTAATGGTTGCTTGTATGGATTTAGAAATCAAAAAGATTCCTATAAATGGGGAATAATTTCAAATACGGATATTGAGTTCTCTTCAGAGTATTTTTTTGAAAATATATTGGTAATCAAAGATGAGAGTATATGGTGCGTTGGACCGGATATTGTTTTGGCAGAAACTGGTTATCACCAGAATCCATTTTGCGTTAACCGTCCATCAATTCTGAATAAAAAATTACATGATTTTATTTTTACGAATTATTTAACGTATTCTTTTTATTTCTTTTTGCATTGGTGTAAACGAAAAATTTTCAAGCCGAAACATGTCTTGTTAAATTCTGGTTTTGTTTATGGAGTCCATGGCTCTTGTTTCGTTCTTGTTGAGGAATGTATTAAAGCATTATTGGCTGAGGATAACAAAATTTTTATGTATGATGAAGAAATTTTTATAGCGGAACTTGTTATTAAAAATGGGAAGAAAATTTATTTTGACTCAAGATTAAATGTGGTTCATAATGAAAATCAAACCACCAGTTTTATCAATCAAAGAGTTAAATATAAGTGGAAAAAACAATCTATAGAGTATTTAAAGTCTTTCCGTCAATAAAGGTGTGTTGTTTATAAACCGTTTTTCTAATTTCTTTTGTGTGGTGATGTAATAAACAAAGCAGAGAATGTAGAAGTCGTAAAAACCTCGACTATATAGCAAAAGTATTTTGTAATTGAAAATCGAGAGCAGTATTATATAAAAGACACAGAATAACTGCAGTATTTTCATGTCTTCGTTTATAGGGTGCGCGTAGATTGTTCTTTTGGTGGCCCAAATATGCATCATGATAATTATAAACAGTCCGGTTAAGCCAACCTGAAAAAGTAATTGGATGTACCCGATGTCTGACTCGGATGAGTTCCCGGCACCAAAAATTAATTGAAAGAAATCTAAGTTTTTGTACACAATGAGGTGCTCGTTTGTAAGTGCTTCTACGCTGCCATTTGTAGATCTGTAATCTTGCGTAAAGTAACTGATATCGTTTGCGGAAGATGTTGATATGTTGATTAGCAAACTATTTGTGTTTGCTAAAATAGGTAACAAAATATTTGTTGCAAAAAAGAGGACGACAAGCATTAAAGCGACTCCCGTTGCTCGAACTGCCCCTTTCTTTCTTATGGAATAAATGGAAAAACAGAATAAAATAATGGTAGAAAGGGCCATTCCTAGTCGAGATACAAACAATGTTAAAAAGACGGAAGTTAGGGCTAAAATAAAAAATACGATATTTTTTTTGACTATGTAATTTAGATAGTAGAAAATTAGCGATGATGCGAGAATCATTGACGCGGCATCGTATCCTCCGCAGAGCCCTAATTTACGTAATTGTATTGTTTCAAGAAATGAAATTTTTCTTGTAAAATTAAAGTATGGGGCCATAATTGGCCCTAGTGGCGGGTGGATTATTTGTAGTACGATTGCAATTAAATGGCAACATAATACAATTGAAATCAACCTTACAAAGGGTTTTGGCGAAAGTTCTATTTTTTGCGCGATTGTTATAATCGCTATTGTTGAAATGAATGTTCTAATGTATTTGAATATGACTTGGTATTCTGGTGCATCTGCTGCAACAAAAGAGATGATGGATGTGAATAAAAGAAGAAAGCTTGATATAATAAGAAACAGAAATGGTGCAATTTGTGTGTTTTTGCAATACCAAAAAGCAAAAATAATGTCAATCCCTGTAATGAGAACAGGATTGATTGGGAAATATAGATTGATAAATAAAAGAAAAAAAACTAGCAGGTTATTTCCCATAAACGTTTTTCACTTTGTTTGCTAAAACTTTGATATTCTCTGGGAAGTAGGAGAATGAGAAGATGAGTGAAAGGAGTAAATAAAACGCTTTTTTTGTTCGGGTGATATCTTTGGGGTAATAAGCGAATGTTCCGTATAAAAAAGATAAATACCGGTATTTTGGAAATTTAGGGTATATTTCTTTCATGTAAGAAACTATGTTGAGATCTTTGCGCATGTGCTGAAGTGTAGTTGTTGAAGAAGCCCCACTAGCGTGTTTGCGATAAATGCACATCTCGTCATCAAAATAATAAATAGGACCAAAAGTGGCTGCTTTGAGAAAAATAAGTTTGTCGCCCGAAACGACAGAATTTGTTTTTGTTGGACCGGGTAACGAATAAATTTGCTCTCTTCTATATATAAAGGATGCGGTGTGGAAAAGTCTTGAGTTTGAAATCAAATCATTCATTGTTATCGTTGAATTGACTTTTTCACGAAATGGTCCTGATCCGTTCCCGATGAGTGTGCTTTGGTGAGCGCTCGCAGAATATTGAGAATTTCTTTCTAAAAAATCAATTTGTTTTTGTAATTTGTATGATTTAGTCCAGTAATCATCGCCTTCGCATAGGGCAATATACTTCCCTCGACAAGCTGCATTCATTATTCTTCCAAGTGAGCCATCTCTTTTCGAAAATTGATTTTCTGTTTCGTAGATAGGTTTTAAAATTTGGGGATATTTCGTTTCGTATTCCCGAATAATATTTGCCGTGTTGTCGGTTGAAGCGTCGTCGTGAACAACAATTTCAAAGGGGAAATCGGTTTCTTGCATTAGGAAACCATCTAAGGCCTGGGCAATATATGGCTCGTGGTTATATGTTATGCAACGAATACTGACAACGGGGGTATCCCATTCCTTTGGCCAATGTTTTGTAATTTCTTTTTGTGTACGGTTAATCATTTTTTTTATTTCAAACCTCAAAATCATCTTTCAATAAAGATAGAATGTATTGATTTTGAAATTTCCCGTCCTTAAAAACAGAGTCTCGCATCAATCCGTCTATTTTGTAACCACATTTTTGATGCATTTTTAGTGAGGCTTGGTTACTTTCCAGAACAATGGCCTGAATTCTGTGGATGTTTCGTTCTGAAAACATATAATCGCATAGGAGGGTTAATGCTTCCACGGCGTACCCCTTTCCCCAGCAATCCTTCTCTCCAATCAAGACATGAGAATGGCAAGACTGTTTCTGCATATCAATGTTGGTCATATAAACATTGCCGATATACCGGTCATCTTCTTTTAGGCAGATAGCTAACTTGACATCCTTGCTATCAAAGATGGATTTTTCCACCCACTGTTTTTCGTAGGCTTCAGAAACAAAGTATTTTGTTCCGCCTAGCATACCCCAGATTTCATCGTCCCTGCGCCAGTTAATGGACGTCTTGTAATCAGTTGGTTCAAGAGCCCTTAGATAAACGCGACTATCTTTCATATTCATCCACCTTTTCAATTATAAAATTCATCTCCTCTTCTCCGTACCTTTGGTCAATGGGCAAGGCCACTATATGCCGGGCCAAGTCTACTTCTACGCTATCAGGATGGCAATTGTCAATTACAAAAGGCCAGTAGGTTGCGACAAATATTCCATTGCTGATTAAGAAATCTTTCAGTTTTTCGTCTTTGCTAATATAGGGATATATTAAAGGACATTCAAAGGATCCCATTTCCGGTATTTTGAAGGCATTCCTAAAACATAGATGGTCGTGCAACAGGCGAAAGTTGTTCCGTCGTATAGCCTTTACCCTATCAAAATCGATAGAATTGTACAGGGCACTGGTAAAGCGTGACATTTTTTTCAGGGGTTGTTTTTCAATGGCTTTATTGCATTCTTTGGAGTCTGCATACCCTGCTGCAGATCCCAAGTCGTATCTTTTTATAAATGCAGAACATCTATCGTAGGACATGTCGTATTCCAACTTCACATCTAGAGAAGGAAAACAAGTAAAAGCAATGCCTCCGTCAGGGATCCCCACCACTTTCCGTGGACTATATGCAGTCATTGTTCCAGGGATATGTGATTTAAAAAGGGCATGGGCATTGTCAATAATTAACCGATTGCCGTATTTTTTTGCAAGTTTATCAATGTAGGCGTCCTTTATCCCGAAATAGTTGGTGACTAACAGATACTCGTTATCGCCAAGGATTATTTCGTCTGCTATCTCAAGATTACGATTTATATGGTAACGTTCTACCTGAATACCCATTTTTTGCTCAAGTACGGAGACTACCCTACAAGTAAAATAGGGAAGCCAGATTTTTTTCATGTTCGGAATGGTTCGTATGCAATACTCGATTGCATGGCGTCCACTGTTTACAAAAAAGCCGGCCTGGTGAAGAGAGCTTGCTTTAGGGCTCAATTCTAAGTTCAAATATCCACCAATTTCGCGTTCCATAGGTCTGCCGTCAATTTTTTTTCCAGTTGTTGACAACTGGTTTACGTTTTCCTGATGCTAAAACAGGAATATCTTCAACTTTGCTAATCTTGATGTCGGCATCAGAGCCCAGATATTCCTTTAACTGGTTGATTATAGAGGGTAGGTTTGAGTCGTCACCACGCATAATCAAGTTTAGGGTGTATTCCTTTTTACTGTTTTGGACGAATTGCCATTGCGCAATGTTGTCAAAATGTTTCAGAATCCGTCCGTAGGTGAGAGGAAATATGGCGACACCCGCTGTGGAATATGTCAGGTCAAATCGTCTACCGTAGAGTTTTCCAATTATAGGGTAGCCATTGCTATGTTCGTCAGGAGGCAACTGCATAGCTGTATCTCCGTTATCATAGCGAATTAAAGGAAATGCATAGTTATGCAAATCCGTAATGACAATTCGGCCAATCTCTCCATATTCGGCAGGTTCATCGGAATCAAATTTTAATATTTCGAAAAAATAACCGGCATGGTTCCAATACATCGGGTTGTCAGATTCCTTTGTAGGGACTCGTTCTTGGGCCATTATGCCGCATTCTTCATTGGCATATTGGGATTGTATGTCTGCATGCATGACTTTCTTAAACAATGCCCTTGTATCGTCTTGCAAGGCTTCTGCCCCTGCTATTGCCAGTTTCAAGCGAGGAAACTTATATCCTTTCCCATTAGCGTATTCAGCCAGTTTCCCTAGAGACGATGCATAACCCCTTAAGCAAACTGCCTTGGAAGATATGATAAGTTCACAGAGTCTTTTTAGATCTTCATCAGCCATTCTAGCGATGTCGAAGGGAATGATATTCTCTGTTTTAATCTGCTTTGCAGTTTTTTGCTGCCAGCGGTTCCAAGTCCGTAGGTGTATCAGTTTTTCGTGGGTCTTAAACCCGGCAATGGCTCCAAAGTATTTTAATTCGGCAATTCTGCGCTGTCTTTTCAAGGTGTCCTGAGGGATTTTGAATGGGGTTCCCGTAGAACCAGATGTTGTTTGTATATGAATATCTCCTACTTGCCCTGGAATTTTTTCTTTCTCAACAGCAATCTCGTTGAAATGTTCCAGAAGGGAGTTCTTATTCATTACGGGAAAATCCGTTAACGGTTTACCTTCGAAGCCCTTATAAAACTGTGTGTTTTTTGCTGCGAAGTCCAGTAATTGACGCAGATGTTGCTGACGTATTGGAAGCCCCTTTTCAAAGGAATTTTCCTGGATATACTTAATTTCTTTATAAGGATTCCGTATAGGCGATCCCTTGAAAAAATCTTTCAACCAAAAACGACAGCGAAGAAAAAATGCATTAATGTCCATTGGCTACTCCAAATTTATCAGAACGGCATCATTAATTGTTTGAATTACATTATTCAATTCTTTTCGGCTCTCAAATCTCAAGAATAACGTGCCGAGGGAGGTGTTTGCACCTGTAAAAGGCAGAATCCTTTCACCTGGCTTTACGATTAAACCTATATCGCGTACATACTTTTCCCTGAAATCAGAATCTATATCGACAGATTTGAGGATGCCTTCTTTGGAGGAATGCAAAATATAGTTGCACCAGATTCCATCGTATTCGGGTGCTGTGATGTTGTCTAGTGACATGCCAAGGGCTTTCTTGATTTCATTTTGGATTAATTTTTGCCCTGTCGCCATGTCTTGTAATTCTGCGATGCGGTTTCCGCCGCCGCGGGGACTCACTTCCATGATGTACGCCTTGCCATCAGAGCACACGCGGCTTTCCACGTTGTAGATGCCCGATTTCATGCCGAGAAGCGTGAACAGACGCTGCAGTTGTGCGGTCAGGTCGTCCTGGAACTTCTGCTCCATGGAGGCGGGCCATATCTCGATGGCGGGCGTATAGGGATTCGCCGCTTCTTTGTCGAATAATTGGTCTGAATAGGCTGGGTAAACAAGTTTGCCGTCAACAGTAAAAATGTCTGCGCTAGACTGTGCTCCCACCTTGTCCAAGAAGTCTTCAATTACGAAATGTTTAGAGAGTGAGGCGGAAAGTGCGGTTTCAATAGCATTCTGTAAATCGGCTTTATCCTCAACTTTCGTAACGCCCTTGCTGCCTGCAGAATCCACGGGTTTTACAATCACAGGCCAATTAAAGTAATCGACATCCTTTAAAGCGTCATCGGCGTTGTCGTAGCCTTTTGCTTTGGGGCAGTTGAAACCATTTTCGGCAAGGAACTTGCGGAATAGCGACTTATCTTGTAGAATGCAAGCAGCTTTGTAACTGCACTGGAACGGCAGCCCCATTTTCTCGGCCACATACGCAGCTGAAACAACGCCCGGGTCCACTGCGTGCGAAAGGATTCCATCGATTTTCAGTTCCTGGGCTGCTTTAAGTACGGCTTCTTTGTCGATGATGCTCACATTGCAATATTCGTCAGAATACTTGTGTGCAATATTGTTCGGCAGATAGTCTGCAGTAATCACATAGATGCCCAGCTTGTGGGCTTCTTCGATTACAGGGAGCAGATAACGCAACCCGCCAAGTAGCATCAGCTTTTTCATATTGCGTCTCTATTTTTTCAATACTATATCGATTACTCTGTTTGCGGATTCCTCGTCGAGCCCGGCGAACATGGGCAGACAAAGCACCTGGTCGGCCAACTTGTGGGCTATGGGCAGGTTGGCGGGGTTTGCCGATTCCAAGCCCTTGTAGGCGCTGAAGGTGCTGATAAGCGGGTAGAAATAGCGGCGACCGAAAATATTGTTTTCCTTGAGTTTTTCGTAAAGGGCTTCGCGACTCATGCCGTATTGTTTTTCGTCGATAAATATCGGGAAATAGGAATAGTTGTGACGCACGCCTTCTATGTCCTTGAGCATGCGGATGCCGGGAATGTTTTTGAGGGCTTCGCGGTATTTTTCGGCGGTAGCCTTGCGGCTCGCGATGGCGCTGTCCACCTGTTTCAGGTTCAAGAGCCCGAATGCAGAGCGGATTTCGTCCATTTTGCTGTTGATGCCGGGGGCGACAACGGTCGTTTCGCCGGCGAAGCCGAAGTTCTTCAGGTAGTCGATTCGCTTCTTGGTGGCTTCGTCGTGGCAAACCAGGGCGCCGCCTTCTACCGTGGTATAGACCTTGGTGGCGTGGAAACTGAGGGTGCTCATGTCGCCCGATTTCAATATGGATTCGCCGTTCACATGCACGCCAAAGGCGTGTGCGGCATCGTAAATCACCTTGAGCCCGTAAATGTCCGCAATTTCCTGGATCCGCTTGGTGTTGCAGGGCGTGCCGTAAACATGCACGGGCATGATTGCCGTGGTGTGGGGCGTAATGGCGGCCTCGATCTTTTCGGGGTCAATGTTGCCTGTTTCTTCTTCTACATCTACGAATACCGGCTTTAGACCGTTCCACCAGATAGAGTGCGTTGTTGCCACAAAACTGTAGGGGGTGGTAATTACTTCGCCCGTGATGCGCATGGCCTGTAATGCGGTAATCAGCGGCAGGGTTCCGTTAGTAAAGAGGCTGAGATACTTGACGCCGAGATATTCCGCCAAGGCCTTTTCAAGTTCCTTGTGATAATGGCCGTTGTTGGTGAGCCACTTGCGGTCCCAGATATCCTTGAGCATCGGGATAAGGTCGTCAAGGTTGGGAAGCAGGGGGGATGTGACGGTAATCGGTTTGTCAGTCATAAAAATCCTTCTTATGCTAGCTAATATAGCTAAACCTTTGTATTTTTCTTGTTTCGCACCTTTGCTATTGCGCTTAAGATGTAAGCAAAAGACTCAATTTTGAACAGCTTAGAGAGAATGGTATAGCTTGCTATACCTGTAATAATCTGTAGAGTTAGGGTGGCAAGGTCGTTTAGACCTGTGAAATTAATAGAATAAACGGCGGTCCCCATAATGCATGAGAGCAAAATTTGTGGGAGCATATCTTTCAATTGAGCAAGATAATGGTAACCTAGTAGTTTTTTATTTGGCCAACTGTTGATGATTTGTCCAAGGATGCTTGTCACGAAGAGGCTATAGGCCATGGCCATGACGCTGATGTTCATAGTAATCAAAACGGCTGCAAGTCCTATGGTTTTCTTGAAGATTTCAAGTTTTAGGAATAAATCGCTACGTCCTAGGGCTTTTATTGCGTTTAAGTTGGCTGTGTGGACTGGCCAAAAAGCGCATGTAAAGCAGAATACTCGTAAAAATGGGACGCAGGGTAGCCATTTATCGGTTAGCACTAGTCTCACTATGGGTTCTGCGCACACGGCTAGCCCCATCATCATGGGCATCATAATATAGGTGCTTATGCTTATAGCCCTGCGAGTCATGGCGCGGACACGTTCTTTATTGTCTTGCTCGGCAGCCATAGCTGGGAGCAGAACGCTATCAATGGAAGAATTAATGTTTGCTACGATAACATTAGGGAATAGGTGCCCTTGGTTGTAAAAGGCGAGATCCTTTGCTGTGTATAGTCGTCCAATGATTAGGTGTCGTAGATGATTGTAGCCTGTGTCAATCAGTGCCGAAACAAGGAGTTTCCAGCCATAACTAAAAAGCTCTTTGAGCCGTTGTAACGAGAACATGAATTTGGGACGCCAATGGACGATTGCCCAGAGAATCAGTGTACCGAGGGTTACATTAGTGAGTTGCTGCCCGACCAACGCCCACACGCCGTAGTCCATATATGCCATGGCAATGCCCACCACCGCAGAACCTAGCGTACCGCCTATGGTGGCAAAGAAGAATTTCTTGAAAATCAGGTTTCTGGATACGTAGGACTGCTGGATGTTGCGGACGCCGGAAACGATGAGTGTCAGGCTCAGTACGCGGATGACGGGCGTCAGGTGGGGTAGATGGTAAAAATTGGCGATGAGCGGCGCTGCCACGAACATGACTCCGTACAGCACCAGGCAGACCACGATATTGAAATAGAATACCGACGAAAAATCCAGGTCGTCGGCATTTTTCTTTTGGATGAGGGCTGTGCCGAGCCCGCTATCGACAAATACTTGGAGAATTGTGGTAAAGACCATTATCAGCGCGATTTCGCCGTAAACTGCCGGGTCCAGTAGCCTAGCTAGGATAATGGACACGACAAACGTTACGAGCTGTGTCCCACATCGCTCGAAGAATCTCCAGAAGAAGTTGGTTGTGACTGTCTTTGCCGACGGCATAATCTAAAGATAGAAAAATATAAGAAAAGACAGATTGCTGCAATTATTGCTTACAGTTCATTTATAAAGCTTTTATACATTTCGGCAATATTCGTCCACGAGTACTTGGCTTCTAGACTTTCGATAAAGTCTAGTTGCTTGCTTTCGTCAACCAAGCCATCTGCATACTTTACGATCAACTTGGACAGGCTTGCCGCATTCCCGTTTTCAAAGAATGTGTTTTCGCCCATGCCCATAAGGGTTTCCTTGAAACTGGGAATGTCTGAGGTTATAATTAAACGTTTCGTACTCAATGCAAGTAAAAGGACTCCGCTTTGCGAAATTTCGCGATAGGGCAGGACGATTATATCCGAATCGGCGATGTGTTTGTAAAGGACCTCGTCAGAAACATACTCGGGAATGAATTCAATGTTCGCGTTTTCTTTCCTTTCTTTCAGTTCATTCAAGTAGTTGGAATACGTTTTCCCGACAACTAGGGCGTGAACCTTATCCTTGTACCCTTGTGGGAGCAGGGTCAAAGCGTTGACAAAGACGTCCGTCCCCTTGTAAGTGCTTTGGTTGCCGTACATAATGAGTTTTAGCACTTTGCCGCGCTGGCGGCGGACCGTATCGTGCCCCTTGGGTGCTAAAACCCCATGATGGAGAACCTTGACGCGCTCTGCCGATATCCCGAAAGCGGAACAGAATTCCTTCTTTGTTGTTTCCAGGTGGACGATAAACTTGTCAAAGAACGGACTGACTCTAGAAAACCTCTCCCTGTAAACCTGTTTATACCCTTCGCTGCTGTCATGCGGGTAAACATTGTGGATTGTCAAAAGGAACTTGGTCTTCGGCGCAAGGAAACGCAGGATTTTAATAAAAATCCTTTCAATGGTAGAAACCTCGACAAGAGGCAACCACTGAAAATGCAATATGTCCGGCTTTTTCAGGGCAACGCGAGCAATAAGGCTGATATAATTCAGTGCGACACTTAAAGCCTTTATTGCGCGGAAAGGTTTTCTCTTGCTTTTCTGTAACCTGTGGGGGAGAATGCCGAACAGCCTTTTGCAATCGAAATCGACATCTTTAGGATTGATGTTTGGGGCAAGCAGCCTTACATGATGCTCCGGAGACAATACCCTGTGCAACGCCTCGCACAAGGGAATATCGTAAACCGGACTCCGTCCAGAAATGTCAACCATCAAGTAGGTCATGATGTGGTAAATATAGGAAAACAGGGGCTAAACGCCTCATAAAACGGGCTAGACGAAGAAAAATGAGCAAAAAAGAGGGGCTATGCCCCTCTTTTAGGCATTTTTGTACTCCCGTTTTTGGTGTGTCAGCTTTCCAAGCTGTCACTTTGATGCCGTATTGGTTGCTCTTTTAAAGCTAAAAAAAGAAGTTGTATTTGACAATTGGTGGATAGTTGAATAGATTTTATTAAATGGCAAGAGCAGACTTACTAGGAAGAACTCAATTTGTCGAAATGCTTGAGATGATTATCTCAAACAAGGTTGACCAGCGTGCAGGTTGCTCTTTGGCTATTGATGGCAAATGGGGGTGTGGCAAGTCTTTCATCTTGAAAATGCTTGAAAAGAAACTGAAAGGGTGTGGTTGTTTTGTCGTCCATTACAATTGCTGGCAAAATGATTACTATGAAGAGCCATTGGAAGCGATTCTTTCTGTTTTGGTTGATGCGCTAAATGGCTTGAAATCGTCTGAAACTATCCAAGAGGGCAAAAAGAAGAAAACGTTGGAAATTGCCCTAAGCCTCTTCAAGTCTATTTCGTTTATGGTCGCCAAGAATAAATTTGGTGTGGATTTTAAGGAAATAGGTGTTGAACTTGATCAACTTAAAAAAGATGTGGGAGAAGCCTTATCCAAAGACAAAGCTGAATTGCTGACCAAGGATTTTGATTCTAATCAGTTGTTGAAAAAATCCATAGAGATTATTTACCAATTGTTGCTGGAAATCAAATTGGAATTCAGGGGAGTTGTCCTTGTTATTGATGAATTAGATAGGTGCATTCCCGAATATGCTATAAAGGTCCTTGAACGCCTGCACCATATTTGTTACGATACTGAGAACGATTTGTTCCAATTTATTCAAATTGCGGCAATAAACCGGGAAGAACTTTGTGATGGCATTTCGAAAATGTACGGACGAGGGTACATGACTTCCAACGCAATTGTTACATCGGGGCCGGGCACCTATTCTTCGAAAAATTATTTTGACAAAAAAGGGTCGTTTTCCTTTGGCAATTACTATCTGCAAAAATTTATCCAGATGATAATTCCTGTCCCGCCAGGAAAATCGAACCAAACTGCATTGCCCATTTTGAATGGCCTAGAAAAGTATTTTGAAGTACAGAATGAATCTCAAATGCGATTATTGCATGATCTGTTTGAAATGGCTTTTGGTGAAGTTTCTATTCGAATCCGTGAGCAATTGGTTGCGTTTACTAATGTTGCACATCAAATTACCCTTGAAATCGGGGCTGCCGACGGAATTGACCGAATTAAGCCGAGTTTCACAGTCTTGTGTGTAGAGCTGCTGGACTGTTTTTGCCGTGCAATTACGATGTCTTCTTTGCCGGAAATAAAGATGGAGTACGAACGAGGACGTGAATTGGGTGGGATCCTGATGCATCATGTGCGAGATTCTGGAATGTGTTCATTGAAAATGAATTGCAAATCTCAGTTCGTAAATAATTCCAGTTCTTTTGAGAAAGATGTTTTTGAAACGTTCAAAACGGAATATCACCTTTTTGTGGAAAAAGAAAATAAATTGTTGCCGGAAATGGGCTTCAAATTGCCTAAAGTCCTAGAAGAATTGGATATGGGCAATCAAAAAGAGAAGAAATACATATTTGATATGGATAAGCCCAAAGCAGAAGTTCTTTGGTATTATTTAAGCAAGGATGATAAACTTGAACCTGCAAACGGTCTGCTCCCGTCTGAAGTTGATATGAAATTTGTCAAGGCTTTTAGACGGACGTTAGACGTGATTGCTCCTGTATAGGAAATAGCGAGGATGCCTTATGAATGATGAGTTAGTTAAGTCTAAAATTGTAAAAAAAGAAGTCGTATTTCATCTTGTCACCAAAGATGATTTGGCCACCCTGTCGTCGAAAAGCTGGCTTGCGGATTTAGTATTTGCATTGATGTCTATTGCCGCTGGTGGGTGGATTTCATCTGCGTTCTCCGGTATCGAAAGCAAGTATGTTAACATTTTCGCGACAATTACAATAATCGCTTTTATAATTTCCCTATTATTGTTTGTTTCCTGTAAAAGAACTGCGTCAAAAATATTAAACACTTCTGCCAAAACCTCTGAGCCTTTAGAAGAAACGACAGATGAGCACCAACAGCTTTTTTCTGAAATGAATATTCTATCAGCATTTTATTTCACTCCTCAAAATAAAGCTGATGTGACGGCGAAAATTAGAAGTCTTTATAAGGAAAATCAGAGTTTTAAAATTGACAATGAGTCGATGGGATTGGATCCAGAATATGGCGTCGTGAAACACCTAAAGGTCAAATATAGTCTAAATGATAAAACACTTGAGAAAACGTTCCAAGAGGGGCAAAATATTAGCTTGCCATAAAGGAACAACAAAAATCCCAATAAAATGTAGGGCAAAAAATGAAAAACTTGAAAATCTACATTATAACAATACTTGGTTCGATGCTGTTGTTAGTCCCTTCCTTAGTTTGTGAATGCTCGCATCCAAATTTGCAACCTTTGTATAATGTTTTCTCTGGAATTGGCTGCAGTGGGATTGCTGCTGCAATAATGGCAATCTTTTTGGATTGTTCTAACAATAGAAGAGAACAAGAAAAGTTAAAAAAAGCAAAGTCACTGTATTTTAAGCAGATTTATGACCAACTGATTATGGTGGTTGAAAGAATTTTGTGGTTTAATGAGAGGTTGCAAGATGCTGATTTTAATTGGAATTTACAGGATTATGATTACTCGTCATTTGGTTATATGGTCGGTATAGGTTCTCGATATCCGGAAACTACACTTCCTTATGATGCAGCAATCAATAAACTTAAGGATATTGGAGTAAAGTATAATCTTGATAACATAAAATCACTCGCCGAAAAGGATAAACATAAGATAATTAAACTGTTTAAAATAGTATCCGCAAGTTGTTCATATTTGTTAAATGAGGCGAATACCATAAAGAATAACAAACTAATTCTTGGCGTGGAGGATTATATGAATCTAGACGAAAATAAAAGCATTGTATTTGATATTTCTTTTTTTATTAGTCTTATGAGTAAGCCTGATAAGAATTATCAAGCTGCGGTTGATTTCCTTATAAATGTTACGGAAAGAATAAGGGAAATTGGTCAATATCCGAAAGGTGATGTTAGGATTGGGTTGCACGGAAGTGTTCCTATGAGTGATTTGTGATTAGGAAAGGAATTTGGAGACTAAAATGTGTAGAGGTTTATTCAAGTTTTTCAGTTGTGAAAAGTATCGTGATGATTTTTTAAAAGGTCATCTGCACTTTAATTCTTTGAATTATTTTCGGAATACGGAAGCATCTGGTATTTTTAAGCAAAACGATCCTTATGAATGTTGTAAAATATTTCAGCCTAATTCAATAAAAGTTTCCTTTGGTCAGCAGGAATTGAAAGATCTAGCTGGTCCTGTGTCAATTTGTTATAATGATGATGTTTTGAAAAGCTATGTAATGTGCTTTTCGACGATTAGATTTGATTCGCAAAAGCAGTACGCTTCTTTGGATGATTTGAAACAGGATGTATTGTTTTCTGAAAAAAAGATTAATTATGGCGAACATGCGGTTGCGATTCCGCAGGCGGAATTATTTCTTGAAAGATTAGAAAAGGCTGCCCTGAAAAAGAATCTTGATTTTGCCATGGGCCCTGTGAATTATTACGATTTCGCCAAGGATAACGTTTTGGATGAATACCCCAAAAATGCGTTCCGAAAAAGAAGAGAGTTCTCGTATCAAAGAGAGTTTCGTTTCTTGTTGCGAAAAAAGGACGTTGTTGATGAGTATGTAACGCTTGAAGTTGGTGATTTGTCTGATATTGCTCAATCCTGCAAGTCGGCTGATTTAAATGGAATGCTTGAAATTAATGCTGGGTAGTTTTTTCCCGCGTCTGCGTTAGGCCTCCAGCCACTTGGCAACTTGTTGCCTCAGTGGCTATGATCCCCTTTAGGGGAGATCGAAGCCCGAAGGGCCGGGAGGGCCGCCAGTATCCCGCGCTCGGCCCTCTAGGCGGGGAAGCCGTGGCCCCGGAACAAGTCCGGGGTAAAGTCCGCGCCACGGTTTCGTGCCGCGAGAGCCCGACCCTGCGCAGCAGGGAACGCCCGTAAATCGCTTTTGTCAACTATAGTTGCATGAGATTCCGGCACAAGGCCGGGATGACATGGGGGAGGGGTGTTGACAGTTGTCCGTTTTTTTTGCGGAAACCTCTTGACAAATCTATTTCGTAAATCTATATTAGTGCACAAGTGAGTAGGATTAACCTACGGAAAACGGTTAAGACCCGCAATTTTACGCCTGTTTGCGGGAAGGAGTAGAAGATGAAACTGTTCGAATCCAAGTCTGAATCCCAGGATGTCGAATTCAAGAAGACCTGGCGTGACGAGTACTTGCAGTGGGTATGCGGTTTTGCGAATGCCCAAGGCGGAACTTTGTACATCGGTATCGATGACAAGGGCAACCTGGTCGGGGTGGAAAAGGCAAAGAAACTGGCCGAGGATATCCCGAACAAGATTGTCTCGCTCATGGGGATAGTCCCTGATGTGAATATCCATAAAAAGTCTGGCTTGGAGTATCTCGAAATTGTTGTCAAGCCGAGTAATGTCGCAATATCTTTAAATGGTGCTTATCATTATCGCAGCGGGGCTACCAAGCAGGAACTTCGTGGTACCGCTTTGCAGCAGTTTATCCTTAAAAAATTGGGCATGACTTGGGATGATATTGTCTGCAAAGGGGCTACCCTGAAAGATATTGACCGTAAGGCGGTAGCCTATTTTCTTGAAAAGGCCGTTGATGCGCAGCGTTTGCCCGTTGGTTCGCTAAGGATGCCCACCGAATCTGTTCTGAAAAACCTCAATCTGGTGAATGAAGATGGCTTGCTGAAAAATGCGGCGATTTTGCTTTTTGGAAAGAATCCCGGAAAGTTTTTCACGTCGGTAGAGTTCAAGATAGGCCGCTTTGGCAAAGATGAGACAGACTTGATGTTCCAGGACCTTGTCGATGGCAACATCATCCAGATGACGGACAGGGTTTTGGACATTCTGAAGTCCAAATACTTAATTTCTCCGATACATTACGAGGGCCTGCAACGGATTGAACCGCTCGAGATTCCCGAGGACGCCCTCAGGGAAGCAATTTTCAACAGCGTTGTTCACAAGGATTATTCCGGGGCGGCTATTCAGATGAAGGTGTACGCCGACAGGATTCTTTTGTGGAACGAGGGTAACCTTCCAGAAGGCTTTACCATGGACGATTTGCTTGGCGAGCATACGTCAAGACCTCGCAACAAGAATATCGCCAATGCCTTTTACCGTGCGGGTTTCATTGAATCGTGGGGCCGTGGCATTCAGAAAATCAAGTCCGGCTTCGAGACCGCCGGACTAGCTTCTCCGTCGTTCCAAGCGACTATGGGCGGCATGATGGTCAGCATTTTGAGGCGGGAAAACCCGTATGTAAATCCGCATGTAAATCCGTATGAAAATCCGTATGAAAATCCGTATGAAAATGCGTCTGGGCTTGATGCGCGAATTATATCAGAAATTCAAAGCAATGCAAGAATAACTATCCAAGCGTTAGCGGAAATATGCGGAAAGAATCGCGATACGATAAGGGTTCATCTCAGAAATATGCAACAAAAGGGTCTTGTCAAGCGTGTTGGCCCCGACAAGGGCGGTCACTGGGAAATCTCATTGGATTTTTTTTGCACTCCAAAATGAGCCGGTGACATCTCCCGCGTCTGCGTTAGGGATCGAAGCCCGAAGGGCCGGGAGGGCCGCCCGTATCCTGCGCTCGGCCCTCTAGGCGGGGAAGCCGTGGGGTGACGCCATGGCTTCGTGCCGCGAGAGCCCGCCCCTGCGCAGCAGGGAACGCCTGTGAGTGGGTGGCTTAGTTCTGCTTCAAATCTCTCCTGTTGCCGAAGAATGCCATTTCTGACTTTGAGAAAAGGTTGCTTTCAAGTTTCAGGTTTATAAGTTCCATCGTGCAAATAAAGTCTGCGACTTGGAATAATCTGTAATCGGATGGCATCACTTTTCGAAAAATCGGATTGGGCAACAGGGCGTTAAATACGGACGATAAAAGCTTGCTTACTTCAACTTGTCCGTTGTCGTAGTAAATTTTGACATCGTCAAAAGTGAGAAATTCATCATAATGACTTCTTAAAAATGAAGAAATTTGCTTTGAAAGTTTGCCTGTTGCTTCTACAGAATCTTTGATGTGCTTTTTTTCGATAGAGAAGCATTTATATTGAATCCCTGCAGAACGAATAAACGCCATCATTTTGTTGAAAATACGTCTCCGTTCAACGATACTCATGTCTTTGTAAATTTCTTCCTTGCGGATAATTGGGCCGGTATGGATGCAAAGATTATCTAATCCGAGATATGACAATTCCGTGTCAAGACGGTGGACATTTTCCTGAATGTCGATATCCTGCTTATGGAACACCATTGTTATTATGTAGTACGGAGAATGTGGGCTGTATTCGCCAAAATCCCCCGATTCATCGATGAAAACGCTTAGTTCCTTCAAGATTCTCTCCACAAAAAAAGCGAGGAACTTCCTCGCCAGAGATGGACCTGGGTCTTTCGACCAGCCCAATAAGAATATACTTAATTATAAGCCAAATGTCAATAGGTTGAACGAATAAAGATGATCATTTTACGTCCGCGTTAGGCCTCCAGCCACTTGCAGCTTTGCTGCTTAGTGGCTATGGTCCCCTTTAGGGAGATTGAAGCCGGGAGGGCCGCTGGTATTGTGCGCTCGGCCCTCAGGTCCTTCGGCTTCGCTCAGGATAAACTCGGCCGCGAGAGCCCGCCCCTGCGCAGCAGGGAACGCCCGATGTCCTTCGATGTCAACTATAGTTGCATGAGATCCCGGCACAAGGCCGGGATGACATGGGGGAGGGGGCTATTGACAACCGCCCCGCGTTTGTGTATATTTGAAGGTGAACAAATGTATAAAAACGTGATCGTGTCGAGGAGTAACATGTCAACGGCTAGCATTTCAAAGGATTTTTCGATAAGGAGTCAGAAGGTGGCTGACTCCTTGCTAGACGCATTGATTCGGTCTGGCAAGAAGTCCAAGTGGGTTTCATGGAAATCCAAGAACAAAACAGCTGAAATAAAACGAATCAATAAGTTATTTGCCAAATGATGAATGAATTTTCCAGTTATCGTATTATTGACTTGCTCGATTCCGGAGCAAGTTTTTTTGTAAATGGAGAAATCAAGAATTTCTCCAGTACATATAAGTCCGCTTCGGGAACGACGCCTGCGCAAAAGAATGACGATGTGGAGTCCTTTCTAAAAAAGAAGGCGGAGAGCTTTTCCAGGCGGAATCTCTCTATGACTCATTTAGTTTTGTCGTCCGTCAATCAGGAACTGTTGGGATATTTTTCATTGACGATTAAGCCGATTTCGATACCCGCTAAGTTTGTGGAGATGTCCAATAGCACAAAGCGCAAATGGGCGAAATTCGCTTCCTACGATAGAGATCGAAACGTCTATGTCGCTTCATCGTATCTTATTGCCCAATTAGGGAAAAATTATTCAAAGGCGGTTCAACACCCCATAAGCGGCGATGCTTTGCTTGACATTTGTATGGCTAAGGTTAAGGAATGTCAGGATATCGTAGGCGGCGGGATTGTTTTTCTGGAATGCGAAAAAGATGCTAGATTGATGGATTTCTACCAGAAGAACGGTTTTGTAGAATACAACGTAAGGAACAACCTGGTCCAAATGGTGCAACGCATTTGAACTCTTGTGCTGTTGCAGAGCCGCGAGAGCCCGTCCCTGCCACGGACCGCAAGTGGATCCCCGCCGGAGTTTACCCCGCACTTGATGCGGGGCCAAGATGACGAAATGTGGCAGGGAACGCCCGTGGAATGCTCTTTTGGGGTGCAAAAGAAACTCTAAAATAAGGTGTCGTGGGGCAATTTTGTCTTTTTTTTCGATTATATTCTTATATTTATTTGAAAAAAGCGAGGTTTTTATGAAGAAGTCTTTTTTATTGGCTGGCGGTTTTGCCTTGGCCCTTTTCTTCGCTGCCTGCGGCGATGACAGCAGTTCCGGTAACAGCGTGGACCAGGAAACGGATGAATCCTCTTCTAGCGTAGAAGATTCTACGGATGTGTCTTCTTCTTCGGCGGAATACAAGGACCCGAGTTGGCCCGAAGGGGCGAGGGCAGCAACCCTGGATGACCTTAAAAAGTACTACCTCGTAAAAATCAAGGGCGAAACATTCCACTTGGGCACCGGCTCCAAGAACGGTATGTTCTCCCTCTGGGGAATCGACGAATCCAACGGCAATCCGCACCTGGCTTTGTTGTTGATTATGTCTGATTTCAAGGATGGCATTATCAAGATGAATTCGTCCAACACCATGGATCCCCTGGTCTTGGACGAAAAAATCGCCACCAACAAGATCCTGAAGGATATCATGAAGTCCTCGAAGGATATGGAACTGTCGTTTATCGTGAACGGCGACAAGCTGATGTATCGTGTGGATAAGGGTGATTTTGCCGAGGCTGAGGTGGAACAGTTGAAGGCTGACCAGTCTTTGGTCACCGATGCCGCAAACTTTGAGAAAAAGCGCCTGGCTTGCACAGTTGCTGGCAACGATACGACTCAGGTCTATAGCTTCTACAAGGGCCGTTACATTATGGAGCGTGTCGTGGGCAAGGATACGGTGTCCTGGAATGCCGGCTATGTGGATACCTATAGGGGCTACACCTTCTTTGTGTCCAAGTTTGCCACCGGTGCAGACCTGGCCATGATGACTCGCCAGGTTACGGCATCTATGGATTCGATCCGTGGTAATTCCAAGTGCGTCAAGTCCGATTTCAAGTACTCCGACGTGGACGTGGCCTCTTTGAAGGGTGACTGGGCTACCTTGGACAAGTCTACCAACACGGATTGGGAATTCAACTTGAAGGCCCCCATGCAGTACACCCTGGTTGCCAATGCCGGCATGAACGAGAACAAGTCTGGAGCCTGGGATGTTTATGGTGACGTGCTGCTCTTGAAGGTTGAAAAGATGCTTAAGGCCGACGAACGCAAGTGCGCTAGCGCCATCAAGGGGAATGTGACAGGCGTCTCTGAAAAGGGCTTCACCTACAATCATTCGGACAAGTGCTCTCCTGCAATGCCTAAGGCGTGGGAAGTGCCTGTTTACGAATAATAAGACACGATAGTTGATGTTCTTGAAAAACATTAAGCGGTCTTTTATTGCGGTTGCGTTGTTGACGGCAACCGCCGGGGTAGCGTGGGCTGCATCTCCCGTGCTTGGCCCTGACCGCCACAGCAACTTGAAGATGCTGGAAACGGCACCGCTCCTGTTCGAGTACCACCGCTTGACCACGGGGGACATGCCCCAGTCTTTTGCGTACCCCCGCCGGGATACGACTTTCCAGAAGAACTTCGTGAAGACGGAACGCAACGCCCTGCTGTATTACGATAATGCTTGCGGTGCGATGATTTCTGGGCATTTCGGGACGGATTCTCTCGGAGCCCAGGATTCTTGCCGCGTTCGTGTGCCCCGTATAGCGTTAGCCACCAGCGTGGTGGGCGGTATCGACTATCGTGGGGGAGAATCCCTTGGCGATACTATTTGGCCTGGAATTGACGGCGGCATATACATGCGTGGCTATGCGGATTCTGTGGACTTTGTGTTGGATGCCCGCATCTATGACGAGTCCCACACGGCGGCAACGCCAAAGTCTTTTGACCGGGAGTTTGTAGAGGTCCAGAAAGAAGAAAATAATTCGGGCGTGGAGTACGCTAGTTATGCCCGCTACCGCACTCATTTTGGCTTCAATTACGATTGGCTGCGCATTGATCTGGGACGTGACGTGATGCACTGGGGACCCGGTTATTATAACAACCTGACCCTGAACCAGTTTGCCCTCCCGTACAACATGCTTGCCATGGACATGCGGTTTGGCCCCTTGCGCGTTATCAGCTTTTATGCGGACTTGCGTGTTTACAACAACAGCATGAGCATGAAAAACAAGGACGACACGCGAAACCTGTTCGGCCATCGTTACGAACTGGCCGTAGGGGATGCCACCATCGGCATCAGCGAACTGACGGTGCTTTACGACAACATGAAGCCCTGGCTCTTTGTGCCGACGGCGCCCTTGTTTATGGAAAAGGGGAACTATTCCGAAAACAGCAACAACGGCGCTCTGGCTTTTGACTTGAACTACCGCCTGTTCCAGTTCATGCGTGTCTATACGGAATTTTTCTTGGATGACATGGAAAGCCCGGTGAGCCTGGTCAAGAATGATAACATTGAGGCCAAGTGGGCCTGGATGGTAGGCTTGCAGGCGGGTCACGACTTTTATTTCAAGGGCCATAAGCTTGAATTGGGAACCATTGCGGAATACGCCCGCATAGAGCCCTATGTTTATGGACACTTCGAAAAGAACACGGCCCAGATGGCTCACCTAGGTTACCCTCTCGGGAACCAGGCCGGCCCAAACAGCCGCACGGTAGATTGGAGCGTCTTTGCCCGCTTGGATAACCACATCTTCGCGGGTATCCGGAACACCTGGTTCTGGAAGGGCACGGATTACGGCAGCGCCATAAACGACACTACGCCCCATCATGTCCATATGAAGGTACACAAGAAATACCTCGATGGTGCGGAGATGCTTTACTCCCTGACGCCTGCCCTGAGTTACGAGGGACAGTTCGTGAGCTTCCTTGGCGAAGTGACGTTATTCGACGACAAGAAGGTTTACCTGAGGGCCGGGTTCAAGTGGTGACTAGAGGTTAGGATCTAGGATTTAGGGGCTAGTGATATTGTATGAAGAAGCCTGAATTGCTTGCACCGGCGGGGGATTTGACCCGCATGAAATACGCCCTGGCCTACGGGGCCGATGCGGTGTACGCAGGTCAGCCCGCTTTTTCTTTGCGGGCCCGGGAGAACGGTTTCAAGAATCTGGATGACCTAGCAGAGGGGGTTGCCTACGTTCACGGCAAGGGGAAAAAATTCTACTTGACCAGTAACGTGATTCCCCGGAACACCAAGGTGGAGCCATTTCAGAAGGCTCTGCTTGCCGCACTGGAATTGAAACCGGATGCTTTGATTGTGGCAGATCCCGGTTTCGTAGGCTGGCTTCGCAAAGTTTCTCCTCAGACCGAAGTTCATTTGTCTGTGCAGGCCAACACCACCAACTATTTGACCGCCTCATTCTGGAAAGACTTGGGGGTTCGCCGCATCATCTTGAGCCGTGAACTTAGGTTGTCCGAAATTTTGGAAATCAAGGAACGGGTCCCTGACCTGGAGTTGGAAGTCTTTGTCCACGGGGCGGTGTGCATGGCCATGTCGGGCCGTTGCATGCTTTCGAACTGGGTGACTAGGCGTGATGCCAACCAGGGCGCTTGTGACAACAGCTGCCGCATGCCTTATCGCCTGTACGCCAACGAAGGCCCGCAGTGCGAAGGCTACAAGGAACACGAGGGAGAATTTTTCTTGCAGCGGACCGACCGGCCGGAACTCCAGCCGGTGGCCCTGGACGAAGATACCTGGGGAACCTACTTCATGAGCAGTCGGGACCTGTGCGCCTTGGACGTTGTGCCCGAGCTGGTCCGTGCCGGGCTGGATTCCTTCAAGATTGAGGGCCGCACCCGTTCGGTCTATTATTTGAGCCAGGTGGTCCGGGCCTACCGCATGGCCATCGATGCTTCTGTCAATGCTCTGGAATCGGGAGATTCTTCTCCTGCCGACCTGAATGAGGCCCGTCATGCACTGGATTTTGTGGATGGTCGCGGGTTCATGCCGGGATTTTTGAAGGGTCCCTTGCCCCAGAACTACGAGTCCACCCACGTGGATGCCCCGTCGGGTTGTGTCTGTGCCCAGATTTTGGATTACGACGCCCAGAGCCGTTCTTTCCGCGTGAATGTGAAGAATCAGTTTTCTATGGACGACTCCTTGGAGTTTATGACTCCCGAAGGAATGTCCCTTTGTAAAATCTCGTCGTTGAAGAATTTCAGGGGCGAAGACGCCGACCGGCTGAATCCCGGCACAGAAGGAAGGGTCTTTATACAAGATAGTGGGGACTTTTCTCTGAAAAATGTAAAATTTGGCTTTTTTGTTAAGCGGACGTGCCCAAATTCCGGTACAAATACATAAATTGTTGCCATGGCTGTAGACGAAGCTACAAAGAAGCAAGATGCGCTGGAGCTCTATCAGATAGACGATAAAGCAATCGTGCCCTTTTTTAAGGCCCATCTTGACGAATTGCAGAAATTTCTACAGGAACACAAGGGCGAAAACCTCTCCCTGTTGGTCAAGCTCAAACAGTTTATCCGGACTTACCGTTTGCCTTTCAACATGCAGCGCTATATGGAAGTCCAGAGGACTTACATCCAGCAGAGTCTGCAGACCCAGGTGCAGAACCGCCAAGAGGCGGTGAGCCACTGGATTCAGGAACACGCTTGCAGGCACCGTAACCGCATGATACAGCTCCAGTGCCTCTATTTGGAGCGAATCAAGGACAAACTGATTCCCGAAGTTCAGGCTATGCTGGAACGCCGGCTCGAAAAACTTCAGTCTGAATCTCAGGATAACAATTCCTGATTGGTTCGAGAAACTTTTTATTTACAGTTTTGACACAACCTGTTCCAGGCGTTCCTTGGCGGGGGAGTCGGGCATGGGCATGAACAGTTCCTTCGCAAATGCCTGGGTCAGGAGTTCCCGGGCCTTTTCGACGGGAATTCCCCTGCTGGTCAGGTAGAAGAGCTGTTCGGCATCCAGTTCCCCGCAGGTGTTCCCGTGGGTGCATTCCACGTCGTCGTGGTAGATTTTCAGCACCGGCTTTACGGATACGGAACTGTCTTCGGAAAGGAGGATGGTGTTCACCAGCTGGGAAGAAAACACCTTGGAGCAGTTTGCGCCCACCACCACGCTACCGTTGTAGCTGGCATTGGACTTTCCGTTCAGCAGGTTCCTGGCGAACTGGACGCTTTCCGTTTCGGGAGCCTCGTGCCTGATGGTGATGCGGTGGTGGACGGAATCGCTGTCCTGCAGTACGTTCAGGGAGCGGATCTCTAGCCGGGCACCGTTTCCTTTCAAGAAGGCGTCCAGGCTGGTGCGCTTGATTCCAGAACCCCGCTCGATTTCGGAAAAATAGACTTTCGAACCCGCCTCCTGCACGATTCGGAAATGGCGGAACCTCAGGGGCACGCCGTCGGCAGGGTTTGCAAAGAAAATGTGGACGGTGGCGTTTTCGCCTACGTGGATGTCGAACCGTTCAGCGCAGATTTTGTGGGCCACCTTGTTGTCGAGAATCTCGAGGCTGGCCGTTGCGTTCTTGCCGATGTCCAGCACGGTGTGGCCAAAGTCGTTGTTGCACTTGAGCATGGCCATTTCGTTTGCGCCGTCGGCAATGTCTTGCCTCATGGTCCGTGCATTAAACGCTATGGGCAGGAGTGCCGCAAAATCCTCTTCGTCGGAATAGTCTGCGGTATCGTTGCAGGTTTCGGGGAATTCCGGCATAGGAATTTTTGCCACGGGGAAAAACGTCCACAACTCGTTGTTGCGGCGGGGCATGCCGATTTGCTTGATGCGGGAAATAGCGTCCATTACTTTTCCTCGATCCAGTCGTAACCTTTTTCTTCCAGTTCAAGAGCCAGTTCCGGGCCACCGCTCAAGATGATTTTCCCGTGACGGAGCACGTGGACAAAGTCGGGCTTGATGTAGTCCAGGAGCCTCTGGTAGTGGGTCACCAGAATCACCGCCTTGTCCGGACCCATGATGTGGTTGATACCGCCGGCCACGATGCGCAGCGCATCGATGTCCAGGCCGGAATCGGTTTCGTCCAGCAGGGATACTTTCGGGTCTAAAATGGCCATCTGCAGAATTTCGTTGCGCTTCTTTTCGCCGCCGGAGTAGCCTTCGTTTACGCCGCGGTCACGGTAACGTTCGTCCATTTCCAGAAGTTCCATCTTTTCGTCGATGAGCTTCTTGAATTCGGCTTCTCCGATTTCGGGCAGACCCAAGAAGGCCCGCTTGCTGTTCAGCGCCATCTTCAGGAATTCCACGTTGTTTACGCCAGGGATTTCGGTGGGGTACTGGGTGCTGATGAACAGCCCGCTGTTGGCCCGCTCGTTGATTTCCATCTGGAGCAGGTCCTTGCCGTCTAAAGTGACGGAACCGCCATCTACATGATAGGCGGGGTGACCGGCGATGACCTTGGAGAGGGTGCTCTTACCGGAGCCGTTTGGGCCCATGATGGCGTGGACTTCTCCCGCCTTAACTTCCAGATTGATTCCTTTCAGAATCTGGGTTCCGTCTTCGATGCTTGCCTTTAAGTCTTTAATGGATAACATGGATGAGCCTATCCTTGCTGCTGATAATTCTGTCTGCAAATTGGTTGATGTCAATGCCGCCTTTCTTGTAGGCGGCGTCCAGTTTCTGCAATTCCTGCGTGAACGCATAGAGGTCCATGCGTTTCTGGATTCCTTCGGCGCTGTCCAGCTGGATGTTCTTTTTCTCCCTGTCGCAAAAACGCAACATGAGCACCATGAGGGTGTCGTAGAACTCGTTGATTTCCTTGGGCGGTGTCCAGGATTCTTCGGGCAGGCCTTCCATAAAGAGCTGGCCCTGCCTTGGCAGGATTTCGTAAAGCGCTTGGGGCGAAAAGTAGCCCGTTTCGGCGTAGTGGGCGATGGCGGTGTTCACGAATTCGTCTACGACGGAAGATTCCAAAAGCTGGATGCCGCTTTCGGCCAGGTTCATGTCGAAAAATTCGCAGGCCCTGTCCAGCAACGTGGGGTTTCGGTACAGCAGGTTTGCAAACCGGATTTCCAGGGGCGGAATCAGGTTCCACTGGACCATGGCCGCTTCTTCTTGAAGGACTTCTTGCGCTTGCTCCTGCTCGGCGGTAGGCTTGTGCTTCACGTGGATTTGCTGGACGTCGTTTAAGGACCTGCTGGTGTCGAAACGCTCCGAAAGGAGCTTTACGTACTGGTTCCGGAGTTCTGTGTTCCCGATGCTCTTGATGAGGGACTTGGCGTAGGTGATAAAGCTTGCCCGGGCCTCGATGCTGGAAAGGTCCTTCATGTGGGAAAGGTAGCTGAGCCAGTCTTCGGCATTCTTCAGTTCGTCGCGGAAGGCGTCTGCGCCCCGCTCGTTCACGAAGTTGTCGGGATCGATCTTGGTGCCGTCGGGTCTCGAAAGGGCGAATACCTTCGGGCCGATTCCCTTGGGGAGCACGATTTCCAGGGAGCGGAGGGTGGCCTTTTGGCCTGCCGCGTCGCCGTCGAAGACCAGGTAGGCGGTTTTCGCGTAGCGGGAAAGGATACTGGCGTGGTTCTCGGTAAGGGCGGTGCCGGAGGCCGCCACCACGTTCTGCACGCCGCCCTGATAAAGGCTTATCAGGTCGAAGTATCCTTCTACGATGATGACGGCGTTTTCTTTGGCGATGGCGTTCTTGCTGTGGTTCAGCCCGAAAAGGATGTCGCTTTTATGGTAAAGGATAGTTTCCGGACTGTTCATGTACTTTGCCGGACTCTTGCCGGAAAGGTCGCGCCCTCCGAAGGCCACCACCACGCCGGAAATGTTCTGGATGGCAATCATCAGGCGGTCTCGGAACTTGTCGGAAATACCGCCGTTCTCTTTTTCTATGGCAAGGCCCGCCTTGACGCATTCCTTGGGAGAGAAGCCTTTCTTGGCGGCGTAGCCTACGAAACCTTCGCGACCGTCGGGAGCGTAGCCGATGTGGAACTGCTTGCGGGTTGGTTCGGAAATATGGCGGCTGTTCAGGTATTGAAGAGCCTTGGGGCTGCGGGTCAGCTGTTCTTCGAACCACTCACAGGACAGTTCGTTCAACTTGCGGACCAGTTCACGCTCTTCGGTGATTTCGGCCCTTTCGGGGTTGCCCACGCTGGGCAACTCGAAACTGCAAAAATCCGCCACCCATTTCACGGCGGCGTTAAAGTCGATTTTTTCGTGTTCCTGCACGAACTTGAACACGTCTCCGCCGGCACCGCAGGCAAAGCACTTGTAGATGCCCAGGGTGGGGTTTACGTACATGGAGGGGGAGTGGTCGTCGTGGAAGGGGCACACCCCAACGTAGCGTCCGTTGCCCGACCTCTTCAGGGGCAAAAACTGCTCAATGACGGCCGTGATGTCGGCTTCGGATTTGAGCTGTTGGATGACTTCGTTAGGGTAAAAGGGCATGGCCCAAATTTAGAAAACTGCAGGAATCTTTATATGAAAGTTTGCTCCGGGAGGTACTTTG
>DGRZ01000066.1:25409-25618 GCA_002391195.1 Fibrobacter sp. UBA4375 | reverse complement strand
ACTTCGTTCGAGTGCTCGCTTTGCGAAGTTCCTCCCTCCGCAAAGAAAATAACGTGGTTTCTGGAATAAAACAGTTTCCGTCACAGGCCATGCAAGGGAAGGCACTGCGGAGGACCTTGTGACTGTTAGTCCCTGCGGCCCTCCGCGAGACTCGGGTCAAATGTAAACGGCAAAAAGTTTGTGAAAAGTTTGCTCCGGGAGGTACTTTG
>DGRZ01000066.1:2488-25337 GCA_002391195.1 Fibrobacter sp. UBA4375 | reverse complement strand
ACTTCGTTCGAGTGCTCGCTTTGCGCTTTTATACCACGGCCTTGGTTTTCCAGCGGCCGCTTTTCCAGCGCCAGAAGTTGGCGATGGAGCGGTAAAATTCGTCGCTGGCCATGCCGAGCCAGAGCCCCGCCAACCCAAGTTTCAGCCCGAAGGCGAGGAACAGTGCGGTGCCCACGCCTAGGGTCCACATCATGGCGCTACCCACGATGGCGGGGAACTTGGAATCCCCTGTGGCGCGGAGGGCCGAAGTGATGATGAAATTCACAGCCTTGAAGGGCTGCAGGGCCACGTCGCACCAGAGACAGATGCAACCCAGGCGAATGACTTCGGGATTGTTGGTAAAAATGCCGATGAGGTGTTCGCCACTGAGGGCCACCAGTATAGAGAAAATCAGTCCGCTGATACTCCCGATGATAAAGGTGCGCTTGATCTGGTTCGATGCTCGGTCGTATTCGTGAGCGCCCACCAGGTGGGCTACGAGAATCTGGTTTCCGCTGCCCAAACCGATTCCCAAAATGCAAGACACGGCAGAGAAGTTCCCCGCAAAGACGCGGGCCGTTATGGCGGTGGTACCAACATAGACCACCATGGCAGTGATGAACACCTGAAACAGCTGGAAACTGATGGGTTCTGCGGCTGCGGGAAGCCCGATACGAATCCAGTCGGGCAAGATAATCCTGGAACGAACAAGGTCCCGCTTGTTTGTTTTATGGCGAATTTTGAAACGCAACACTAGCCAGAGCATGAACGAAGCCAGTCCCCAAGAAATGCCTGTGGCCAGGGCCACGCCGTAAACGCCCATTTTTGGGAGGCCAAAAAGTCCTTCCAAGAAGATGTAGTTCAGCACGGCGTTACTCACAATGGTAAGTACGTTGCTGATCAGGTTCCAGATGGTAAGGCCGTGGGTGGCGATTAAGGCAATGAGGGTGGCCTGCAGGGCCCGGAAGGCAAAGCCGAAGGCCACTACGGAAAGGAATTGGTTCGCATATAGGGCCGTGTCGTCGGTAAGGCCCATCAGGGAGACGATGGTGCCTGAAAGGGGAAACACCAGGAGAGTAATGGAAATGCCGAGCAAAAAGCTGCCCACAAGTACCAGGGTCTGTGTAGTCCTGGCGTGGCTACTTTGCCTTGCACCGATGTACTGGGAGGTAATGCTTGCGCCTGCCTGGGAAAACGCGTGGAGGGCGGTAAAGATGGTGGCGATGATGGGCATTAACGCGCCTACGCCGGCGGCTGCCGTTTCCGAGGTGCGGGAAAGGAACCAGCTGTCCATCATGGGCTGGAAAATCCCGACGGCAAAGGTCAGGATAAGGGGCCAAGAAAGACTGATAAGGGAACGGTCCTTGACTTGTTTTCCAGTCATGGGCCCAATTTTAGCAATTTGGAGGGCTTTTCGCTAGGGTTTTTCGGGAGAGGTGTTTGCTCTTGTAAACAGGCTCTTCAACTGCTTGCGGGATTCTCGCCGGGCAAGGGCTTCTTCGAAACGGCGCTTTTCTTCGTCGGTTTCGGGGATTACCTGGGCGATGCCGGTGGGCTTGCCCTTGCTGTCCAGGGCGGCAAAGGTCATGTAGGCGTGGCAGATGTCGTAGGTCTCGGTCTGTTCCAGGGGCGTACCCGTCACCTTGACGCCGATTTCCATAGAAGAATTGAACACCCGGTTGATGGAGGCCTTGATGTCGAGAATCATGCCCACTTCTGCAGGTCTAAAAAAGCGGACTCCGTCGATGCCTACGGTAGTCACGCGGCCTTCGCAGTGCCTGCGGGCGGCAATGCAGGCCGCCTTGTCCAGAAGCCCCATCAGGTAGCCCCCGAAGGCGATTCCGTAGGAATTGGAGTCGCCCGGGTGGACGATGTCGTGGGTGACGGTGGCGGATTCTTTGACAGTCTTGGGTGCTTTTTCCATGTGGAGAAATATAGATTTTTGTAAATTGCGGTCAAAGAGGTTGTTATGAAAGTTTTTGTGACAGGTGTAGCAGGCCAGCTTGGCCACGACGTGATGAACGAACTGGCAAAGCGTGGTTACGACGGGGTAGGGAGTGACATCGCTCCCGCTTACGCGGGTGTGCAGGATGGCTCTCCCGTGACCAGCATGCCCTACGAATCGCTGGACATTACCAATGCGGCCGCAGTAGAAGATGTGCTGAACCGGGTAAAGCCCGACGTAATAGTCCATTGTGCTGCCTGGACTGCTGTGGACCTGGCCGAAGACGAAGACAAACGGGAAAAAGTTTTTGCTATCAATGCCCGCGGCACAGAAAATATCGCCAAGGTCTGTAAGAAGGTTGATGCCAAGATGGTCTATATCAGCACGGACTACGTCTTTGACGGCCAGGGCACGGAACCCTGGAAGCCCGACTGCAAGGATTACAAACCCTTGAATGTTTATGGACAGTCCAAGCTAGAAGGGGAACTTGCGGTAAGCGGACTTCTAGAAAAATACTTCATTGTCCGTATCGCCTGGGTGTTCGGCCTCAACGGCAAGAACTTCATCAAGACTATGCTGAACGTAGGCAAGAGCCACGATACCGTGCGGGTAGTGAACGACCAGATTGGAACCCCCACCTACACTTATGACCTGTCCCGCCTTCTGGTGGATATGATTGAGACGGAAAAGTACGGTTATTACCACGCCACCAACGAGGGCGGCTTTATCAGCTGGTACGATTTCACCAAGGAAATCTACCGCCAGGCCGGACTTTCCACGGTTGTAAATCCTGTGACCACGGCGGAATACGGACTCTCCAAGGCGGCCCGCCCCTTCAATAGCCGTTTGGACAAGAGTAAACTGGTGGAAGCGGGTTTCAAACCGCTCCCTACTTGGCAAGACGCCCTTAAACGGTATCTTAAAGAAATAAATTGTGGCTAATGTGAAATGTGTAGTGTGTAATGGATAATTTCACATTACACATCCCACATCACACATTGTTACTACATCTGCCTGATGGGGAAAAGTCCCAGCAGGTCGAGCACGTTTTCTAGCACAATCTGTGTCGCCTGAACCAGGAACAGGCGGGACTTTTCTTCGGCAGAACCGAGCACGCGGTCTTCGTGGATGAACTTGTGCGCAGCTTCCGCGATTTCCAAGGCGTACTGGGCGAGCACGCTGGGTTCGTCACCGGCGACGGCATCCAGAATCTTCTTGCCCTTCTTCGACAAGATGTTGATGAGGCTGTAGGCCGCATCGTCACTGAGTTCGGCGAAGTTCACGTCCTTGATTGCGGAGGCGAGATCGGCACGTTCAATGCCGGCCTTGCGCATAATGCTGCACAGGCGCACGTGGGCATTCTGAACATACGGACCCGTATCGCCTTCGAAGCTCATCACGGCGTCCCAGTCAAAGCGCACGTCTTTCAGGCGGCTGTTCTTGAGGTCGTTGAAGGTGAGGGCGCTAATGCCGATCTGGCGGGCGATGAGTTCCTTGTTTTCGAGTCCCGGATTCTTTTGGTCGATGAATTCAAGAATCTTCTTCTGGGCGGCTTCAATCACGTCGCGAAGCAGGCTTGCGGTACCCGTGCGGGTCTTGCCCTTTTCCCACTTGCCGTCCACCAGCTGCAGAATCACGCCGAACGGAATGTGGTACATGTCCTTGTACCATTCACGGCCCATCTTCTTCAAGACATGGAACACCTGCTTGAAGTGGAGCGCCTGGCCCAGGTCCACCACGTAGAGGCACTTGTCGAAGTTGTATTCCTTCTTGCGGTAGCATGCGGCGGCGAGGTCGCGAGTGGCGTACAGCGTAGAACCGTCGCTCTTGCGGATAAGGCAGGGGTTCAGGTCGAATTCGTCGAGCATCACCACGTCCAGATCCTGGCTCTTCACCATCAGGTTCTTTTCGCGGAGTTCGTCGAGAATGGCCGGAATTTTGTCTTCAAAGAAGGATTCACCGGTGTAGTGGTCAAAGCTCACGCCCATCATATCGTAGATGCGCATGAGTTCCTTCAGCGTTGCGGCGCGGAAGGCGGTCCAGAGCTTGCGGTAGAATTCGTCGCCCTGTTCCAGCTTGGTGAATGCGGCACGCGCTTCGTCTTCGAGACCAGGCTCTTCCTTCGATGCCTTGGAGAAGGCTGCGTAAAGGATGTTCAGTTCCTTCACGGTAAGGCTATCCAGCGTAGCGTCGTCCGTCGGGCGGTTTTCGCGCAGGTACATCACAATCAGTTTACCGAATGCGGTACCCCAGTCGCCCAGGTGGTTGATGCGTTCCACCTTGTAGCCTGCGGCCTTGTAGATGCGGGAAAGGGAGTTTCCAATCATCGTGGAGCGCAGATGGTGGAAGGCAAGTTCCTTACCGATGTTCGGGGAACTGAAGTCGATGCACACGACCTTCCCGTTCGGGGCGGCGTGACCGTATTCCAAACCCTTCGCGGCAATTTCGACCAGAGTGGACTTCGCGAGGAATCCGCGGTCGATGAAGAAGTTCAGGTAGCCGTTCACGGCTTCCACCTTCGAAAGGCCTGCGGGGAGTTTCACCTGGGCGGCCAAATCTTCCGCAATCATCTTCGGGGCTTTGCGCATCACCTTGGCTAAGGAGAAACAAGGAATGGTGAAGTTGCCGTGGGTGGTGTCAGGCGGCACGGAGATAAGCTTGAGTGCGGCTTCCTTCTCGAAGGATCCTGTGGCGGCGAGCGCTTCTGCGATTTCTTGCTCAAACGAGTTCATTGTCGTCGGCCTTCTTGTCGGTGGTCTTTACAAAGTCATTTTCGTCGAGTTCCACGATTGTTCCGTCGGCGTACAGACGGTCAAGCGAAATCTCGTTACGCTTTTCTTCTTCGAACAAGTGGACCATCAGGTCGAGGCCCGCATCGAACACGGCCCAGCGTACGCCTTCCTTGTATTCCACGCCCACGGAGGGAAGCTTGTTCGCCTTGAATTCCTTGCGGAGTTCGTTCAGAATGGCCTGCATCTGGGCTTCGCTTTCGCAGGTAGCTACAAGGAAAAAGTCGGTAACGTCCTTGATGCCGCGTAGGTCAATCAGCTGCACGTTCTGGGCGCGCAGTTCAAACAAAATGCTGGCACCGATTTTCACGGACTCTGGAAGTTCTTGCTTCTTAGTCGTCATCTGTTTCTCCCTGGTCGGGTTTTACTATTTGTTCAAAATCTTTTCCGATATAGACAGAGGCGTCCACTACGGCCCGCTTGCTAAAAACGGTCATTACGTTTTCGGTCTTGAGAGCTTTGGCGAGGGCCTTTGCGCCTTCCCACTCGGGGTTGCGGAGCACCAGGATGGTCTCGTCGTAATTCTGCAGGCGGTCGTTGCGGTAGCTCACCACGTCAAAGCCGTTTTCCCGCAGATAGGCCCGCATCTTGGCGGCAGCACCTTGCATACCGCAACTGTTCAAAACTTCGATGTCGCCCTTGTAGTGGCGGACGGGTTGTTTTTCTTCTACGACTTTTTCTTCTTTGCAGCCGCATAGGCATAACGAGGTAACAACGACTGCAACCACCGCAAAGAAAGAAAAATGAGTGCGAAAAAACATTATCCCAAATTTAGAATAATCTTAGTGCGTGCGTGGCTTACCTACAGTAATACGGGTCGCTCCAGACGCGGCAGCGGCCATAACGATAACGCCATGGGCCGTAGGCCTTGGCTGCATCGTTTTCGTTGATAAGCATTAGTCGGAATGTGGTGTTGTTGGTGGGCTTGTATTCTAGTTCCACTCCGGGCATCACGAACTGAACGTTTCCCTGCTGCACGTCTTCTTTGGCAATCGGTGTGCCGGTGTGAAAATTTGCATACAGCGGCATCCACAAACCTAAATCGGCATACAAGTGAAGTTCCGGCGAAAATTCATAGGCCAGGTGGGCGAGGTAGCTTTGCTGGGCAAATGTGCCGAAACTTCCGCCTATAAAACTCACCGAATAGGTGTAGGCCACACTCAGGGCCGGATCGAAGGTTTCGTGCCGCAGCAGGCGGTTCGGATCAAAGTATTCGTTGTTCCAGGGAATGCCGCTAGCCGTGCTTACGTAAACCGCGTCGTAGATAGTGTCGGCTGCAGGCTCAACTGTCGGCTTGACAACGGTGTCGGGCTTTGCCGTGGCAATTGCGGAAGAATCAGTTTCTGCAGGTTTCCCTGCTAGGCATATTGATGCCATACATATCAAAGAAATGATCCACCGCATATTGTGAATATAGCAATTAGAAAAAAAAGAGTTACTAGTTCTAAGTTTCGAGTTTCTAGGATGTCTTTTAAGAGTGCTTCTAGTAACTAATAACTAGTAACTAATAACTGCACCGCAGGTGCTACACGATTTCGTTTTTGCCGTTCACGTGGATCACGGTGGGCTTCCACGTCTTGGCTTCGGCTTCGCTCATGGTGGCGTAGGCCACGATAATCACCAGGTCTCCGGGTTGCACCAGGCGGGCCGCCGCACCGTTCAGGCAGATGACGCCAGAACCTGCAGGGCCTTCAATCACGTAGGTGTCCAGACGGTTTCCGTTGTTCACATCCAGCACGCCCACTTTTTCGTAGGGGAGGATGTTTGCGGCATCCATCAGGTCACGGGCAATAGTGATGGAACCCTCGTAGTTGAGGTTCGCATCGGTAACGGTGGCTCGATGGATTTTGCTTTTGAGTAATTCCAGCTGCATAATGCGCTTAGAACTTCATCAGGAGGGCGCCAGCCACACCCTTGTCCGGTGTGGGGAGAATGCCGAAACTGAACCTGTTGGCGTCGGGGTTGCTGTCCCACTGGGTGTCGAAGAAGGCATCGGCAAAGGACCAGATGTGGGCGCCCACAACGGGGAGCAAGAAGTAGAACCAGTTTGAACTTCCGCTGGTGGCCATATAAACCGTGGCTCCAACGCCGCCGACCCAGAGGGCGTCCATCCAGATGGCCTTCATGGTCTTGTCGGTCTTCCACTGGTAGAAGCTGGGGAGGAACAGGGATACGTAGGCGTAGGCCTGGTCGCCGGAACGGTTGCGGTAAGAACGGTCAATGTCGGCATCTTCCATGCCAGCAGAGCGTTCGTCCAGCCATTGGTCTTCGGAAACACCGAGCTTTTCCCAGGGGCGCTGCAGGTATTCGGAAAGGCGCACGCCCAGTTCAACCAGGTGTGTCAGTTTTTCGCGGGAAATTCCTTCTTCTTTTGCCTGCTGGAATTCCCACTGGGTAAGTCCCATTTCTTCGTACTTGAAACCTTCCCACTGGTCGCCGCTTGCGGTAGCACTGCCGACGGAATCATCGGATTCTTCGTCGGCGGAATAGCTGGATTCGTCGCTGGCATCGCTGGACTCGTCATCGTCAAACTGAGCGAAGGCCATAGAGCCCGCTAACAGTATCATCGACACAACTTTCCACCACTTTGCCATTCTGACCTCTTAATTCCATTCCTTTTATGCCGGGGGAGGGAATCGAACCCTCACACTCTCGCGAGTACCGGATTTTGAGTCCGGCGCGTCTACCAATTTCACCACCCCGGCGAGGGTGTTAGCCCAAATATAGAACACTTTGGGGTGTTTTGTAAGGGAATTTCCCAAAAAATGCGTTTTTTTGCAAGAGAATCATTTTTTCTGGATCGCCTGGAAATCCATCTTCAGGGGGGCGAGTTTTTGGGCCCCGAAGTCAAGGGCCGCCTCTTTGGTCGGGAATTTCCCGGTCTGGACCAGGAACAGCGTGCGGGTTTCGCCGATTCGGGTCTCGATTCGGCTTTCGAGCCCCTGCTTTTGCATGTTTTCTGCCAAAAGCTTTGCGTTGGCCTCCACGCCGAATGCCCCCAGCTGTAATGTCCAGTAGGGAGCACCGTCAGGAATCTTGGTTTCGGGTTTAGGAGCAGGCTTGGGGACAGAAGTTGGAGTAGGCTCGACCACGGGGGCAGGTGCGACCGGTTTTGCAGGTGTCGCAGGTGCTGCTGCGACGGGTTTGGGTTCGGGAACTGCCGCTGGGGAGGCTTGCGCGGGCTTAGTTTGCGCGGGTTTAGCCTGTGCCGTCTTGTACAGGCTGGAATCCTTTACGGACTTGCATTTGGCGTCTAAATCCTGGTGCGGTGCGCGGGAAAGGACTGCGGAACAGACCTTTTGGAGCACTACCGCCTGCTCCGGTTTGGAATTGTCGATGGCCTGAATCAGGATTTCGGCGGCCCTGGCGTTCTTGCCCATATACAGCATGAACTGTGCCTTGGTGAGGAGCATCTCGGAATAGACCGGCTTTTCGGGAGAGGTTGTGTTGATGAGACTGTCCAGGCGGTGCCCCGCCACCTTGAAGAGTTTTGAGTTCCCGGTCTGGGAAAGGGCGAGAATGTCCCACAGGTAGCATTCGGCGCGCAGGGAATCCGGTTCCTTGGGGCATGCCACTTCGTAAGCGTCTGCAGCTTCTTTCCAGTTTCCTGCAACGTAGGCCTTGTGTGCGTCTGCAAGGGTCTGTGCAAGTAAACTTGTACTTAAAAGTGTGAACAAAATAAAAAACAAATTCGTTTTCATTTTTTTTTTACTTCAGACCTCTAATTCCGAATTCCGAAATCCTAATTCCGAATTATAATAAACTTCCTCGTATCGTCCACCCGCGAATGTCGTCCAGTTTCACCTTCACGTAGTCGCCGGGCTTCACGATGCGGCCGTCTTCCGGCTTGAACACCACCTTCTTGAAGTTGTCGGTGCGGCCCCGCAGTTCCGTCTCGTCACGCACGGAATTCTTTTCCACCAGCAGCTCCTCGGTGCGGCCCAGCATCATCTGGTTACGCTTGAGCGTGATGGCGTTCTGCAGTTCCACCAGGCGCGTGTGGCGTTCCTGCTTTTCTTGCTCGGTGAGCGTCTCCGCTTCCTTGTACGATTCCGTGCCCTTGCGCGGGCTGTAGATGAACATGAACGCAGAGTCGAACTGGCAGGTTTCAAAAGCCTTGAGCGTCTGCTCGAAATCCTCTTCCGCTTCGCCCACGAAACCGCAAATCACGTCCGTTGAAATCCCGTAGAACGGGTCCTTGCTACGCAGCTGCTCGATAATCGAGAGGTACTGCTCCATGTTGTGCTGGCGGCGCATCTTCTTGAGCATAGCGTCGGAGCCGCTCTGGATAGGGATGTGCGCGTAGTGACAGACCTTCGGGTTATTCAGCAGCACGTCGATGAGCTCGTTCGTGTAATGCCTCGGGTGCGGGCTCGTAAAGCGGATGCGGCGGATGCCCCCGATTTCAGAAACCTTCGTGAGCAGGTCGGCAAAATTGCCGCCTTCCGTCTTGTAGGCGTTCACCGTCTGGCCCAGGAGCGTCACCTCGGTAATGCCCCTGTCGGCCGCCTTGCGCACTTCGGCAAGAACGTCTTCCATGTCGCGGTACTTTTCCGGCCCGCGCAGGTACGGCACAATACAGTAGCTGCAGCGCTTGTTGCAACCGCGCTGAATGGCGACGAAGGTAGTGAAGTCGTTCTGGAGCTTCGCGTATTCGCCCAGGTAGTTCTCGCTCAGGTCCTCGTCGATGAACATCTTGTGGTGCGTCAGGTGCAACGGGCTTTTGGCATCGCCTAGCAGCAGTTCCGGAATTTTCTTGTACTGGTCCGGCCCCACGATGTAGCTCACGTTAGGCAGGCGCTTCAAAAGTTCCGGCCCGCGATTTTTAGCCATGCAGCCGCAAACAACCACCTTCACGTCGGGGTTCTTCTTGTTCAGGTACTTGAGCTTGCTGATGTTCGCGATGGCGGTTTCCTCGGCCTTCTCGCGCACGCTGCAGGTGTTCACGATGATAAAGTCGGCATCTTCCTGGTTGCTCGTCTCGACGCAACCGCACATGTCGAGCTCCTGGGCAATCATCGCCGAGTCATACTCGTTCATCTGGCAGCCGTATGTGGCCAAGTGGTATTTTTTCATGGGGATAAATTTAACAATTTTTTTGCTATACTTAAATTATGGCTAAGTTCTTTAGTAAATGTCTTGGGAAGATTGTTCTGATGGTCGCGGCGGCGCTGTGGGCCGGTTGCGGTGATTCCGAAAGGAATGATGGTTCTGCCAAACAGGATAGTTTAAAATTAAAACGTTCTGCTAAAGTTTTTGTGGCGAAGGCCGTCGCGGACCCTGGAACAATGGATAGTGTTATATCGGCTGGCTTGCTTTATGGTTCTCCTGGAGGAAGCTTGCTAGAGGAACGGGGAGTGGCAATTGTTCCGGCTAAAAGTGAAATTATCCTTTCGGAGAATAGTTCCCTTGATAGTGAAAAAATATTAAAGATTATTTGTAAAAGGATTGATGGGTATTTACAACATCGTTATAATACTTATCTTGTCCGTACTTATCGTTTTTATAAACGAGTGTTTAATGGTGAAATAATTTTAAAGTTGACTATTGCTGCGAATGGTTCGGTTGAAAAAATCCAAATTGTATCTTCAACAACGGGTTATGAGGAGTTTGATGAAAGTATTCAAAGAGCTGTAAGCCGCTGGAAATTCCCGAAGGTAAAATCTGGCGAGACTGTTGCGATGTTCCCAATCAGGTTTTACGAGTATGCGGTGACTTTCCCCTCGTTACAGTCTAAATAAAGTACTATGTCCCTTTTGTTAGCCTTAATCTTCTTGGCGCTTATCATAAGTGCGATTGTCCGTGGGCAGTTCTCTTACGGCAAGGCGGATTACAGTTTCCGCGAGCATCCGGTGCAGTTCGTAATCGTGCTTGTGTTCATTTTGGGCGTGTCGGCGCTTTGCTTTTACCGTTTTCTTGTGGAAATGGAATTCTTGCGGTAAAAAAGATTCCTAAATTTGGGCGCGCAATGCTCCAAAAGAAATCCCTCATCGTGTTTGACCTGGACGGCACGCTGTTCAATACCCTCGGCGACCTTGCCGTGGCGGTGAACTATGCGCTCTCCCATTTCGGCTTGCCGGAACATGACGAACAGCGGGTGCGGACCTTTATCGGGAACGGCTCCATGAAGCTGATCGAGCGGAGTATGGGGGAGGCGGCCCTCTCGGAAAACATTGCCCGCACGGGCGTTACAGTCGAAATGGTCCACAAGGTCTATTCGGATTTTTACTGGGAACACTGCACCGAGCGCACGCTCCCGAATCCGGGCGTTGTCGAATTCCTGCGCAGCACGACTGCCCGCGTGGCCATGCTTACCAACAAGCCGGAGCGCCCGACTTTCAAGCTGCTGGAACATTTTGGACTTCGCGACCGCTTTGAATTCGTGCTCTGCGGCGACACCACGCCCGAACGCAAACCCAGCCCCGCGGGTCTGTTGAAAATCATGGAATCCGCAGGTGTCTCTCCTGCCGAAACGATCATGGTGGGTGACGACCAGCCCGACATTCTGGCTGCCCGCAACGCCGGAATAGACTGCGTTACGTTGTTCTGCGGGTTTGGAAAGCCGGTGAACCTGCTCCCGCTAAAGCCAGAAAACATTGTCCAGAGCTACGAAGAACTCTGGATGCTTCTGAAAAATCTTGTTGAACTCGGCTAGGATTATTCCAGGTCCAGTTCGTTCTGTATGGCGTTTTCCATACAAAGTAGTTTACGTTTCAGGTCTGTGCCGAGGGCGTAGCCTCCGATTCCCTTGTGGCTGCTCACGACCCGATGGCAAGGAACAACTACCTGCAGAGGGTTCCCGTGGAGGGCGTTCCCGACGGAGCGTTCTGCATGGGGGTGTCCGATGGCTTCGGCGATTTCCTTGTAGGTTCGCGTCTCCCCGTAGGGAATGTTCCGCGTCGCTTCCAGCACCTTCGTCTGGAACTCTGTGCCGTAAATCTTTACGGGAATGGTGAATTTCTTGATTTTTCCGGCCAGGTAGAGGTTCAGTTCCCGCCGGGCCTGCTGATAGACCTGGGCGTTTCTGCCCCGGACTTTCCCCTCGGCCTCGGGTTCGGCGTAGGCGCAGGCTTTGAGACTGCTGGCCATTTTTCCGCCCTGGAATTTGAGGCCGCAGAGCTTGATTCCGTCAAAGACAAAAGTCCACTCGCCCCACACGTTGCGGTGGTGGACCTGAATAAATCTGGAATCGTCGAAGTTCACCCTATAAATATATATCCTTGCCGCCTGAGTGCGAAATGGGTGGCCCCTGAATCAGTGAAATTGCTATATTATGCCCGTTAAAATCTTTAACAAGGATAGACAATGCGTTCTTTTAAGTTGATTTCTCGTGGTGTGGCCGCAGTCCTGCTTATGGCTGCCGTGGCCTCTGCCCAGTTGATGAATGGCAAGAGTTTTGACGTGATTCGCGTGGAAAAGGTGGGCATTTCGGGTGGCAAGATCGATAGCCTTGCCCAGATGCTGGGGGCCCAGCAGTTCCGGGGCAAGAAACTCACCGACGAGATGATGACCCAGCTGCGCTATGCGGTAATTGACAACCTGGTTGGCCAGGAACTGGTCAAGCTGGAATGCAAGAAGCTGGGAATTAAGGTCTCTGCCGCCAAGGTGGACAGTGTTTCTGCCCTTTTCAAGGCCCAGTTCCCTAGTGATGCCGCCTTCCAGGCCGAACTGAAGAAGTCCAACACCACCATGGCCCAGTTCAAGGAAAAGATCGAAGACCAGCTGAAGAGCGAAGTCTTGCTTGAAAAGAAGGTGCCTTACCCGGCAGAACCCACCGAAAAGCAGCGCCAGGCTTTCTGGGAACTGAACAAGTCCAAGGCCTCCATTAACGATACCGTGAGCGGTGCCCGCATCTTTATAAGCACCAAGGGCAAGAAGGCCCAGGAAATTAGCGATGCCAAGGATATGCTAAAGGGACTTGCCGCCCAGGTCCGTAGCAAGAAGGCCACCTTTGCTCAGTTGGCCGCTATTTATAGCGACGACCCCGAAGCCAAGAAGACCGGCGGTGTCATGAACAAGTTTATTGCCAAGTCCAAGGGAGATGCCTACGTGAAGGTCATCGCCAAGATGAACGTGGGTGACATTTCCGATATCATTAACGAAAAAGACGGTATCAGCATTTTCATGCTGACCGAAAAGAACGACGGCAAGTACGAAAGCTACAAGCACCAGATTGACTACATTCTGCGGGTGCAGGCCGAACAGGACCGCCAGATGCAGCTGAAGGCCTATCTGGACGGACTTGGAAAGGTTTATAAGGTCCAATACCTGGACAAGAAGTACACTCCTCCCGAGGCCATCGGAGCGAAGTAGAGTCTAGAAATTAGAGACTAGGATCTAGTGATGAAAGTCGCACACGCTTTGCGTCTATATCGGATGGCGAAGCCATGATGCTTGCCTCTAGCCCCTAGCCTCTAGATCCTAACCACTAAAGTTTAATGTCTATGTTCCAAACTACACACACCGGGCTTATTGAACTGCGCTCCCGCATAGACAAGCTCTGGGGGTATCTTTGACTTAGAGGCAAAGACCGAAGAGCTTTACGTGCTGGAAAAGGATTCCAGCGACCCGAACCTCTGGAACGACCAGGAAAAAGCACAGTCCATGATGAAAAAGATAGGGAACCTGCGTTCCCTGTTGGACGGCTGGAAAGAAGTTTCCCAGACCTGCGACGACCTGGCCGAACTTTACGAAATGTCCAAGGACGAAAACTCCGCCGAGCTTACGGCCAGCATCGAGGCGGACGTTGCCGCCCTGAAGGCCCGCATCGAGGAGATGGAATTCAAGAAGATGCTGAACGGGCCAGACGACGCCTGCAGCTGCCTCATGTCCATACACCCGGGCGCAGGCGGCACCGAATCGCAAGACTGGGCCTTGATGCTGTTCCGCATGTACACCCACTTCTTTGAGCGGGAAAAGATGGACTTCAAGGTGGTGGACTTTCAGGAGGCCGAAGACGCGGGCCTCAAGAGTGCCACCATCGAGGTGACCTGCGAGAATGCCTACGGGCTGCTCCGCTCCGAAATCGGCGTGCACCGTCTGGTGCGTATCAGCCCCTTCGATGCCAACGCGCGCCGCCACACCAGTTTTACCGCCGTGTACCTTTACCCTGAACACGAAGACGTGGACTTTGATTTGGACATGTCGGATGTGCGTGTGGACACCTACCGCAGTAGCGGTGCCGGAGGCCAGTACATCAACAAGACAGACTCCGCCGTGCGCATGACCCACTTGCCTACGGGCATTATGGCCAGCTGCCAGACGGAACGCAGCCAGATCCAGAACCGGGAGACCTGCTACAAGATGCTCAAGACCATGGTGGCTGAACACTACCGCTTGGAAGAAGAAGCCAAGCGGGATGCCCGTATGGCCGAAAAGAAAAAGGTGGAGTGGGGAAGCCAGATCAGGAGCTACGTGCTGCAGCCTTACCAGCTGGTGAAGGACCTCCGCACCGGAGTGGAAACGTCGGATACCGCCGGCGTGCTGGACGGAAAGATCAAGCCTTTCATTAACGCCTACCTGCTCAGCACCAGCGAGAAGCAGGGGTCTTAGTTTAGTTCGGATTTCGGAATGATGAATTCGGAATTATGTTTTAAATAAACAAATCCGAATTCCGAACTCCGAATTCCGAAATTTCATTTATTCTTCTTCAGCAGGTCTCTTCGACAGCTGCTTGCGGCGGATGGGGTCCAGCTCGGTCTTGCGGAGGCGGAGAATTTCCGGCGTCACTTCGATGCATTCATCTTCGTTGATGAAGGTGACGCATTCTTCCAGGGTCATGCGGCGGTACGGGGTCAGCTGAATCATGTCGTCAGCGGACTTGGAGCGCATGTTGGTGAGGTGCTTGCCCTTGGTGACGTTCACGGTAATATCGACATCGCGGTTGTGTTCGCCCACGATCATGCCCGGATAAACTTCAGCGCCCGGTCCGATGATCAGGTAGCCGCGGTCTTCCAGGTTGGAGAGCGCGTAGCTGGCGGCTTCGCCCGGTTCTTTGGCGATAAGCACGCCGTTGATGCGGGTGGGAATTTCGCCCTTGTAGGGCTGGTATTCCTTGAAGAAGGACTGGGTGACGGCGTAACCCTTGGAGAGGGACAGGAGCTTCGGACGGATACCGATAAGGCCGCGGGAAGGAACGATGAATTCCAGGGACACGCGGTCGTTGTCGTCGGTGACCATGTTCACCATTTCGCCCTTGCGCTGCTGGATTTCCTGGATGCAGGCGCCGCTGAATTCGCTGGGAACTTCTACCTTGAAGTCTTCCACCGGTTCCAGGAGCTTGCCGTTTTCGTCGTTGTGGAAAATCACCTGGGGGGATCCGATGGTGAATTCGTACAGTTCACGACGCATGTTTTCCACGAGGATGGTAAGGTGCAAAATGCCACGGCCCGAAACCTTGAAGGTAGAGGCGCCGTCCACCTTCTCGACGAGGAGGGCGGGGTCTGCCATGTGGGCACGTTCCAGGCGTTCCTGAAGCTGGTTACCCGTCATGAACTTGCCGCCGTACTTGCCGGCCAGGGGCGAGGTGTTCACGGTGAAAATCATGGAGATGGTGGGCGGGTCGATATGGATGCGGGGCAGGTGCTTCGGATTGTTCGCCGCGCTGATGGTATCGCCGATGTCGAAGGTATCAAGCCCTGCAATGAGAATGATTTCGCCCGGGCCTGCTTCGTCCACCGGCTTCGGGGTGAGGCCTTCGTAGCGCAGGATCTTCTGGGGGCGGATGGTCTTCACGGTGCCGTCGGTAAAGGCCTGTGCGTAGGTCTGGTTCGGCTTGAACACGCCCTGCTGCACGCGGCCCACGGCCAAGCGGCCAAGGAAGGTGGAGTATTCGAGGGATGCAATCTGCAGGAGCGGTTCGGCGGCGGGGTCGCCCTTCGGGGCCGGAATGCGCTCAATAATCTTGTCCATGAGGATGCTGAAGTCGCCGTCCGGGTCTTCCATCTCGGCCTTGCAGATGCCCTTGCGGCCGGAGCCGAACACCTTGTCGAAGTCCAGCTGTTCTTCGTTGGCATCCAGCTCGCAGAAGAGGTCGAACACCTTGTCGAGGGCGCCGTGGGGGTTGCAACCGTCGCGGTCGATCTTGTTCACCACCACGATGGGGATAAGTCCCAGTTCCAGGGCCTTCTGGGTCACGAAACGGGTCTGGGCCATGGGGCCTTCAAAAGCGTCCACAACCAGCAACACGCCGTCCACCGTACCGAGTACGCGTTCCACCTGGCCACCGAAGTCGGCGTGCCCCGGGGTATCCACGATGTTCACGCGGTAGCCCTTGTACATGACGCTGGTGTTCTTGCTGAGGATGGTGATGCCGCGTTCCCGTTCCAGGTTGTCGCTGTCCATCACGCGTTCGTTGACTTCTTCGCCTTCGTGGAAGGTTCCGCACTGCTTGAGAAGCTGATCGACGAGGGTGGTTTTACCGTGGTCAACGTGGGCGATAATGGCGACGTTTCTGATTTTCGATTGATCCATAAATGGCTCTTTTGGTTCTTGTTTATTTTGGGCCCAAATTTAGAAAAACGTGCTGCGATTTGCAACACGCTGTAATACGCTTAAAGGCTTTTACAGACCCTAGTCGTGTATGGAATTCTTGAGGCTTTCGATAAGGCGGGCGAAGCTCGGGTCGGAGGCCATTTCCTTTTTTACAGAATTGATGGCGTGAACCACGGTGGAGTGGTCTTTTCCGCCAAAGCGGGAACCGATGCTCTGGAGGCTGATGGGGGAAAGCTCGCGCATCAGATACATGGCCACCTGACGGGCCTTGGAGACTTCCTTGGTGCCGCGTCCGGATTCCACCAGCTTGGCCTCGGGAACTTCGTAGTGGGCAGACACCGTATGGAGCACGGAGTCCAGGCTCACGCGACGGCGGAGGGTGGGGGCGATTTCGGTCACCACCCGTTGGGCGATGCTCATGTCGATATCGTGGTTCAGCAGGCTGGACTGGAGCGTCAGCTTGATGATGGCGCTTTCCAGGCAGCGGACGTTGCTTGCGATGTTTTCTGCCAAATAATGTAAAACTTCGTCGCTGATTTCCAAGTGCCGCTCTTCGGCCTTCTTGTGGAGGATGGCTTCGCGGGTTTCTACCTCGGGGGGTTGGATGTCAACGGTAAGGCCCCAGGCGAAACGGCTCACCAGACGGTCGGACAGGTTCTTGACTTCGGCGGCGGGGGCGTCGGAGGTCAGCACGATTTGCTTGCCGGCCTGATGCAGCGCATTGAATATCAAGAAGAATTCGTTTTGTGTCTCGTACTTGCCGGTCCAGTTCTGGATGTCGTCGATGAGCAGGATATCGACCTCGTTGCGGTAGAAATCGCTCATCTCGGTGACGCGACCTTCGCGGAGGCTCTTCATGTACTGCTGGGAGAAATCTTCAGAGGTCAGGTAGCAGACCCGCTTCGCCGGATTTTCTTCCAAGATGTAGTTACCGATGGCCTGCAACAGGTGGGTCTTGCCCAGGCCCGAGGAACCGTAAATAAACAGCGGGTTGTACTGGGAACCGTTGGGGTTCCTTGCTACGGCAAGGGCCGCGTTGAAGGCCAGCTGCGCCTTGTCGCCGGGCACAAAGTTTTCAAAACGGTAGCTACTGGAAAGGGGAACGCTAGGCTTGATGAAATCCTTGAAGGATTCGTTTTCGTTCTTGGCGGCCTGGGGAATAACCTCTTGAGGCTGGAACTCGAATTCCATGGCCACGTCGTCGTGGTTGGTTTCTTTCCAGGCGAGACGGATAAGTTCCTTGTAGGCGGAATAGACCGACGTGTCCAATCCGGGAGGGATAGAGATGGTGGCGTGTCCCGTGGTCTGGCTGATCAGCTTGGTCTGAGCAAAATAGGTTTTGAACACGGAATCAGAAAGCATTCCGCGGAGGTAGTTCAAACTTCTTTCCCATTCAATTGCCATACATCTATCCTTGACCGGTGGACCGGGTTTTCAAATCTATCAACAGGTAGGCCCTACAATCTAGAAAAATAGCCTTTGTTGTTGATAAGTTCAAGTCAAAGGATTGCAAAAAAGGGCGAAAAAGACCCCGAACCGGCACTCTAAGTCCTTGATAGTCAAAAAATTAAAAAATCGGGTCTGGGCAGAATAGGGTAAATTTTTGAACCTTTATACCACCGCTTTGTTAGTTTATATGTAATTGTCGGGAAGGGCAAAATGCCTCCCGTTTGAGGCGGAAAATCCTTAAATTTTACGAAAATAACTACATTTGGGTTACTTATGCAGTTTCTTGACCGTCTCGATTACGTGTTCTGGATTCCCCTTGTTTTGTGGGTTCCCCTGTTTTTTTGGTTTATGCGTTGCTCCTATCCGCTGTTTTTCAAGAAAATGGTGAAAAAGGGAAAGAAATGGGCCTACATGCCCGAAAAGTTTGGAAAAAATTCCCCCCGGATGGCAATATATCGTCTTTTGAACGTGCTTTTTTCTCTGGTCGTATCCCTGGGCTCTTCTATTGGTGTGGTCTGGGCGCTGAACAAGTGGACCCAGGTTCCTGCGGTTTACGGCTTTGCGTCGGCGATAGCGTTCTTGGTGCTTGCGATGGTCCTGTACCGTCTTGCCGTAGGGAAGGTGGCGATGATTTTCCAGTCCGCCTATTTTCTGGAATACCGTCGTGCCCACTACGAGTCGGATAGCAAGGGCAAGATGCAGAGCGAGGCGGATATCCACAATCGTGCCATCTGGAGCTTTACCAAGAACCTGAGGCATGCGGAATCCCACGGCAGGCTCTGGAAATACGTGAACGCCATGGCGAAAACCAAGAAGATTCCCCCTGATATCCTTGCGGAAGTTTACTAGGGTAGGGTCTAGGATTTAGAGGTTAGGATCTAGGTAGAATGTCTAACATATTGGATTCCATCGGTGTAGGGGAGAACGTCCTGGACGGACGGGCGGCTTGGAAATACGCCGAAGATATTTTGCTGAAGGTTTCTAGGACGTTTGCCTTGAATATCAACGTGCTTAAGGGGCGCCTGCACAAGAGCATTTTGCTTGCCTACCTTTACCTGCGCATCGCCGATACCGTAGAAGACGACCCGGAGATGACGGCATCTCGCAAGAACATTGTGCTTGGACTTTTTTCTGCCATCTTCAAGACACCGGCGCTTTCTGACGAGGCGGTGGCCGCCTTTGAGAAGGCTTTGCCCGACAGCTGGCATAAATCGGATCACCCCTACATGGACCTGTGCCTCCACACCCATGTGGTAGTGCCCCTGCTTAAAAAACTGCCCGAACGGTATGCCGCTCCGGTGCGGGCGGTGACGGTGGAAATGTGCCAGGGTATGGCGAAGTTTGCCCTTAGGCAAGAGGCTGCCCTCAGCTCCGGTTGGTTTACGCTGGAGCGCGTTGAAGATCTTGACGAATACTGTTACTACGTGGCGGGTATCGTTGGAAAATTGCTCACCAACCTTTTTGCTGCCGATACAAAACTGATAGGCCCTGCCCGCAAGGCGGAACTGCAAAAGCTGGATGTGAGTTTTGGCCTTGCACTCCAGGTGGCAAACATCGTGAAGGACTGCGTGGAAGATTCTTCCCGACGGGTGTGCTTTGTGCCCGAAGAAATTTGCCGCCGTCACGGCTTCAAGCGTTCTTACGAGATGTTCGGGCCGCCTATGGGGGACATGGAAGATTACAACAAGCGCCGTGCCGCCGTGATGGAAGAGCTGGTGAAAAAGGCTTGGGGTCATCTGGACGACGCCATCGCCTATACCAAGCTGTTGCCCAATGTGAAAATGCGGACCCGCCTATTCTGCCTGTGGCCCTTGTTCATGGCTGCAGAGAACATGAAGATTATCGGCGATGGCTCCAGCATTTTTGCAACGGACCAGAAGGTGAAAATCACCCGTGAAACGGTGAAGCGGATTATCAAGCAGACCATGATGCATTTCTATTCGGATAAGTGGATAGACAAGAGTTATGCGAAATTGAAGAAGGAAGCTGGAATTTGAAAATAATTGATGTCATAAACAAGTGGCCGTTCCATTTGGGTGTTATCGTATTTAGCATTGTGTCTGACCAGCTCACAAAGCTGTGGGCGCTGGTGCGCTTTACCAACGATACGGGCGCCCCGAACCACGACGTGATCAACGTGATTGGGGAATGGATTCGGTTCCAGCTGGTGTTCAACAAGGGCGCCGCCTTCAGTAGCCGCCCTCAGGACCTGATGCCTTTCTTGCCGCCATGGCTTTTCTTTTTGCTGATTTCCATTGTGGCAAGCGTCGTGCTTTTGTGGTTCTACCGCTCCATCGACAAGCGGGACTGGATGAGTCGTCTGGGCGTGGTGATGATTCTGGGCGGCGCTGTGGGGAACTTTATTGACCGCATGCGGCTTTCCATGGTGGTGGATTTTATCGATTGCGATTTGCCCGACTTTATCATGACCCGGTTCCCCACATTTAACGTGGCGGATTCCTTCGTGACCGTGGGCGTGGCGGTAGTGATTCTTTCGCCTGTGATTTTACGAAAACTGCACAAACAGATTAAGGACGAAAAACAAGGCACCGAACATTAAACTAGTAATGAGTTATGAGCGGTGAAATATTTTGTTTCCACCATAATTGACAACTCATAACTGACAACTCATAACTAACTATGAACTATCTCGTAAACGAACAGCATTCCGGTGAGCGCATCGACAAGTTCCTTGTGGGTGTCATGGAAAACGTGTCCCGTACCGACGTGCAAAAGCTGATTGCCGCAGGCGAAGTCAAGGTGGGCGGTGCGAAGGCTCCCAAGAATTTCCGTGTAGAGACGGGCATGGTGGTGGTGGTGGATAAGATTCCCGAAAAAGAAGCCAGCACCCTGGAGCCCGAAAATATCCCGCTGGATATCGTTTACGAAGACGATGACATCGTTGTGCTGAACAAGCCCCGCAACCTGGTGGTGCATCCGGGAAACGGAGTGCAGAACGGGACCCTGGCGGCAGGGCTCCTGTATCATTTCAAGGAAAATCTTTCGGCGGTAAACGGACCGCTCCGCCCGGGTATTGTCCACCGTTTGGACAAAGATACGCCGGGCCTTATGGTGGTGGCTAAAAACGATGCCGCCCACAGGCACTTGGCCCACCAGCTTGAAACCCGGACGCTGCACCGCACCTATAATGCTCTGGTGTGGGGGCATGTCCGTGACCTGGAAGGGACCATCGATGCGCCCATCGGCAGGAACCCCAAGAACCGCCTGAAGATGGCGGTGGTCAAGGACGGCAAGCCCAGCCGTACCCACTACGTGGCAAAGAAGTTTTTCGCCTTCGCGACCCTTCTGGAGCTGCAACTGGAATCGGGACGCACCCACCAGATTCGCGTACACAGCCGTTACATGGGCCATCCTGTAGTAGGGGACCCGCTGTATGACGGTCGCGATGGATGCCTGAACCGCGTGTCCCCCCTGATGAAGGACATTGCGGCCAAGGTTCTGGAAATTGCTCCGGCCCAGCTATTGCAGGCGGTGAAGATTGAACTGATCCACCCGACCACGGGCAAGAAGATGAAGTTCAAGGTACCCCTGGAAAAGCCTTTCGAGCAGGTGCTGAAACTCTTGAAGAAGGAATGTCCTGCAGACGCTCCGACCTTTGACGAAGACGAAGGGTTCCACGATTTTGATGCGGACATCCGCTTTGACGAAGGTTATGAAGAAGAATTCGATGAAGAATCGCTGGACAAGTTCGACGAATGCGTGTTTCCGGAACTGAAAGAAAGAAAGACCCGTGCCCAGCGTCATGCCGAAAAGGCGGCGACGGCTGCTCACCGCAGGGCCAAAGCCGCCGAACGCAAGCGTATCAAGCAGGAGAAGGCCGCCCGTAGGCGTGGAATCGCTCCCGAGGATTTTGTAGAACCTGGATACGAGCCCACCATCGATCCGGATTTACTGTAATTGCTAATTTTAAATTCAAACAAGGATAAAATCATGCGTGATCAATTCGAAAGCCCGCTTATCAAGCGTTATGCTAGCAAGGAAATGAGTTTCATCTTCAGCCCGCAGTACAAGTTCCAGACTTGGCGCAAGTTGTGGATTTACCTCGCCGAATCCGAAATGGAACTCGGCCTCCCGATTACGCAGGAGCAGGTGGACGAACTGAAGGCCCACGAGAAGGACATCAACTTCGAAGTCGCCGAAGAAGAAGAAAAGCGCCGCCGTCACGACGTGATGAGCCACGTTTACGCTTACGGCGTGCAGTGCCCGAAGGCCAAGGGCATTATCCACCTCGGTGCAACGTCTGCTTTCGTGGGCGACAACACCGACCTTATCCAGATGCAGCAGGCCATGATTCTCGTGCGCAAGCGTCTTTGCCGCGTGATGGACAAGCTTTCCAAGTTTGCGATGGAATACAAGGACATGGCCCAACTCGGCGCCACCCACTTCCAGGCCGCCCAGCTCACGACCGTGGGTAAGCGCGCTTGCCTCTGGCTCCAGGACATGCTCATCGACCTCGAAGAATTGAACTTCCTCATCGAAGTTCTCCCGTTCCGCGGCGTGAAGGGCACGACCGGTACGCAGGCGAGCTTCATGGACCTGTTCAACGGCGACGAAGAAAAGATTATGGAACTGGACCGCCGCGTGACTGCCAAGGCGGGCTTCAAGCGCGTGCTCACCATCACTGGCCAAACCTACACCCGCAAGTGGGACAACCGCGTGAACCAGGTGCTCAGCTCCATCGCTCAGTCTCTGCACAAGTTCGCTACCGACATGCGCCTCATGCAGGGCGTCAAGGAAGTGGAAGAACCCTTCGAAAAGACACAGATCGGCTCCAGCGCCATGGCTTACAAGCGTAACCCCATGCGCAGCGAACGCATCTGCTCCCTGGCCCGTTTCGTGATGGCCCTGGTGAACAGCACCGCCTTCACGCAGGCAACGCAGTGGTTCGAACGCACCCTTGATGACAGCGCCAACAAGCGCCTCGCCATTCCGGAAGCGTTCCTCGCCATGGATGCCATGCTCATCATCGCCGAGAACGTCACCAACGGCCTCGTGGTTTATCCGAAGGTTATCGAAAAGCGCATCATGGCCGAACTCCCGTTCATGGCTACCGAAAACATCATCATGGAAGGTGTGAAGAACGGCGGCGACCGTCAGGAACTCCACGAAGAAATCCGCGTGATGTCCATGGAAGCGGGCAAGGTCGTCAAGGAACAGGGCAAGGACAACGACT